>NZ_JAUYAF010000065.1 GCF_030693625.1 Phenylobacterium sp.
TTTGGACCTGATCCGCGAACTCCCATACAGGCCAGCGCCGTCAAGGGTGCGTCAACAGGCCGGACAGATGGCAGCATCCGACCAAGCGACCAGAAGCTCTCAAATCCGCTCTTGCGCTGAAGGGGGCGTCCACAGATGGGATGCTGTTCCAGGCCCAGTACCAGCAGCAGCCGGTTCCCGCGGACGGCGTGGTCATCAAGCGTGAGTGGCTGCGGTTCTATGAGCAGCAGCCGTCCGTCTTCGAGCGGATCGTCGTCTCCTGGGACACCGCCTCCACCCTGCAGGAGACCAGCGACTATTCCGTTGGCACGGTCTGGGGATCAGTCGGCATGGACTTCTATCTCCTGGATGTGGTGCGCGGGCGGTTCGAAACCCCGGACCTGCGCCGCAGGATCATGGAGCTCTCCAGCCACTGGAGGGCGGACGTCACCATCGTCGAGAACACCGAGCTCGGCCGAGCGCTGGTCCAGGACATACGGGTGGCCGGCGAACTCCGTCCGATCCTGCAGACACCTTCCTTCGACAAGGAAGCCCGGCTGCTCGCCCAGGCCGCTCGCTTCGAGACCGGCCAGGTGCATCTGCCGGCGGAGGCGCCATGGCTCGCCGACTATGTCAGCGAGCTCACGGCGTTCCCTAACGGCCGCCACGACGATCAGGTCGACGCCACCAGCCAGGCCCTGCGCTACCTCACGCGCGACGCCCACATCCGCAAGCCGCCCCAGCGGCGCTGGGTGGGCGAGCGCAGGCGGTTGCGAGCGCCTGGCTAAGCCAGCCTCGCCTTGAACCAGTCCATGGCGCGCAGGAAGGTCGACGTCGTGGTGGGCGTGAAGTCGGCCAGCGCCAGTCGAGGCTGCTTTACGATGGCGTCGCTTGGAAGTGGATCCCGCAGGGCAAGGTTCAGCTGCTCGCGCCAGGCGTCGCGTTCGGTCGCAGCCTCGAACACCGGCCGCCTGGCGAGCCCGCCCATATAGAGCGTCAGCGTCCCGTCCGGGCTGATCAGGAAGGATAGAGATTGTCGCCGTGCGCGCTGAACACCGGGCCGATGGCTCCAGCGGCGGTGATCTGCACCCGGTCCGCATTGGCATGGCACCATGCGATGGGCATGACGCACGCGAAGTGCCGCGCCATGCTGAAGAAGTAGCCGCCTGCAGCGCGCGCCTCAGGGCGCGCGCTGCAGGCGATGCGCGGACCGCCGTCCACTATCCCCGCGGCGGTCCGCGCTCTCTTCGTCGGAAGAGTAGAGAGCCTTGATATGGGTCAAGGCCCAGCTTCAGTGCTGGTGCTACCTATACCTTGGGGCGGTTCTGCCGCGACCTGCGGATCAAGCGCCCGTTTCATTGAACCAGCCGGTGTTGGTAAGACCAGCTTGCGGCGGCTGCACTAAGGTCCAGGGAACAACAGTGAAGCGACCTCGTCTTTTCCGCGGTTCGGCGCTCTCGGCTGCTCTGGTCGCAGCCCTTCTTTCAGGGACAGACGCCACCAGAGGATCCGCTTGGGCTCAGGAAGCACAGCCGGCCCCGATGGGGCTGAGTGAGGTCATCCGCTTGGCTGCCAGCCAGCGCCAGGAGCTATCCGCCGCTCATGCGCGGGTGCGGGCGAGCGTCGAGCGGCCGGCGGTCGTATCGGCGCTGGAAGATCCGATGATCTCGGCGTCCATCGACCACAAGCCATTCAACATGAGGGGCATGGACTACAGCTTCGCCATCGAGCAGCGCATTCCGCTCGGGTCGCTCCGGCAGGACCGACGCCAGTCGGCCGAAGCAGACATCGCCCGGCTGAGGGCCGAAGCCGAGGACAAGCAACTCGGCGTAGCCGCCGAAGCCGCCTCGGCCTTCCTGATGCTGCAGCAGCGCCGCCGCACGGCGGAATTGCTCCATCAGCGTCGTGAGATCGCCCGCGCGATCGTCGCGGCGGCCGACGCGCGTTACGGTGGTGGCACGGGCGAGCAGGCCGACGTCTTGCGCGCCGAGGTCGAAGTCGCTCGCGTGGAAGCGCAGCTGAAGGCGTCCACGGGCCGCGTCGCGGCGGCGGAAGCCATGCTAAACGCGAGCCTGGGCCAGGAGGTCGATCGGCCGGTGCGGCCTCTACGGCCGCCGGTGCTCGACCGCCCGGCGCCCACGTGGGCCGAGGTCGAGGCGCGACTGCCTTCGCTGCCCCGGCTTCAGGCCGGACGCGCCGAGATCGGGCGCTCCGAGGCCGAGGTGCGCGTGATGCGCGACATGTACAAGCCGATGGCCACCGTGCGCGCTGGCCCCGCCTACGACATGGACAACAAGTGGGGCGCGATGTTGATGGTGGGCGTGAGTGTGCCCATTTGGCGCTCGAAGCTGAGCGCAGGCGTGCGGGAGGCCGAGGCGATGCGTGAGATGTCCCGGGCCGACCTTCGCGCGATGACGCGGATGGCCGAAGGCGAGGCCGCCCAGGCGTTGAACGAACTCAAGGCCGCGGGCGAGCTGCAGCGCTCGCTGCGGGCGGAGATCGGGCCGCGGGCGCGGTTCGCGATCGATCCGGCCCTTGCCGCCTACGCCGCCGGGCGCCAGCCGCTCGTCTCGGTGATGGAGGCCCTACAGACGCTTTGGTCCGTTGAAAACGAACTGATCGACGCGGACATGCAGGTGGGCCTGGCCTGGGTCCGGCTGGGCCGCGCCACCGGCTCCTATGAACTGATCACCTTGTGAGTCCCCGGTCTCGACATCGCCTGGAGCTGGCGCTCGCAGTTGCCCTCACGCTCACGGTCGTGATCATTGTGGGCCTGATCCAAAGTGCGCGTGGCGGCTGGCCGTTTTCACCCCGTGTGAGCCCCGCGGCGCCGGGAGCGACCGCCCAAGCTTCCCCGGCGGGCGCTGCCGCTGTCGATAGGGCGCCCGTTGACGTGAGACCTGCCGACCTGGCCCGGCTGGGTATTCGGCTGGAGACCGCGCGGATCGGGGAGGTGGTCGCGAGCATCGACAGCGTGGCCACCATAGCGTTCGACGAATCGCGCCTCTCTCGCGTGAACCCGAGAGTCTCGGGCTGGGTGGAGCAGCTCTTCGTCAACACGACCGGGGAAAGCGTGCGCGCCGGCCAGCCGGTGGCGCGCATCTTCTCCCAGGAGCTGGTCTCGTCGCAGGCCGAATATCTGGCCGCCCGCCGCTTCGCGGCCTCGGGTCTGGCGACCTCCGTCGCCGCGAGCGGCCGCACGCGCCTCCAGGTGTTGGGGATGTCCGAGGGCGAGATAAGGGGGATCGAGCGCTCCGGCCGTCCGATCCGGCTGGTGACGGTGACGGCGCCGCGCGGCGGGGTGGTCGTCAACCGGGGCGTCAGCGTCGGCGCCGCCGTGGATCCCTCGACCGAGTTGTTGACGCTGGCGGACCTGTCGACGGTCTGGGTGTTCGCGGAAATCCCGGAGGGGCAGGTCGGTGTGGTACGGCCGGGGACGCCAGCCCGGCTTCAGTTTCCTTCCTCGGGTTCGGGCATGATCGCAAGCCGCGCGGAGTTCGTCTATCCGACCCTCTCCGAGCGCACGCGCACCCTCCGCGTCCGTTTTTCCGTTCCCAACCCGGATCGAACCCTGATCCCTGGCGCCTACGGAACGGCAATCTTCGACGTTGCTCGCCCGCCCGCGTTGTCGGTGCCGCGGGACGCCCTCGTCGACACCGGGCGTCGCCAGCACCTGTTCGTGGCGAGTGGCGGGATGTTCGAGCCCCGGCCCGTCATCGTGGGAGAACGGGTCGGTGACCGGGTCGTGATCCTCAAGGGCCTAACCCCGGGGGAGCAGTTCGTCGCCAGCGGGACCTTCCTCCTCGACTCGGAGAGTCGGCTGCGCGCCACGGGCGGCGGCGGCGGCCACAGCCACGGATCAATGGCTTCGTCGCCACCCGTGGGCGGCGCGCCGAAGCTTGGCCTTTCCAGACCGCCGGCCTCTCCTTCGCCAACGACCGACGCCCACGCCGGGCACGACGCGGCGCCACGATGATCGAGCGCGTCATCGAGCTGTCGGTGCGCTTCCGCTGGGCGGTCTTGGTGATTGCGGCGGCGCTCGCCATCTGGGCGGCGGACTCGGCGAGGAAGACCCCGCTGGACGCGTTGCCCGATCTCTCCGACCCGCAGGTCATTGTCTACACCGAGTGGATGGGGCGAAGCCCCGATCTCATCGAAGACCAGATCACCTATCCGCTGATCCGGGCCCTCCAAAGTACGCCCTCGGTGCGGACCGTTCGCGGATATTCGATGTTCGGCATGAGCTTCGTCTACGTCATTTTCGAGGACGGGACGGACGTCTACTGGGCGAGAACCCGGGTGCTGGAGCAGCTCGGCCGCGTCCAGCAGCTACTGCCGCCAGCCGTTGTCCCGACGCTGGGCCCGGACGCCAGCGGCGTCGGCTGGGTCTATCAGTACGTCCTGGAGGATAAGAGCGGCCGCCTTGATCTGGCCGAGCTCCGCGCGCTGCAGGACTTCACGGTGCGGCCCGCATTGCAGGCGGTGCCAGGCGTGGCCGAAGTCGCCTCGATCGGCGGGTTCGAGCGTCAGTACCAGGTCGTGGTCGACCCGGAACGGCTCGTCGGCTTCGGGCTCACCATGGCCGACCTCACGCGGGCCGTTCGGGACGCCAACGCCGAGGTCGGTGCGCGGGTCCTGGAGCTTGCGGGCCGGGAGTACGTGCTGCGGGGCCGCGGCTTCGTGCGAGACCTGGAGGACCTGGAAAAGAGCGTCGTCACCGTGGGGCCGGGCGGCGTGCCGATCCGGCTCGGCGACGTGGCGACCGTTCGCTTCGGCCCCGAGATCCGCCGCGGCGCCGCCGACTGGAACGCCCGGGGCGAGGCGGTGGGCGGCATCGTGGTCATGCGCATCGGCTCCAACGCGCTTCAAGTGATCGATCGCGTGAAGGTGGCGACGGCCGAGCTTTCCCTGCCACCCGGGGTGCGGCTCGTTCCGACCTACGATCGCTCGGACCTCATCCGCGGTTCGGTCGAAACTTTGCGGAACACGCTCATCAGCCAGGGGGTGATCGTCACCCTCATCTGCGTGGTGTTCCTGTTCCACCTCCGCTCGGCGCTCGTGGTAATGATCGTGCTGCCGGTCTCCGTGCTGCTGTCGTTCATCGGCATCCGCTATCTCGGGCTCACCACCAACATCATGTCGCTGGGCGGCATCGCCATCGCCATCGGAGAGCTCGCCGACGCTACAATCGTCCTGGTGGAGAACGCCAACACCCGCCTGGCGGCCGCCCCGCCGGGCGCGGATCGGCGGCGGATCATCATCGACGCATGCAAGGAGGTCGGGCGGCCGATCTTCTTCTCCCTGCTGCTGATCACCGTCAGCTTCCTACCGATCTTCACCCTGGCGGGGCAGGCTGGAGATCTCTTCGCGCCGCTCGCCTTCACCAAGACCTTCGCGATGTTCGCCGCGGCGATCCTCTCGGTCACGCTCGCCCCGGCCCTGATGGTGCTGCTGCTGCGCGGCCGCTTCCGCACCGAAGCGGAGAACCCCGTGGGTCGGGCGCTCACGCGCGCCTATCTCCCAATCGCGCGCTTCGTCGTTCACTACAGGATCGCCGTTGTTTGCGCCGCCGCCCTGCTCATGATCGTCACAGTGCCAGTCTTCCAGCGCCTGGGATCGGAGTTCATGCCGCCGCTGGACGAAGGGTCTCTGCTGGTGATGCCGACCACCTTCCCGGGCATTGCTATAGAGGACGCCCGGCGCGCGCTCGAGGCGCAGCATCGCGTCATCATGAACTTCCCGGAGGTCGCCTCGGTGCATGGGAAGACCGGCCGCGCCGAGACGGCGACCGACCCGGCCCAACTCGACATGAACGAGTCGGTCGTAACGCTCCGCCCGTGGAAGGACTGGCCGCTCCGTCCGGTGGAGCGCTGGTACAGCGCCGGCGCGCCCGACGGGATGAAGCCGCTGCTGAGACTAATCTGGCCCGATCGGTCGCGACGCACGTTGGCGCAGCTGTCCCGAGACCTCGACGCGGCGCTGCGGATGCCGGGCTACCAGATGGCGATCGCGCCGCCGATCCGCACGCGCATCGACATGCTCACCACGGGTGTCCGCACGCCCGTGGGCGTCAAGGTCTTCGGAGAGGACCTGAACGAGATCGAGCGGATATCCGTCGCGCTCGAGGGGATGCTGCGCGACGTCCCGGGCACTCGCAGCACCTTCGCGGAGCGCCAGACCGGCCGGGAGTACATCGACATCATCCCCGACCGGGACCGGATCGCCCGCCACGGCCTGACCGTGCGCGACGTCCAGGACACCGTGGAGGCGGCGATTGGCGGCGCCAACGTCTCGACGGCTATCGCCGGCCGCGCCCGCTTCACGATCAATCTTCGCTACGCCGCCGATTTCCGCGGCGACCCAGAGGCGCTCCGAGCGCTGCTGATCCCCGTCCAGGCCAGCGGGCCGCCGGTGAGCTACGGGGGCGCCGGCAGCGGAGCGGGCGCGAGCCCGGCCGCTCCGCCGAGGGTGAGCGCCCCAAGCTCGGGCGGTGGAATGGGCGGCATGGGGGGCGCCTCCGACACGGGCATGGCCGGCGCCGCCGCCATGGGCTCAGCGCCATCGTCCCCGCGGATGGGCGGCGCACCGGCCTCGGCGTCTTCAGAGGAGGTGACGGACCGCTACCGGCCACCGGGCGCCTCGGTCCCGTTGGGCCAAATCGCCGACATACGGGTGACCACCGGACCGCCGATGATCAAGGACGAGAACGGCGTGCTGGTCGGCTACGTCTACGCCGACATCGACCCGACCGCTCGCGACCTCGGTGGATGGGTCGAGGACGCCAAGACCCTCGTCGACCAGCGCCTTAAGCTGCCACCCGGCTACCGGCTCCAGTGGACCGGCCAGTACGAGTTCCTGGCGGAGATGGAAGCGCGGCTACGCTACGTGCTGCCACTCACGCTGCTGCTGATCGTCGTGCTGCTGTACCTGTCCACCAGGGGCTGGATGCAGACCCTGCTGGTCCTGTGTAGCCTCCCATTCGCCATCGCCGGGAGCGTCTGGCTGTTGGCGGCCATGGACTACAACATGTCCGCTGCCGTCTGGGTCGGGATCATCGCGGTAGCCGGCGTGGCGGCGCAGACCGGCATCGTCATGATCGTCTACCTGGACGAGGCCTTCGAGCGCCACATGCGCGAGGGCAAGATCAGGACGCCGGACGATGTCGATGCAGCCGTGGTCGAAGGCGCCGCGATGCGAGTTCGGCCACTGGTCATGACGGTCGCGACGACTGTCCTAGGGCTGATGCCCCTGTTGTGGGAAGCCGGCGTGGGAGCGGACGTCGCCGCCCGCACCGCCGCCCCCGTTGTGGGCGGGCTCTGGTCCTGCATGGTGCTAACACTGCTGGTTCTGCCGGCGGCCTATTCGATATGGCGCCGGCGTCAGGTCATGGCTGCCGGGCCGCCCGCCCCGGAAGCCGGCTAACCGGCTACCCAGCTACAATAGGGGGTCCCATGCGAGGGGGCGTTCGATCCTCTCGTCGCAA
Organism: Phenylobacterium sp.; assembly: GCF_030693625.1. Lineage (GTDB taxonomy): Bacteria > Pseudomonadota > Alphaproteobacteria > Caulobacterales > Caulobacteraceae > Phenylobacterium > Phenylobacterium ferrooxidans. The sequence continues at coordinate 7,463 of NZ_JAUYAF010000065.1, forward strand.
ACGTCGGCAAGGACCTGCCACGGACTCCGACTAGGGCTGGTTGACCCACCGTTCCTGGCCGTCAGTCACCGCCCTCCGATCGCCCGCGCGCGTTGCACGAAGGAGATCGGTGGGCGGCCAAAGAGGGGCGAGAGGCGGGTTTTACTTGGGCGCGGGCTGCGGCGCGGCGTGATCGCCTTCCATCATGCCGGCGCACTTCTTATGCATCGCCGCCATCTCGTCCTTGCTCAGCGGCTTGCCGTTCGGCCACATCGCGATGCCGCTCTTCTCGCGGCTGTGTTCGTGGACCGCCTGGGGCGCCATGTCCTTGCCCATCATGCCCATGCACATCTTGTGCATGTCGGTCTGGTTCATCCCCTCCATGCCGCCGGGCGCAGGCGCGGCGACCGCGGGCTTGGCGTCCGAGGCGGGATGGTGGGCGCCGTGAGCTTCCTGGGCGAAGCCCGGGCCGGCGACGAGGGCGGCCGCGGCGGCCAGGGCGATGAAAATAGAAGGACGCATGTCCGGATCTCCCGATGGGGTGGTGGTTGCCATAGGAATGACGCGCGTGGCCGCCGACATTACGGGCAACCCGGCAAGGTTCGACCCGGCGGCCTCCCGCGGCTAGGTCAGCGCCCGGTCCAGAACGGCGATGAGCTCGGCGGCCTTGGCGCGGCGCTCCGCCTCGTCCCCATCCACCAAGGCGCCGGTCACGCAGTGATCCAGGTGGTCCTTGAGGATTTCCGACTCCACCCGCCGAAGCGCCGCGCGTACGGCCTGCAGCTGGGTCAGGACGTCGATGCAGTAGCGACCCTCGTCCACCATGCGGGCGATGCCCCGCACCTGCCCTTCGATGCGGCTGAGCCGGTTGAGCAGCTTTGGCTTGTCGTTATGGTTCAAGAGCGTCCTCCGATGCAGGCGTCAGTATACCCCCGTATGGGTATTTGACAACATGCCCCATGGGGGTATATCGCGTGTTACTCACTGCGGAGATATCCGGCCATGCCGAACGCCCCTTCCCCCCCAGATCACAACGGCGCCCACCACCATCACGCGGGCCATGGCGAGACCCCGCCGGCCGGCAAGGCGCTCGACCCGGTCTGCGGCATGACCGTGGATCCGCAGACGACCACTCATCGGGCCGAGTTCGACGGGAAGCCCTACTTCTTCTGCTCAGCTGGCTGCCTCACCAAGTTCACGGCGGAGCCCGCGCGGTATCTTGACGGCCGCAAGGCCGAGCCGCCGACCGCGCCGGAAGGAACCATCTACACCTGTCCAATGCACCCGGAGATCCGGCAGGTCGGGCCGGGCTCCTGCCCGATCTGCGGCATGGCCCTCGAGCCCGAACTGGTCACCGCCGATAGCGCCCCGAACCCGGAGCTCATCGACTTCACGCGCCGGTTCTGGATCGGGCTGGTCCTTTCCGTTCCGGTGTTCGCGCTGGAGATGGGCGGCCACCTCACCGGTCTGATGATGAGCTTGAGCGGCCAGACTTCGGCCTGGATCCAGTTCGGGCTCGCCACCCCGGTCGTTCTATGGTCCGGCTGGCCCTTCTTCGAGCGCGGCGCCAAGTCTCTGGTCACCCGCCACCTGAACATGTTCACCCTGATCGCCATGGGTGTCGGGGTGGCCTGGACCTACAGCGTCGTGGCCACCGTCGCGCCGAACCTGTTCCCGCCGGCCTTCCGCCGCGCCGACGGCAGCGTGCCGATCTATTTCGAGGCCGCCGCGGTCATCACTGTGCTCGTTCTGCTGGGCCAGGTGCTGGAGCTGCGCGCCCGCGAGCAGACCTCCGGGGCCATCAAGGCCCTGCTGGACCTCGCGCCCAAGACCGCGCGGCGGATCCGCGCGGACGGGACCGACGAGGAGGTCGGACTCGACCAGATCCTGGTGGGCGACAACCTGCGCGTCCGCCCCGGCGAGAAGGTCCCCGTCGACGGCGAACTCGTCGAGGGCCGGGTCGCGATCGACGAGTCCATGGTGACGGGCGAGTCCATGCCGGTGACCAAGGAACCCGGCGACAAGGTGATCGGCGGCGCAATCAACAAGACCGGCTCCTTCCTCATGCGGGCGGAGAAGGTCGGCGCCGACACCCTGCTCTCCCAGATCGTGCAGATGGTCGCCCAGGCCCAGCGCAGCCGCGCGCCGATCCAGCGCATGGCCGACATGGTCTCCGGCTGGTTCGTGCCGGCGGTGATCCTGGTGGCGGCGATCGCCTTTGCGGTGTGGGCGACCGTCGGCCCCGAGCCGCGGTTCGCCTTCGCCCTGGTGTCGGCCGTGTCGGTGCTGATCATCGCCTGCCCCTGCGCGCTCGGCCTGGCCACGCCCCTGTCGATCATGGTGGGCGTCGGTCGCGGCGCCCAGGCCGGGGTACTGATCAAGAACGCCGAGGCCCTGGAGCGCTTCGAGAAGATCGACACCATCGTCCTCGACAAGACCGGCACCCTGACCGAGGGCCGGCCGGCCGTGGTCGCCATTCGCCCGGCGGCGGGTTTCGACGAAGCTGAACTGCTGCGGCTGGCCGCCAGCCTGGAGCGCGGCAGCGAGCATCCGCTCGCCGACGCCATCTTGAGGGCCGCCAGCGACCGCAAGCTCACGCTCTCCCAGCCGGCCGACTTCGACTCCCCGGTCGGCAAGGGGGTGCTGGGCGTGATCGACGGTCGGCGCGTGAGCCTCGGATCCGGCAAGTTCATGGCTGAGCAAGGCGTCGACACCTCCGCCCTGGATGTGGAGGCCGAGACCCTGCGCGCCGACGGCGCCACGGCGATATTCGCCGCGGTAGACGGCGCGGTGGCCGGCGTCTTCGCCATCGCCGACCCGATCAAGGCCACCACCCTGCAGGCCGTGCAGGCCCTGCAGGCCGAGGGCGTGCGACTGGTGATGATGACCGGCGACAACCGCACCACGGCCCTGGCCGTCGCCCGCAAGCTCGGGATCACCGAGGTCGAGGCCGAGGTGCTGCCGCAGGACAAGGCCGCCGTCGTCGAGAAGTTCCGCCGCGAAGGCCGTAAGGTGGCCATGGCCGGCGACGGGGTGAACGACGCCCCGGCTCTGGCCGCCGCCGAGGTGGGCGTCGCCATGGGCGCCGGGTCCGACGTCGCCATCGAAAGCGCCGGGGTCACCCTGCTGAAGGGGGACCTACAGGGGCTGGTCAAGGCGCGGCGGCTGTCGCGGGCGGTGATGGGCAACATCCGCCAGAACCTGTTCTTCGCCTTCGCCTACAATGTCGCCGGCGTGCCGATCGCGGCCGGCCTGCTCTACCCGGTGTTCGGATGGCTGCTCTCGCCCGCCATCGCCGCCGGCGCCATGGCGCTGTCCAGCGTCAGCGTGGTGACCAACGCGCTTAGGCTGAGGGGCGTCCGGCTCTGACCGGCGCGACGGCGCCGAAGGTGCGGCGGGCGTCGCCTGCCATCCGCTCGACGCACCAGCGCGCATAGGCGTCCGCCAGGGCCGGGACCAGGCGGCCCAGGCCGGCCGGCGCGAGCTCGTAGTCGATCCAGACGCGCAAGGCGGCGCCGTCGGGGACCGGCGTCGCCTCGAAGCCCATCTCGTAGTCGCCGATGATGATCAGCCGCGGCCGGCCCACGGTGCGCCAGACCTTCCGGCGCGGCGGGTTACGCTCGGTGACCACCTCGTCGACGAAGAGCTCAAGGCCGAACGCCCGGCCGCCCATCCGGATCTGCGAGCCGACCGCCTGGCCGCGCCTCTCATCGAAATCGTAGGTCATCCGCCCGCCGCCCATCATCATCGAGGGACGAGCCATGTGCGCCGCCAGCCGCGTCTGGTCGTCGAGATGGGCGAACAGCCGCTCAGGGGTCGCAGCGACCTGGACGGAGGCCTGGCGATGGCGGGTCACGGACGGGTCTCCCCTTCACCTCCCGCCTCCCCCGGCCGGACCACCAGGTTCCGAGGCTCGCCCCGGGCGAAGGCTTCGATGTTGTCGAGCGTCGTGCCGAGGATCCGCCCCAGGGCCTCGGCCGTGTCGTAGGCGATGTGGGGCGTGACCACGACATTGGGCAGGCGCAGGAGCGTGTTGGCGGCCACCAGGGCGCGTAGGCGCTCAGCCGGAAGCGGCATGTCGGTGCGGAAGATCTCCGCCTCCTCGCGCAGCAGCGGCTCCTCGGAGAGGACGTCCAGCCCCGCCCCGGCCAGGCGTCCACTGCTCAGCGCGCGTACCAGCGCGGCTGCGCTCACCACGCCGCCGCGCGCTGTGTTGATGAGCACCGAGCCTGGCTTCATCTGCGCGAACTCGGCGTCCGAGATCAGGTCCCGCGTCTCAGTGCTGCCGGGGACGTGCAGGCTCACCACGTCGGACCGAAGAAGGAGTTCGGGGAGGCTCAAGTACTCAAATCCGAGGCGTTGCGCCGCCTCGGCGTCGGTAACCGCATCCGTCGCGACCGCCGTCATCCCGAACCCGCGCGCGATCTGTATCACCCGCCGCCCGATGCGGCCCGCCCCCACAACCCCGATAGTCCGGCCGGCGAGGTCGAAGCCACGGAGCCCCTCCATCCCGAAGTCACCGGCGCGGGTACGCGCAGCCGCCTCCACGATCCGCCGCGACACCGCCAGCAGCAGGGCGAAGGCGTGCTCGGCCACTGTGGGATCGCCGTAGTCGGGGACGTTGCAGACGGCGACATCCCGCCGAGCGCAGGCGGCTAGGTCGATGTGGTCATAGCCGGTCGAGCGCGTCGCGATGAGCTTGAGGGCGGGCAGTTCCGCGATCACCGCGGCGGTGAGTTCGGACTTGATAAAGGTCGTCACCACTTCGGCGTCGGCGAACTTGCGCGCGAGGGCGGGCGTCAGCCGCTCGATTGTGCAGCGGATCTCGTGCTTCGGCTCGAGGCGAAGGCAGGCGTCGTGTTCCCACTCGGCGGCTTCGAAGACGGCCACCTTCACGAGGGTTGATCCGCGCAGGTGGCCTGTATCAGACTGTCGGTGGTGGTCATGGGTTTCGCCCTTCGATGGCCTGGCGACCTTCGCGCAAATCTCGGTTCGGCGAATTGACGTGGCGCAAGCGCGCCAGTGACGGACGCAGCAGCCGGCTCACATACGTATGACCATCGCGGAACACGCGGATTCACGCACGATGGCCTTGTGGGCCTCTGCGTGTTCGGGGGACCAGTTTCACTTCCAGGCCAGGAGGATGAGGTCGACAGATTCGTCGCGGGCGACGCAGGATTTCCGAAACCCGAGATCACCGCCCGAGCAGCAGCCGGACGCGTAGGGCGACGAGGGGTAGATTCAGGCCCGCCCCTGAAGTAACTCGCCTACCCACACCGGCCACCCACGTTGGGCTGGTCCAGCCAGAAGGGCGAGGTCAGTCTGCCCAGCCCCTGGGAATTGGCGGCACATGACGCGGTGACCAAGAGCACCACGGGCTCGGCGCCGCGCAGCCCCAGGCGAGCGCGCTCGGAATCGACAGCCTCGTCGAGGAGCTGGCTCCCCTAGGCGAAAAGCGTCGCCTGAAACGGGCTCACCACTGACGACGGAAGAGAAGCCAACTCGTCAGGAACATGGGGGCGCTGATCGCCGCGAGCGCAATGGCGTGAGGCCATAGCTCGCCTATGCCGGCGCCCTTCAGGAACAGGCCGCTGATGCTCTCGATGAAGTGGCGCAGCGGGCTGATCTCGGTCGCGAGCTGCAGCCAGGCCGGCATGCTCTCGATGGGCGCGATGCTCCCCGAGAGAAAGAGCAACGGGAAGAGGCCGAAAAAGCTGGTCAGCATGGCCTGCTGCAAGGTGGTGGTGATGGTCGCCACGAACACCCCGATCGACACGGCGCTCAGCAGGAACAGGAGATCCAGCCCAATGAGGTTGGTCAGGCTGCCGTTCATCGGCACGCCCAGCAGGCGCAGCACCAGCAGGGTGGGGAAGAGAGACCCTAGGCAGATCACGATCGGCGGCGTCACCTTGCCGATGAAGAGCTCGTGGGCCCGGATCGGCGTGACCCGGATCTGCTCCAGCGTGCCGTTCTGCTTCTCACGGACCATCCCCGCGGCCGGCAGGATCACGGCCAGCATGAACCCCGCCTGCGCAAGCATGCCGAGCGCCATGAAGCGGGTGTTGGTGAGGTCTGGATTGTACCAGACGCGCACCACGGGCTGCACGCCGGCCCGCATGGCCATCGATCCCATCAGCTGCTCGCGGGTGAAGCTCGCGGTCATCTCGACGATATAGGCCCGGGCGCGGGATGCCACATTGGCGTTCGAACCGTCTACGACCACGCCGAGGGACGCCCGGCGACCGGCCGCGATGCGCGCCCCGAAGTCCGGCGGAACCTCCACGACCGCGTCCACCGCGCCGCGCTGCAGCTGGCTCTCCGCCTGCCGCATGGAGGTGAACTCGTCGTGCAGCACGAAGGTGTCGGCGGAGGTGAGCTCGCGCACCAGGGCGCGGCTCGCCGCGCTACGGTCGTGGTCGATCACCCCGAGCTTCAGGTCCTTCACGTCGAAGCCCAGCGCCATGGTGCACATGACCACCTCGACGGTGGTCAGCCAGAAGATCAGGAACAGCACCACCGGGTCGCGCAGCATTTGCGCGAATTCCTTGGCGATCAGGCCATAGAGGCGTCCGCGGACCATCAGGCGATCCGCTTCTTGAAGAGCCAGGTAGCGAGCGCCAGGACGACGGCGGTGTAGACCACGAGCACGGCCACATTGGTCCAGAGCTCTGCCACCCCCGCCCCACGCATGACGATCCCGCGCGAGATGTTCACGAAGTACATCGTGGGAATCCGTGCCGAATAGCCCTGGAAGAACTCGGGCATTGTGAAGACCGGATAGACGAAGCCGGAGAACAGGAACGACGGCATCAACGTCACGATCAGCGTCACTAGCATGGCGGCCACCTGGGTGCGGACCAGGGTGGACACGAGGAGCCCGATCGAGACCGTGCAGACGACGTACACGAGCCCGAGCGCCGCCAGGAGCGCCAGGCTCCCGTGCATCGGCGTCTTGAACCACAGGAAGCCCGCCGCCAACACGATGGCGAGCTGCAGGGCGGCGATGGTGACATACGGCAGCAGCTTGCCGATGATGAACTCGATCTTGGTCAGGGGAGAGGCGTAGATCTGGGCGATGGTGCCCAGCTCCTTCTCGCGCGCCACGGCCAGGGCGGTGAGCAGCGGCGGGAAGGCCATGAGGATCACCGCAAACAGCCCCGGAACGATGAAGTCGCGGCTGCGCAGCTGGGGATTGTACCAGACGCGCACCTCCGGCTGGACCGGCATCTGCAGCGTCCCGTTCGGGAAGGCGTACATGATCGCGCGGCCGTAGGCGGACAGGATGGACGCCGTCGACGCATAGGTGCCGTCCACCAGGAACTCGACCGGGGCCGCCTCGCCGCGCGAGAGGCGCCGTCCGAACCCCGGCGGGATGGAGAGCACGGCGCGCGCCCTGCCCTGCATCAGGGCGTGCTCGGCGACCCTTTTGTCCTCCGGGGCGCCCGCGAACCGGAAGTAGCGGGTGTTCAGGAACTGGTTCGAGAGCGCGCGGCTGGCGGCGCTCTTGTCGTGGTCGACGATGACGAGCGGGGCGTTCTCCACGTCGAAGGAGAGCGCGTAGCCGAACAAGAACAGCATCACGAGCGGCATGAAGAGCGCGATCCAGACAGTGATCGGATCGCGGACGATCTCCAGGACCTCCTTGTGCGCGAACGCGAGCATGCGCGAGAGCTTCATGCCGCCCTCGCCTCGCCCCGGGCCCGCGCGATGAATCCGAGGAACACGTCTTCGACGCGCGCCTCCGCAAGGCCGAGCTCCGCGTTCAGGGCGGCCAGGGTCCCGAGCGCGATCATCCGGCCGTCCATCATCAGGCCGAGACGGTCGCAGTAGGTGGCTTCCTCCAGGTAGTGCGTCGAAACGATCACCGCGACGCCCTCGCTGGCCAGGGCCGAGATCAGCCGCCAGAAGCGGAACCGGGATAGCGGGTCGACGCCGGACGTCGGCTCGTCGAGGAAGAGCACCTTCGGCCGGTGGACAATGGCGCAGGCCAGCGCCAGGCGCTGGCGGAGCGCGCTAGAGAGGTTGCGCACCAGGCCCTGGTCCGCCGTCGGGAAGCCCGCGCGGTCGCAGGCCCACCGGATGCGCGCCTTCATCTCGGCCCCGGGGACCCCGTACGCTCGCGCGAAGAAGGTCAGGTTCTCCCCGGCGGTGAGGTCGGCGAACAGCGAGACCTTCTGCGACACATAGCCGATGCTAGACCGTACCTGTTCGCTCTGGCGGGCGACATCGAAGCCGGCCACCCTCGCCGAGCCCTCGCTGGGCACCAGCAGCCCGCAGAGGATGCGGATCAAGGTGGTCTTGCCCGCGCCGTTGGGACCAAGCAGGCCCAGCACCTCGCCGGCCTTGACCGCCACCGTCACGTCACTGACCGCGACGAAGTCGCCGAACCGGCGGGTGACGTGCTCGGCGGCGACGAGCACCTGCGACCTTGCGATGCGGACGGGTTCCGGCGGCAGGGCGTCGGCCGGGCCGTCGCCGGAGGCCGCCACGGTGAATACGTCCTCCATCGTCGGCTCGACCGGCTTCAGCTCGCGGCAATGCAGCCCGAGGGCGGGCGGCCTGTCGGCGGCGCGAAGCTGGACGCGGACCTCCTCGGCCGAGCGTCGCTGGAAGCTCAGCACCTCCGGCGAGGTCAGCAGCGCCGCCTCGGCCGCCGCCGGATCGGGGGTGCGCACGCTGTAGACCCGCCCCCGCGCCATCCCGCGAAGTTCCGACGGCGCGCCCATCGCCAGCGGCCGGCCGTCGCGCAGCAGCAGCACGCGGTCGCTGGCGTCGGCCTCGTCCATATAGGAGGTGGCGAAGAGGATCGACCGCCCCTCGCCGCGCGCCGTATCCAGGATCCGCCAGAGTTCGCGACGCGAGAGCGGGTCGACGCCGAGGCTGGGCTCGTCGAGGATCAGGAGCGGCGGCTCGTGGATGAGGTTGGCGCAGAGCGCGAGCTTCTTGCGCATCCCGCCGGAGAGCGCGCCCTCGCGCCGCGTCTGGAAGCGCTCCAGGCCCGCCATCGCTAGGAGCTTGGCTTTGCGAGGCGCGAAGGCCTCCTTCGGGACGTCCCGGATGGCGGCCGCGAAGGCGAGGTTCTCGGCCACCGTCAGCCGGTCGTAAAGCGAGAAGCCTTGCGACATGTAGCCGACACGGGCCTGAACGCGGTCCGGCCGCTTGCGAACGTCTTCGCCCAGCACCCTGCAGGCGCCCTCCGTGGGACGCAGGATGGCGGCCACCATCTGCAGCAGGGTCGTCTTGCCGGCGCCGTCCGGCCCGACCACGCCGAACACCTCGCCAGCCCCGACGCGGAAGCCCACGTCCTGCAGGACAGAGCGCCCGCCAAAGCGGCGGCCAAGCCCGTTCGCCTCGATGACCGGGGTCGCGTCCACCCGCCTAGTCCGGCACGCGGAGCGCGGCCGGCCAGCCGCGCCGGGCGTCCCACAGGATCCAGCTGTCAGCAGGCATCCCCGGCTTCAGCAGGCCCTCGGGATTGGCCGCCTCCAGCGTCACGCCATACACCGTGCGGCTGCGCTCGTCGGCGATGTGGACGTCGCGCGGCGTGAACTGGGCCTGGGCGTCGACACGCGCCACGCGGGCGGGGAGATCGCGACCCGGAAAGGCGTCGACCCGGATGCGCGCGGGCGCGCCCAGGCGCAGCCTTCCCAGGTCCCTTTCCTGGATGAAGACCTTCAGCCTCACGGTGGCGAGGTTCGCTAGCACAGCCACCGGCTGTCCGGCGGCCACCACCTCGCCGGGTTCGGCCAGGCGCTCCAGGACGGCGCCCGAGAGCGGCGCGACAACCTCGGTCTTGGCGATCTGCGAACGGGCGAGCGCAAGGGACTTCGTCGCCACCATCGCCTGGGCGTCAGCCTCCGCGCGCTGTTGGCGCAGCACGCTCACCTGGTCGCTTGCCGCGGCGTAGCTGTTGCGCGCGACGTCGAGCCGCTGCGCGGGGATCCAGCCTTGCCGTTCGAGCGCCTCGTATCGCGCCAGGTCGGTCCGGGCGGTCCGCGCATGGTGGGCGGCGAGCCCGATCTGGGCGTCGATCTGCGCAGCGGTCCGCAGCGCGGCCACCCGCTGGGCTTTGGCCCGCTCGGCCAGCAGCGTGTAGTCGGCGGGATCGATACGCGCCAAGGTCTCGCCCGCCCGGACCGACTGGCCCTCGACCGCGCGGTTCTCGACGACGCGGCCGGACACTTCGGGCGCGATCCGCACCTCGTCCGCCTCGATGCGCCCGCTGCCGTAGATCAGCTGCGCCGGCAGGGGTTCCGGCCGCATGCGCCAGTAGGCGACGCCAGACGCTGACGCGATGGCGACGAGCCCGAGCGCGACGAGCACCGCGGCGGATTTTGGCGAGAACTTCAAGGCCCACCCTCCTGATCGCATGGCGCCGGCATTGGACAAGGACGCAGCGACCGGCGCCTTGTTACAGCTCAAGCGCGGTGGGCGGCCGGGTCGAGCAGCGTCCGGCGCTGGACGAACGCGAACAGCGCCGCGCCCAGGACCAAGGCCGCGCCCAGCCAGAGCGCTGCGCCCGACGGCGCGGCGCTGGCGAAGAACACGCCCGCGAGGGTGGATCCCGCGGCCTGCCCCAATCCCGCCGCCGCGGTCTGGCGGCCGAGCTGGCGGCCCTGCGCGCCGCCCGCGCGACGGGACACCCAGTAGGCCAGCACGGGCACGAGCACGCCGCCGCTGACCGCGAAGAGCGCCACAGCGACGGCATAGAGCGGAAACGAGGTCGCGAACCCGGCCACAGCCATGCCGATGGCCAGTACGACGAACGCCGGCCCCAACAGCTCGGCCGTGCCACGCGGCTGGACCCGTGGCGAGAACACAGCCGCCTGCGCGGCGAACATGAGCAGGCTGCAGCCGACAAACAGCGCGCCCACCTGACCGGAGCCCAGCCCCAGGGTTCGCCCGCCCCGGATGGCGATGGAGACCTCGAAGACCCCGATGGAAAGCGACACCATGAAGGTCAGCGCAAGCAGCGCCCGGACGCCCACCTGCGGCCCCGGTCCGGCGCGACGAGCCGAGAGGTCCGAAGGAGTCCCGGGCGCCCAGCACCAGAGCATCGCCAGCACCAGCAGCGCCAGAACCGCCGCCGCCAGGAAGGGCGTGACCAGCACGGTCTGGCCGGCCACGTCGCGGAGCAGCAACCGGTCGGCCATCGTCCCAGCCACCGGGCCCAGCACGAAACCGGCCACCAGCGCCATGTTCAGCCAGGCGAGGCGGCTGGCCCGCCAGTGGTCGTCCGGCGCCAGGTCCGCGACCAGCGCGGAGGCCACCGGCATCACGGCCGCGGCCGTGACGCCGGCGAGCAACTGTTCGGTGTAGAGCGCCGGGAGGCCCGCGGGCGCTGCGAAGACGAGCAGGGTCGCGGCGAACCCGCCCATACCGATCAGCAGGAGCGGTCGGCGTCCCACCCGGTCCGACCAGGTGCCCCAGACCGGCGCGGCGGCGCCCAGGGCGAAAGTGAACACCGCGGCCAGGAGCCCCGCGTGCAGGGGGATGCTCACGGCCTCGCCGCCCGCCGTCACCGCCGCGATCAGCGGCGGCAGCAGCGGCATGTTGAGGCCGAAGGTGATGGAGATCGCGAAGGTGGCCGCGATCAGCGAGACGACCGCGCGGTTCCGCGCGGACCGATCCAGTGGCCGTGACGGGGACGGCGCTGCCACGAACCTGCGCCTCAGACGACGAAGAGCGGCGCGAAACCGCCGCCGGGCGTGCGCAGATTGGTGGCCTGCCCCTGGTAGAGACGCGCCGCCGAGAGCAGGACTTCGCCATCATAGGTGTAGAGCCGGACGTCCAGCTTCCGCGTCTGCGGCCGCCCATCGATGGCGATCTGGCGTTCACTCGGCGGCGAATAGGCCTGGGCCACATAGTCGGCCGCGAGGATCTCCGCCCAGACGCGCGTGGTCAGCTTCTCGCCTCGATAGACGCCCTTGCTGGCGTGGCCGCGCGTCGGCTTGAAGAACCACCGCTTGCGCTCCCGCCAGAGATCCTCCGCATTCTCCGGCGTGACGCGGATCGTCCGGGGGACGGCATTCAGCGCCTCGAGCGCCGGGGCGCTGACGCCCCATGAAGCAAGCGTCGGCAAGTCCGACAACAGGATGAGGTCACGCTTGTCCGCATAGAGCGCGTGCAGATGCGGGTTGGGCGTGACCACCACGGCGCCGTCCAGATAGGCGCTGCGGAGCTTGGTGTGGCGCGGCTCGTCGAAGGCGAAATCGACCAGGCGGTTGTAGACGAGGTCGATCGGCGCGCCGACCGCGGACAGCACGCCGTCGCAGTAGCTCAGATCGGCTGGATCGAGGATCAGCACCTCAGCGCCGTCGGCCGCCAGCACCCGCTGGGCGATCAGGAACTCGGGATAGAGATGCTGCTCCGCCGGCGCTTCGTCGACGATGGCGATGCGCCGAGGCGCGCCGGCGCGGCCCTGGTGCGACCATTCCCGGATAAACATGGCGCGTGCGGCTTCGGCGAACCCCTCGGCTTCTCCCGGCGCCAGGCCGATGCCGGCGTCGGCGCAGCAGACGCGCTGCGCCTGCCCGGCCAGCGCGTTCAGGAAGGCGCCGCCGGCGTTGGTGTTCACCTCGATCAGGCGGGGCCCCTGCGCCGTGAGATGGAAGTCGTAGCCCATCAGGGCCCCGCGCGGCCCGAAGTCGCGCGCCGCGATCGGCGGGGCCCAGGCGAGCGCGGCCCGCTGGTAGGACGGATTGCGAACCACCTCCTCGATCGCCGCGACGACGGCCCGCAGCTCCGCGACCTCGCCGGCGGACAAGAAGACCGGCGCGCGGGAGAACAGGTGCGGGCGGGCCTCCAGCATGGGGGCGGCGAGATCCCCGAGGTTTCCTCTGAGCGCGGCCAAGAGCGCGGCTTCATCCAGCGTTCGGCAGAAACAGCCCGCGTTGAGCCGCCCGGCTCTCGTGGCAACCTCGGACGAATTGTCTTCACAGCCGCAACTCATCGGGGCGTCTCCAATGCGGGCTGGCCATTTTGAGCGACGCTTGGCGGCGCTGAGACCATCGCCTCTCGTGTGTGGATCGCGATCATCTGCTCCTCGTCCGTTGGAATGACCCAGACGGCGACGCTGCTCCCCAGGGTGCTGATCTTGGCGTCTCCACGCCGATTGGCCGCGTCGTCGAGTTGCACGCCAAGCCACGCCAGGCGTTGGCAGATCGCGGCGCGGACCTCCGGACAATTCTCGCCGACGCCGGCCGTGAAGATGAGCGCGTCCAGCCCCCCGAGGGTTCCGGCAAGCGCCGCCGCCTCACGCGCGACCCGAAACACGAAGAGCTCGATGGCTTCGCGAGCCGACGCCTCATGGCTTTGAAGCAGCACCCGCATGTCGGCGCTCAGCCCCGAGACGCCGAACAGACCGGACCTTTCGTAAAGCAGGCCGCTCAACTGCGACCCGTCCAGGCCTTGCACCTGCAGCAGGTAGAGGATCACGCCGGGGTCGATGGATCCGCAGCGGGTTCCCATCAGCAAACCCTCCAGCGGCGTCGCGCCCATCGTTGTGTCGACGCTGCGCCCTCCAAACAAGGCGCAGAGGCTCGCGCCCGACCCGAGGTGGGCCGCGATCACCCGCCCGCCGGCGACCGATGGGTCGCACGCCCGAAGGCGGCCCGCGAGGTATTCATACGATAGGCCGTGGAAGCCGAAGCGGCGGAGCCCTTGCGCTTCAAACTCGCGCGGCAGGCCGAGGCGGTCCACCACCGGATCGTGTCCATGATGGAACGCCGTATCGAAGGCGAGCGCCTGAGGCAGGTCCGGGCGCGCCTTACCGATCGTGGCCGCAAGGGTGAGTGCCGGAAGCTGGTGGAGCGGGGCGAGCGGCGCGAGCGCCTTCAAAGCCTCGGCGATCTCCTGAGTAAGGATCATCGGCTGGCGGAATTGCGAACCGCCGTGGACGATGCGGTGGCCGACCGCCTGGACAGGCGTCTCAAGCTGGCCCTCGAACAAGGTCAGCAGGTCGAGAACGGCCTCGCCTTCCTGTGCGCTCCGCACAGGCGAAGGCGCCGGCAGCGCTACGCCCTCGGCGTCCCAAGCCTGGATCCGGAGATCGACGGGTCCATGGCTCAGGCGCGCGCGAAGGACGGGCCGCGCATCGGAGCCCTCAACGTCAAAGACGCCCAGCTTGGTCGTCGAGGAGCCGGTGTTCACGGCGAGAACATGCTGAGTCATGGGCGTCCCCGCACGCTCGGTTCAGCCGGTCGCCAAGGTGGGCTCGGGCGCCGTGTGCGCCGTCTTCTCGGCCGCGGCCACGACCGTCTTCACGGCCACGAAGCTGTCTGGGTTGACCGAGATCGAGTCGATGCTGAGCTGCACCAGGAACGGCGCGAACGCCGGGTGGTTGCTTGGAGGGGCGGGCTCACGCATGGCGTCAATCTCGACAAGCGGGGGCGACCGCCGAGCGACGGCGATGCCGCCGCGGGCGGGCAGGATCATTCAACTGACGCGGAAGCCCCTCCACCCTTACGCGGACAAAACGACGGCCGCGGTAATGTCGACGAAGCCGCGGCGTCTTTGGAGTCGGCGCCTCCCAGAGGTCCGATCTCGCACCGCCCGCGGCAAGCGACCATTACGCGGAGGCCAAGGGAGCGCGCGATGACTGGCGAACAGATCCGGGTTGCCGTGAACGGCTACGGCGTCATCGGCAAGCGCGTGGCCGCCGCCGTGGCCCTGCAGGACGACATGACGCTCGCGGGCGTGGCGGACCTGAGCGCCGACTGGCGCCTGAGGGTGGCGGCCGAACAGGGCGTCCCGGTCTATGCGGCGACGCCGGACGCCGCCGAGTCCATGGGCGCGGCGAGGATCGACGTGCGCGGCGCGCTCGGCGACCTACTGGGATCGACCGACGTAGTCGTCGACTGCACGCCCAAGAAGGTCGCCGCGGCCAATGTGGCGCACTACGCTGAGCGCGGCCTGAAATTTATCGTGCAGGGCGGCGAGACGCACAGCGTCACCGGTCACTCGTTCGTCGCGGAGTCCAGTTACGCGAGCGCGGTCGGCCGCGACGCCACGCGCGTCGTGTCCTGCAACACGACCTCCATTGTCCGCACCCTGGGCGCGTTGAAACGCGCTGGGCTCCTGCGCAGAGCACGGGGAACCCTGCTGCGGCGCGCCACGGACCCTTGGGAGAGCGACCACAGCGGGATCATGAACACCCTGGTCCCGGAGCCGGATATCCCCAGCCATCAGGGTCCGGACGCGCAAAGCGTGGACCCGGAGCTGGACGTGGTGACCATGGCGGTGAAGGTCCCGGAAACCATCGGTCACCTTCACTATTGGACGGTGCAGATGACCCGGGCCGTCCCGAAAGAGGAGGTGCTCGCCGCCTTCGCCCTCTCCGAGCGGATCGCCCAGGTGCGCGTCGCCGACGGATTGGGCGCGCTCAACGCCCTCAAGGAGATGATGCACGACCTCGGCCGGCCGCACGGCGACCTCTACGAAGTCGCGCTCTGGTCCGACATGCTGCGGGTTCAGGACGACGAGCTGTTCTACGCCTACATGGTCGACAACCAGGCCATCGTGATCCCCGCAACCATCGACGCCATCCGGGCGCTCAGCGGACGCACGCCAGACCCAGGCGCCTCGATCTCGCGCACCAACGCTAGCCTCGGCATCGGGCGCGTCGGCCGGTTGTAGGACACACACACGCTCTCCCCGTTGCGCTCGGTGAAGGGGGCGATGGCCGATCTTCGCCCCGACGCCTGCCACTGGCAGGTAGCGCTGCTCCAGAGGCCTGGCGACTAGCCGCGCGGCGAGCCCACGGCCAGTCGCCAGGCCCTCGCGTAATGGCTGCGCGCGTCCGGCGTCAAACTGAACGTCTCTCCCTCAGGCCCGGGTCTCCTCGGCGTCTGCGACAGCGAAAGGACATGGACATGCAAGCTGCTCGCACCGGGTCCAGCCGCACCCTTGCCGCGATCGCAGTGGTGGCGGCGACTCTGGCCGCATGTTCCCCCCGTCCCGTCCAGGGCCAGTCGCAGGTCGTCGATGGCCTCAAGTTCGACTATGGCCTCGTCGCCGAACCGGCTCGCGGCGCCCCGCCCGCGAGCCATCCCGATCCATCGATGCATGGCGGCGCGCCCGCCCAGCCGCACACCTACCACGTGGTGCTGAGCGTGGCCGACGCGAAGACCGGCCAAAAGGTCGATGCTTCGGAAGTGGCGGTGGGGCTCTCTGGCTCCGGCCATCCGTGGACAAATATCGCGCCCAGGGAGCCGATGTCGGTAAACGGCCAGGCGAGCTACGGCCATTACGTCGTGCTGCCCAAACCCGGCCCCTATCGGCTCGAATTCCGCGTCACGCCATCCGGCAAGCACCAGCCGGTAGGAGCCCGCTTCACGCTGGAACGGCCAGCCTAGCCGAGAGGAACACAAGACCGTGCCCGACCTCCCCAATTCACGCAGCCTGCTTCGCGGACTCATGATCGCCGCCTTCGGCGCGGCGCTGGCCTATCTTTTCTTCGGCGAGCACCGGGTGCATCTGCTGGGCTACCTACCCTTCCTGTTCCTCCTCGCCTGCCCGCTGCTGCACATGACCATGCATGGCCGACACGAGGGACATGGCGGCCACGGCCACCCGCCCGATCCGGCCAACCCGGGTGATCGGACTCCCCCCCAACAACCGCAATCCTAAGGAGCCGGCGATGCTAGAACCGCAAGCCTACGGGCTCTGGTCCCTGGTGATCCTGAACTCGGTGCTTTTCATCTTCTTCGCGTTCAGCTTCTTCAAGCCAAACACCGCGCGCGACTGGCGCTCCTTCGGCGCCTTCAGCGCCTTCCTGGTGGCGCTGTTCACCGAGATGTACGGCTTCCCGCTGACGATCTACGTCCTGTCCGGTTGGCTGCAGAGCCGCTATCCGGGCATCGACTGGTTCTCGCACGACGCCGGCCACCTGCTGGAGACGCTGTTCGGCTGGAAGGCCAACCCGCACTTCGGGCCGTTCCACATCATCAGCGCGCTGTTCATCGGCGGCGGCTTCTGGCTGATCTCGGCCGCATGGCGGGTGCTCTACAACGCCCAACGGACAGGTGAGCTCGCCACCACGGGTCCCTACAGATCGGTCCGCCACCCCCAGTACGCGGGCTTCGTGCTGGTGATGTTCGGCTTCCTCCTAGAGTGGCCGACGATCCTCACCCTGGCGATGTTCCCGGTGTTGGTGTTCATGTATTGGCGCCTGGCGAGGTCGGAGGAGAAGGATACGCTGGCCGCCTTCGGCGCGCGCTACGCCGCCTACACGCGCGTCACCCCGGCGTTCCTCCCGAAGCTCACCCGCCGCGATCGCAGCGCCGACACCGCGCCCGGACGCTCCTGATCCGCCACCCAAGCTAGTCGAGGTCCGATGTCCACGATCACCGTCGATGTGTCCGGCTTCCGGACGCCGCTGGATTCGCTCGTCATCGAGAAGCATTTGCAGGGGCTAAAGGGTGTCCGCAAGGCCACCGCCAACTTCGCCTCCGCCACCGCCAGCGTCGACTATGACGCGGCGAGGGTGGGTGCCGCGGACCTCGAACAGGCGGTGCGGGATTGCGGATTCCACTGCCGCGGCGAGGTGGTCCCGCGCCATGTCTGCACGCCGGGCGAGGACACCGTGTCCCACGGGCCCGGCCGCCACGACCACACCGGACATGGCGGTACGGCGCCGAAGGCCGCAGAGAAGGCCGACCATGACGATATGGCCAGCATGGGCCATGGCCCCGGGATGGACATGCAGGCGATGGCGCGGGACATGCGCAACCGCTTCGTGGTCAGCCTGGTCTTCACGATCCCGATCTTCTTCCTGGCGCCGATGGGCATGGAGGCCATGCGGGTCGATCCCCCCTTCGGCCTGCCGTTGAAGCCTACTCTCTTCGTGCTGGCCAGCGCGGCTATCCTCTATCCGGGCTGGCCGTTCTTCGTCGCCGCCGTCCGCGCGCTCCGCCGGCGGGTTTTCAACATGGCCGTCCTGGTCCTGCTGAGCGTTGGCACCGGCTACCTCTTCAGCGTCGGGGCGACCTTCTTCTTCGAGGCCGAGCAGTTCTACGAGGCCTCGGCGCTGTTACTGGTTTTCATCCTCCTCGGCCACTGGCTGGAGATGAGGGCCCGCGCCGGAGCGTCGGACGCCATCCGCAAACTGATGGACCTCGCCCCGCCCACGGCCAAGGTGCTGCGAGACGGGGTCGAGATTGACGTTCCCACCTCACAAGTGCAGGTCGGCGACCAGGTCGTCGTCCGCCCCGGCGGCAAGATCCCCGTGGACGGCGCCATCGAGGACGGCGCTTCGGAGATCGACGAGTCGATGCTGACGGGCGAGTCCCTGCCGGTGTCTAAGACGGTCGGCGACACCGTGATCGGCGGCTCGATCAACAAGACCGGCGCCTTCCGCTACCGCGCCACCAAGGTGGGGGCCGACACCGCGCTCGCCCAGATCGTCAAGCTGGTGCAGGAGGCGCAGAACTCCAAGGCCCCGGCCCAGCTGCTCGCCGACCGGGCCTCGCAGTGGCTCGTCCTGGCGGCCATCGCCGTCGGCCTCGCCACCTTCGCGGTGTGGTTTTGGGTGATCGGGGAGACGCTGCTGTTCTCCCTGACACTGACGATCACCGTCTTCGTCATCGCCTGCCCCGACGCCCTGGGCCTGGCGACGCCCATGGCGATCATGGTGGGTACCGGGCTCGGGGCGCAGCACGGCATCCTCATCAAGGACGCCGCGGCGCTGGAGGAGTCCGTCAAGCTCGACGTCATCATCTTCGACAAGACCGGCACCCTCACCCTGGGCGAGCCGAAGGTGGTGCAGGTCACCCCCGCCGCGGGGTTCGATGAGGCGATGATCCTGACCACGGCCGCGGCTCTCGAGCGCGGGTCCGAGCACCACATCGCCAAGGCGGTCCTGGAACGGGCGAAGACCCTGCCGGTGCTGGCGGCCAACGGCTTTGAGTCCTTCGGCGGCAAGGGCCTTAGAGCCACGGTCGAGGGCAAGACCGTGCTTTCTGGCAACCGTATGCTGATGGCCGACAACGGCGTCGACCTTGGCGAACTGGCGGCGGAGTCCGAGCGGCTGCAGGGCGCCGGGCGCACGGTGGTGCACATCGCCCGCGACGGACACGTGATCGGGCTGATCGCCGTCGCCGACGCCGTCCGCCCGACCGCAAAGGCCACGATCCGGCGTCTGCAGGAACTGGGCGTTAAGGTCGCCATGATCACCGGCGACAACCTCGGCACCGCCCAGCGGATCGCCGGCGAGCTCAGCATCGACATCGTGCTCGCCGACGTCCTGCCGGGGGACAAGGCGACCAAGGTCAAGGAGCTGCAGGCTCAGGGCCAGAAGGTGGGGATGGTGGGCGACGGCGTGAACGACGCCCCGGCGCTGACCCAGGCCGACGTGGGCTTTGCGATAGGCGCCGGCACCGACGTGGCCATCGAAAGCGCCGACGTGGTGCTGATGCGCAGCGATCCGGCCGACGTGGTCAAGGCGATCGAGCTCTCGCGGGCCACCCTCCGCAAGATGCATCAGAACCTCTGGTGGGCAGTCGGCTACAACGTCGTCGCCTTCCCGCTCGCGGCCGGGGTGCTCTATCCCATCACGCTCAGCCCCGAAGTCGCCGCCCTGGCGATGTCCGGCAGCTCGGCCTTGGTGGCGGTCAACGCCCTGATGCTGAAACGCACCCGCCTGGGCGCGAAGACTGTCGCCGCCCCGGACGCCAGGACCAGAGCATCGCCCGGGATCTGAGGGCGCGCTGACGCGCTCGCAGGACAGAAAGACCCCTGCCTGTAAGGCCGGGGCGCGACCAACGTCTTATCCCAAGCACGCCGCCCCTGCGGCGCCTCTGGAGGAGACCCCATGTCCGCCTCGCTTGAGCACCCGTCCGGCGTCGCGCGCGCTACGACCGGCGGTGTCGCCATCATTCCGCTCGGCCTCACCCTCTCGCTGTTCCTGTCCGGCAATTTCCTGCTGTGCGCGCTCGGTGGCTTCCTTCCCGGCCTAGAGAACCTGCACTTCCTCTCGGCGCTCTATCCCGCTCTGGACTGGACCAGCCCGGCCCTGATCATCGCCGGCGCCGCCTGGGCGTTCGCCTGCGGCTGGTACGTCGCCTTGGTCTGCGGCTGGCTCTACAACGTCTTCGCCGCGCCTCGGACCTAGAGCTCGCTCCCTAGCGTCGGATGGACGCCTTTATCCTCACGCCGATCTCGGCGGAGGTGCGTCGGCGGAAATCGCCGTCGAAGGCGCCTGCGCCGGCTCGCGAACCATCTTCACGCGCTCGACGTCGACCGGCAGGGCCGAAACGCCACAGGCGCCACCCCGGATCGGCGGACCTTCGTAGCCTGTTCGACACCGCCCGGGCTGGGGTTCCGCGGGCCAACGACACCCCCATAGGCGTGGGCTATGCGCCCTGAGCCCGCGTGAGCGCATGGTGCTCGCCGTCGAACGCGCCGTGGTGGCCCAGGCCGAGCCGGGCCAGCGCCCCGCCTGGGCGAGGACGTCTAGGTCATGGGGTCCCATCCGGGGACCGAGTAGGCTTGACCCTCTCCAGCGCCATGATTTGAGCCACCTGCCAAACCTCGAGCCTATCAGGGCGAAAGTCCCCGCTGGAGGCCCTGGTCCTGAAACGGCGGGCTTCGGTTTCGCCTCGGTCGAGGTCGCGGTGAACGCGGCCGGCCGCCCCGACCTCAGCGAAGTCTGTCTCACAGTGACCGACACCTCCGTGGCCGCCCAGGCCGTCGCCCGCCGCATCGTCGCCGACCTGCCCGACGTCCTCCGTGTCGAATCCCTTCTGGTGAGGTGGGTCGGCGCGACCATCGCCACGCCGGCCGTGGCCGAAGTCCGCATTGCGCTCGCAGATCACCGCCCTGCCCGCCCAGACGGAGGCGCGCGTCGAAGACGCGCCCGCCCGATAGCCTGCGAGGCCGAGGTGTTCCTGGATGGAGTTATCTATCTGTACGGATAGGAATTCGACGCGGACTAAAATCGCAACCTTACAGTTACGGCAAGGGTTCGGAGATGTATTCAAACCTTACCACAATTGGAATCTTGTTCTTTTCTGTCGACTATTCCGAGATTCAGGTCGCCTTCCATCGATTGCTGTCCTTTCCGGACCGTCAGTTGATCTCCATCAAAGAGTTTTCGCCAGTTGCGATTGATCTTCGCTCGCAGACCGAGATCGGACCCCCATGACCCAAGTCGCCCGCGCCATCGTCGAAGGTCCGCCGGCCCCCGGCGCCTATCTTCACCTGATGGCCCGACCGACGCCACGCGCCGAGATCCTGCGGTTGGTCGAACAGCGCCTTCGCGAGGGCCAGGCCGGACGGATGCGATTCCTGCGCAGCCGCCTGCGCTCGCGGGAGGACGCCGAGGACGTGCTTCAGGAGTTCGCCCTCAAGACCGTCCAGGGCGCCGAACGCTTGACCGACCCGGCCAAGGTCGACGCCTGGCTGGCCGTCACCCTGCGCAACGCCCTGTTCGACCGCTACCGTCGCAACGCCGGGCGCGCCCGGCTGCAGCAGGCCGCCCAGGCCGAGCCCGCGGCGCCGGTCGAGGCCGAGACGGAACTGGAGGCGCCGCTGGCCTGCCTCTCGAACACGCTAACGGAGCTGAAGCCCGGAACCGGCGACCTCCTGCGCCGCGCCGAGCTTGAGGCGACCCCCCTGCGCCGCTTGGCGGGCGATCTGGGGATCACCGCCAACAACGCCGGCGTGCGGGTGCATCGCGCCCGCGAGGCGCTGCGCCAGGCCATGCAGGCGCGCTGCGCGGCCTGCGCCACCCGCTGTGAACTCGCCCAACGCTTCCTCGACCGCATCGCCTGAGGCGGCGCGGAGCGACTCAGCCGACCGCGCCCTCGTCCCGCAGAGCGTCGGCGAGCAGGCCCGCCACCGAAATCCCATTGCTTGGGTGGGGGAGGGTGTCGGTCGAGACGATCCGTTCGGCGCGCCGGGCGAGTTCGGCGAAGGCGTCCTCGGCGAACAGGGCGTGCACGGTCACGCAGACGGGCGGCGGCAGCCTACGGGCGCGAAGACCGTCGGCCACTTCGATCATCGTGCGTCCGGAGGAGACGATGTCGTCGATCAGCACCGGACGCCGGTCGCGCCAGGGCGTCAGGTCGGGGATGGCGATCTCGACGTCGCGATCGCCATGCCGGGACTTCTCCAGGACTAGGTGCGGCGCCCCGGCCCGTCGCGCCACCTCCGTCACCCACTGCTCGCTCTCGCTGTCCGGGCCGATGATCAGGGGCCTGTCCACCTGGGCGGCGATCCAGTCGGCGAGCAGCGGCGCGGCGTGCAGCGCCGTCGCCGGGACCTTGTAGATTTCCGACAGAGCGGCGTGGCGGTGCAGATGCGGATCGATGGTCACCAGCCGGTCGACTTCGGCGGAGATCAGCTGCGCGAAGTGGGTCGAGGTCACCGCCTCTCCAGGCTGGAAGCGCTTGTCCTGGCGCATATAGGCCAGATAGGGCGCGACCAGGATCAGGCGGGTCGCGCCGAGCTCGCGAAGCGTCCGGGCGGCGAACACCAGGCGCAGGAACTGCGCATCCGGGCGGGCCAGGCTGCAGACGAGGATCGCCGTCCGGCCCGCGACGTCGGATCGCACGCGGACATAGGATTCGCCGTCCGGGAACTGCCGGGTCTCCAGCACGCCGAGCTCGGCGCGCAATTGGGCGGCCAGGTCCCGTCCCAAGGCCTCCGAGCCCGGCAGGGGCATGACGATCGGAAAGGCGCTCATGCCTCGATCTCGATCATGTCGGGGTGCGCTGTGGCGTAGTCGAGCGCATAGGCGAGTTCGCCCGAGGTCTCCGCGTTCACGGTCAACAGCGGCTGCCCCCGCGCCACTTCGTCGCCCAGCCTCGCCTCGAGCGTCAAGCCGGCGGCCTTGCGGTCCGGCGCGCCCGCCAGCTTGGCCAGGGTGGCGACCTGTCGATTGTTGATGAGCACCACGCGGCCGGCCCGGCGCGCGAGGATCGGCGAGCGGACCGCCGCCTTGGGCGGGGTGCGCATCCCGCCCTGCGCCTCGCAGATCCGCTGGAACTTGGTCCAGGCCCGACCGTTGGCGAGCACGGCCTCGGCGACGCCGGCGCCTGTCCCGGCGACCGCGGCGCCCGCCAGCTCCAGCGCGGCGCCGGCCAACAGGCAGGCCCGGGCCCTCAGGTCCTGGGGCGCGTCCGAGAGGTTTTGCAGCACCGCTAGGACGTCCCAGGCTTCTAGGGCGGGGCCGACGCCGCGCCCCACCGGCTGGCTGCCATCCGTCAGCAGGCAGCGCGCCTTGACCCCGAAACGCGCCGCGACCTCGGTGAGGCGCTGTGCGAGCTGCTGGCCGGCGGCCTCGGAGCGGACCTTGGCCGTCGGGCCGACGGGCAGGTCCAGAACCACATGGTTTGACCCGGCGGCGATCTTCTTCGACAGCACCGAGGCGACCAGCTGGCCCTCGGTGTCCACATCCAGGACGCGTTCGATGCGGATGAAGATGTCGTCGGCCGGACTGAGGCTCACCGCTCCGCCCCAGACTAGGCATCCCCCTTCCGCCTCGACCACCCGGCGCATGGCGGCGAGGTTGAGGTCGACGGGCGCCAGGGTCTCCATGGTGTCGGCCGTGCCGGCCGGCGAGGTGATGGCGCGCGAGGAGGTTTTCGGAGCCATCAGGCCGCATGCGGTGAGGATCGCCACTACGATGGGGGTCGTGCGGTTGCCCGGCAAGCCGCCGATCGAGTGCTTGTCGATCACCACCGGGGCGTCCCAGGTCAGCCGGTCGCCGACGTCCACCATCGCCTGGGTCAGGGCCACAGTCTCGGCCTCGTCGAGCGGCATGGCCGACGACGCAGTGAGGAAGGCCGCCAGATGGATGTCGGTGTAGCGCCCCGCCGCGACGTCGCCGACGATGGCCGCCATGGCCGGCGCGTCGAGCCGGCTGCCATAGATGCGGCGGCGGACGCTCGACAAGGATTCGAGCGCCGGAGCATGGCGCACCCCGATGGGATCGCCCGGCTGCACGCCAAGCAGCCGCCAGGCCTCTTCCGAGAGCGCCGCCTCATCGAGCGCGATCAGGTCGCCGTCGAGCTGGAAGAGGGTCGCATAGACCTCCCGGTCCCCCGCGGTCAGCAAGACCTGGGCGCGGGCGGACAACCCCTCGGAGCGGCAGACATGGCAGTCGCGCCGCATCAGCACGATGGCCTCATGCTGCGCGAACAGGCCAAGCCGCCGGGCGCGAAGCTGCGGACTGGGCGCGAGGTCTGGTGGGCGAAGGCTCACAGCTCGTGCCGCTCCATCATCTGCGGGATCACGCAATCCCATCCCAGCTTATCGGTGATCCGCAGGCGCAGGGCGTCCGACGCATTCGGCTCACCGTGCACGATGAAGGTCTTCTTCGGCGGCCGGCGGAACCCCGAGAGCCAGCGCAGGATTTCATCGGCGTCAGCGTGGGCCGACAGCATCTGCAGGTTCTGCACCTCGGCGTTGATAGGAATCCATTGGCCGTGAATCTTGACCTCCTTGGAGCCCTCGACCATGGCCCGCCCGCGGGTGCCGGCGGCTTGGAAACCGGAAAACAGGATGGTGTTGCGGCGGTCCGGGCCATAAGCCTTGATGTGGTGCAGGACGCGTCCGCCGGTGGCCATGCCGCTGGCCGCTAGGATCACCTTGGGCATGGTGTTGGACGTCAGCGCCTTTGAGGCCTCAACGTCGCGCACATAGGTCGCCACCGCGCAGGACGCCTCGCAGACGTCCGCGGGCAGCCGATGGTCCTCCAGGTGGGCGCAGAGCATGTCCGTGGCGCTGATCGCCATGGGACTGTCCAGGAAGATCGGGATTAGGCCCAGCCGGCCCTGCTGCTTCAGCCGCCACAGGTGATAGAGCAGCGATTGCGCGCGGCCCACGGCGAAGGTCGGGATGATCACCGTCCCACCCCGGGCGGTGGTCCTCTCGATGATCTCGCCAAGGGCGTCGTCGGAGTCGCGGTCATCATGCTTGCGGTCGCCATAGGTCGACTCGATGACCAGGTAGTCGGCGTCCTCCACCGGCTCGGGATCGAGCATGGTGGCATCGCCATAGCGGCCCAGGTCGCCGGAGAAGACGACCTTGGTCCCCTTCCAATCCACCTGCGCGGTCGCCGCCCCCAGGATGTGGCCCGCCCGGCGCAGGGTGAGCCGCGCGCCCCCGGCCAGCCGAGCCTCCTCGTGGAAGGCGACTGTCTCGAATTGCTCGATCGTCCGCTCTGCGTCGTGAACCCCGTAGAGCGGCAGGGCCGGCTTATGCTTGG
Organism: Phenylobacterium sp.; assembly: GCF_030693625.1. GTDB lineage: Bacteria > Pseudomonadota > Alphaproteobacteria > Caulobacterales > Caulobacteraceae > Phenylobacterium > Phenylobacterium ferrooxidans. The sequence goes on from NZ_JAUYAF010000065.1 coordinate 32,652, forward strand.
TGTAGCCGTGGCGGTTGGCGTCCTCCGCATCCTTCTCCTGGATGTGCGCGCTGTCACGCAGGATCAGCGACGCCACGTCCTGGGTCGCCGAACTGGCGTGGATCCGTCCGCGATAACCGTCCTTCACCAGCTTCGGAAGATAGCCCGAATGATCGAGGTGGGCGTGGGTCAGGACCACGGCGTCGATGGAGCCCGGCTGGACCGGGAGGGGACGCCAGTTCTGTTCCCGCAGGGCCTTCAGGCCTTGAAACAGGCCGCAGTCGACGAGCAGGCGCTGGCCGTCCGTCTCCAAGAGGTGCTTCGAGCCGGTGACGGTTCCGGCGCCGCCGAGACTTGTGAGACTGATCACGTTTTTGTCCTCCTCAGAATGCGGCCATGTCGAGGGCGCGCGGGTTGGCGCGACCGGCCACGGCTTTCAGTTCGGGTTCGGTGAGTAGGTCGCTGGGCGAGACGTCCAGGCTCCGCGCCGCCGCCTCGATCAGGTGGGCCCAGGTGCAGCGGTTGGCGAACAGCATGCCGAACACATCGAACGTGCCGCCGCGGCCGATATAGCCCCGCGAGATCAGCTGATCGCCGCCACCGTCGATCCTGCGCAGGAGCCCCTGCATCGGTTCGGGCCGCGTGTGGCTCACCAGCACCCGCGGGAGCGCGCGGGGAAAGGCCGCTTCGATCTCGGCGTCGGCGAGCGTGCATTCGGCTTCCAGGGCGTCGCGCGGCGCGCGCAGGCGGCCGGGCTCGAGCACCGCGGTGACGCAGGCGCGATGTCCGCGGGCCTCGAGCCTGTCGCGGGCCTTCAAGGCCTCAAGCGCTTGGTAGGCGCCGACCGCCACGATCTGCACCTGGGCGTCGTCCGGCGCCCCGGCCAGATGCGCCCAGCCCCGGGCCACCAGATCCGCGGCCCCTGCCGCGTCGAGCAGCCAAGGCAGGACGCGCTTGGGCGTCACTAGGCAGGCGATTTGGCCGCGGGTGCGATAGACGCTTTGCAGCGCCGCCACGGCGCTATTGGCGTCGATGGGGAACAGGACCCGCGCGGTGTCGGACATTTCGCCCAGCAGGGCCTCGCCCAGGGTCGGGTCCTGGTGAGACTGCTCGTTCTTGGAGTTTTCCCAGGTGTGGGAGGTTGCGAGCAGTGGGATGGAGATCCAGCCCGCCGGCGCACCGGCCTCCCGCTGGCGCCGGGCGAAAACGATCTCCTGGCGCAACGCGCCCAGCATTTTCATGGCGAAGGCTTCGTAGCTGACGATCAGGTTGAGGCCGCCCTTGTTGCCCAGGGCCGCCCCGCTCACCGCCTCTTCATTCAGCGCCGTGATCACCGCCCCATCCACCGCCTCGGCCGTCCCCGGCTCGGGTCGGTTCACTCGGTGCTTGAGGCGGTCGAGGGTCTTGCCCATGCGGTTGCTGCGCAGTTCGTCCGGATTGCCGACCCGGGGCCGTAGGTGCGGGTTCGCCGCCACAAGGTCCACGAACCAGGCGTCCAGCGCCTCCATCGGTGAGGCCTCGCCCATGACGGGGTTGAGCGCGGGCTCGCGCGGCGCCTCGGGCCGACGGGTGGCGGCAGGGTGCAGGCTCTCGGGCGGCCGATGCTGCAGGGCATGGGTCCGCAGGACACCCACGGCGGCGTCGAGCTCGGCCATGGGCACGAAGAGCTGCGCGGTCGCGGCGTTGAACGCCTCGCGCGCACCAGCGTCGGTGCTGGGATTTCCGGAGAGGGGCAGATTGTGGGCGCGGTTCGTCCCGGCGCCCGGGAACCCGAACCCCTTGATCGTCCGAGCGATCACATACGGCAAGGGGGCCGGATAGCGGCGCTCCGGGTCGGCGCTGAACCGCTTCAGGCGCTCTTCGCTTTCCAGGATCGCCCAGGCGAAGGCGGCGGGATCGCGCCCATCGATCCCCACGGGGTCAAAGCCACTAAGCGCGAGGTGGCGCTCCAGCCAAACTTCTCCGCCCTCCTGCTCGATCTCGGAGCGCTCCTCGATCCGCCGGCCGTTCAGGATCATCACCGGCGTCGCCAGGCCGCTGTCCTCAGCGCGCCACCAGCGCGGCGCCCAGTCGGAGCCCCGCTGTTCCTCGAACGCGCCGTCGCTTAGGAAGGCCACTAGGCTCTCGCCGCGCAACGGCATGTGGACGTACTGGAGTTCCGCGAAGCCGAGATAGCCACCTTCTGAGACCGCCCCGGCGGTCTGCGGCCCGGCGTGGCTGCCGAGCGGCGCCGCCGGCGTCCCGTCCGCCCGGATCCCGTAGCCGTAGAAGTCGCTGACCAGTTGCGAGAGGCCGGCCTCGGTGCGGTCGTAGCGCTGGCGCTGGGCCGGCGAGACATCGCCCGTCAGGACGTTGATCGCCTCTATCGCCGACACGCAATGACCCTGCCCCATCACCCACGCGCGGGTGACGCCTGAGAGCACATTCGCCGCTAGGTAGCCGGCGAAGGCGGGGGCCATGTTGAGCGATCCGCCCGTATGGCCCTCGGGATCGGACTTGAAGCTCTGGGCCGGCAGCGCCGCCCCGCTGAGATCGACCTTGCGGGCGTAGCTCATGTGAACGATCAGCCACATGGCCGCGCGGGTCAGACGGTCGGCCGCAGCCAGCACGCGATAAATGCTTTCAGCGTCTGGCCAGCCGCCGCGCCGCACCAGACGTTCGACCAGCGCCTCGACCTTCGCCACCGTGTCCGGTTGGCGCTCCAGGACGCCATAGCCGTCCTTCCACACCTCGGCCCAATCGTGGGTCACGCGCCTGCCTCCACCACGCGCCCTCAAGGGCGACGCAGGTTAGGACGCGGCAGACGCGGGACGCTTACGGCCCGATCAACGGATTGCCTGGTCAGCCTAGTGGGAACCCTGGCCCCGCCGGCAGCCACGGACTTAGGCGGTCGCGAAGCTTACGCCGGCAAGCCATGAGACGGAGCGCTGTTCCCCAGATTCACGCCTGAATGGTCGGACCAGCCCAACGGGGCATGTAATCATATTGTATTCAGCGCTGCGATATAACATTCCCACCGTGTCAATGTTCTCCAATTCTCTTCGACATTTGCTTTCCATTAGGACCAAGACGGCAGACTGGAGGCGGCCTTCTGTCCAAGGCCGCGCCAACACGCCGGATACGCGATGCCGCAGAACCTCAAAGCCCTGACCAGTCTGCGCTTTATCGCGGCCATGTGGGTGGTCAGTTTCGACTACTGGCATGACCTCACAGCCGTCACGCCGCGCCTGGTGAGCAAGGGCTATCTCGGCGTCGAGTTGTTCTTCGTGCTGTCCGGATTCATTCTCAGCCACGTCTATCTGCAGGGCTTTGGGGCGCGCAGATTCCGCTACGCCGACTTCCTCTGGGCTCGCTTGGCGCGCGTCTATCCCGTCCACCTAGCGACTCTCCTCGGCATGGGAGCCCTAATCGCCGGCGCCACGCTGCTGGGCGTTGAGGCCGGCGGCAAAGTGCTGGTCTGGTCCTCGTTGCCGGCCCAGTTCACCCTCACCCAGGCCTGGGGTCTGGGCCTGCAGGGCGGCTGGAACCATCCTTCCTGGTCGATCTCGGCCGAATGGTTCGCCTACCTGACCTTCCCGGTCTTCGCGTGGGCGGCCTGGCGTCTGCGCCACCGCCCCGGCGTCGCCGTGCTCTTGGCCCTAGTGCTCGTTGCGGCTTTGGAGACCGGTTTCGAGCGGCTCGCTGGCTTCCCTCTCACTCAGGCGACCATCGCCTGGGGCGCGCTGCGAATCGTACCCTGCTTTGCCCTGGGCTGCGCCGTCTACCTCCTGTGGTCAGCCCATCCGATCCGCCGGCCGGCCTTGGCGATCGCGGGCGCTGCGGTGAGCCTCGGCGCGATCCTATTGGCTCTTCAGGCCGGTGCACCGGACGCGGTTGCCATCGGGCTCTTCGGGGGGCTGATCTTCAGCCTGGCCGGCCTCGCCAGCGCCGGGTCGCGACTGCTGACCGCCGCGCCCCTGGTTTATCTCGGCGAGGTCAGCTTCGCCGTCTACATGGTCTGCATTCCCTGGCAGCTGGTCTTCGTGAAGGCCGCCCACCGGGGGTTGGGTCTCCCCGACGGGCCACTGCCCCTGCCGCTTTGGCTCGCCCTGGTCGTCGGCGTCGTTCCCGCAGCGATGGTCCTGCACCACCTGGTCGAACGCCCGGCGCGCGACGCCATGCGCCGCCACGGCCTCCCCTTCCAACGCGACCGCACCCGGCTTGGAGCGCGGTCGGCGGCGGTGGCCGCCGGCAATTGATCTTGATCATGCGACCTGGCGCGCCAGAGCTGTAGAAACGAGACGATGCGACTCCTGCTCGCCCTTCTGGCCGTCCTGGCCCTGCTCGGGAACCCGGCGACCGCGGGGGCCGCTCAGGTCGCCTGCACCGCCCATGGGGACGCGACTGCCATGAGCAGCATGGGCATCGCCACGATGCCGGACATGTCTCACGCAAGCCCCGAGACGGCGACCGCCGAATCCTGCTGCGACCAATCGGGAAAGTCCAAGACGGCTGACCTGAGCTGCGTCCGGGCCTGCGCCGCAGCCTGCGCTGTCATTGTGGCCCTGCCGAGCCCGGCAATCTCCGTCGCCTGCTATGCGACCGCCGCCGCTGTCCGCCCGACCTCGATGACCTCGCCGACCTCGCAGACGCCGGCCCGGCTCGAACGACCTCCCAAATCGATCGGCTGAACCCGCGGCGCTTTGCGCCGGCGGGATCGCGCGCACCTGCGCGCCAGCCGGCCGGACTCCATCCGGCCATAGCCATCGAACCTTGAAGGGAGCCTTCCCATGTCCATCCGTGATCTTCTGGCCGCCAGCGCGCTATCGCTCGGCCTTGTCCTGACCCTTACCGCCCCGGCCGCCGCCCAACCCTATGGCAAGGGCGGCAACTACAGCCTAGCGCCAGCCCCGCGCCCGGCACCCGATCGGGTCGCCAAGCCCAACCAAGGCGAGACCCACTGCGTCTGCCCGATGATGAAGGACGCCGGCGCCCTGCACCGGCGGCCCATGACGCCCGGGGGCGACCCGCAGGCTCAGCCCGCCACACCGGGTCTGCCCGGCTAGCCAGCTTCCCCGCCACGCCGGTTATCCCCTGGCGCGGCGACGGAGGGCGCCGACGGGTGCTCACGACCACTCGTCGGCGTTTCCGCGCGACCGTCCCGTTCCTGTCCGTCACCCAGGAGCCCACAAAGCGCTCTGCTTGTGTGCTCGCCGCGCCGCCCATCGCGCGCCTTCGCCGAACCCCGCGAGGGACCCGGCAGGCGCCGTGCATATTCCCCAGACCGCCTTGCTCGCCCCTGCGCGGGGCCAAACAAAGCTCAACGAAGATCAACCATGAGACTGCTGCTAGCCGCGGCCCTAGCCTTCACGGCCATTGGAGCGACCGTCGCTCAGACCGGCGGAGCTATAGAGGCCAGGCCGGGCGCGCATGCTGCAGACCACGCCGGCATGACTCTGGCCGACGGCGAAGGCGTGGTGAAGTCGGTCGACGCCAGGGTCGGGACCGACGATCCAGCTCGCCCCCATCCCCGCGCTCAAGTGGCCGGCCATGACTATTCCGTTCAAGGCGACACCGCCTTCGACCCTGCAGAGCGCAAAGACCGGCCAGGCCGTCCGCATCAAGCTTATGCAAATGAACGGTGCGACCACGGCGACAGCGATCCAAAGGAAGTAGTTCAGCGCCGGACTTCACCTTCACCGCGAGCCGGTGGGTGGGGTCCGTTCGACCTTGCCAAGGATAGGCGCCTCCGGGCGCTCCCCCTCCGCGCAGGCCGACGACAAGTCGCGCAACACGTCGGCCAGGGTTTGCAGCCCCGCGATGCGCGTCTCAAGGTCGGCGAGATGCTGGTCGGCTGTCGCCCGAACCTCCTCTGCTGGGCGCTCGCGCTCACGCCAGAGCCCGAGAAGCCGAGCTATCTCTTCGACGGAAAACCCAAGATCTCGGGCGCGCCGTATGAAAGTCAGCTCATTGACCTCGCGCGAGCCGAAGTTTCGGTAGTTCCCTTCGGTCCGGTCAGTGAGACGCACCAAGCCGATCCGCTCGTAATAGCGGATCATCTTGGTTGAGACGCCTGAGGCTTCCGCCGCCCGACCGATGTTCATGCCCACCGCACCTCCGTTGGATATACGTCTAGAGAGGCCCCCACCCCTCAAGGCGGCGCGACGAAGGCGCTCAACGCGCGTGTGAGGCAGCCAACACCATTGCGCAGGACCAGCTGCAGGCTGTGGAAGCCAAGACAGCCCAGCTTGAGGCCCTGCGGGTCGAACTGGGACGAATGGTCTCCGCGCAATGCAGCGGCCCGGCAGCCGAGCGCCGCGTGATAGTCAATCAGTAACCACGGCCTCTGCGTCTAGGACCACGTGCCAGCTGGGTGCTGTTGGTTCTTACAGCGCTGATCGCCTTGGCGAATGGCGCGCTCTTAAGCGTGCTCTTCAGCAAAATGACTTCAATGAAGGTCTTTGGAATTCCACTGGCCTATCTGTTTGGGATCAGCTGCGGATGTCAGGGCGGTGAGGAACGCTAGAGCCGACGCGCCGTCAGTCCGAAGAGACATGGCCGTTCCAATGTGTTGCTGATGACGGTCGGCGGACTCGCCGGCGCGATCCTCGCCCCGACGAAGGTCATGGCGACCGTTCCAAGGACCTCCCATGCTGCAAACTTCCTTCGCAACTTGGTCTAGGCGCTTGTGGCTCGGCCTCGCTCTGCTGCTGCTCACCGGTCTGTTGTCACAAGCCTTGGCCCACGGCGTCGCCGAGGGCGACAAGGGCTACATACAGGAGAGTTCCGGCGTCCTGTTCATGCCGTTTGTCTACCTTGGCGCCAAGCACATGATCACCGGCTACGATCACCTGCTGTTCCTGTTCGGGGTGATCTTCTTTCTCTACCGGCTCAAGGCCGTCAGCCTCTATGTGACCATGTTCGCCCTCGGTCACTCCATCACCCTTCTTCTGGGCGTGATGGTGGGTGTCAATGTCAGCGCCTACCTGATCGACGCGATCATTGGCCTCTCGGTTGTCTATAAGGCGCTCGACAACCTCGGCGCATTTCAACGCTGGTTTGGGGTGCAGCCCAACACAAAGGCCGCCACCCTGATCTTCGGCCTGTTCCACGGGTTTGGCCTGGCCACCAAGCTGCAGGACTTCCAGCTCTCCCCCGACGGGCTTTTCGTCAACCTGGTCGCTTTCAACATTGGTGTTGAGTTCGGCCAGATCCTGGCGCTCAGCGCGATCCTGATCGCCATGGGCTTCTGGCGGCGCACTTCCGGGTTCTGGACCCACGCCTACACCGCCAACGTCGGCCTCATGATCGCCGGCTTCGTCCTCACCGGCTACCAACTCGTCGGCTACTTCGTCGCCTGACCGGAGATCACACCTATGTACAACAATCAAAAGCCCGACCCTGCCGACCTGCCCACCACGAGCAGGCTGTTGCGCTCCACCGCCATCGCTGTGGGCGTCGCTGCGACCCTGCTGGTCACGGTGGTGCTTCCCGCCGAATACGCCGTGGATCCCACCGGAATGGGCCGTCTGCTCGGCCTGACTGACATGGGGACAGTGAAGATGGCCACCTTGAGGGAGGCTGAACAGGAGGCCACAGCCGCGACGGCGTCTGCAGCTGTACTCACGGCCCGAGCGCCGCGCGCGCCGGACGCCGCCGTCCCTGCGCGAGTCCAAGCTACCGCTCCAGTAGAGACGGTGCGCGCGCCAAAGACCGAAGAGACGACCCTGACCCTCGCCCCCGGGCAAGGCGTGGAAATCAAGGCCAAGATGCGCAAGGGCGCTTCAGTGACCTATGTCTGGGTCACCGATGGTCCGAAGCTGAACTTCGATACCCACGGCGACGGGACCGGCATCTCATACCACGGCTACGGCAAAGGCTCGGAAAGCCGGTCAGAAGGGGTCCTCACGGCCGCCTTCGATGGTTCGCACGGTTGGTTCTGGCGGAACCGCGCCGGCAAACCAGTTACGGTCACTCTGAAAGTAACAGGTGACTTCGACGGGCTGAAACGGCTGGTGTGAGCGTCTCTTCGTGGGTCGGAAAAGTGATGCCGCGCAAGATGGGGCTTTGGAGTGGCCGCTAGGCGCGGGAGGGCTGGCGGGGGCGCCCGGTCACCCTTCCTTCTGCCGCAGATATTCGCGCAAGTCGGCGATGCCTTTTGTGTTTTCATCGATGGTCATTTGCGCCAGCCGTTTGGCCGAGGGGTCTGAACCGTGCATGAGCTCGACCTTGGCCATGTCGATGGCCCCTTGGTGGTGGGCGATCATCTTCCGAGCATAGGTCGAGTCGATGGTCGCGCCCTTCGCGTTCATCATCGCGTGGTCCATTGTCTTCATGGAGGTCATGAAACCGTCCATGGCTTTGTCCATGTGCGAGCTCACCCCCTTCGTGCCCTTGTTCATGCCATCCATTCTCGAGTGGTCCATGCCCTTCATCTTGGCGTGGTCCATCTCTCCTTGCGGGTGAGCAAGCGCGGAGGCCGGGGCGATTGCGAAGACGGAAATCGCGGCAAGGACGCCAAGAGACTTTTGCATTCTACATTCCAGTTTCTGTTTTGGCCCCGGCTCGAGTCAATCAAGCCGCGGTCTCACCCACTGAACCGCCGGCAGCGTCGATTCGTTGCTCTCTGTGTAAACATTCGGCACAGGGCCGACGATCAGATGGCTGGACGAGAGCTCGGCTAACGAGGTTGAATACGGCGCGCGACGGACACGATCAGATTACGTCAATGGGGCCACGCCGACGCACCCGATAACCCTCCACGCTGGAAATCATCGATGAACCTGACTGCTCGCTGCAATGGTCTGATCCTCGGCGCCTTGCTCCTCGCCACGCCCGCCGGCGCCTCCGCCCATTCCGAATCTCACCACGCGCCCGCGACAGGCGCGCCTGCTGCGGCCCCCGTGGACGCGGCCACGGTGGTCGACAACTTCCATGCGGCGCTGACCAGCGGCGATACGGCGCGCGCCGCCGAGATGCTAAGCGAGGCGGTGCTCATCTTCGAAGGAGGAGGGGCTGAGCGATCTAGGTCTGAGTACGCCGCGAGCCACCTCGCGGCCGACGCAACCTTCGCAAAAGCTCTGCCCTCGGAGCTGACGCGACGCACCGGTGGCGCAAGCGCAGACATCGCCTGGGTGGCTAGCGAAGGGCGCACCCGAGGGCGATACAAGGACCGCGACGTGGATCAGATCACCACCGAAACGATGATCCTGCGGAAGACGGCCGGCGCCTGGCGGATCGTCCATGTGCATTGGTCGTCGCGGGCTGCGGCGGCTAAGCGCTAGTCACGCCACGACACCGTTAGAAGCGCGCGTAGAAGCGCGCGCCTCGCGCCTGCGGATCGTCGAAAGTCAGATCGACGGTCGCGCACTTAAACCGTGCCTCCCTTCCGCGCTGCCCATCGTGAAGAAGCGCAACGCGCCCGCGGGCCCCATAAGTGAGGGGCGCGGCGTGCGCCCGGCGTATAGATTCGCAGGGGCGCGAGATCGGGGACCGACGATGAATTTGGACTTAGACGACGACTTACGAGCGCTAAGGGCGGAGCAAACACCAGCGTCGTATGAGCTGATTGAGCCTCGCGTTTTGCGCGGCATCGCCGCCGCGCGTAAGGCGCGAGAGGCGGCGCCGGCGCTGTACGCCGCGCGCGCCGCCGCGCTAGTCGGGGCGCTGAGCCTCGGGGTCGCGACGGGCGCCGCCGCTGCCGTAGCGGTAGCCGCCGAGGGCCGGGAGATCTCCGCCTTTTCAGTTCAGGCGGAGCTCGCGCCATCGACCCTGCTGGGTCACCAAAGGTGAGAGGGATCGGCCGTGGGCTCGTACTTACCCTCATCCTGACTGTCCTGGCGGCGATCACCGGCACCTGGATCGGCGCGCGTTACATCTACGACCAACGTCACCAACCTTCGCTGCATGAGTTCGTGCACGAAGAGCTACGGCTTACGGCGGAGCAGAACTCCCGGCTTGAGGTCCTCGAGCAAGACTTCGCGGTGCGTCGCCGCGCACGCGAGGCGGAGCTTCGCGCCGCCAACGCCGAACTGGCCCGCGCCATCCAGGCCCGCCATGAGTACTCACCTGAAGTGCAGGCGGCTGTGGAACGCTTCCATGACGCTATGGGCGAGTTGCAAAAGGAGACAATTCTCCACGTGCTTGCCATGCGCGCAGTCATGACGCCCGAGCAGGCGGTGCGGTTCGATAAGCGTATCGCCGAGTCCCTGACCGAACAGGCCACGTGAAAGAGGACGTAGATCTCGACGCCGATCTCGTCGCGCGCGCGCGGGACGGTGATGACCAAGCGTTCGGTGAGCTTTTACGACGCTACAAACCAGCGATTTTCGGTTTCGTGCGCCGATACGTCGGCGACGCCGACGTTGCGGTCGACGTGGTCCAGGAGACATTCATCGCCGCATGGCTAGCGCTCGCGCGTTACGACGGGCGCCGACCACTCCGGGTCTGGCTTCGCGCCATTGCGCTGAACAAGTGCCGCGACCGAGGAAGACGGTTAGCCGTTCGCCGCTTCATCCTGGGCGATAAGGACGACCTCTCGCCTGAAGCCCAGGCACAGCCTGATCCGGCACCTCTCGGCGAAGCGCAACTGATCTCCGCCGAGCGCCGGGCCATCATCCAAAAGGCGATTGAGACGCTTCCTGCGAAACTCAAGGAGCCGCTGCTCCTGACCTACTTCGATGAATTGACCCAGGAGGAGGCCGCAGACCTGTTGGGCGTCACCGTGAAGGCCATCGAAACGCGCGTGTACCGCGCCCGGCAGCGACTCGCTGAGCTTCTCGACCGCACCGCGATTTAAGCTCCACATTCCTCAGGGGCGGCCGCCTCACGCTGCGTAGTTCTATCGTGCAGTGGGCGCTTGACCTTCCCCCCGCGGGAAGCCCGATACCGCTGAATTCACGACGCAGGACAGCTGATGCCCCGGCCCTTACCTCACTTTGACCGCCGCTCGCTCCTTCGAGGCGCCGCCATTCTCGGCGCCGGCGCGGCGGTTAGTGCGCTGCTGCCTAGTTGGGCGCTCAGCGCCTCTCCAGGGGTGGTCTCCACCCTGCCGACGGTGTCAGGCGACGACATCAAACTCACCATCGGCCACACGCCGGTCACCATCGACGGCAAGTCACAGCATGCGGTGACCATCAACGGCACGGTCCCTGGTCCGCTATTGCGGCTGCGGGAAGGCCAGCGCGCGCGAATTTCGGTGACCAACACTTTGGACGAAGAGAGCTCCATCCACTGGCATGGCCTCCTCGTCCCGTTTCAGATGGATGGCGTGCCCGGCGTGAGCTTCCCCGGCATCCCGCCTGGGGAGACTTTCGTCTACGAGTTCCCGGTCATCCAGTCGGGGACCTACTGGTATCACAGCCATTCCTCGCTCCAGGAGGCGGAGGGCCACTACGCCCCCATCGTGATCGAGCCCGCCAAGCCCGATCCGGTCGTCTCCGAGCGAGAACATGTCATCGTGCTCGCCGATCACAGCGAGATGCACCCGCACCTGGTCTTCAAGCGCTTGAAGCAGCAGGCGGGGGTGTTCAACTTCCAGCGCCAGACGATCGCCGGCCTGCTGGCAGGCAAGGACCAGACGCTTGCCGAGCGGATCGAGTGGGCGAAGATGCTCATGGACCCGACGGACATCTCCGACGTCACCGGCTCGGCGCAGACCTTCCTGGTCAATGGCCATGGTCCCAAGGACAACTGGACCGGGCTCTTCAGCCCCGGAGAGCGGGTGCGGCTGCGCTTCGTCAACGCCGCGGCCCAGATGATCTTCAATGTCCGCATTCCGGGCCTCAAGCTCACGGTCGTGGCGGCGGACGGCCAGAATGTGCGCCCAATCGAGGTGGACGAATTCCAGATCGGCAACGCCGAGACCTACGACATCATCGTCCAGCCGACGGAGGACGGGGCCTACACCCTGGTCGCCGAAGCCATTGACCGGTCGGGCATGGCGCGCGCAACCCTCGCGCCACGCGCTGGGATGAGGGCCGCCGTTCCGCCCCTGCGTGAGCGCCCGATCCTGACCATGAAAGATATGGGCATGGACATGTCGGCGCACGGCGGCCACGACGCCATGGCTGGAATGGACCACGCCAGCATGCCAGGGATGGATCACCAGGCGATGGCGGCCAGTCCGCCGCCCGGCATGGCCCCGCCGCGCAAGCGCGGCTCTGACGTCATGGGCGACATGAGCGGCATGGATATGAACATGCTCGACTGGTCGAAGGCGCCCGGGGTCAAGAAGGGCCCCGGCGTGCAAATGATCGCGCCAATGCCGATGGACCGCACCGGCGAGCCCGGCCTTGGACTGGAAAGCGTGGGCCACCGGGTGCTGGTCTACAAGGACTTGGTTGCTCTCGAGCCGAACCCCGATTCCCGGCCGCCCGATCGAGCCTTGGATATCCACCTGACCGGAAACATGGAGCGCTTCTGGTGGGGCTTTGACGGCTGGAAGTTCAGCGAGAACCCGCCGCCCTACGCGTTCCGCACCGGAGAGCGGGTGCGCGTCACCTTGATCAATGACTCCATGATGACACACCCGATTCACCTGCATGGGCACTTCTTCGAGCTGGTGCATGGTCCCGTCGGACACATGCCCCGAAAGCACACCGTCAACGTGGCGCCCGGCGGAAAGGTGACCTTCGACATGACCGCCGAGGCGGGCGACTGGGCCTTCCATTGCCACATGCTCTACCACATGCACGCCGGCATGTTCCAAGTGTTCAAGGTGCGGCCGGCGCAAGGAGTCGCGGCATGATCCGGTCGTCTCTCCTCGCACTCGTGCTCGCTGGCTCTGGGAGCGTAGCGGCTGCGCAACCTGCCGATCCCCATGCCGGTCACGTCATGCCCGCAAAACCGGCCGCCCCTAAAGCGGCTCCGAGGAAAGCTCAGCCACCCCGGGTCGCGGTCCCACGTGCTGGACGTGTGACGCCAGCGCAGCCTGCAGCGCCGGCCGACCCGCATGCGGGCCATCAGATGCCGACGCCGCAGGCCGCGGCCGATCCTCATGCAGGCCACACCATGCCAGGGACGCCCGCCGCGCCAGCCGATCCCCATGCCGGGCACGCGATGGGCGCGACAGGCGCCGTTCAGAGCGGTGCTGACCTTCCTGTCGGCAGGGCAGCGGCGCCGGCGATCATCACCGACGCCTTAGCTGATCAGGTCTTCGGAGTCGGAGCGATGCAACCGGCTCGCGCGCTCCTTGCCGATGAGCACGGCGGAACGCGCGTCCAAAAGGTTCAAGCTGACCTGCTCGAGTGGGCGCCCGACGGGAACGGCTATCTTTGGAACGTCGAAGGCTGGTACGGCGGCGACCTCAATCGGCTTGCGTTCAAAACCGAAGGCGAGGGCAAGTCCGGCGAAGGAATTGAAGCTGCCGAAGTGCAGCTCCTCTATTCCCGCGCCGTCGCCCGCTATACCGACGTTCAGGCCGGGGTTCGTTACGACTTGGAGCCGCGTTCCCTTGCCTACGCTGTCCTCGCGGTCGACGCGATGTTCCCCTACTGGTTCGAGGCCGAGGGCTCGCTCTTCCTGTCCCAGGAAGGCGATCTCCTTGCCCGGATCGAGGGCAGTTACGACTTCCGGCTCACACAGCGCCTAGTGCTGCAGCCGCGCGCGGAACTGGACTTCGCCGCGCAGGATATCGATCGGAGTGAGATCGGCTCTGGCCTTTCCAAGGGCGAGTTCGGGGTGCGCCTGCGTTACGAGATCCGTCGAGAATTCGCGCCCTACGTCGGCGTAACGTACGAGCGCACCTTTGGCCGGACGGCAGACTTCGCCCGCGCTGCAGGCGAGGACGCCGATACGACCCGGTTTGTGGTTGGGGTGCAGACCTGGTTCTAACGAAAGCGCAGCGGTCAAGGCGTGGTCTATCCCACTCCTAACGGCGCCATTGTTAAGGACCGCTGTGCGCGCAGCTGTACAAAATAGTTGGGGCGAGCATGATCGCCTTCGTCTCGAGCCAAGGGACCAATCCAATGAAGACGATCGTTAATTCCGCACTCGCCGCCATCGCGTTCACGGCGCTTACGGCTGGTTCCGCGCTTGCCGCCGATTGCTGCTGCAAGGACAAGGACGGCAAGATGGCCTGCTGTGAAAAGAAGCCCGCCACCACTCCGAACGCGCCTGCCAGTGCCCCGCAGCACCAGCACTGATCACGAGCAGGGCTTGGCGTCCGTCCCTCGTGGGCAGACGGGCCCGACGATCACTCGGCGCGCGCTCGTGGCAGCCGTGTCCTTGCTTGTCTGCGCGCCTCCGGCCTGGGCTGCTTCCCCACCGCTCACGGTCTACAAGACCGCTTCGTGTGGCTGCTGCAAAGGCTGGATCACCATCATGGCCCGGGCCGGCTACAGCCCGAAGGTGGTGGTGATCGAAGACGTCAGTCCGATCGGCAAGAAGCATGGCGTGCCGTTTGAACTTTCCTCGTGCCATCTCGCCACCATTGGCGGCTACGTCACTGTCGGGCACGTACCGCCGGCCGATATAGCGCGCCTCTTGAAGGAGCGTCCCAAGGCGCTTGGCCTGACCGTTCCAGGCATGCCGCTTGGCTCGCCGGGTATGGAAACGCCTGATGGGCGCAAGGAACCTTACAATACGCTGCTGTTGCTCGCCGGGGGGAAGACCCGGATTTTCGCCCGGCATCAATAGGTCGCTACATCGCCATCGGCGGCGCCAGGGCGCCTAGCCAGGCGACGGTGGCTAGGACTCCCACTCCGAGCGCCGTTTCGAGAACCACGCTCCGCCGAAGCTCGCGGAGGGCCGGTTCCGAAGACGTGTTGTCGCCCAGCACCCGGCCAAGAGCCGGGGTATGTCGAAAGCGGTTCGCCGCCGCGAGACCCAGCATAGCGATAAACAGGATCAACTTCAGGCTCAGGAGCCGCCCGTAAGGCGTCGTCCAAAGCGCCGACAAGTGATCCAGCCCCACCAGAATCCAACTGTTAATCAACCCGGTGACCACCAGAACGGCCACCAAGGCTGAGCCAATGCCGGAAAACCCGTGCAGAGCGCGGTACACGGTCTGACGCGCAGCGGAGGCCGCCGGTGGGGCGGCCAGTAGACCGAAGAAGGCCGCGAGGGCGCCGATCCAGAAGGCCGCAGCGAGCGCATGCAAAACATCACTTGCCAGGTGCAACTGTCCCAGCGCCCCCTCGGTGGCCGCGCCGTGTCCCATCCAGGCCAGGCTAGCGGTGGCGATCGCGCCCAGGGCGGCGGCGACGGTCCATGACCGCCGGTCGGGCTTGAAAGCCACCAGGCAGACGACAGCCAGTATCGCCGCGACCGCCCGGACGATGGCCGCTTTGCCCAGGTCCATGCCAGACACCACCGCCTTCAACGTCTCGACCTTCAGGCCCTCGCTAACAGAGCCGGCCAGAACGCTGGACTGAGCGGCGAGCCCGAGGATCGCAGCCAGAGCCAAGACCAACCCGGCACTGATGAGCAGCGGGCGCGTCCATCTGGATTGAGCTGCCGACCCGTCGCCAGAGGACGGGAGCGCGTAGATGAAAAAGAGCGATGATCCCATCAGGACCATCGCGCCCGCGTACTGCAAAAGCCTCAGGGCGACGACCGCAGGCTCAAGCATTTCAGTCGACCTTGAAGGCCACTTCGCCGTTCATCTTGTGGCCATCGACCGAGGCGGCAGTCCAGACAACCTTGTAGGCGCCCTTGCCGAGACTCGCCTGGGGCGTCCCAGTGATGCTCTTGCCGTCCGCAGAGACCGCGGTCTTCACAGCGACCTTCATGCCGCCATGCTCAGGCATGGTGACTTCGAATTTGGAGAAGGCAGGCACCAGCTTTTCACTGAACTTCAGGGTGATCGTCTTCGGGGCGGCGGCGACGGTGGCGCTGGCCGCCGGATCGGAGCTCACCAGATGAGCATGAGCCCAGGCGGGGCTGGTGGCGAGGAGGGCGCTTGCGCCGGCAAGGACGGCAAGACTGAACAAGCGGTTCTTCATGTGGGACTCCCAACGAGCTTCTGTGAAATGTACGCAGCGTAGACTGCCGAACCCTCAAACTAGCCGTGCGCACCTGCACCAGGGGTGAACGACGATCGATCACCGCGCGGCGTTTGCTGCAGGCTGGTTCGTCAGGTGCGAGGCCAACCCCGCCTTTATCGGGACGATGCCCGCGCCGGAAACGGAGGCGAATCCATCGCCATCGGGACGGGCCTTCGACAAGGCCCGGCGGGTCGCGGCGAGATCCTTATGGTCCAGCGATGCGGCCTTGGCCTCGACGGTCTCCGCGGGCGCGGGCGCAGCGCCGGGTGGAGGGGGCGCCGCCGCCTCCGGCAGCTTCGATGGAGTCTCGCGCCGCTCCGCCACCAAGGCGCGCGAGGCTTGGACAGCCGCGGCGACAGGGGGGACAAAGGTCGCGCCCCAAGGATCCCGACCTCTTCCAAACGCGGATCTTTGACGGGGCGAAGCGCCGGGCGGGGGAATGTCTTGCCGGCCGGCACTTGGGCCCAGTAGCCGCGACCCGGCGTTGGGATATCGTGGCGATCGCAGATCTTCTTCAGGCCGGTCGAGGTGATGCCCAGTTCATCGGCGATCTCCGTCAGGGGCCGTTTCCAGGCCGCCTCGAACAGGGCCTGGCGAGACATCACGGTCATGACGAAGGCCCCTGTTTTGCTGCCGAGGCATCCCTGTTCTGCAACAAACGATCCCCTGTTCTTGAAACGCTATTTCACCGGCCCGACGTACAAGCCGATGACGAAAGGGCCGTTCCCCCGAGGCGAGCCCGGCGAGGCAGCGTCAGGCGCGCGCCATCCGGCGGAAGATAAATATCAAAACAGGGAAAAGCAGAGAATGGATGGTGGCGCACTGCGCAGACGCCGCAGGTCTTTGGCTAGACTCTGCAACTGATGACAGATGCAGGACCATCGCCAATCGGAACGGGAGACCATTTGGTCGCCGACTGGCTCCACGACCAATTCTTCCCTCGCTGACGCGGGCGGATTTTCCCGCGCCCAATTCGTCCCGAGCAGTCCGCCGGTTAGGCGGATACTGGTACGCGCGCCGGGCTCTCCGAGAGCCGCCAACCCGCCCTCATTCGCCCATTTCGCCTGCCGCATCCTGGAGCCATTCCAGAGGCGTGACTTTCGCCTTCGACCGCCGGTGGGCGCCGACGGTCGGGCTTGTTCTCCGGCCTCTCCTGGCAGCCTTCAGCGGGGTGAGCAGGCCTCCAAAGATCCCTCGTTTGAGCCAGCGGATCGCACGACGTCAGCGGGACGGCTCCCCGCGGCGCACAGCGCGCGGTTCCCGGATCAGGAGCACATCGGCGGGCGCGTACTCGAGAATCCGCTTGGCCGTGCCACCCAGCCGCTTGTCGAACAGTCCACTTCCCCCGTGTGTGCCGATCACGACGAGGTCGACCTCCTTGTCGAGCATATACTGCCGAACCAGCACCTCGGGAGAGCCGTGCTCGACAAGGACCCTCACGCGTGCGCGACCCTCAAAGGAGAGCTGCGAGCGCTGAAGGAAATCCTCGCAGCCCTGCTTCTCCTGCTCTTTCCATTGCTCGCGGAAGCCAGGCGCGTCGAGAAAGCCGGCGTACGGCACCTCCCACCCATGCAGCGCCGTCAGCGGCGCAGTCGGGAAAAACCGGTCTGCGGCGGTCAGCGCCTGTTGTGAGGCCTCCGAGAAGTCGGTGGCTACGAGGATCTCCTCGTAGGGCCAGACCCGGCTCTTTACGACCAGCAATGGGACGGACGTTTGCCGCGCAAGCCGGTCCACTGTTGAGCCCAGGACATAGCGACCGAAGGCCTCGTCCCGCGCCACACCTGTAACGATCAGGTCCGCACCGAGTTCGCGGGCCGCTTCCTCGATCGCCGCCACAGGCTCACCTTCGACAACCCTGACTTCAGCGCCTTGGACACTTTCGCCGAACTGGCGTCGAAGCTGATCCTGGGCGACCCGGCGGGGATCCGCCGGGCGCCGCCAGATCGGGAGATCCCCCATTTCATTCCGGTCGGTCGTGTGGACCGGCTCAATCACATTCAAGATGATCAGGCGTGAGTTCCAGAGCTTGGCCAATTGCAGGCCGCGCTGCACCGCCCTGTCGCATCGACTGCTTAAGTCCGTCGCCAAGAGAATTGTTCGAGGCGGTCCCTGGCGCCACGATGGATTAGTCATCTCATCTCGTCCCGGTTGGCTTGTTTCAGCCTATTCAACACGACCCACTGTGGCCCGACTTGATCTCGCGCAATGAAAGCGACGGTGACCGTGCGCTGAAGTCTGTTTGGGCGCAGGCGCCCCGCGCCTGAGGAAAAGGTCCCGGCATGAATTTCGATCAGTGGAAGAGTGGCTATGGCGTGATCCAGCATGCGCCGGAGACGTGCGTGCGAGTGCTCCGCCTCGCCGAGCAGCTCGCGGCGCGGGGCCTCGCCCGTGATCAGGAGGAGGTCTTCGCTGTGCTGGCCGCGGCTGACCGACTTGCCAGCGCGACCATGTGGACGGTGGTGCACATGACCTATGCCGAGCGGGTTGACCTGTCGGGCGCGCCACTGCCGGCCGACGCCTTCAAGCTCGCGCCGGAAGGCCATACCGGCGGCGCGTTGAATGTCGCGCCGGCCTACATCGGATATCTGGCGGCCAATGCGCTCAGTGGCGCGACACGCGGTTGGATCCTCGGCCAGGGCCATTGCGTCGCGGCTATTGAAGCGGCCAACGCCCTCGTCGACAATTTGTCGCCCGCCCAACAAGGTCGCTACGGGCCCGACGATGCGGGACTAAGCCGGCTTTGCGCCGACTTCTACAGTTACGCCATCGGTCCGGATGGTCGTCCCAGCGTCCCCGTCGGCAGCCACGTGAACGCCTATACCGCAGGTGGGGTGTCCGAAGGCGGATATCTCGGGTTCGCCGAGGTTCAGTACGTCCACATGCCGCTTCCAGGGGAACGCCTCGTGGCGATTCTAAGCGACGGGGCGTTCGAGGAGCAGCGCGGGAGCGACTGGTCGGAGCGGTGGTGGCGCGCCGAAGACTGCGGGCTGGTAGCGCCGATGATGGTGCTCAACGGGAGGCGCATCGAGCAGCGCACGGAGGTCGCGCAGGACGGCGGCGCGGCTTGGCTCAGCCGTCACCTGGACGTCAATGGATTTGACCCGATCATCATCGACGGGCGGGACCCGGCCGCCTACGCATGGGCGATTTTGGAAGCTGAAGAGCGCCTCGGCTTGGCGTCCGCCGAGGTCGCCGCAGGGCGCGCGACCTATCCCGTCCGGCTTCCGTTCGTCATCGCGACTACGGTGAAAGGCTATGGTTTTCCGGGCGCAGGCTCGAACGCCGCACACAATCTGCCGCTGAGCGCGATACCTCGGACGGACGAGGTCGCCCGCGCCGCGTTCAACGCCGGGGCGGCGGCTCTGCATGTGTCCGCCGACACCCTTGCCGTCTCGCGCAGGGCGTTCCTACAACATGAGGCGCAGGGGCGGCCCAAGGAGCGGGACAACGCGCTCGCCCATCGCAACCCGCCGGCGCCGACGCTTCCGGCCTCCGATGCGCCCTCCCAGGGCAACGCCTCGGCGATGGCCGCGATGGACGCCTGGTTCACGGAGTTCGTAAAGGCTAACCCCGGCTCTCGCTTCAGGATCGGCAACCCCGACGAGCTGCGCAGCAACCAGATGGGCGGGACGCTCGACCTCCTGAAGCATCGGGTCAACCGACCCGAGGCCGGTGCGCCAGAATCCGTGACAGGCGCCGTCGTCACGGCGCTCAACGAAGAAGCGGTGATCGGGGCCGCGCTCGGCAACAAGGGGGGACTGAACCTGGCAGTTTCCTACGAGGCGTTTGCCGTGAAAATGCTTGGCGCGCTGCGCCAGGATATAATCTTCGCACGGCAGCAGACCGAGGCCGGAGCGCCGCCGCAATGGATCGGCATGCCGCTCATCGCGACGTCCCACACTTGGGAAAACGGCAAGAACCAGCAGTCCCATCAGGACCCGACCATCGGCGAGGCCCTGCTGGGCGAAATGTCGGATGTCTCGCGCGTAATGTTCCCGGTCGATGCCGCCACGGCGGTGGAAGCGTTACGGGCCATCTATGCCGACAGGGGCGTGGTCGGCTGCATAGTTGCGCCTAAGCGGTCCACACCCTGCGTTCTTGGACCCGTCGAGGCGCAGGCGGCCGTGACGGTAGGCGCGGCGGTCGTGGAGGCAGATGAGCAAGCCGAGCTTCAACTGGTGGCGGTCGGCGCTTATCAACTGATAGAGGCGCGCCGGGCGGCCGAACGCCTTCGCGCAAGCGGTACCCGGGTAAGCGTCAGCTGCATTCTTGAGCCGGGTCGACTTCGGTCGCCGCGCGATGAGTTCGAAGCTCGCTTCGTTCTGACCGACTCCGCGATCGAGGCGCTGTTTCCGCCAGATCTCCCCCGGGTGCTCGTCACCCACACACGTCCAGAGCCTCTCCTGGGTGTGCTTCGTCGCCTTGATGGCGGGCCCAAGCGCCTGAGGGCTCACGGCTATATCAGCCGCGGCGGGACATTGGACGCCCCCGGAATGCTGTTCGCCAACCGCTGCACCTGGGCGCACTTGGCCGCGTCAGCGGCCGAATTGCTCGGGATTCCGCTTGAGGCGATTCTGCAGCCCGCCGAGCAGGAAGCGGTCTTAGGGCGCGCCCCGCCGACGGCTCTGCGCTGATGATCGCCTGCCGGGCCCCTGACACCGCCTGGGACCTATGCGAATGCGAGCAGGCGGGCCGACGCCGGGATCGTCGTTCACGTCGGCCGACTACATGACCGAGGAGTGGCTCGCTCCACCTAAGGCATCAACGCACGACCAAAACCGGCACGGGGCTTGCTGCGAGCACTTCCGAGGTCGTGCTTCCCAGCAAGAGGCGGCCAAGCCCTCGACGGCCATGCGAGGCCATGACGATAAGGCTGCAATTGCGCGATCTTGCAGCCTCGATGATCGCATCGGCCGGATGAGCATCCGGCACATGTAAATCTTCGGTCGAGATGCCGAGGCGGTCGGCCAATTGCTTGGCGGCGGCCAGTGCGGCATTCGCAGCCTCCTTCTGACCTGTGGCGTATTCAGCCGTCATGGGTTGGCTCATCGCGTATTCCAGGCCGACACCTCTGGCATAGACAGGAAAGCGCTCCGTGACGGTAATGAGCGTCACCTTGGCGCCCAGAGCTTTGGCAAGTGACAGGCCGTGCTCCACGCCCTTCTGCGCGACTTCGGAACCGTCAGTAGAGATGAGAACGTGACTGTACATGTGCATTTCCTCGTCTTTAGATGATTGTAAAGCGCGGGGTCTCCCTGCGCAGTGACAAATGGAGGTCGAAGCGAGCAAGGACCGTCATCTTAGTCCATGCCGCCACGAAATCCCGCACAAACCTCCACTTCGAGTTCACATATCCATACGGGTGTTAGGTGGATCGCGGCTTGATCCGCATCAACTCCAACCATGCGTATCGGGCGCAGATGAGCGCGCCCGGAGGCGACGCCAGCCGCCAGATAGCTGAGGTTCAGCCCCCTGCGCACCGCCGTCGAACACGGTCACGAAGCCGTCCGGCCCAGGCCTGCGAGCTGGCGGCGAGGGGCGAGGCCGCAGGGGCTCATCGAGTAGACAATGTCGCGCGCCAACGCCGCACGTCGCGAGAGTTCGGCGACGTTGGAGCTATCAAAATCATCGAGCAGGGCGTGGAGTTCCGTCCCGGAGCCCGCTGCCGTCAGGGCGTCACGATAAGGCTTGGCGGTGACGGCGAACCCGTCAGGTCCGCCGATCGGACCCGAGCCGAGCAGGTCCCGCAACTCGCCGAGTGACGCTGTCTTGCCACCGACGAGAGGCGGGTCGCCGAGCCCGAGACTGCCGAACGGTCGAATGTAGTTCAGCCCGTTCGTCGGGTTCGCGCTAACCGCGGGTGCGTCCATTTCGGGCACTCTTCATTGCAGAAGAAGCAACGGTGAACGGCAATCGGGCGCCTTACCTTGAGTTTGATCCACTCTGTTGCGCCGCGCCCATGCCCTTATGGGACGATTTCATCCTGAAAACGGCACATTATTGTGATGCTACACGGGGACAATACTCTTGATCCCAGTCAAATCCGCTTGGATTTCGCAGCCTAAAGTCCTTGCGGATGAATCCGAACCTCAATGTCGTGACCCTCACCCTGAATCCCGCGCTCGATGTCGCCACCTCCGTCGCCCGGCTGGCCCCCGCGCGCGGACTCCGCTGTTCGGGGCCACGCGTTGATGCCGGGAGTGGAGGCCTGAATGTCGCGCGCGTGATGCGCCGCCTTGTCTTCGAACAAGCGGCTGCGAGCGTGGCGCCGCATCCGCCCTTATCAACAGGGATGCTGAAGCAAAGCGGTCTCGTCTCTCCAGCAAAGGCCCTTAGCTATGATTGAAAGTCATACGCCTTGGCATGCCCGCTCAACGGGGGAGACGCTTCAAGATCTAAAGGCGACGTCGACGGGCCTGAGCCAGGCGGAAGCTGAGGCGCGGCTCAAGATTTACGGCGCGAACCGCCTCCCGGAGGCCAAGAAGCGCAGCGTGTTCCTGCGTTTCCTAATGCAGTTTCATCATATTCTGATCTACGTCTTGATCGGGGCGGCCGTCATCACGGCGCTTCTCAATCATCTCGTCGATACGCTGGTCATTCTGGCGGTGGTGGTCGCCAATGCCCTCATCGGCTTCATCCAGGAGGGCAAGGCGGAGAAGGCGATGGACGCCATCCGTCAGATGCTGGCTCCCCACGCAAACGTGCTGCGGGATGGCGAGCGTCGGAGCGTCGAGGGCGAGGCGCTTGTGCCCGGCGATATCGTGCTGCTGGAAGCAGGCGACAAGGTCCCTGCCGATCTGCGGCTGCTCTCGGCGCATGGCGTTTCAGTGCAGGAAGCCATCCTTACCGGCGAATCCGTGCCCGTGGAAAAGCACATCGAACCGGTCCGCGCTGACGCCCCGCTGGGTGACCGCTTCGGCATGGCGTACAGCGGCACCCTGGTGGCCTCCGGCCAGGGCAAGGGCGTCGTGGTGGCGACAGGCGGTGCGACGGAAATAGGGCGCATCAGTGGACTGCTATCGACGGTGGAAACGCTCACCACGCCGCTGGTGAAGCAGATGGACGTGTTCGCCAAGTGGCTGACCGTCCTCATTCTCATGCTCGCCGCGCTGCTGCTTATCTACAGCTACTTCGTCGGCCATTACGAATTCGAAGAAATATTCATGATGGTGGTGGGCTTGTCGGTGGCGGCCATACCGGAGGGACTGCCTGCGGTTCTGACCATAACGCTCGCCATCGGCGTGCAAGCCATGGCGCGGCGCAACGCCATTGTGCGCCGCCTGCCGGCCATCGAGACTCTCGGCGCGGTCTCGGTGATCTGTACCGACAAGACCGGGACCCTGACACGCAATGAGATGATGGTCGCCTCGGTCCTCACGCCTCAGCACCTCTTTACGCTGGACGGCACAGGATATGAACCGAAGGGCGTCATCCGGCTGGAGGATGCGGCGGTCGATGCAAGCGAACACGATATTCTGCATGAACTCGCCCGCGCGAGCGCCCTCTGCAACGACGCCGGCCTGCGGGAACATGAAGGCGTTTGGATGGTGGAAGGCGACCCGATGGAAGGGGCGCTCCTGACCTTCTCCGGCAAGATCGGAACCGATGTCCGCAAGCAACAGGCGGAATGGGCGCGCACGGACGCCATCGCCTTCGATTCCCAGCACCGTTTCATGGCGACCTTGGTTCACGATCATGAGAGCCATGCCTGTGTCTTCGTGAAGGGCGCGC
Organism: Phenylobacterium sp.; assembly: GCF_030693625.1. GTDB lineage: Bacteria > Pseudomonadota > Alphaproteobacteria > Caulobacterales > Caulobacteraceae > Phenylobacterium > Phenylobacterium ferrooxidans. The sequence goes on from NZ_JAUYAF010000065.1 coordinate 56,327, forward strand.
CCGAGCGGATTATTTCGATGTGCAAGGATCAACGCACGGCTGCGGGCGGCGTCGAACCGCTGGCCGACGTCTACTGGAGCCAACAAACCGACAGGATCGCCGCCCTTGGTCAGCGCGTGCTCGCCTTCGCCGTGAGATCGGTGAAGCCGGGTCACACGGTCCTGGAGCATCGCGATGTGGAGGGCACGCTTACCTTGCTGGGTATGGTGGGAATGATCGATCCGCCAAGACCGGAAGCCATTGCGGCCGTTGGGGAATGCCGGGGCGCCGGCATCCGTGTGAAGATGATCACAGGCGATCACGGCAAGACCGCCGCCGCCATCGGGAGACAGATTGGGCTTCAAAATCCCGATCAGGTGCTGACGGGGGCCGATCTCGATGAGATGAGCGATGAGGCGCTCAAAGGCGCGGTCGTGAATTGCGACATCTTCGCCCGCACAAGCCCAGAGCATAAACTGCGCCTCGTCACGGCGTTGCAGTCGCATGGCCTGACCGTGGCCATGACTGGCGACGGCGTGAACGACGCGCCCGCGCTCAAACGAGCCGATGCTGGGATTGCGATGGGCAGAAAAGGAAGTGAAGCGGCCAAGGAAGCGGCAGATCTTGTGCTGGCGGATGATAACTTCGCCTCGATCGCGGCCGCTGTTCGCGAGGGGCGGACAGTTTACGACAACATCAAGAAAGTCATCAGCTGGACGCTGCCCACCAACGCGGGCGAGAGCATGACGATTGTACTTGCGCTGTTCCTAGGCATGACGCTGCCATTGACCCCGCTTCAGATTCTCTGGATCAACCTGATGACCGCCGTGACGTTGGGCATCGCGCTGGCCTTCGAGCCGACCGAGGAAAACACCATGCGCCGGATGCCGCGCCCCCGAAACGAGTCGCTGATCGGTGGTGAACTCGTGTGGCATATCCTGCTTGTGTCAGCGCTGTTCCTCTGCGGCACGTTCGGCATGTTCTTCTACGCGGTCGATCGCGGGCACTCTGTGGAACTGGCGCGCACCATGGTGTTCAACACCCTGGTCGTGATGGAAATCTTCCACCTGTTCTTCATCCGCAACATCTACGGCGCCTCGCTCACCTGGAAGGCCGTGCGCGGCACGAAGGTCGTGTGGACGACCGTGGTCGTCCTCACGGTGACACAGACCGCTATCACCTACCTGCCGCCATTGCAGGCTGTCTTCGCCACGGAGTCGATCCCGCTACTGGACGGCGCGCTTATTGTCGGCGTGGGCGTGGCGCTGTTCGCTCTTCTCGAGACCGAAAAGCAGGTTCGGCTCGCCATCCAACGGGCAAGGGCGCCAGCATATGCTGGAACATGAATACGCCACCAAGGTGTAGTGATCGCGTGTGGGGACCATCGTCGGATGGCGCGACATGGTCGACGCCCAATAGTTCTCCTCACCTGAGAAAGCCCGAACTGAACCTTCTACCGCATCGGCGCTATCTTAGGCGCGAGGTCGCCGGCGACTGGATTTCGACCAAATTCGACGCGCGGATCAATCGTCCGACGTTCGACCCCGGGCCCCATTCTCCGAGGCCCGGCGCGAGCCACTCGGAACCCGGAGACCAGTCGGTTCCGACTGGCTCCACGACCAATTCTTCCCTCGCTGACGCGGGGGGATTTTCCCGCGCCCAGTTGGCCCGAGACGTCCGTCGGTTAGGCGGGTTGCGGCGCGCGCGCGTCTGGCGCTCCGACAGCCACCAACCTACCCCAACAGGCCCAGTGGCCGGCCCATCAAGGCCTGGTCGGAGACCACGGCGGACGGCTGGCAGGCCGCCAGGTCTTCCAACGTATTGAGGTTCAGGAACGGGTCGGCGCCCGGGGTGTCCCAGGCCACCTCCCGGAGCCCCACATGCTCGGCGAAGCCGCGCAGGGAGGAGCGGCCTGTGGTCAGATAGGCCTCCAGCCGATCCCGCGACCCGACGCGCCAGAGACCGCAGATCGGATGCAGGCGGCCTCCGCTGGTGGGAAGCACCGCGCCGACATCCGGCGCCAGGGCCCCGGCCAGGCGGTCGCTGAGATCGGGCGGCAGGTAGGGCATGTCGCAAGCCAGGGTCTGGACCCAGGCGGCGCCGCAGCGGCGTCCGAAGTCCAAGGCCGAGGCCAGACCCGCCAGCGGCCCGCCGATCTCTGGCGGATCGAACAGCAGCGGGATTTCCGCCCCCTGCCCCGCCTGGCCCGCCTCCCGCACGGCGACGGCGACCTGGGAGGCGTAGCCGCCGGCCAGCTCGATGGCCCGGAACAGCAGCGGCCGGCCGCCCCAGGCGCGCAGGGGCTTGCCGCCCCCCATCCGGCGGCCTTCGCCTCCGGCCAGCACGACGGCGACGCCGCTCATGACCTTGTCCTCGCGGGCTTGCGGCGCGGGTCGCTCGCGGCCGGCGCACCGATCATGGCGCGAGCCTGGTGCAGGTCGCAGACGGTGGTCTCCAGGTCCCGCAGGAGGCCGTCATGGATGGAATAGATCCAGCCATGCAGCGCGAGGGGCTGGCCCCGGCGCCAGGCGTCATGGACGAGGGGGTTGCCGGCCAGGCCACCGACCTGCTCGACGACATTGCGCTCGCACAGGTGGTTCAGCCGGGTCTCGACGTCGAGGATGGCGTCCAGTTCCTCGGCATGACGCCAGAACAGGCTACGCACCGGCTGCAGCCAGTTGTCCACCAGGCCGTGGCGCTCGCCGCTGACGGCCGTCCGCACGCCGCCGCAGCCATAGTGGCCGCAGACCACGACGTGCCGCACCTTGAGAACCTCGAGGGCATACTGCAGCACCGACAGGAAATTGGCGTCCTGGGCCGGCGCCAGATTGGCCAGGTTGCGGTGCACGAAGAGTTCGCCAGGCGCCAGGCCGGTCAGATCATGCGCCGGCAGGTGGCTGTCAGCGCAGCCGATCCACAGATAATCCGGCGCCTCCTGGGCCGCCAGGTCGGCAAAGAAGTTCCGGTCGTCCCGAGCCCTGGCCGCCGCCCAGGCGAGGTTGCGACGGAAGACTCCCTGGGTCACGCGTCCGGCTCGTGGAGGATGCGCCCGCGGCGCGCGGCCAGCCGCCGCCCCAGGGTCGCCAGGTCCTCGGCGTCCAGCCGCAGCCGGGCGATGGGCAGGATGACGGCGTTCTCCAGGCCCAGGTGTCGGCGCTCCTGGCTGGCGAACTCCGAGAGAATCTTGCGGCGAGCCGGATCGAGGCCCGGGGCGGTCTCCTTCAGCAGGCAGGCCTTGAGCAGGTCGCTCACCTGACCAGCCTTGGTCATGTCGGCCCGGTGCTCCGCCGAGAGCATGCCCAGCACCCGCTCGACCTCGTCCTCCGGCCGGCAGCGTCGGCGTAGGAGGGGAAAGAAATCCTCTTCCTCATCGATCACGTGCAGGGCGAGGTCGTGGCTCAGGAAGGCGACCACCTTGGCGATCTTGTCGCCGTCGAACACCGTGGTCGCGCAAACTTCGTCGATCATCTGGCAGAGCTGCCGGTGGCGGTAGTGCTCAGCGAAGAACCAGTCGAGGGGCTCGGCCAGGAGCTCGATCGGGACCTCCTCGATTTCGGTCGTTTGTTTCACCACCGCCTCCTCTCGACCTTGGGTCAGAGCTTGAATTCCAGCGTCAGCCAGATCTTCGTCCGATCGGGGAAGGCGGGCCGGTCGCCCTGGAAGGCCGCAACCTTCAGCTCGGCGCCCAGCTTCGCGGTCAGGGGCATGGACACCGAGGCGTCGAGCTCTCGACCCAGGTCTGCGCCGCCGTCGGCGTCGTCAAACTGGTGAAGGCTCGCCTGGATCTTCAGCGGCTTGCCGTGCGGCCCCTTGAGCACCGAACTGCCGGTCAGGCTCAGGTCCCGCACGCCATTGGCGGGGGTGGTGAGGAAGACGTCAGCCCAGCCCTGATAGGCGTGCAGGGTGGCCAGCGGCGTCGAGAAGCCGCGCCGGCCGTCGCCGTCCAGTTGCTCGAAGCCGAGCGCCACGGCGTTGGTCTTGGTCTTCAGCCCGGCCGAGAGCGCGATGTAGTCGAGGTCGAAGCTGGTGGGGCTGTTGCGATAGTCGGTCTGGCGGGCGTACTCGGCCTCATAGGTGGCGCTGAGGCCCGCGTTCAGCGGCCGCGAGCCGGTAAGCCTCGCGCCCCAGGTGGCGCTCGACTGGGTGGGCGCATTGGCGAAGTCCAGGAGGTATCCATAGGCCGAGACCTGGCCGAGGCTGGTCTTGGCGTCCAGCTGCGCCAGGTGTGAGTCGCTGCGCCAGTTTCCCTGCGGATGGTCCTCGCCGAAGATCCGGTGGACCTTGTCGATATAGGCGTAGGTCACGCTGACCTTGGGAGATGGCCGGTAGACCAGCTTTGCCGCGTCGAAGGTCTGCTCGTTCTGGCGGAAGCCGACATTGCCCACGAAACGGGCGTTGTTGAGGATCAGCCGCTGGCGTCCGACCACCGCCTCGCCCTGCGTCCCCGTCCAGGAGACCTGGGCTCGGTTCAGCTCGGTGGTCTCGGGATCGGTCACCAGGGGATAGGCGGTCCTGCCATTGGTGCTGCTGTTGTAGCGGTCGGAGAGCGCGGTGACGTTCTCCCCCTCCACCAGGGCCTTGAAGCCGTGGAAGGCCGGGGTCTCGTAGCCCAGTCGGGTGCGCAGGGTGACCGCCTGGGCGTCCTTGGAAAAGCCGTCTTGGGACACGGTCTCGTATCGCAGGCGGGATTCCAGGATCAGGCCCTTGGGCGCTTCGGCCGCGCAGGCCAGGGATGGAACGGCCAGGGACGCGAGGCCCAGGAGGCCGGGAAGAAGGCGCATGACTCAGACTCTCCGAACGATGGTGTAGGTGCGGGCCTTGGGCGTCAGCTTGGCCCTCAGCAGGGACGCCATGGCGGCGATGGCGGGGTCCTTGGCGCCTTGGGCGGCCGAGATCAGATGGGTCCAGCTCTCGTCGCCGGCGTTGTCGACGAAGTGGGCCACGGCGCGGCGCACGAAGCTGGTGACGTCGAGCTTGTCGGCCAGGGCCGCGGCCCTCACGCGGTCAGCCAGCTCCGGGTCGGTGGCGTCGAGCCAGGCCTCGAGCTCGTCGGCCGAGCCCCCCTGGGACAGCAATTCGCCCAGCGACAGGGAGCCGGTGGCGAACCGGCCGTCGCGGCTGAGGCTGAAGGCCACGCCCTGGGCACGGGCTCGGTCGGCCAGGTCGGAGACGTATCGGGTCGCCGCGGCGGTCCAGGCGCGGCTCTCCAGGTGAAGCGCGATCTTGTCCTCCACATAGTCGAAGGGCAGCTCTCGCCCCTCGATCCGCCGCTCGAGCTTCAGGATGTGCCAGCCGAAGCGCGAGGCGACCGGGCGGGGGAAAATGTCCCCAGCCTGCAGGCCGCCCAGCGCGCGCTCGATCTCCCCCACCACGTCGCCGGGACCCAGTTGGCCGAGAGAGCCGCCGAGCTTGCCCGAGGGACAGTCCGACAGGGTCTTGGCCAGGTGGGCGAACTGCGACGGCTGCGCCAGGCAGCGGTCCAGTATGCCCTGGGCGGTCCGGCGCGCCTGTTCCAAGGCCTCGGCGTCGTCGCCCTTCGGCTCGATGAGGATATGGGCCGCCTCCAGCAGGGCCGGACTGGTGAAACGGGCGCGTTGGGTGTCATAGACCCGGCGGCGCTCGACCTGGCTGGGGGACTCGATGTCGATCTCCGCGTCGAGGACGGCTCGGATCAAGGCTTCCTCGTTGGTCTCCTCGCGCCCGGCCTCGTCCTTGATGGGCCGGGGCGTCAGGCCGAGCTCGTCGGCCCGGTGCAGCAGCAGGGCCTTGACGGCCAGCGCCTTGCCGGCGGCGGCGCGGGCTTCGCCGGCCGACAGGCTGGGATGGTTCTGCACCTCCTCGGCGATGAGGAACTCGGGGATCTCGACCCCCTCGACGACGATGGTGGCGGTCGCGGCTGTGGCGGTCATGGCGGCTACTCCGCGGGCTTGAAGGGCGCGGGTCGGACCGCGGCGGTTTTCGCACTGAGGGGGATGGGCTGCACGCCGGGCCTGGTCGGATAGACCGGAGCAGCGTTGTCGCGGCGGTGCGGCAGCGGACGCCTCGTCCGCACCAGCTGCCAGCCCCGGCGGTTGAGGTACCAGACCGGCGCCGAGAGCATGTGCACCAGGCGAGTGAACGGGAAAACCAGCAGGATGGTCATGCCCAGCACCAGGTGCGCCTTGAAGATCGGGTGCACATCGGCGACGTGGTCGGCGACGTTGGGCTGGAAGGCGAAGACCCCCTGGGCCCAGCTCATGAACTTCAGCATCTCCCCGCCGTCGAGGTGGCCCAGGGACAGCGGGATGGTGGCCAGGCCCAGGCAGAGCTGGACCATCAGGATGATCAGGATGGCGGTGTCGCCGAAGCTGGAATTGTGGCGGATCCGCGGGTCGAACAGGCGCCGGTGCAGCAGCAGCAGGCCGCCGGCCAGGCACAGGATCCCGGCGACGCCGCCGGCGACGATGGCCAGGATCTGCTTGGCGCCGTGGGGCACGCCCAGGGCGTCGAACACCCAGATGGGGGTCAGAAGGCCGACGAAGTGGCCGCCGAAGATGACCAGAACGCCGACGTGGAACAGGACCGATCCCAGGACCAGCTGCTTGCGCCGCAGGAGCTGCGAGGAGCCGGAGCGCCAGGTGTATTGTTCACGGTCGAAGCGGATGACCGACCCCAGCACCAGGACCGCGAGGGCGATGTAGGGATAGACGCCGAACAGGATTTGATTGAGCAGTTGCATCGCAAGGGGCTCCTCAGGCCGGCGCGCCGGCGCGACGTGAGGCGCGCGGCGGTTCGGCGGTCATGGCCTCGACCAAGGCGCTGGCCTTGGGGCAGTCGGAGTCGGACGGGCCGAAGGTGACGGCGGTCTCGGCCCAGGCCTTGTCGAGGGCCTCCAGGTCGTTGGGGTTCTCCTCGGGCTCGCTGAGCAGAGCCGCCAGGACGCCCGGATCGGCCTGGGTGTCGGCCAGGCGAGCCAGGGCCCCGAACACTGCGCGGTAGGCGCTCCCGCGGGTCTTGAGCCGCTCCCCCATGGCCTCCAGCACGTGGCTCGCCTCGCCCAGCAGGGACGCGGCCTGGCGGTCGGACAAGGTCGAGAGGAATTCCAGGAACACCGGCAGGAAGTCCGGCAGCTCGTTGGCCGCCAGGTCGAGGCCCTGCGCCCGATAGAGCTCCAGCAGGGCCACCATGGCCTCGCCGCGGTCGCGGCTCTCGCCGTGCACGTGCTCATAGAGGTTGAGGGACAGCGACCGGGTGCGGTCGAAGAGCTCGGTGTAGCGCTCCTGCAGGTCGTAGATGTCGTCCCCGGTGATCTCGGCGGCCAGCTTGCGCAGGGCCTGGACCAGGGGTTTGCTCAGCATGGCCTCGGCCTCGATCACGGCCACGGCCTCGGGCGCGAAGGCCTGCAGCTCGCGGTTGGGATAGGTGAGCAGCAGCGCGAGCGCCTTGTAGGTGCGGGCCATGTCTCAGACCTCCATGGGGGTTTTGGCGCGCGAGCGCTTGTTGGGACCAAACAGGCCCAGCTCCGTGCGGCCGCCCGAGCAGCCGTTGCCGAAGGAGAAGCCGCAGCCGCCGCGCATGTCGTAGGCGTCCTCGGCGGTCTCGCGGTGAGCCGACGGGATGACGAAGCGGTCCTCGTAGTTGGCGATCGCCAGGTAGCGGTACATGGAGTCGATCTCCGCCGCCGTCAGGCCGACCCGTTCGGCCAGGGCGTGGTCGATGACCCCCTCCACCGTCTTGGCCCGCATGTAGCCGCGCATGGCCAGCATGCGCTCCAGGGCCAGCTGGACCGGCGCCTCCTTGCCGGCGGTGAGCAGGTTGGCGAGGTACTTGATCGGGATCCGCAGCGAGTGGACGTCGGGCATGTCGCCGTCCATCTCCAGGGCGCCCGCCGCCACCGCCGACTGGATCGGCGAGAGGGGCGGCACGTACCAGACCATGGGCAGGGTCCGGTATTCCGGGTGCAGCGGGAAGGCGATCTTCCAGTCGATGGCCATCTTGTAGACCGGGCTCTTGCGGGCCGCGTCCAGCCAGGCCTCCGGCACGCCGTCGGCGCGCGCCTGGGCGATCACCGCCGGATCGCTGGGATCCAGGAAGACGTCGAGCTGGGCCTGGTAGAGGTCCTGCTCGTCGGGGGTCGAGGCCGCGGCCTCGATGCGGTCGGCGTCATAGAGCAGGACACCGAGATAGCGGATGCGCCCGACGCAGGTTTCCGAGCACACGGTCGGCTGGCCGACCTCGATGCGCGGGAAACAGAAGGTGCACTTCTCCGACTTTCCGGATTCCCAGTTGTAGTAGATCTTCTTGTACGGGCAGGCCGAGACGCACATCCGCCAGCCGCGGCACTTGTCCTGATCGATCAGGACGATGCCGTCCTCCTCGCGCTTGTAGATGGCGCCCGAGGGACAGGCGGCGACGCAGGTGGGATTCAGGCAGTGCTCGCACAGCCTGGGCAGGTACATCATGAAGGTGTTTTCGAAGGCCCCGTAGATCTCCTTCTCGACGCCTTCGAAGTTGTAGTCGGCCGATCGCTTGGAGAACTCGCCGCCGAGGATCTCCTCCCAGTTGGGACCGCGCTCGATCTTCTCCATCCGCTGGCCGGTGATCTTCGACCGCGGCCGGGCGGTGGGGAACGCCTTCATCTCCGGCGCCGTCTGCAGGTGGGCGTAGTCGAAGTCGAAGGGCTCGTAGTAGTCGTCGATCTCCGGCAGGTCGGGGTTGGCGAAGATCTTCGCCAGAAAGCGCCACTTGGCCCCCATCTTGGGCTCAATCTTGCCGTTGGACTTTCGGGCCCAACCGCCGTTCCAGCGCTTCTGGTTCTCCCAGTCGCGAGGGAAGCCGACGCCGGGCTTGGTCTCGACGTTGTTGAACCAGGCGTATTCAACGCCCTCCCGGTTGGTCCAGACGTTCTTGCAGGTGACCGAGCAGGTGTGACACCCGATGCACTTGTCGAGATTCAGCACCATGCCGACTTGCGCGCGAACCTTCATTGAGCGAAATCCTTGGCGTTGAGGGGTTCTTCCAACCAGTCGACCTTGGTCATCTTGCGCAGCACCACGAACTCGTCGCGGTTGGAGCCGACCGTGCCGTAGTAGTTGAAGCCGTAGGCGAGCTGGGCGTAGCCGCCGATCATGTGGGTCGGCTTGAGGACCGTGCGGGTCACCGAATTGTGGATGCCGCCGCGCTTGCCGGTGATCTGGGACCCCGGCGTGTTCACGATCTTTTCCTGGGCGTGATACATGAAGGTGGTGCCTTCACGGATCCGCTGGGAGACCACCACCCGAGCGGTGAGCGCCCCGTTGGCGTTGAAGGCCTCCACCCAGTCGTTGTCCACCAGACCGACCTTCTTGGCGTCGGTCTCGGACACCCAGATGACGGGGCCGCCCCGATTGAGGGTCAGCATCATCAGGTTGTCGGAGTAGGTGGAGTGGATGCCCCACTTCTGGTGGGGGGTGATGAAGTTGAGGACGATCTCCTTCTCGCCATTGGGCTTCTGACCCATGACGTAGGTGGTCTTCAGATCGATCGGCGGACGGTAGACGCAGAGCGCCTCCCCGAAGGCCCGCATCCACAGGTGATCCTGATAGAGCTGCTGGCGGCCGGTCAGGGTCCGCCACGGGATCAGCTCGTGGACGTTGGTGTAGCCGGCCGTGTAGCAGACCTTCTCACTCTCGATGCCCGACCAGGTCGGCGAGGTGATGATCTTGCGCGGCTGGGCCAACAGGTCGCGGAAGCGGATCTTCTCGTCTTCCTTGGGCACGGCCAGGTGGGTGTGCTCGCGGCCGGTCTGCTTTTCGAGGGCTTCCCAGGCCTTGACCGCCACCTCGCCGTTGGTCTCCGGCGCCAGCATCAGGATGGTCTCGCAGGCGTCGATGTCGGTCTCGATCCGCGCCAGGCCCTGGGTCTGACCCTCCTCCAGCACCGCGCCGTTCAGGGCCGTCAGCAGGTCGACCTCGTGGTCGGTCTTCCAGCTGATTCCCTTGCCTCCGTTGCCGGTGGCCTTGAGCAACGGGCCAAGGGCGGTGAAGCGCTTGTAGGTGTTGGGATAGTCCCGCTCGACCACGGTGATCTGCGGCATGGTCTTGCCGGGGATCGCCTCGCACTCGCCCTTGGACCAGTCCCTCACGTCGAAGGGCTGGGCCAGTTCGGCGGCGCTATCGTGCTGGATGGGGGTGAGGACGACGTCCTGCTCGACCCCCAGGACCTCCGGGGAGACCTCGGAGAAGGTCTTGGCGATCGCCTTGAAGATCTCCCAGTCCGACTTCGACTCCCAGGCCGGATCCACGGCCGCGCTGAGCGGGTGGATGAAGGGGTGCATGTCGGAGGTGTTGAGGTCGTTCTTCTCGTACCAGGTGGCGGTCGGCAGAACGATGTCGGAATAGACGGCCGTCGTGGACATCCGGAAGTCGAGGGTGACCAGCAGGTCGAGTTTTCCCTCCGGCGCCTTGTCATGCCAGACGACGTCGTTGGGCTTGCGCCGACCGTCCTCGCCCAGGTTCTTGCCCTGGACGCCGTGAGAGGCGCCCAGCAGGTGCTTGAGGAAGTACTCGTGGCCCTTGCCCGAGGAGCCCAGCAGGTTGGAGCGCCAGATGAACATGTTGCGCGGCCAGTTGGCGGGATCGTCAGGGTCCATGCAGGACATCTTCAGATCGCCGCTCTTGAGCTGGGCCAGCGCGTAGGCCTTGGGGTCCTGCCCCGCCGCGGCGGCGGCCTTGGCCACCTCCAGCGGATTGGTCTGCAGGGCGGGCGCCGAGGGCAACCAGCCCAGACGCTCGGCCTTGGCGTTGAAGTCGATCATCGCCCCGTCCCACACGCCTTCCGGCGCGGTGGGCGAGAGGATCTCGCTCATCTCCACCGTCTCGTACCGCCACTGGTCGGAGTGGGCGTAGAAGAAGGAGGTGGAGTTCTGCTGACGGGGGGGCTTGACCCAATCGGTGGCGAAGGCCAGCGGGGCCCAGCCGGTTTGCGGCCGCAGCTTTTCCTGGCCGACATAGTGGGCCCAGCCGCCGCCGGACTGACCGACGCAACCGCACATGACCAGCATGTTGATGGCCGCGCGGTAGTTCATGTCCATGTGGAACCAGTGGTTCATGGCCGCGCCGATGATCACCATCGACTTGCCGTTGGTCTTCTCGGCATTGCCGGCGAAGCCGCGGGCCACAGCGATGATCTGGTCCTTCGGCACCGAGGTGATCGCCTCGGCCCAGGCCGGGGAATAGGGCTCCACCTCGTCATAGCTGGCCGGCATGTGGTCGCCGCCGAAGCCCTGATCGACGCCGTAGTTGGCCAGGAACAGGTCATAGACGCAGGCCACCAGGGTCTCGCCCTCGGGCAGCATCATGCGCTTGACCGGCACATTGCGGACCAGGACGTCCGGGTGGTCGGTCATGGCGAAGCCGTTGGTGGCCGCCCCGCCGAAATAGGGGAAGCGCACCGCGGCGACCTCGTCATGGACGCCCTTCAGGCCCAGACGTAGGGTGGTCTCGCGGCCGGCCCCATCCTTCTCTTCCAGGTTCCACTTGCCGTCCTCACCCCAGCGGAAGCCGATGGAGCCGTTGGGGACGATCACCTCGCCGGTGGTCTCATCCAGGGCGACGGTCTTCCAGTCGGGGTTGTTGGTCTCGCCCAGGGCCTGGTCGAACTCAGCCGCGCGCAGCAGGCGCTCGGGCACATAGGCGCCGTCCTGCGGGACCAGGCGCACCAGCATCGGCAGGTCGGAGTACTTCCGCAGGTAGTCGCGGAAGTAGGGCACCTGCCTGTCGATGTGGAATTCCTTGAGGATCACGTGGCCGAAGGCCATGCCAAGCGCGGCGTCGGTCCCCTGTTTCACGGGCAGCCACAGGTCGGAGAACTTGGAGGCCTCCGAATAGTCGGGACAGATCACCACCGACTTGGCGCCGCGGTAGCGGGCCTCGGTGTAGAAGTGGGCGTCCGGGGTGCGGGTCTGCGGGACGTTGGAGCCCCAGAGGATCATGAATCCGGAATTGAACCAGTCGGCGCTCTCGGCCACGTCGGTCTGCTCGCCCCAGGTCTGGGGCGAGGCCGGCGGCAGATCGCAGTACCAGTCGTAGAAGGAGCCACAGACCCCGCCGAGCAGCTGCAGGTAGCGGGCGCCGGCGGCGTAGGAGACCATGGACATGGCCGGGATCGGCGAGAAGCCGAAGATGCGGTCGGGACCCCATTCCTTGACGGTGTAGGCGTTGGCCGCGGCGATGATCTCGGTGACCTCGTCCCAGGTCGCCCGGATGAAGCCCCCTGCCCCACGCATGGTGACGTAGGAGGCGCGCTGGGTCGGGTCCTTCTGGATCGAGGCCCAGGCGGCCACCGGGCTGAGGGTGGCCCGCGCCGCGCGCCAGAGCTTGAGCAGGCGCGAGCGGATCAGCGGATACTTCACCCGGTTGGCGGAATAGAGGTACCAGCTGTAGCTGGCGCCCCGGGCGCAGCCCCGCGGCTCATGGTTGGGCAGCTCGGGCCGGGTCCGCGGATAGTCGGTCTGCTGGGTCTCCCAGGTGACGATCCCGCCCTTGACGTAGATCTTCCAGGAGCAGGAGCCGGTGCAGTTCACGCCGTGCGTGGAGCGGACGACCTTGTCGTGCTGCCAGCGGCGCCGGTAGGCCTCCTCCCACTGGCGGTCCTCGTCGGTGAGGACGCCGTGGCCATCGGAGAACAGCTCGGTTTTCCGAGCGAAGAAGGTCAGGCGATCAAGGGTATGGCTCATGCCACGATTTCCATCTTCGAGGAGGATTGGGGTGCGTGCAGCAGCGAGCTCTTGCGGGCGTAGAACACCCAGTTCACCGCGACGCAGCTGAGATAGAAGGCGAGAAAGGCCAACAGGGCGGCGCTCGGCCCGCCAGTGGCCTTCATCGCATTGCCGAAGGCCAGAGGGATGAAGAAGCCGCCGAAGGCACCGATCGCCGAGCTGAACCCGACAATGGCCGCCGACTCCATTTCAGCAGCCTTCAGGCGTGCGGCAGGATCGGCCTGCGGCAGAAGCCGGGGCATGTCGGCCCGCACGATCGCGGGGATCATCTGGAAGGTCGAGGCGTTGCCGACCCCGGTCCAGAAGAACAGCCACATGAAGCTGGCGAAGAAGATCGGGAAGGATGGCGCCGCGCCAAAACCGCCGACGCTGTACATCACCGAGAGCACGCCCAGCGCCAGGGCGATGAACACCCAGTGCGTGACCTTGTGGCCGCCGAACTTGTCGGAGACCCAGCCGGTTAGCGCCCGTGAGGCCGCCCCGACCAGCGGGCCGAGGAAGACCAGCTGCATGGCTTGAGCATCAGGGAACAGGGTCTTCATCAGGAGCGGAAAGGCCGCCGAGAAGCCGATGAACGAGCCGAAGGTGCCGATGTAGAGCCAGCAGATCACCCAGTTATGCTTGCGCTTGAACACCACCGACTGTTCGGCGAAGGAGGCCCGCGCAGAGGCGATATCGTTCATGCCGAACCAGGCCATGCTGCCGGCGATGAGAATGAAGGGGACCCAGACGAAGCCGGCGTTCTGCAGCCAGATCGTGCTCGACACGCCCTTTTCCACGACGGTCTGGGGCGCGCCCACCAGGGGCAAGAACATCCCGACCCCGATCACCACCGGCACCAGGAACTGCATGACGCTCACGCCAAGGTTCCCGAACCCGGCGTTGAGGGCCAGCGCATTGCCCTTTTGGCTCTTCGGGAAGAAGAAACCGATGTTGGCCATCGAGGACGCGAAGTTGCCGCCCCCCAAGCCGCAGAGCAGGGCCAGGACCACGAACACTTCATAGGGCGTGGTGGGATCCTGCACGGCCAGGCCGATGCCGATCGCCGGAAGCAGCAGCGAAAGGGTGGTGAGCGTCGTCCACAGCCGGCCGCCGAGGATCGGGACCATGAAGGTGTAGAAGATCCGCAAGGTCGCGCCCGAGAGGGCGGGCAGCGCAGTGAGCCAGAAGAGCTGCTCGGTGGTGAACTTGAAGCCGACGAGCTTCAGCTTGGCCACCACCATCGACCACACCATCCAGACCGAGAAGGCCAGGAGCAGGTTGGGAATCGAAATCCACAGATTCCGGCTGGCGATCGCCTTGCCCGATCCCGACCAGAAGGCCGGGTCCTCGGGACGCCAGTCGGTCAGGACATGGCGGGCAGGTTTGCGGGAAGCCATCAAGGCGCTCCTCTTGTTGCTGGGGTCGCCGCGCGAGCGCGGGCGGACGCGCCGGAGACCGGGCGCGGCTGAAGGTCGGCGTGGAGAGCCGCCATTTCGGGAAGTTCGGGCAGGTCGCCCAGCTGCGGGGCGTCGGCATGCTCCATCCGGCGGATGGCGAAGTGCATCCAGGTCAGGGCGCTGGCCACCAGGACGAACAACAGCATGAAACAGCTGGTCCAGACCCCGGTCAGGTCGTTCAGGGCTCCGAAGGCGATGGGCAGGACAAAGCCGCCCAGGCCGCCCACCATGCCCACCAGACCGCCCACCGAGCCGATGGTGTCGGGGTAGTAGACCGGGATGTGCTTGTAGACCGCGGCTTTGCCCAGGCTCATGGCGAAGCCGAGGCAGAACAGCAGGACGATGAAGGGAACGAGCCCCGTGGCCAGCCGGAAGGCGATCGGCCCATGGACCCCGTCCACCACGTAGCTGGTGGGGGGATAGGACAGCAGGAAGGTGGCCACCACGCTGATGCCGAAGGTGATGTACATCACCTTGCGCGCGCCGATCTTGTCGGAGAGCCAGCCGCCGAACACCCGGAACAAGGACCCAGGGATCGAATAGGCCGCCGCCAGCATGCCCGCCGTGCGGATGTCCAGGTGATAGACCCCCACCAGATAGTGGGGCAGCCACAAAGCCAGGGCCACGAAGGCGCCGAAGACGAAGAAGTAGTAGAGGGCGAAGCGCCAGACCTGCAGCTTCTTGAGCGGCGCGAACTGCATCGCCGCGGCGACGGGCTTGGCGCCGGTCCGGCGGCGTTCCACCAGCTCCGGATCATCGCGGGTCAGCAGGAAGTAGATGACGGCGATCACCGCCAGCGCCGCGGCCCAGACCTGAGCGACGGTCTGCCAGCCATAGGCGATCATCACGAAGGGGGCGGCGAACTTGGTGACCGCCGCGCCGACATTGCCGGCGCCGAAGATGCCCAGGGCCGTGCCCTGCTTTGTCTTCGGGAAGAATTTGGAGACATAGGCCACGCCGACGGCGAAGGACCCGCCCGCCATGCCGACCCCAAGCGCCGCCAGCAGGAATTGCGGATAGGTCTGGGCATGGGAGAGCAGGAATGTGGCGAGCGCCGCCGACAGCATCACCATCAGGTTCACCACCCGGCCGCCGTACTGATCGGCCCAGATCCCCAGGAAGACCCGGACCAGGGATCCGGTGAGGATCGGCGTTCCGGCGAGCAGCCCGAACTGGGCCTCGGTGAGGCCGAGGTTCTGCTTAATCTGCACCCCGATGATCGAGAAGATCGTCCACACCGCGAAACAGGCGGTGAAGGAGAAGGTGCTCATCCAGAGCGCCATGCCTGCGCCGGGCGCGGTCTGGGTGGCGGGCGGTGTGATGGCGACGGTCAACTTGTCCCCCGACTTCTCTGTGGCGGGGCCAAGCGCCCTCGCGTCGATCACTGCTATGACGAGGGCGCGGAGGGATTGGATTGATGATGATCAAATTCAGGCGTCGATGTTGCTATATTCGCCGCAACGCGACGCGAATATTCAGCTCGGTTTGCGCTTGCAACACCTACAATTACTTTTGGTGGCTCGCTCAATTGATGATCGTCAAGCGACGCAACGGCCCGCGGCGCTTTAGCCGCACTTGATCCACATCAAGGCTCGACTCGTTGAGCGGGGCGATTGGTGGGCGACCTAGGAGACCGAGCCAATGTCGATGCGAGTGGTGGATGTCGAGCGCGTGAGGGGCTTGCCCCTGTTCTGCGGCGTCTCGGAGGAAACCTTCGGCGCAGTGACCGCCGGCGCCTTCCTGCAGAAATTCCCGGCCGGCACCACCCTTCTCCATGAAGGCGATCCGGTGGACTTTCTCTATGTCCTGCTGGACGGCTTGGTGGAGCTGGAGGGCACCTGGAACGACAAGGAGACCACCTTGGCCGTGCTCCGGCCGGTCTCCACATTCATCTTCGCCGCTGTCGCTCTCGACGCCGACGCGCTCATGAGCGCGCGCACGGTGGAGCGGTCTGACATCCTGATGCTGTCTGGCGAGGCCCTGCGCCGGGCCATGCAGACAGACCCCCGCTTCAGCTACGCCGCCACCCTTGAGTTGGCCGGTTGCTATCGCGGCCTGGTGCGATCGCTGAAGAACCAGAAGCTGCGCGGCGGCGCCGAACGCCTGGCAAACTACCTGATCACCCAAAGGGTGCGTCAGGGCGGAGCCGAGACCTTCACCCTGCCCCACGAGAAGCGCCTGCTGGCCTCCCTGCTGGGCATGACCCCCGAGAATCTGTCGCGGGCCTTCGCCACCCTCACCGGCTACGGCGTCGTGATCAACGGTCCCGAGGTGACCATCGCCCGGCCCGTGGTCCTGGAGCGCCTGGCCAAGCCCGACCCGCTGATCGACAATCACCACCCCCCAGCGTCACGCCTCTGGGCCAGGCCGAGCGGAAAGTGTGGCCCGCCAGCCGCGCGGGCTAGCCGCCGAACTGGGCCAGGTTGCGAGTGTCCCCGGCCTGTCCGCGGGCCAGCTCATGGCCGCTGGCCTTGCCCGTCAGGGCCTGGGCGATCCGCGCCGCCAACAGATGCGAAGCCTCCGCCTCGCCCGTCAGCAGGTCGCGCAGGTTGACACCCCCTTGGCCGAAAAGGCACAGGCGCAGCAGCCCCTGAGCCGTGACCCGCAGGCGGTTGCAGCCGTCGCAGAACCCAGCGCCATAGGGGGCGATCAATCCGATGCGTCCGGCGAAGTCTGGATGCTCATACTCCGTCGCCGGGCCATCGTCTGAGGCCCGGGGGCGAGGGCTCCAGCCCTCCTGGCCCAGCCACGTCTTCAGGCGCTCGCCGCTCACATGCTGGTCAGTGAAATAGGCGGCGTTGTCGGCCGTGCGCATCAGTTCGATGAAGCGGACCGCCACGGGCCGGCTGCGGACGAACTCGGCGAACTCGGCGAAACCGTTCTCCAGGCTGTCGCGCAGCAGGACCGCGTTCACCTTCACCGTCGGGACGCCGATGGCCAACGCCTGATCGAGGCCCGCCACCACCTGATGGAGGCGATCGTGGCCGGTGAGGCGGGTGAAGCCGTCCCGGTCGAGAGTATCGATGGAGACATTGAGGTTGGTCAGGCCCGCGGCGCGCCAGTCGGCCACGTGGCGGTGGAGGTTCCAGCCGTTGGTGGTCATGGCCACCTTGGCGATTCCGGGCACCTCGGCGACCCGGGCGATGATCTGGCCGATGTCCTTGCGCACCGTCGGCTCTCCGCCGGTCAGTCGGACCTTCTCGATGCCCAGCCGCTGGAAGGTTGAGACCAGGGCGCCGATCTCGTCGACGCCCAGGAAGGCGGGCCCGGCGGTCTTTCTGTAGCCGTCGGGCAGACAGTAGGTGCAGCGGAAGTTGCAGACTTCCGTCACTGAAAGTCGCAGGTAGCGGAAACGGCGACCGAACCCGTCGATCAGTCGGTCCATGGGACAGGTTCCTCGCGGGACAGAAGAGGCGCCGGTCTCCCGGCGCCCCAAGACCCGGCGGGTCGCCGGTGTCGATGTCACCCGAGCCGACGCCGATGGGAGGATGGCGTCGCACATGGTGGGCGGATCGAGGGTGAACCTAGAGGGACCAGGCCCGTCTGGGTATGATGGCTGAGGGGCCGAGCCTTGACTTCGGTTAAGCCGGCAGAGGCCGGCCCCGCCACTGAGCCGGCCAGCCCAGCAGCATCGGCCCGTAGGCCAGGGCGAAACCGCCGTAGGCGGCGCTCCACAGGACACCAGAGGTCGCCAGCAGGACCTCGCTCCCCGCCCCGCCGAAGCCGGCCCAGACCCTCACCACGGCCGCTGCGTTGACCAGAAGATAGATGACGAGCGTCCAGCCGTCGGCCGTCCGGGGCCGGCCGCTGTGGCCCCGGGTGGCCCGGGTCATCATGGCCAGCGTCATGACCCCGACGGCCCCGGCCGTGAGGGCGTGGACCCCCGCGGTGCGCGGAAACATGTCGGGCGCCAGGATGGTGAGGCCCATCAGCATCAGCCCGACGCCCAGCCAGGCGTAGCCAAGGTGGAGGCTCCAGACCAGGGGCTCGATCAGGGTCCGCAGGCCCTGCCAGCGCGCCAGGCGGGCAAGGGCCGCGACGCCCGAGACAGTCAGCAGGGCGCCGGACAGCGGGGCGTCGGGGACCGCCACCCAGGCGACGGCGGCTAGGCCCGTGAGGATCAGGGCGGCCATGTCCGCACGGTCACTGGGGGCGGGCAGCGGGCCGGGCGCGCGCTGCATCAGCCAGTTGCGGGTGAAGCTGGGGGTGACCCGGCCGCCGATCAGGGCGATCAGCAGGGCGATGGCGCCGAGCGCGGCCCGCTGGCCGGCGGCCTCTGGCGCCAGGGCCCCAAGGTGGAAGGCGATATTGGCGCAGGCGAGCACTGTGACCAAGCCGCAGACGGCAAGGTTGCGCCAGTTGCGCCCCGCCAGGACCTCGCGCCAGATCACACCGGCGAACACCACCAGGAAGGCGCTGTCGATGACGCTGGCCCAGACCCCAAGCTGGGCAGCCGCCAACATCGCCAAGCGTCCCACCAGCCACAGGGCCGCCAGAGCCGCGAGCGGCGTTCCCATCACGGGCAAGCGGCCGGTCCAGTTGGGCACGGCGGTGAGCAGGAAGCCGGCGACGATGCCGCCCAGCACGCCGAACAGCATCTCGTGGATGTGCCACTCGCGGGTGAGCGCCGCCCACGGCAGGTAGCCGGTGAAGGACAGCAGCCAGAGGGGAACGGCCAGGGCGGCCCAGATGGCGGCGGCGAGGAAGAAGGGGCGGAAGCCGTAGCTGAACAGCTTGGGCCCCCGGTAGGCGCGCCGATCAGCGGCGGTGGCCATGACGGACTCCGGTCGTCTAGAGGACGGGGCTTCCTTCTAGCCCCGCCCCGCCCCGCGGCCCTTGTCGGACATCAATCGCCGACCCTTTCATGAGCATTTGGAGTAGCCGCAGCCAAAGCAAGTGTCGCAGCCCTCCTTGCGGACCAGCTCGAACCCACCGCACTGGGGACAGCAGGCCTTGGCCTCGGCTTGGGCCGCGTGCCCGACGTGGGCGGGCGCAGCGACCGCCTCGATCCTCAGGTGCCGCTCGATCACCCCGCCGATGGCCGCCGGCAACGACGGCACGTAGCGCCCATCGATCCAGCCGCCGCCGCTGGGATCGAACACCGCCTTCAGTTCGTCGGCCACGAAGGCCACGTCGCCGCCCCGCCGGAAGACCGCCGAGATCATCCGCGTGAGACCCAGGGTCCAGGCGTAGTGCTCCATGTTCTTGGAATTGACGAAGATTTCGAAGGGCCGCGGCCCCTCACCTGTGTCGGCGTCGTTGATGGTCACATAGACCGCATGAGCGCTCTGCGGCCACTTGATCTTGTAGGTGGCGCCCTCAAGGACGTCCGGGCGGGGCGACAGCTTCGGCTCGGGCTTCACATCGGGGACCACCGACAAAACCGAGCCAGTGACGGCGTTGGGCCGGTAGGTCGTCAGGCCCTTGCAGCCCAGGCGGTAGCCTTCCAGGTAGATGTCGGAGAAGTCGGCGAAGGCGATGCCTTCGGGGCAGTTCACGGTCTTGGAGATCGAGCTGTCGATGCAGGCCTGGGCGGCGGCCTGCATGCGCAGGTGGTCGGCGGGGGTGAGATCCTGGGCGCTTACGAACAGTTCCGCCGGCGGCGGCGTGTCGCCCTTCAGCCCGCGCCAGACGGCCAGGGCATAGTCCTCCACCTGCTCGTCGCGCGAGGTCCCGTCGGCTTGGCGGACCTTGCGGGTATAGGCGTAGGCGAAGACGGGCTCGACGCCGGAGGAGACATTGCCGGCCAGCAGCGAGGTGGTGCCGGTGGGCGCGATGGAGGTCAGGCAGCCGTTGCGCAGGCCATGCTCGGCGATCATGGCCCGGGTCTCCTCATCCAGGCTCAGCAGGTTCGGTCGCTCCAGGATCTGAGGATCGTAGAGCGGGAAGCAGCCCTTCTCGGCGGCAAGCGCCGCCGAGGCGCGATAGGCCTCGCGCTTGATCACCTGCAGCCAGCGCTGGGTCAGGGTCACGGCCTCATCCCCGCCGTAGCGGGCGCCGCAGAACAGCAGGGCGTCGGCCAGGCCGGTGACGCCGATGCCGATCCGCCGCTTGGCCCTTGCCTCCGCCGCCTGGGCCTCCAGCGGAAAGCGCGAGATGTCGATGACATTGTCCAGCATGCGGACCGCCGTGCGGGTCAATCCGGCCAGCCGCGCCTCGTCCAGGACCGCGCCGTCGGAGAACGGCGCCTCCACCAGCCGGGCCAGGTTGAGCGATCCGAGCAGGCAGGCCCCATAGGCCGGCAGCATCTGCTCGCCGCACGGATTGCTGGCCAGGATCTCCTCGCAATAGGCCAGGTTGTTGTTGGCGTTGACCCGATCGATGAAGATCACCCCGGGCTCGGCCGCGTCATAGGTGGCGGTCATCAGCCGCGCCCACAGGTCGGCCGCGCGCACATTGCGGTGGACCTTGCCATCGAACACCAGCGGCCATTCCCCGTCCGCCGCCAGGGCCTGCATGAAGGCGTCGCTCACCAGCACCGAGAGGTTGAAGTTGCGCAGGCGTCCGGGTTCGCGCTTGGCGTCGATAAAGGCCTCGATGTCTGGGTGGTCGATGCGCAGGCAACCCATCATCGCCCCCCGCCGCTGACCGGCCGACAGGATGGTGCGACACATGGAGTCCCAGACATCCATGAAGCTGAGCGGTCCCGAGGCGTCGGCCCCGACACCGCGGACCAGGGCGCCGTTGGGTCGCACAGTGGAGAAGTCCATGCCGACCCCACCGCCTTGCTGCAGGGTGACGGCGGCCTCGCGGACATGCTCGAAGATGGCACCCAGGTCGTCCGGAATCTCTCCCATGACGAAGCAGTTGAACAGGGTGACCGAGCGCTGCGTGCCGGCGCCGGCCAGGATGCGGCCGGCGGGCAGGAAGCGGCAGTCGGTGAGCGCGTCCATCACCTCGGCGCGGAAGGCTTCACGACGGTCGGGCGCCTCGGGCTCGCTCACCGCGCGGGCGACGCGGGCCCAGGTCTCGGCGAGACTGGCGTCTCCGCCTCCGCCGGCCGGGGCGAAGCGGTACTTGCTGGACCAGATTTCTCCGGCGAAGGGATTGTCGAAGGCCATGGTGGTCTCTCTGCGTGGGAGAACGAGGCTGTCCGATTCCCTGCGGCGTACGGCGCGCGCGATGGGTGTCGCAGCCCGCCAAATCAGCCAGGCGGCCACTTGGCCAAGATCAAGCCGGAGTCAGGCCCGGCTCAAGGCGCGGGGAACGCCGGCGGTCTAGTCTGTCCTCATTGAGGAGGCCGCCATGATCCCGATCCCCACCCCTGGACTTGATCTCTGGGCCCGCGAGTTGGCCAAGCGATCCCCAGAGGCCAGCGACATCTTCCGTGTCAGGGGGCCCCTGACGAAGTTGGAGAAGCTTGAGCGTGACCTGACCGCAGCCACCCGAGGAGGCAAGACCGCCGAGCGCGCGGCCGGAAAGCTGATCGAGCATATCCTGGAGCGCTATCACGAAACCCATCGCCGCGAGTTCCCCCAGGCCATCGAGCTGGCGCGCACCGTGGAGCGGGTTCACGCCGGCGACCCAGATTGCCCCCGCGGCCTGGCCGACCACCTGGCGGTCATGGCCGACGACCTGGAGGGCCACCAGCTCAAGGAGGAGAACATCCTCTTTCCCACCATGCTGGCCGGCTCGTGTGGGGTCCTGCGATTCCCCATCTCGCGCATGATGGCCGAACACGACGACGTCTATGAGCAGCTCGACCGCCTGGCGGCCCTGACCCGGGACTTCACCCCGCCCCGGGACGCCTGCAAGACCTGGCGCGCGCTCTCCCAGGCCTGCCGCAAGCTGGACCGAGACCTGCGCGAGCACATGCGCCTGGAGAACGACGTCCTCTTCCCCCACTTCCTGTAGGCGAGGTCCTCAGAACTCGAGCACCTCGACCCGGTCTCCGATCGCCGCGGCCAAGTCACCCGGTCGGCGACGGATAAGCACGTCGGCCAGGGCCAGAGCCCTTTGGGACGAAGAATCCTGGTCCGACAGCGGCGCGACGCCCGCCGCAAGGCGTTGTCCGCGCACGAAGGTCTCCCGATCGCCGCAGGCCTCCAGCGCCTGCGTCAGGGGCGCCCGGCGCCAGGCGAGGGCGCGATCCGGCGCCTGCCCGCCCAGGCCGGCCACCAGCGGCGCCAGCAGCAGGCGCGCCGTCACCAGGGCCGCGGTGGGATTGCCCGGCAGGCCCACCACCAGCTTGCCGCCGGCTCGCCCCAGCCAGACGGGTTTTCCAGGCTTGATGGCCACCTTTGCGAACACGCAGTCCAGGCCGAACGGCGCAAACATCACCTTGGCGTAGTCGCGCTGGCCGACGGAGGCTCCGCCGGTGACCACCACCAGGTCGGCGGCCTGCAGCGCTTCGCCGGCGGCGGCCTGCAGCAGGGACAGGTCATCCCCAAGCCGCCGTCGGCCGACGACCTCTCCGCCCCAGGCGCGCACCAGAGCGGCCAGGCCGAAGGAGACGCTTTCGGGGATCGACGCCCCACCGCCGGGACCCTGGCCCGGCTCATGCAGCTCGTCGCCGGTGCTTAGGATCATCACCCTTGGCCGGGCCACGACCGCCAATTCGGACTGGTCGGCCGCGGCGGCCGCAATCAGCCTCTGTGGTGTGAGCCGCAGGCCCGCAGCCAACAGTTCGTCGCCAGCCCGGAAGTCGCAGCCAGCCGCGCGGACATGCCGCCCACCGCAGGGGGCCTCGGCGAAGTAGGCGACGCCACCTTCATCACGCACCGCTTCCTGCATCACCACCCGGTCGGCCCCCGCAGGGGCCGGAGCGCCGGTGTAGATGCGCACACAGGCGCCCGGCGCCAGGGGCTGTCCAAAGCCCTGGCCAGCATAGGCGACCCCCACCACCGGAAGGCTGACCGAGCCATGCGACAGGTCGGCCTCCCGCACGGCGTAGCCGTCCATGGCCGAAACCGCGACGGCAGGTGACGCCCCCCTCGCCACGAGGGGAACCGCGAGCACGCGGCCGTCGGCCTGGTCGAGCCCGACGCGCTCCGTGGCCAGGGGCCGGGCCAGTCCGGAGACCATGGCCGCGGCGTCGTCGAAGCTGATCAATTGCAGACGCCCCGATAGCGCGGGATCTGGCCCACCAGCGAACAGGGGCGGAAGCGGCTGTCGAATTCCTCGGCGAGCACCAGGTCCCAGGCGTCCTTGCAGGCGCCGGTGGAGCCGGGGACGCAGAAGATGAAGGTCTCGCCGATCTGGCCGGCCAGGGCGCGCGACTGCAGGGTCGAGACCCCTACCGTGCCCTGGCTGGCCTGGTGGAAGACCACCGAGAAACCGTCCATGGTCCTGTCCAGCAGGGGCGTAACCGCCTCGGGCGTCACGTCGCGCGGCGAGAACCCGGTGCCGCCGGTGGTCAGGATGACGTCCACCTCGGCCGACGCCGCCCAGGCGCGGACCTGGGTTGCGATGGCGCCCACCTCGTCGGCGACGATGGCGCGGGCGGCCAGGACGTGACCGGCGCTCGTCAGGCGATCGACCAGCAGGCCGCCGGAGGTGTCGGTGACCTCCGTCCGGGTGTCGGAGATGGTCAGGACCGCGATGTTCAACGGGTGAAAGGGCAGCCGTTCGTCGATGCCGGTCTTCATGGGAGATCAGGTTCCAGGATTGTGGGTCTAGGCCGGCTTCGGGACCTGCCCGGCGTCCAGCGGCGCGCCGTCGCGCCAGGCCCGCAGGCGGGCGCCGTGGCGACCCATCTCCAGCTTGGCGATGGCCCGCTTGTGCACCTCGTCGGGACCGTCGGCGATCCGCAGGGCGCGCATGCCGGCATAGGCGCGCGCCAGGCCGAAGTCCTCCGACAGGCCCGCGCCGCCATGGGCCTGCATGGCGTCGTCCAGCACCTTCAGGGCGGTGCGCGGCGCGGCCACCTTGATCATCGCGATCTCCAACTGGGCGGCCTTGTTGCCTACCTTGTCCATCATGTCGGCGGCCTTCAGGCACAGCAGCCGGGTCATCTCGATCTCCAGCCGCGCCTCGCCGATCCGTTCCTCCCAGACTGACTGGTCGGCCAGGCGCTTGCCGAAGGCCACGCGGGAGAGCAGGCGGTCGACCATCTTCTCCAGGGCCACCTCGGTGGCGCCGAGCGCGCGCATGCAGTGATGGATGCGGCCCGGGCCGAGACGGCCCTGGGCGATCTCAAAGCCTCGCCCTTCCCCCAGGATCAGGTTCTCCACCGGGACGCGCACGTCGCGCAGCATCACCTCGGCGTGGCCGTGAGGGGCGTCGTCATAGCCGAAGACCGGCAGCATGCGGACCACCTCGAACCCGGGGGCGTCGGTGGGGATCAGGATCTGGGACTGCTGGGAGTGGCGGGCGCCCTCCGGATCGGTCTTGCCCATCAATATTGCCAGCTTGCAGCGCGGATCGCCAATGCCCGAAGACCACCACTTGCGGCCGTTGATGACGTAACTGTCGCCGTCGCGGCGGATCGAGGTCTGGATGTTGGTGGCGTCGGAGGAGGCCACGTCGGGCTCGGTCATCAGGAAGGCCGAGCGGATCTCGCCGTCCATCAGCGGCCGCAGCCACTGGGCCTTTTGCGCGGCCGAGCCATACTGGCGCAGCACCTCCATGTTGCCGGTGTCGGGCGCCGAGCAGTTGAACACCTCCGAAGCGAAGGCGACCCGGCCCATCTCCTCGGCGCACAGCGCATATTCGAGGTTGCTCAGTCCCGGCCCCGTATAGGCGTCGTCGTCCTGTTCCGATGGGTTCAGGAACAGGTTCCAAAGTCCCTCGGAATAGGCCCGCGCCTTCAGTTCCTCCACGATCGGGATGACCTGCCAGCGCGCTGCGCCCACTTGGTTGGCTTGCTGCTGATAGAGCGGAATGGAGGGGTAGATATGCGCCGCCATGAAGGCCCGCACGCGGTCGCGCCACAGCGCCTGACGTTCAGACAGGTCAAAATTCATGTGCGGCCTCCACCACTCGATGGCGAGCCTTAGCCCCCTGGGGCGCCGCACACCTTGACGGGGGTCAACTCGGCTCTCGAAGATGATCACGCCGGCCGCGCGCCATCTCGCAAGCTGAGCGAGAACTAGGCGCCGAGGCTCGCGAAAAGGCCGAGGGGGCTATGTGCCCGCGCCACGCTGACAATGAAGCCGAACACACAGAGGGCGGCCACCCAGAAGCCAATCCGGACCGAGCGGGAGCGTCTGGGGGAGAAGGCCATGGAGCCAAGGCCGATATAGACCACGAGCAACACCACCTTCGTCGTGAGCCAGGCATCGGCGAACGGGTACTGTTGGATGATGGTCGTCAGTATGAGCGCCGCGGCGAGCAGCGCCGTGTCGATCACCCAGGACAGGATCCGCACGGGCAGGAGCTTCGGCCAGCGCGCCTCCAGCAGGTTCCAGGCCCCACCACGCAAGGCGAACAGTAGGCCGCTGGCCACGACCGCCCATATGTGGATCGTCCGAATTGCGGGATAGAATTCCTCCACGCGTCCTTCCTGATCACTGGCGCTTCATGGCGACGTTTTGGGCGAGATCAGAGGCCCGCCAACGCCTGGTCGAGGTCGGCGATGATGTCCTCGATGTGCTCGAGACCCACTGACAAACGCACCACATCTGGACCGGCGCCGGCGACGATCTGGTCGGCCTCCTCCAACTGCCTGTGGGTGGTGGAGGAGGGGTGGATGATCAGGCTGCGGGTGTCGCCGATATTGGCCAGGTGCGAGAACAGCTTCACCGAACTCACCAGCTTCACGCCGGCGGCGTAGCCGTCCTTCAGGCCGAAGGTGAACACCGCCCCGGCGCCCTTGGGCGCGTAGCGCTGGGCCAAGGCGTGATAGCGATCCTCCGGCAGGCCGGCATAGGAGACCCAGGCCACCTTGGGGTGGGCCTGCAGCCATTGGGCGACCGCCAGGGCGTTCTGGCAGTGACGCTCCATCCGCAGCGGCAGGGTCTCGATCCCGGTCAGGATCATGAAGGCGTTGAAGGGGGAGATCGCGGGCCCGAGGTCGCGCAGGCCGAGCGCGCGGCAGGCGACGATGAAGGCGGCCGGGCCGAAGGCCTCGGTGAAGACCTTGCCGTGATAGCTGGGGTTGGGCGTCGAGAGGTAGGGGTACTTGCCGCCGGCCGCCCAGTCGAATCGGCCGCTGTCGACAATCATGCCGCCGATGGAATTTCCGTGGCCGCCGAGGAACTTGGTCAGGGAATGGACCACGATGTCGGCCCCATGGGCGAAGGGCTGGCAGAGGTAGGGAGAGGCCAGGGTGTTGTCGACCACCAGGGGGACGCCCGCCGCGTGGGCCGCCTGCGCGATGGCGGCGATGTCGGAGATCACGCCGCCGGGGTTGGCGATGGACTCGATGAACACCGCGCGGGTCTTGTCATTGATCGCCTTGGCGTAGTCGGCGGCGTCGTCGGTGTCGATGAAGGTGACGCCCCAGCCCATCTTCTTGAAGCTCTGCGAGAGCTGGTTGATGGAGCCGCCGTAGAGCTTGCGGGAGGCGACGATGTTGCAGCCGGGTTCCAGCAGGGTGTGGAACACCAGGAACTGGGCCGCATGGCCGCTGGCCACCGCCAGGCCGGCGATGCCGCCCTCCAGGGCGCTGACCCGGGCCTCCAGCACGCTCTGGGTGGGGTTGCCCAGTCGGGTGTAGATATTTCCGCCGGCCTCCAGATTGAACAGAGCCGCGGCGTGATCGCTGTCGTCGAACACGTAGGAGGCCGTCTGATAGATCGGCGTAATCCGCGCCTTGGTGGTTGGGTCGGGCGTGGCTCCGGCGTGGATGGCCAGGGTCTCAGGGCGCTGGGCGGCGGCTTGGCTCATGGAAGTCTCTATGTCAGGGGCAGACGTTGCACGCTTCTCATAGAGGCCCGACACCGCTCGGTCACCCGCTCCTTCTCACCCCGCGTGGGCTCGAGGCAGCTGGTGGGACCCTTAGGGAGGACTTTCCGACTTCCGGCCCTGGGAACAGATCAGGTGAGAGAGGGGGCCCCGCACGCCGGCGGATTCCGACGTTGTCCTGCAGGTTCATAAGTGCTGGAGGCCGCCAGCGGACGAGCAATGTCGATGGCGCAATCAAGCGCGGATTTATTATCTCCGACGTGTATTCGTGTCAAAATTTTGGCCCATCTCGCCAAGATGTTGAAAATCGCGAATTCTAATTGTACAGCTAAAGAGAATTCAAGCTCTACAATACAATTGCATTGCTGAACTGAAACGCGCCATCTATCTCGCCTCGGGTCGGTTGCCTCAGGGGCGGGAAGCGGCGTTAACTTTTCTGCAATCAGAGCGCGTGAGAGCAACGTCCAATGGGATACGCAAACTACTCCGGGACCATTTTGCCTGAAACTTCGCCATGGTCTATTGATTGGCTAAGCAACCCCTATCAGCCTATTTCTCAAAATCCCGGAACAGGTCCGCATACTGTACAGATATGGCAATCCTACACTCTGCCGCATTCGGTCCAGAATCTAACAACATTCGGCGACAATCAATATGCGGCCGGGAATTCCCAGAACAACATCATCAAGTCGCTTGGTCATGATGCACAACTGTATGGCGGGACCGGACAGGACGTCTTCATCGGGAGCGACTCCAGGGACACCTTCATCGTTGCGCTCGGCGAAGGCGACAAGGTCATCCAGAATTTTGGCCATGGGCAGGACGCCGTTCGCCTGATTGGCGGACCTCTGGTCACCTTTCAGGCGGTGCAGGCTGCGATGACCCAGCAGGGCGCAGACGTCGTTCTGAACAACGGCGGCACGATGATCGCCTTCCGCAACGCCGCCACGGGACAGTTCACCGCCAATGACTTCAAGCTGCCGTTGAACCCGGCCAGCCTGGGCGGAGCCACTTTCAGCGAAGAGTTCAACAGCCCGCAGACAATCTCGGCGAACTGGGCCACCAACTTTGGCTATGCCGGAACCGGGCTGAACAGCTTCACCCTTCCCCGCAATGGCGAACAGCAAATCTACACCAGTTCGGCCTTCCAGGGGACCGCCGCCTCGCCTCTGGGTCTGAACCCGTTTTCCTTCAATGACGGCGTGCTGACGATCACCGCCCAGCCGGTGACGGAGGCGCAATCGGCCCAGATGTGGGGCTATGACTATTCGTCGGGCCTCCTCGTCTCCAACTTCACCCAGACCTACGGTTATTTCGAAATGCGCGCCGAGTTGCCGCAGGGCCAGGGTTTGTGGCCGGCCTTCTGGCTGCTGGGTCCCGAGAACAAGGAGATCGATGTTCTCGAAGGGCTCGGAAGCGATACGAAGGCGGCGCACAACGCCATCCACAGCAACAGTGTCCCGACCCTGGGGAACGCCGCCTTCAACCCCTATGGCGACGGCTTCCACACCTACGGGGTGAAGTGGACCGCGCAGACCATCACCTTCTACGTGGACCGCGCCGAGGTCTGGCAGACCGTCACGCCGACGGACATGCATGCCCCCATGCGAATGCTGGTGAACCTCGCGGTCGGTGGCCACTGGGCGGGTTCGCCGGACGCGTCCACGCCGTTCCCCGCCAACCTGCGCGTGGACTACATCCATGCCTTCAGTCTGGCGCAGGCCGACGGCGGGGTGCCGGCCACACCGGCGCCTCCCCCGGCGCCTCCCCCGGCCCCCGCTCCGGCGGCGGGCGGCGCGGGCCAGGTGCTGACTTCAGCCTACGCCGGCGCGACACTGACCGGCGGAACCGGCGCCGACACCCTGATTGCGAGCCAGGGGTCGGACCGGCTCACCGGCGGCGCCGGGGCCGATAGTTTCGTGTTCAAGGCGATCCCCTGGAACGCTGGCCGCATCACCGACTTCCAGGTGGGAACCGACAAGCTCGACCTCTCCGGCCTCTACGCCAATGGCTATAACGGCTCCAATCCTGTCGCTGACGGCTATGTGAGCTTTGTCTCCGACGGCGGCGGCGGGACCAAGGTTCTGCTGGACACCGATGGCCCGGGCGGCGCCAACAGCCTCAAGTTCCAGATCACAACCCTGGACGGGGTGGCGGCCGCCAGCCTGACCAGCGCCAGTCTCGTCGGCGGCGGGCCTGAGACGGTGGCCCCCGCTCCGGGCGGCGGCGGGCAGGTGCTGACCTCGCCCTATCCCGGGGCGACTCTGACCGGCGGACCTGGCGCGGACACCCTCAACGCCAGCCAGGGCTCTGACCGGCTCACCGGCGGCGCCGGAGCCGACACCTTCCTCTTCAAGGGCCTGCCCTGGAACGCCGGCCACATCACCGACTTCCAGGTGGGAACCGACAGGCTGAACATTTCCGCCCTCTACACGAACGGCTATTCGGGTGCGAACCCCGTGGCGGATGGCTATGTGAGCCTGGTGTCAGACGGCGCCGGGGGGACGAAGGTTCTGCTCGACACTGACGGCCCGGGCGGCGCGAACAGCCTGAAGTTCGTCATCACCACCCTGGACGGCGTCGCGCCGGCGTCTCTGACCAGCGCTAGCCTGCTCGGGGGCGCGTCCGCCCCCGCGCCGGGCGTCGCCGGCCAGGTGCAGACATCGCCCTATCCGGGCGCGACACTGACTGGCGGCGCCGGGGCCGACACCCTGAACGCCAGCCAGGGGTCGGACCGGCTCACCGGCGGGTCCGGAGCTGACAGCTTCGTATTCAAGGCGCCGCCCTGGAGCGCGGGCCATGTCACCGACTTCACACCGGGTGTCGATGTGCTCGATCTGCGCGGCCTGTTCGCGGCCAGCCGGTACAGCGGTTCAAACCCCGTGGCGGACGGGTACCTCAGCTTCGTGGCCGATGGGGCGGGCGGAACCAAGGTGATGTTCGACTCCGACGGCCGCGGCGGCGCCAACCCCTGGCCGATCACGGTCACGACCCTGGACCACGTCCAGCCCGGCGCCCTGCATTCGACCGACTGGCTGGCGTAAACTCCGTGACTTGCGCTCAGGTCGAGAGGCGCCTGACCTGAGCGCGAGGGACTTGAGCCCCGCGCCAGGGGCCACGCGGGCCAACGGCGGCCCAGGGGATTTGGTCAAATTGCCACATCTCCCACCCAAAAATCGCCGGTATCCACACGCAGACGGCTCGACGTATCTGGGCAGGCGGGGCGCACTCAAGGTGACGCTTGTTCTCCTATTAGATCAAGCCTCTAAGGATATTGTTTTCTCATCGGACGAGGCACCCAAGACGTCTTAACCCGCCTATGGCTAAGCTTACCAGCGCACCGTAGAAACAGCATCCATGCCCTCCCAGGCAGCGTGGAAACTATTTGTGCGACATCTTGGGTCATGTGTTGGAAAGGCTCTCAGCGCTAGCGTTGCTGGACCGCGAGAGACTCCTGGTGTGTCAGGGGTCGAACTCCGGATCGGGGAAACTAGATGTCCTGGCTCAAATATGACGGCTCAGTCGCCGTCGGAACAAACACGCCTGTCTCCGACCTCTACGGGACCGACGGCAGAGAGACCCTGACCGGAACCGCCGACGCCAACTCCCTGTGGGGCGGCCAGGGGGACCGGATGGTGGGCGGCGCCGGGGACGACACCTACTATCTGAAATCGTCATCCGATCAGGTGGTCGAACAGGCCAATGGCGGGGTCGATAAGATTGTCGCCTGGTCGAACGTCTACCTTCCGATGTACGCCGAGGTTGAGAACCTCGAGGTCAATGGCGACCGCACCTACGGCGCCGGGGGCGCTGGCGACAACATCATCCAGGGCGGGGCCGGATCCCAGCAGCTCTATGGCGGGGGCGGGCAGGACATTCTGATCGGCGGGGCCGGCTCGGATGTGTTCGTGGTGGTCAAGGGTGAGGGCGGCGACGTCATCCAGGACTTCTCCCCGGGCGAGGACGTCATCCGCCTCACTGGCGGCTATACGAGTTTCGGCCAAGTGCAGGCCCACCTGACCCAGGTCGGCGGCGACGTGAAGCTCGATCTCGGCGGCGGTGACGGTTTGATGCTGAGGAACCTCACCGTCTCACAGCTCAGCGCCCAGGACTTCGAACTGCAGCTGGACCCCGGCCAACTGGGCGCCATGACGTTCCGTGACGAGTTCGACCAGCCGTTGTCGCTGTGGGATGCGCAAAGCAATCCGACCGGCGTCTGGCGTCCCGACTACGGGTACCAGGGCGAGCAGGGTCTGGGCTCCTACACCCTCGCCACCAACAACGAGAAACAGGTCTACGTCTCCCCCTATTTCCGCGGTCACGCGGGGGACTTCGCGGTGACGCCGTTCACCTCCAACGCGGACGGCACGCTCTCCATCCAGGCGCGGCCGACCTCGAACCCGGAGACCTACGGCTACGACTACACCTCTGGCATGATCTCGACCCGGCCGACCTTCAGCCAGACCTACGGCTATTTCGAAATGCGCGCCGACCTGCCCGAGGCCGCCGGCGCCTGGCCGGCCTTCTGGCTGCTGCCGGCCGACGGATCGTGGCCGCCGGAACTCGACGTCATGGAGACCCTCTCATCGGATCCCCGAGCGGCCTGGACCACCGCCCACTCGGGGCTGAACGGCGACCACGTCTCCTCGGGTCAGGCCGCCTTCGTGCCCGACACCGCCGACGGCTTCCACACCTATGGCGTTCTTTGGACGGCCACGAGCCTGAAGTGGTACGTCGATGGCGTGGAGGTGTTCCAGGCCGCGACTCCGGCGGACATGAACAAGCCCATGTACATGATCGCCAACCTCGCCCTCGGCGGCTGGGGTGGCGCGATTGACCAGGGCGCCCTGCCGGCCGAGATGAAGATCGACTACATCCGGGCCTATGCGCTCCCGGGCACGGTCCCGACCGATACGGCCCAGGCTGGCTCCTCAGGCCTCCGCCTCACCGCCTCCGGCTACGCCGACACCCTGACGGGCGGCGCGGGCGCGGACTCGATCACTGCTGGCCAGGGCCCCGACAGGCTCACCGGAGGGGACGGCGCCGATGCGTTCGTCTTCAAGAACCTGCCGTGGAACGCCGGCCACATCACCGACTTCCAGGTCGGCGTCGACAAGATCGACCTCTCCGCCCTGTACGAGGCTGGCTACAGTGGCGCAGACCCGGTGGCCGACGGCCATGTCTCCTTCGTCTCCGACGGACTGGGCGGGACGAAGGTCATGCTCGACATCGACGGCCCCGCGAGCGGCAGTCCCTGGGCGTTCACCATCGCCACCCTCGACGGCGTGTCGCCGGTCGGCCTGACCGCCGCGAAGGTCTTCGGAGAGACCGCCACGCCGACGGGCGCAACCCCAGGCAGCCCGCCCCCCAGCTCAGGCGGCGTCGCGCTGCAGTCGGAAACCTATAGGGACCATCTGACGGGCGGGTCGGGTTCGGACACCCTCAATGCGGGCCAAGGCCCTGACGTCCTCACCGGCGGAGCGGGCGCCGACAGCTTCGCCTTCGCAAACCTGCCCTGGAACGCCGGTCACATCACCGATTTCGTCGTGGGGGTGGATCGTCTCGATCTCTCCGCATTCATCGCCCAATCCCACTACACCGGCGCCGATCCGATCGCCGACGGCTACCTGGTGCTGCGCGACGACGGCGCCGGCGGAAGCCAGGTGCTCTGGGACGTGGACGGTCGCGGCATCGGCAATCCATGGCCAATCACCGTCACGACGCTGGACGGGGTTCGCCCCGGGGATCTCACCGCGGCCAAGCTGATGACACCGACGGGGACGCAACAGCCCAGCGGCCTCGTGGTGGCTTCAACTGGCCCGGCGGCCAGCCTCAACGGGACCGCGGGAGCCGACACCTTCATGGCCGGGCGCTATGCCGATGTGCTCACCGGCGGCGCGGGGGCCGACCACTTCGTATTCCGGGAGACGCCCTGGAACGCCGGTCATATCACTGACTTCGCGCCCGGGTCGGATGTTCTCGACCTCAGGGCCATCTTCGCCGCCGCCAACTACCGCGGATCCGATCCCTTGATGGACGGCTATTTCAGCCTCCAGTCGGACGGAGCCGGAGGCGTCCGGGTCTTCGTGGACATCGACGGCCCCCAGGGTGCGGAGTGGCCTTTCCTGATCACGACCCTCGACCATGTCGCCCTCAACACGATCAGAGCGGGTGACTGGCTGTTCCATTAGTGGAACAGCCAGTCCTGGGGCGAGATTTGCGCCGGCCTCACGTGATCAAGGGTGGTGACCAAAGTCGGCCACTGCGACCCCGAGGGGCCGTCTAGGTCGACATAGACCTGGGTTCCGCCCGAGCCATCGGCGCGGAATTCAAGCCAGCCGTCAGCGAGCGGATCGGCGCCGCTGTAGGCCGTGGCGGCCATCAGCTGGGTTAGGTCAATCACGTCCGTACCTGGCGTGAAGTCGGTGATGTGGCCGGCGTTCCAGGGGGCGTTCGCGAAGACAAACACATCTGCCCCCCCCGCGCCGCTCAGCATGTCGGGCCCTTGCCCGGCGTTGAGCGTGTCGGCCCCGCTCCCGCCGGCGAGCACGTCGCCGTACTTGGCTGAAGTGAGGACCTGACCGCCTGTCCCGTCGCCGGCGGGCGGGGGCGGAGGCGGAGGCGGAGGCGGAGGCTGAGGCGGGGTGGAGTAGCCCGCGGCCAGCTGGGCGTAGGTGAGACCCGTGCTCGCGACCCCATCAAGCGTGGTGATCGTCGTGGGCCAGGGGTTGGCGCCGCCAGGGCCGTCGATGTCGAAGGCGATCCGCACGCCTCCCGCGCCGTCAGACGACAGGCTCACATACCCGTCGCCGACCGGGTCCGAGCCCGAATAGCCGCTGGAATTGAACAGCGCACTGAGATCGAGCCTGTCGCTTCCGACCACGAAGTCGGTGACGTGGCCCGCATTCCAAGGCAGCACCCGGAAGGCGAAGACATCGGCGCCGGCGCCGCCGCTAAGGATGTCAGCGCCATGGCCCGCCACCAGGGTGTCAGCGCCGTCCAGCCCCTGGAGGCTGGAGCCGTGGTCATTGGACGTCAGGGTGTTGTCGAGCGCGCTGCCCGTACCACTCTGGGGGGCCGAACCGACCAGCTCGAGGTTGTAGTCGGATCCGGACAGCGTGTAGGACCCCGCCGACGTCCGCACTGTCTCGTGCGGCGCGGGCGCGCCGTCGTCGTCAAGGATGGTCCCGACGGCGGTCTTGGCCCCCAGCGTGGCGCCTGTCGCGTTGTTGAGCGTGACCGTGAATTTCTCGTCGGTTTCGGCAGTCGTGTCTCCGGCGACCTGGACGACAATCGACTTGCTCGCCTCGCCGGCCGAGAAGGCCACCGTGCCGGCTGGGAGGATCGCACCCGCGAAGTCGGAGGCCATGGCGGGCGCCGCACCCGATCCGCTAACCGACCAGGACGCGCTGGCGGTCCCGCTGAGGTCGCCGGTGCGGCTCACGTTGAAGACCAGGGCCGTCGACCCGCTATCGCCCTCGTTGAGGCTGACCGCCGAGGAGCTGAACGCCAGCTGGGGGGCCTGGACAGGTGGCGGGCTCGAGGCTCCGGCGCCCGTCAGGGCCGACCATGTCAGGCCTGAGGCCGACACATTGTCGAGCTTGAGGATGTAGTTGGCCCACTGCGGGCTGGGGCCGGTTCCGTCGCGATCAAACAGCACCTGAGCGCCGCCGGCTCCATCGTCCAGCAGAGTGACGTAGCGGTCGGCGACCGGATCGGCCCCCGTATAGCCGGCCTTCTGGAAGAGCGACGAAAGGTCCAGCCGATCGACGCCCACCGTGAAGTCGGTGATCCGGTTGGGCGACCAGGGCTCGGCCGGGAACGAGAACGTATCGGCGCCAGCGCCGCCCGTCAGGACTTCGTCGCCGCGGCCGCCGATCAAGGTGTCGTTTCCCGCGCCGCCGGCCAAGGTCGAACCCGGGCCCGCGGAGATGAAGACATCGCCGCCAGGGCCTGTTGAGCCGTCCGCCCAGCTTTGGAAGATCTGGAAGAAGTTATCGCCAGATGTGTTGACGCCCTCGGCCGCCAGATGCAGGCCATCAGCCTGCAGCGGCAGGCCGGCGGCGTCGAAGCTCAGGGCGTTCGCGTCAGCCTGATCGACGCTCAGCTGACCAGCCCGGACATCGGCCGCATAGAGCGGAGAGGTTCCGATTGCGAAGAAGCCGATCTTGCCGTTGGGGTCCTGGAGCCAATCGGCCCGAACCGCCGAGAAGAAGGCCGTCAGATTGCCGCCATAGGCCTGAGCCGTCGCCTGGTAGTTGGCGTCTTCCTCTCCCTGACCAAAGAACACGGCCGCGGGCCGCAGGCCGCCGGCCGCGGCGCTGGCCTGGCTGATCATCTGGGTGGTCTGGTCGAAGAGTTCGCCCGCGCTCATGGGCGACCAGTCGGCGTGATACTGCGCAGTATCCTGCGCCAGCTGAGTGCCGCCGGCCACGGACTTGACGATGTACAAGGTCTCTCCCGGGTGGACGGCGCGCATGTCGATCGCGAACGCGACCTCGGGGCCCCACCCATTGGGCGCGCCGGCGTAGCCGGTGTTGACGCCCGGGCGCATCTCTTCGAAAGCCTGCGTCGTCTGGTTCCAGATCTGGGTCAGAGGACTCTGCGACCAGAGACTCGAGATGTTTGACGCATCGGTCCCGTAGACGCCCATGTTTGACTGACCCGCAAACACGACGAGCGTCCCGGCGCCGGGCGGTTGCGGCGGCGGGGAACCGGCGCCCTGGCTGAGCGCCGACCAGGTGAGCCCTGAACTCGACACGTGATCCAGCTGGATGACGTAGTTCCCCCACTGCGGGCTCGCCCCCTCTCCGTCGCGGTCGAACAGAAGTTTTGTCCCCCCTACCCCGTCGTCGATCAGGCTGACGTACTGGTCGGCGACGGGGTCCGATCCCGTATAGCCGGCCGCCTGCAGCAGGGCCGAAAGGTCGAGCTTGTCGGAACCGACGGTGAAGTCGGTGATCCGGTTGGGCGACCAGGGCTCCTTGCCAAACACGAACTGGTCGGCGCCTGAGCCGCCGGTCAGGACGTCGTTCCCCTGGCTGGCGTAGATCGTATCGTCGCCGGCGCCGCCGGCCAGGGTCGCGCCGGTACCGGAGGCGGTGAACACTTGGCCCGAGCCGCTGGGGTCTGTCGGGCCAGCGCCGGTGTCATCGTTCTCAATGACCCCGCTGGCGGTGGCGTTCCGCAGCTCGACGCCCGCGCCGGTCGGGTTGGAAAGCGTCACGACAAAACCCTCGTCGGACTCCGAGACAGCGTCGCCGGCCACATTGACGGTGAGGGTCTTGCTGAGCTCGCCGGCGCCGAATCTCACGGTTCCGGTGGGCAGGGCGCCGCCCTGGAAGTCAGCGCCGACCGCCGGGTGCGTCCCGGCGCCGGACACGCTCCAGGAGACGTCCCCCGCCGCCGAGGTGTCGCCGGTGCGCACGACCGTGTAGGTGAAGGCTGTGACCCCCGTGTCGCCTTCGAGATGGGCGACCGGGGCCGACTGGATCGCGACGGTCGAGGGAGTGTAGGTCGATGCGTCGGCCAGGGTGTAGAGTTGCTGATCGGCGCCATTGGCCGCGATGACCTGACCGCCCGCCGTGACCCCGACGAGATCTCCGGTCACTTCGCGCGCGGGACCATACCAGCCGGGCACGTCGCCGCCGTAGGCATACTCATCGTATCCCCGCGCCACCACCGTGCCGTCAGGGGTGTGCCAACTGACCGCGAAGCCGCCGTGGCCGGTGGCGACGAAGGTGGCGTCCGGGGTGGCGCTCGCCGCGCCCAGATCCTGGCGGACGAAGGTCTTGCGCACCGGATCAAAGACGATGTCCCACAGGTGCTGACCACCGTCGCTGCCGGGTTGCAGGTAGGCGAACACGACCTTGCCGCTGGTGAGCCAGGTTCCCGCTCCGGTGAACTGGCTGATCGAACCCGCCATCAGCGCAGTGGGCACCGCGAGATTGGACCCGTCGGACACCGCGCCGAACACCGCGCCAGCGTCTTCCCAGATCATCATGGTCTGGCCCGGCGGCAGCGTCGTCGGAGGTGCCGAGGAGAGTTGGATGTGGGAGGTGGTCACCGCCGCGCCGCCCGCCTCGAAGGTGACGGGCGTGTTCACCTGACCGCTGGCCGGTCCGTTGTCCTGCAACGTGGCCACCGGCGGCGGCGGCGTCAGGTGGAGCACCTCGCTCGACCCGTCGGCGAGCGCATAGGCGCGGACATAGTCCACGTTCAGCTGCGCCGGGAAGGCCGTCGGATCCGGCTCGCCCCCCCACCCGCCAACCGCGAGGTTGACGATCAGCGACATCGGGCTTGTCCAGGTGGAGGGCGTCGCGCCGTGCAGCACGGTGACGCCGTCGTAGAAGAAGGTCACGGTTTGGGGCGTCCACAACATCCCGTAGGTGTGGAAGCCTGCGGGATCGACGGTCAGGACGTTGTCGTACTGCGTCTCGGACCCCTCGGCGCCGCCATAGGCCCGCCGGTAGTCAACATTGGGGGTGGCGGCCAGCCCTTCCATGATGTCGGCCTCAGCGTTCGGCTTGTAGGGGCTGGGGATCATCCAGAAGGCGGGCCAGGCGCCGGCCGCCGTGGGGACCTCCGCCCGCATCTCGAAATAACCGAACTTCTGCGCGAAACTGCCGAGGGTGTTGAGCATGCCGGAGGTGTGGGTGGCGCCCCACGCGGCATAGACATCTTCAACCGCCAAGGGCGCCGCCGTGATCGTCAGCACGCCGTCTTCGATCGAGAACGGATTGACCCCGATGTCGTGGTCGCCACGTCCCTGGAACCCCGGCGCGACATAAGACTGTTGCTCCCCGTTCTGGACCAGGGCGTAGCTGTATTGGTCCTTCAGATTGCCACCAAAATTGGTGTTCCACTGACCCCCGCCGAGCGACGGATCGCGTATCTGCAGGCTGTTGAACTCGTCGCTGAAGGTCAGGGCCCCGAGCTTGGAGGTGTCCAATGCGCCCAGCAGCTGGCGGTCCGTAAACTCGGCCGGCGTCATGCTGCGGAACGTAAGGGTTTCGGTCGGCGAGAGCTGCAGGATGGTGTCCGCACCTGACTGGGTCATCTGCGCGCGGACGTCCGCCGCGGTCTCGAAGCCGGCGGCGTTCAGGAGCTGTAGCTGGGAGTTGCCGTTCCAATTGTAGATGACGTCGTTGCCTTCGCCGATCTTGACCTGGAACGAGGTGCGCTGGGTTACCGACCCGACCAGGACATCATCGCCGGCGAGGCCGTTGATCCACTGGCTCCCGTCCACGATGATGAGGTTGTCCAGCCCGTTGCCCACGGCGAAGTTGAAGTCCATGTGGACCGTCAAGTTCTCGACGTTGGGGGCCAGGATCACCGAGGTGTAGGCGATCTGTGTGTCTACGCCCCCGCCGGGCAGTTCCTGGACGCGGTCGTTGCTGTCCTTGATGTAGAAGCGGTTGTCGCCGGACGATCCGATCAACAGGTCACCGCCACCGCCGCCGGAGATGGAGGAGCTTCCGGCAGACGCCTGGATGGTTTCGTCGCCGGCCGGGGAGCCATCGATGCTCGACTGTTCCGGCGCCGATACCGCCATCGCCTGGCCGAGATAATTGTAATAGGTCATCGCGAACTACGCCCGGAAAATGGCGGCGCTGCCGGCGTGGAAACGATCCGCGCCGAGGCCGCTGAAGGGATGATGTTGAGGTGGTCGAGGTCGAGCTTCGGAAATCGGGTCGCGGCTTTAAGTACCCAGGCGGCGGTCCGCCCCGGCTAGTAGGACCCGCGTCGCAGTAGGACGGCGGGCACTGTGTTGAACATGATGGCCAGATCCAGGGCGACCGTGCGGCGCTTGGCGTAGATGCAGTCCAGGGCGACGCGGGCGCGGTAGGACGTGTCATTACGCCCGCTGACCTGCCATAGGCCGGTGATGCCAGGCTTGACCGCGCAGTATTGCTGGAAGCGCCGGCCATACTTCTGAATTTCGGCGTCGACGATCGGTCGCGGGCCGACAAGGCTCATATCGCCCGCTAACACGTTGAACAGTTGGGGAAGCTCGTCGAGGCTCGTGCGACGCAAGAAGGCGCCCAGCTTGGTGACACGCGGGTCGTTGCGCAGTTTGTGATCCTTATCCCACTCTGCGCGGGCGTCCGGATCACTGGCCAGAACTTCGGCGAGGCGCGCCTCGGCGTCCACCGCCATGCTGCGGAACTTAAGGCAGGGAAAACTCGCGCCACCCCGACCAATCCGGCGGTGCGCAAACATGATCGGACCCCGATCATGGGAGAAGATCGCCAAGGCGACAAAGAGCATCAAGGGCGCGACGAAAATCAGCGCCACGAGGGCTATGGCGAAATGCATCGCCTCGGATGCGACATCGTCCATAGGAGCAAGTGTCTGCGAAAAGGCTTGCGGCTGGGGGGTGGTACGAAAAATTTCTGACATGACCGCTACTAGAAGATCCCGACGAACCAAATGCACGTCTGATTTGCCGCAACAACGTCCATGCCCAAGCATGTGGTTCCAAGCTTAAGCAAAGAATTTAGCTCTCATCCGAACCGCAAAGCTTGCGTTCTGGTCAAGCTAACATCGCTTCTTCAACCTACAGGGAACGCAACGCCCCATTTATCGTTGGGGATGCTCTCACGGGGGTCGATCATGATCGCGTCGGTCGTCAGTGTAGCGGTTTGCACCTATCGCCGGCCCGCCGTGGTCGCCACCCTCGCGTCCATCGCGCAGCAGGAGCTGCCTGAAGGCGTTAGGGTTGAGGTCATCGTCGCCGACAACGACACCGGCCGTGAAGCCGAGGCGCGCGTCCTCGCCGCGGCGGAGCTGCACGGACTCTCAGTCGCCTATGTCCACGCGCCGGAGCGCAATATCTGCGTGGCGCGCAATGCCTGTCTCGACGTGGCCACGGGAGACTGGCTTGCGTTTCTTGACGATGACGAAACTGCGGGCCCCGGCTGGCTGGTCGCCCTGCTCTCGCAAGTCGAGCGATCCGGCTGCGACGCCGTGCTCGGGCCAGTGAAGGCGACCTACCCGCCGCAGGCTCCCTCTTGGCTGGTCGCCGCCGACTTCCATTCGACGGCGCCGACCTTCACCAATGGACGGATCCTAAAGGGCTACGCTGGAAACGTCCTGATCCGGCGCAGCGCCATCGAGCAATACGGTCTGCGGTTCGACCCGGCTCTGGGGCGGATGGGAGGGGAGGACGACGCCTTCTTCTATCGCCTGACCGATGGCGGGGGGTCGATAGGCTATGCGCGTGACGCGGTGGCCTATGAGCCCGTGACCCCGGCGCGCCTGAGCCTGACCTGGCTGCTGAAGCGCAGCTTTCGCACCGGCCAGACCCATGGCTCGAGGCTGCTCGTGCGCCGAGGCTGGTTTGCTCGAGGTGTCCAGATCGCGATGGCCGGCGCCAAGGTCGCCCTTTGCCTCGGCGGGGCCCTGACCGCGATCGGTTCGGTCCAGTCGCGCACCCGCTGGCTGGTGCGCGGCGCGCTTCACGCCGGCGCCGTCGCGCGGCTCGCCGGGTTGAAGGTGCTTGAGCTGTACTGACGAAATCTCCGGACGGCCGACGGAACACTGCGGCAATGTCAGCGTTGGTTGGCTCAGTGAGTTGTGGCTAGCCCCTTCGTGGCCGCGCCGTTGCCCCCGGAGCC
This sequence comes from Phenylobacterium sp., assembly GCF_030693625.1. Taxonomy (GTDB): domain Bacteria; phylum Pseudomonadota; class Alphaproteobacteria; order Caulobacterales; family Caulobacteraceae; genus Phenylobacterium; species Phenylobacterium ferrooxidans. The sequence continues at coordinate 96,886 of NZ_JAUYAF010000065.1, forward strand.
TGCTAAATGCGTCTGCACCTTTCCGTCATTTCCGCAGCGTTCGTGTTGCTGACGCTCGGTCAACCCGCCTTCGCCGCGCCGCTGCCTCCGCCCGATAGTGCGCCGACGCGTGTGGGCGCCAGCGGCTATCGTATCGGCCCCGACGACAAGCTCGACATCAATGTCTTCCAGATCGCTGAGTTGAGCCGGACGGTCACCGTCGACTCCGGGGGGAAGGTCTTGCTGCCCCTGCTGGGCTCGCTTCAGGCGAGCGGCCGGACGCCAAGTGAACTCTCCGACGATATCGCCACCGCCTTGAAGAAGTCCTTCATGAAGGATCCGCAGGTGACGGTGTCGGTGAAGGAGGCGCAGAGCGAGCGCGTCACGGTCGATGGGGCTGTTGTCCAACCTGGCGTCTATCCTCTCACCGGCCGGACGAGTTTGCTGCAGGCCGTCTCGCTGGCCAAGGGCCCTGATCCGCGCCTGGCGAACATCAAGCGCGTGGCGATTTTCCGCACCGTCGGCGGATCGCGTCGCAGCGCTTTCTATGATCTCGGGCAGGTGCGGAGCGGCAAGGCCGAGGATCCGGAAATCTACGGCAACGATATCGTCGTGGTCGACACCTCCGGCTCGAAGTCCTTCTTCCAGAATTTCCAGGGGTCGTTTGGCCTGTTGGGGATGCTCGTCCGCCCCTGGTGACCAAGCCGCCAAGCTTGGCCAAGTCCGGCGCACAGACCTCTGCGAGCTCGACGAAAAGACTGACACACCACGCCGACCCACTTGGCCGCGTGCCTGATCTTGCTTGCTGGCTTTGACGCGCCAACCCGGTTGCTGACCTCGAATTTGCGAAACACAGGCTTCCCATGAACGCTATAATACCGGTCGCTGGTGCCGAACTGCCCGCCCATCCCGGCCCCTCATCGTTTCGTCCGACTGAACCCGAGCGTATGCGCCTGCGCCAATTGCTCGGCATCGTGCTGCAGCGCGCGCCCCTGGGTCTGGCGGTGGCTGCGGTCATCTTCGTCGTTGTGCTGGGGCTCTTCGCCCTACAGACACCCACCTATACGGCGGTCGGCTCGGTGGTGATCGATCCGAAACAACAGAATCTGACCGACACCTCCTTCCAGCAGGGCGGCCTGCCGCCGGACACCAGCGCGGTCGACACACAGGTGGAAATTCTGCGCTCGCCTGCCCTTGCCCAGGACGTGGTCAAGCGCCTGCGGCTGTACAATGACCCAGAGTTCAACCCGGCCATGGGACCTCGGTTCTTCGGCGCGATCCCGGGCCAAGAGCCGATCAACCAACCGGACGCGCGCACCCTGGCCAAGGTGACCAACAACATGATGGCGCGAACCTGGGCGCGTCGGGCCGGCTTGACCTATGTCGTCCAGGTGGGGGTCAGCGCGGCGTCGCCCCAGAAGGCGGCGTTGATCACCAACACGATCCTCGAAACCTATCTGTCCCGCCAGCTCGACGAGAAGGTCGTCGCAGTCACCCGCGCCAACGCCCAGTTGGGCGCCAGCCTGGAAAAGATGCGCCAGGAAGCGGAATCCGCGGAGGCGCGGGTTCAACAGTACAAGAACGCCAACGGCCTGCTGAGCGCCGAAGGCGCCACCATGGCCGAGCAGGAAGTTTCCACGCTCAACCAGCAAGTGGCGATTTCAAAGGCCGATCATGCCGAGAAGGCCGCCCGTCTGGCGGCCGCCCTGGCCCAGCTTCGCAACGGCAGCGGCGGCGCTGATGTGGGCGCCGCGCTTGGGTCGGACACGGTCAAGGAACTCCGCAAGAAGGAGGCCGAGACCAGCATCCGCCTCGCCCAGCTGAAAGCAGACTTCAAGCCGGAGTATCCGGAGGTGCTGCGCACCCAGGCCCAGCTCGACGATATCCGCTCGCAGATCCAGGCAGAGATCAACCGCATCCTCTCCAGCATGCGGGCGGAATCCAGCGCCGCGGCGGGCCGCGAGGCCTCGCTGACCGGCAGTCGCGGAGCGGCGCAAGGGGGCTTGGCGTCCAACAGCCGGGCGCAGGTGGGGTTGCTGGCGATCCAGCAGCGTTCCGACGCGGCCAAGCAGATCTATGAGGCCTACCTGAATCGCGCCAAACAGGTCGCCGCCGAAGGCAGCCTGCAGGAATCCGACGCGAAGATCAGTTCGCCCGCGACACTCCCCACGTCGCCCTCCTCTCCCAACATGAAGATCGCCGGGGTTCTGGCGCTTCTGGGGGCGCTCATCGCTGGAGCCGGCGCCATGCTGATGGCGGAGTTCTGGGACAAGCAGCTTCGCAGCCGGGCGGACGTCGAACGTGACCTTGGCGTGCCGTTCGCTGGCGTCCTGCCCGACTTCAGGTCGATCCAGCCCAAGGGCCTGCGCGGTCTGGAGGCCACGCCGGCGGAGTTCCTGCTCAACCACCCCTATTCCGGATTCGCCGAGGCTTTCCGCAACCTGCGCGCCTTCCTGATGATCTCGGCCCGCCGAGATGACGCCCGCCTGTTTGCGATCACCTCGGCGGTGCCGCGCGAAGGCAAGAGCCTGACCTCGCTTTGCCTGGCCAGAACCCTGGCTCTGTCAGGCGCGCGCGTCGCCCTCGTCGACTGTGACCTGCGCCAACGCGGCGTCAGCAAGCTGGTCGGAGATCGCGACATCGGCATCGTTGAAGTGGTCGAGAACGGTGTCTCGGTGCGCGAGGCGTTGATCCACGACCCCAAGACCAACCTCTTCATCCTGCCCGCGAGCGGCAAATCGGTGCCTCACGATCTGTTCTCCGACCCGAGGACCGACGCCGTCCTGCGCAGCCTGGCCAACCAATTTGATTACGTGATCCTGGACACCCCGCCCATCCTGGGGGTGGCCGACGCCCGGATCCTCGCGGCCAAGGCCGACTTGGTGCTCTACATCGTCCAGTGGAACAAGACCCCCCTGCGCGCCGCCCAGTCGGCCGTGGAGATCCTCCACGACTGCGGGGCCAACGTCGCCGGCGCCTTGTTGACCAAGGTCGATGTGAAGGGGCAGGCACGCTACGGGTACGGGGACTCCAGCGATTACTACGGCTACTTCAAGAACTATTACATCGCGGCGGCCTAGGCGCAGACGCGATGCTGCTCCGTTCCGCTTCTCTCTCGTGCGCACGCCTCGACGCCAGAATCCTAGCCTGTTTCGTGGCGGGTGCGATCATGGCCGCCTGCGCGCCGGCTCGCAGCGCGCCTCTCGAGGCGACACCTGACGGTCGCCGCCTGGCGCTCGCCTTTTTCGACGATTTCGACAGCTTCCGGCCGTGGAGTGGCGGGTCGGGCGTATGGCGGACCACGTTTCGGGACGGTCAGGCGGAGGACGACTACGACCTGCGAACCCTGAAATGGAACAAGGAACTGCAGCTATACGTCGACCCCGGCATGCGCGCCCACCCCGGTGAGCACAACACCGTGTCCGACCAGGCCAAGGGGGCCTCGGCCCTCGCCGGCCGGCCCTTAGGGCTGAACCCGTTCAGTGTCCGTGGAGGCGCGTTGCATATCACCACGGACCGCACACCCACGCGCCTGCAGGATCAGCTCGGAGGCTTCAAGTATACCTCCGGCCTGATCACCACTCAGCCGACCTTCAGTCAGACCTATGGGTACTTCGAGATGAGAGCCCTCCTGCCCGCAGGCAAGGGGATCTGGCCCGCCTTCTGGCTCTTGCCGAGTGATTTCGACTGGCCGCCTGAAATTGATGTCATGGAAAGTGTGGGCGACCCCGCGAAGGTCTTTGTCACGTCCCATTCCAAGGCCGCAAAAAGCACCGGGACAGAGGTGTCGGTGACGCCAGGCGAGTTCCACACCTACGCGGTCAGTTGGGACCGTGACCTTCTGATCTGGTATGTCGATGGACAGGAGGTTCGTCGCCAGCCGACCCCGATGGATATGCACAAGCCGATGTACCTTCTGGCCAACACGGCCATCGGAGGCGATTGGGCTGGCGCTCCTGACGCAACCACGCCGTTTCCAGCCCAGTTCGTAATCGACTACATCCGCGCTTACAGGTTCGCGCCGTGAGCAGCTGGGGAAACGAGACCCGGGCGCCCGTTCTGTACGGGCGCCTGCGGCCAGGAGTAGGTCCGGCGGCAGATCCTGAATGGCGGCGCTACCGCGGAGCGTCGCAGGCCGTGATCGACCAGGACGCGCCCGAGCGCCCATCTGGACTTCGCATCGGTCGGCTCACGCTTGACGCCAACGGCTTGTTCGCTCTGGCCATCTTCCTGCCGCTGCTCTTCATCGTGCAGCTGGCGACCCTGGGGGCCGCCTTTGTCGCCGCCCTGACGCCGATCTATCTCTTCGTCCGTCGCAAGGGGCTGGTCCGCGCACTGCTGCCGCGCGCCTTCCTCCTGATCGTGCCGGCGTTCGCCATGTTGTCGGTGCTCTGGTCGGAAGCGCCGCGAGAGACCTTCCGCTTCGCCGCCCAACTCGGGCTGACCGCGCTCGCGGGCCTGCTGCTGTCATCGGCTCCCCGCCAGGAGACGGTGATCCGCGGCATGACCCTGGCCTTCTTCACCTATGTCGCGGTGGCGGTCTTGGCCGGCGGCCGAGTGGGCATCGGCGTCGGCACCGGGGGCGAGGCGCTGGCCGGCCTGACCGAGAGCAAGAACCTGCTCGGCGACATCGCCTCAACCGGCCTGCTGGTCTCGATGGCGGCGGTCATGATGGCGATCCGCAGCCGCAGCTGGACCTGGGTCGCCATCGGCGGCCTCGCCATGGGCCTTGACCTCTATGCGGTGGTCGCGGCGCGTTCGGCTGGTGCGCTTCTCGGTCTCGGCATGGGGGTTGGGGCGATGTGCGCCCTGACGCCCCTCACCAAGGTCGGGCCCCTCCTGCGTGGCTGGCTCACCGGGGCGGTGGCCCTTTGCCTGCTCGCCGGCGGCCTGGGTTACCGAACCATCGTCGCCGGAATGATCAACCTGGGGGCCGATCTCTTCGACAAGGATCCGACGCTCACCGGAAGAACCTACCTGTGGTACCGGGCCGCTGACCTGATCCACGAGAAGCCCATGCTGGGTCGCGGCTACTATGCCTTCTGGCGTCAGGGGAACACCGACGCCGAAGGCCTCTGGCGTTATTTCGGGATCGAAAGCCGCGGAGGCTTCACCTTCCACAACACCCTCGTCGACATCCTGGTCACGTTGGGATGGCTGGGAGTGGTGGTGATCGCCGTGGTGGTGCTGATCGCGATGGCGGCCATCCTTCGCCGCTTCGTGGCGCGCCCCGACCTGTCGCTGGTCTTCTGGATCAGCATTCTCCTCTACCAGATGGCGCGCACGCCGATCGAGACAATCGGGATCGCGCCCTTCTACTTCTCGACGGTCCTGACCTTCGGCGCGCTGGGGGCGGCGTTCGGCGGGGTTCGTCAGGTCACCGTGGCCCGACGGCGTCCGGTCGTGAGGCGCCCGGTGCTGCAACTTCGCGCCTGGGAGGTGGACCGCACGGGCCACGGCCGGGCAGGTCGCGATGGCGCCGCTGGGGGCTCGATCTGGCGGCCGCCTCAGCCCACGCCATGAGTCCGCCCGCCGGGGCCGAACCCTCACCCCTGGCGTCGCGCAAGCCCCGCCTTCACCGCACCTCCTTCGGCGCCCTCGCCCTCACCGCGGCCAGCAGCCTGCGACTGCTGTTGCAACTCGCCCTGCTGCCAATCCTGGCCCGCCTGGTGGGACCTGCCGAATATGGGCTGGTGGCCCTGGCGATGCCGTTCATTCTGCTGGCCAACGTGCTGTCGGACGGCGGCATGGGCTACGCGCTCGGCCGGCGCGCCCAGGCCAGCCGGGAGTTGGAGTCGACCGTCTTCTGGCTGACCGCCGGGCTCGGCGCCGCGCTCGCCCTCGCCTGCTGCCTCGCCGCCCTGCCCATGGGGGCGATCCTGCAGCAGCCGCGGTTACCGGCGCTGATCATGGCCCTCAGCCCGATCCTCTTCATGAACGGGCTCACGGCGGTCTCGAACGGGCGGATCATCCGCGAGGGGCGCTTCGCGGTGTTTGCGGTGGGGGACGTGATCTCCACGATCCTGGGCGCGGCGACCGCCTTGGCCGCCGCGATGAACGGCTGGGGCGCCTGGAGCCTGGTCGCGCAACAGCTTGTGCTGTGGGGCGCCAAGCTTGTCTGGGTGACCGTCAACGGCCGCGCGGAGATCGGCTTCCATTGCAGGTTCGAGGAGGCCCGGGGCCTCCTGGCGTTCGGCGGCAGCACCATCGGGGCGATCCTCGCCGACTTTGTGGCGCGCAACCTCGATAGCCTGATCGTCGGAGGCGTGCTCGGCGTTTCGGCCCTGGGCTACTACGCCATGGCCTACCAGATCGTCCGCGCGCCAGACATGCTGATCTCGGGGCCGCTCTATCTGTACATCTTCACCGCGGTGGCGCGAGCGGCCGGCGACCCCAGCGGCCAGTCGGCGCGGGTCCTGGCCATCGCCGGCCTGCGGCTCGGCGCGGTCGCCCTTGCCCCCCTGTTCTGCGGGCTCGCCCTGGTGGCGGACCTGGCGGTCGCGCTGGTGCTCGGCCCCAAGTGGCTGGGCTCGGTCGGGGCGCTGCAGTTCCTGGCCATAGCGGGCTTCTTCTTCTGCATGTTCTCCATCCTCAGCACGACGGCGATGGGCCTGGGGCGTTCACGCCTGCAGCTGGGCATGTCGATCATCCTGGCGATCGTCTGCGTCCTTGTCGTCGCGGTCAGTGTGCGGTTCGGCCTGCGGGCCGTGGCGGCGGCCCTGGCGGCCGGGATCGCGGGGGTGTGGGCGCTCTATGTTGTCCGCCTCGCCCGCGACCTGACCCTGCCCGCTCCAAGACTTCTGGCGGCCTTGGCGCCCGCGGCGACGGCCACCGCCGTGATGGCCGCTGTGGCCTTAGCCACGCGCATGCTGCTCGGTCAGGAGCTCGCGCTGGTGGTGTTCGGGGCGACAGTCGCCACGGCTGCGATAAGCTATGGCGCGGTCATATTCGTCTTTCGTGGCCAGCTCCTGCAGGACGCCCGCGCCTTCGCAAGCGCTCAGTCCGACGGCCCGCCGCCTGCGGCCGACGCCGCACCGCGTCTCCAAGGCGCGGCCTAACGCGACATGGGTTTCAGCACCAGCGTGCGGCAGGTGGCCGAGAGGCGTGTCCAGAGCCGCCGGACGCGCACCCTCACGGGCAGGGTCAGCAGGGGCCATGACCGGGGCTGTCGCAGACTGAGCACCAACCCTGCGCGCAGATCCCCACGCTTGAGGGCGCAGATGATCGTGTCGTAGGCCAGCGCGGTTTCCAGAGAGCGCCGACGTCGCTGCTGGGCGCGTCGTACCTGTGGTGGGTGGGCCGCGAGGCCCGCTTCAAATTCGGCGTCGGCCGCCATCATCTGCACGAGATGATCGCCCCGCATCACCGCGGAAATCGAGGCGCCGTGCTTGCGGTACCCATAGAGCGCCGGCGGCGTGAACCGTAGTCGGGCGCCGCGCGCCATCAAGCTGAGGACCAGGTCATAGTCCTCGCCGATCTTCAGGTTCTCGCGGTAGCGCAGTGGCCCCAGCTTGTCAGAATTGAACATCGGCTTGAGGTAACCAAGCCCCGGTCGGGGTGCGTACATCCGGCTGCTGGTGATGTAATCGGCCAGGGTGACCCAGCGCGGGTCCGCATAGGCCTGACCGTTCAGGAGGGGTTGGCCGGTCGGGTCAACCGCGCTGAACACGCGCAGGTTGTCGACCACGATGTCGGCGTCGTTGGACCGCGCCTCGGCGAGCAGACGCTCCAGGCGATCGGGCTCCATCAGGTCATCGCTGTCGAAGACCGCGACCCAGGCGCCGCGGGCCGCGGCGAGAGCTCGATTGCGCGCCATCGCGGGTCCGCCGTTGACCGCCGCCGGCAGGACCCGAACGCGAGAGTCGCCGCCGCAGGCCGCGGCGATCACCGCAAGGCTGTCGTCCGTGGAGGCGTCGTCGGCGATGATCCACTCGAACGCCGCCAGCGTCTGGCCGAGCACCGAACGCGCCGCGGCGGCGAGGAACGCCGCGCCGTTGTGGTTTGCGGTGATGATCGAGACCAGCGGCCGCTCGTCTGCCATGGAGAGCCTAGCCGCCCGGACGCGCAGCGGAGAGGCGTGCGCGCAGCAGCGCGACCCAGAAACCGGCCGACCAGGCCAGATGCATGATCATGGCGGGCAGTCCAGACAGGGCCGAGGCAGCGTCGCGGCGACGAAGTCCGAGCGCCAATCCATAGGTCAGGGAGAGACCCGCCCAGGCGACCGCCGGCAGCGCCAGGGGCCACGCCCAAGGCGCGGCGGCGGCCAGGATGATCGCCGGCGCAACGGCGAGCGGCAGCGCCTGACGAAGTCGGAGCCGGGTGCGGTGCTTCAGGACGGTGCGCGCCCGGCCAATTCCATAATTGAAGTACTGACGCCACAGGGCCCGCGGGCTGCTGCGGGGGTGATAGACGATCTGCGCCTTGTCGGTCAGCCAGATGCGCCCGCCCTGGCGAACAAGACGGATGTCGAGTTCCGCATCCTCGTTGTGACTGAAGCTCTCGTCATACCCCCCCGCAGCGTGGAACGCGGCCAGGCTGAACAGGGCATGATGACCGTGATCGACCCAGGCTGCGGCGCCTCCGTTGCGGTGGGCTGATCCACCGGCTCCCAGTCGCGAATTCTGCGCCGCCGCCACCGCCCGCTGGAAGTAGCCGGTCCCCTGGGTGTCCATGCCCACCACCACCGAGGTCGCCTCCGTACGGCGCGCCTCGGCGATCAGCGTCGATACGTAGTTCGGCGGATACTCCGCATGGGCGTCAACGCGGACCAGCCAGGTTGTTCCCGGCTCGGCGCCCAAGGCCGCCAGGTTCACGCCCGCGCCCTGCAGGCGCTTTGGATTGGGCAGGAGGCGGATACGGTCATCCTGCGCCGCGAGGCGTCGAACAATCTCCAGGCAGCCATCCGTGGATCCGCCGTCGGCGACCACGACGAGCGGGCGCTTCAGCCCATCGTCCTGGAGAATTGCGGCGATGACGTCGGCGATGATCGGCGCCTCGTTCAGACAGGGGATAACGATCAGTGCCTGATCCGCCGTGGCCGTGTTCAAGCCTGACCACGAGCCACTGTCCGACGGACGCCCTTTGGAGACCCGCACCCTTCGACTCGGCGGGCGCTCGGTCAGGACATCCGATCTCCGGTCAAGACGCGCCGTAGCGTCTGGATTGGCGTTTTGCATGCGATAAAGTCTCACCGTCGCCGTGGCCCACGAAGGGCTGGCACGTCCCAACAGGGGAAGCCCTGGATCGTCCTAGGGTTCCGCTTGCTGTCGGGTTTTGGCTCTCACTTTCCCCCGTCCGTCGGGAGGCGCCGCGCGGCCGACAGAGTCTCGACCAGCGCGAGGCAGTCCGAACGATCAGCGTAGAAATCGTGGCTTGGCGCGGCCTGCAGCCTGGTCCGAAGGGCGGCGTAGGCCTCGGGGGTCAGCTGATCCAGGAACGCCTCGATATCGAGGCCGTCCGCCAGGCGGACACCGAACCCACGGGCTTCCAGGAAGCGCCCGGTTTCCACGCCCTTGAGCGCGATGGGTGTGGCGCCGAAACGGGAGCTCTCATAGACGCGATTGGGCAGCAACCACGCCGAGTTCTGGCCCTCCTCCATGTAATCGATCGCCCAGCAGAAGTCGGCGTCGCCGTAGAGCCGCGGCAAGTCATCGGCCACATAGGCGCCTCCGAACATCAGGTTGGGCGTCTGGGTGGTCTGAGCTGCAAAATCGGCGAACTCCGAATAGGCGGGCCGGCCATGGATGCGGACGTCGACGAGATCTGGCCGCCGACGGGCCAGGTCAGTGAGGATGTCGAGGCTCCGGCGGCACCGGATGGCCCCAAGCCAGGCGATACGCCAAGGCCGAGCTGCCGACCGCTCCCGCTCCCGCGCCCGTGACAGCGACGGCTCGTCGAGCTCGAGGACCTTGTTCTCCAGCAGCAGCACAGGGGGCGGTGCGTCCGGGCCGAGGCCCTGCAGCGCCTCGAAATACTCGCGCGTGAAGGCCGGGGAACTCACGACCAGCAGGCTGCAGCGCCTCATCAGGGCGCGTTCCAGGCCGCGCATGGTCCGGGACGCCAGATTTTGCCCCAACATCACGCGATGGATGTCGAGACACTCATAGACGACCCCGGCGCTGGTAGCGCATAGCCGCCGGGCCGCGACAGCCACCAGCAACATCTCGAGGCTGCGCGCCAGAACCACCTCGACGCCGGCGAGGATCTCACGCAGACGCCCGGCGCCCAGCGTGGCGCGCAGCGTGGCGCGCGCGCGATGGCCGAGGCGGCCGTCATAGGTCCGGCCCAGGTCGATGGCCTCGGCGCCGGCGATCATGTCGGGCGGAGCGTCACCACGGTAGAACCCCAGAACCACCGGCTCGGCGCCGCCGGCGCGCAGCATGCGCACCCGGCGCGCCACCGCCGGGTCGTTGAGATCGTGTACGAAATAGGCGAGCTTCAAAGGGCGATCCACGGTGGGGGTTGGCGCGATGCGAACCAAACGCGCGACAGGCCGTTTGGGCCCAGGCGCGACAAGCCGGCGCGGATCGGACTCCCAATGACCTCAGCTTCACCGGCCGACGCGGCGATCCGGCCGTCAGCGCCGAACCTGGTCCGCTCGATCCAATACCTGCGTGGCGTCGCCGCCTTGGCGGTCGTGGTGTTCCACGCGGCCGACCGCGCCGGAGGGTCATTCGGAGTGGGCGCCGCGGGCGTCGACGTCTTCTTCGTGATCTCCGGGTTCATCATGTGGGTCGTGACCTCCGGCCGACCGCCCCACCCCGGCGTGTTCCTGCTACGCCGGATCGAGCGCATCGTTCCGCTCTACTGGCTCGTCACACTGGCCACAGCGGCGCTGGCCATCGCGGCGCCCATGGCCTTTCCGGCGATGCGTCCCACCCTCGCGCACGTCGGCCAGTCGTTGTTGTTCATCCCGCACGTCGCGCCGGACGGGCTCATCGCCCCGCTCATCGTGCCCGGCTGGACCCTGAGCTACGAGTTCTTCTTCTATCTGATATTCGCCGCCTTGCTCTTCGCGCCGCTGCGGTTGCGAGCGTGGCTGGTGAGCGGCTGCCTTCTGGCCCTGGTCCTCGCGCGCCCGCTTGGCGACCCCAGCAACGCCTTGTGGGCGACCTTCACCGATCCCATCCTCCTGGAGTTCGCCGCCGGCGTCTGGCTGGGTTGGGCCTGGTCCAACGACCGTCTTCCGGGGCCTGCCGTGGCGGGACTGCTGATCGCCGGCGGGCTCGGAGCCCTGGCCTGGACAGCCGTCTCCGGGGTGGATGTCGCGCCTGCCCGGTTGCTGCTGTGGGGGGCGCCCGCCGCCTTGCTGGTGACCGGCTGCGTCGCCATCGAGCGTCATCTCGGCGTTCCGGCCTGGCCCGCGATGCAACGCCTGGGGGACGCCTCCTACTCGATCTACCTTGTTCACGGCCTGGCGATCTCGGCCGTCGTCCGGCTGTTGCGGCCCCTCGCGGACCTGCCTCCGCCCGTGACGTTCGGGGCGTCCCTGGTGGTGGGCGTCGCCAGCGGCCTGGTGGTCTACGCGGTGGTCGAACGGCCGCTGTCGGCCTGGTTCAGCCGCAGCACGCCCCGCGTGGCTCCCATCGCGCCGCGGCCCTGACGCCAATCGCGCGGTTGCAGAGAGGAAGATTTACAAGCCCGGCGCATTTCAGATGTGGTAGATTTCTCGGACAGGCCTGGAAGGCGCGTGCTGGCTCGACCGCATGCCCGCAAGCTGTGGAGGACCTATGAGACCGGTAGGCGAGAAATCGCTGCAGCGGACGATGGATGCGGTCTCCGCAGACACCGTGCCGACCGGCGCTCAGGCGCCGCTTGTTGCGCCCTATCCAACCGTCGAGCGGACGACCATGAAGTCCGGCGACAACACCGGCCTAGCGCCGCGTAAGCTCTTCATTCTGGTCGCCGCCTCGCTCGCCTGGGTGCTGCTCGCCTCGCTCGTCTGGGCGACGGTCACTTTCATCATCTGATTGTTCGCCTGATCTCTTGCTGCGCCGAGGCCTCGCGCTGAGGTCCGGGACTCATCGACCGGACCCCGCGCTTGCCGCCCTGACGGCGTCGACGGGATCAATCTTCGCCGCTCCTCGTTATCTCCACATGCCGGCCGCCCAGACGGGTCGCAGCCCATGGAGAGCCCGAGTTCAATGGTATACGAAACGGTTGGGCGGCCGGGACCCGGCGCGTCGGCCAGCCCATCGGGCCAAGTTGCAGGGCCCCCACATGATCCATGGGCCTTTGGTCAGGTCGCCAGCGACATGGAGTCCATCTTCGGCGCTCAGGTCTTGCACCCGCCCGTAGACCAGACCGCCGCGCAAGCCCCTGAAGCCCTGCCCGACACAACAAGATCGAGGCCTCGCGTTCGGACAATCCTCGGCGCCCTCGTGGTGGCCATCGCCGCCGGCGCCCTGTTCGCCTTCATGCTTGATGGACCCTCTCCCGGCTCCCCACCCCAGAGGGCGGCGCCCGGCCCAGGGACTCCGCCGGCGCCGCGGGTCATCGTGAGCGCGCCGGCGCCGACAGCCGCGGACATGGTCACTGGACAGGCCCCGGCTATCGACGACTCCCCAGCTGCGCCCGTCCAGGCCGCGGCTGTATCGGCAACGCCGGTCCCCCGGGAAACGCAACAGCAGCCCGCCCGGGTCGCCTTGCGCCCCGCCCTGGTCAGCCGCGCGCGCGATCCCGTGAAACGCGCCGCGCCGGCGACGGACTGCGCGGGCGGGTCAGACTATGAGCAGGCCCACTGCGGTCATGAGGCGATGATGACCGCCGATCAGCATCTGCGGCGCGCCTATGCCCAAGCCCGCCGCGCCGGCGTCCCAAGCGAGGTGCTGGCGAACTATAATTACCGTTGGGCTGATCTCCTGCAGAGCGCCGAAGCCCCGCCACTAGCGGTGGCGGCGGGCTACCGGGACCTGGCCGCCGAACTCGACCGGCATGCTGCGGTCGAGCGTGATCGCGCCGAAGATCTCCCCGAATTCTAGGCGGTTGCGTATGGCCCGTTCCGGCATCGACAAAATCCGCCCCGCCTCGACCGCCGACGGGGGCCCAGGGCCGGGCACGGCGGGGGAACTCGTCTTCGCCATTGGCGACATCCACGGACGCTATGATCTGCTGAAAGCCCTGCTTCTCACGATTACACAAGACTATCCGACGCGCGCAGACGGGCGTCGGCCAATGCTGATCTTCTGCGGCGACTACATCGACCGGGGCCCGCAGTCCGCAGCCGTCCTGGAAGCCCTGATCTGGCTGCAGCGTCATGCTCACCTGCAGGTCAGGCTGCTGAAGGGCAATCACGAGCAGGCTTTGCTGACCTTCCTTGACGACCCCGATGCGGGCCGCGGCTGGCTTGAGTTCGGCGGCCTGGCGACCCTGGCGGCGTACGGGGTTGAGGCGCCGCGTCCAGATGCGGGGATCGTGGACCTGTTCCGCGCCCGCGACGATCTTCTGGCGCGTCTGCCAGCTTCGCACCTCAGGCTGCTCGACAGCCTTGAACTGATGGTCGTGGTGGGCGACTACGCGTTCGTCCACGCCGGAATTCGGCCAAGCAAGCCCCTTGCCGCTCAGGAGACCCGTGATCTGTTGGGGATCCGGGAGGCGTTCACCGACGCGCCCGGGCCGTACGAAAAGATCATCGTGCATGGGCACAGTTGGCGCGGCGACACGGCCGAGGTCCTGGGTCATCGCGTCGGGCTGGATACCGGCGCCTACGCGACGGGGGTTTTGAGCGCTGTTCGCCTGGATGGCCCCGAGGTTGTGATCCTTACGGCGCGCGATCCGCAGGCCGGCCCCTGGAACCCCTGGGCGATACCCCCCAGCGACCAGGCGACCCGACAAGGACCGCCCCCCGGGTCCAAGTGACCTGCGATCTGGATCGCTGACAGCAGCCGTCGCGGGCGCGACAACGCGCCACGCCCGTGAGCGCCAAGCCTGGGACCGCGATTTCCGAAACATTAACCGTAGCGGTTCAGACCTGGGGCTGGCGTCGTGCGCAACGGCGCCGCTAGGCCATCCAGCGGGGAAGTTCTGATGCAAGCGACCGGGGGTTTGCCGCACGTCGGCGCCGAGCTTATCTCCATCATGGCCGGCGGGCAGCAGTTCGCCATCGACATAATGTCGGTGCGCGAGATCCGCGGCTGGACCGCCTCGACCCCCCTGCCCCACGCGCCATCCCACGTGCTGGGCATGATCAACCTGCGCGGCTCCATCCTGCCAGTTGTGGACCTGGCCTCGCGCCTGGGCCTGGGCATGGCGACGCCGAACCAGTCCTCCGTCGTGGTGGTCACCCAGATCCATGACCGCGAGGTTGGCCTGCTGGTGGATGCGGTCTGCGACATCCTCACGGTCACCGAGAACATGCTGCACGAGCCGCCGGACGTGGGCGCCGACCAGGTGCGGGAGTTCGTCGACGCGGTGATGTCCACCGACGAGGGCATCGTCAGCCTGCTGTCCCTGGACAACGTCCTGCCCAAGAGCCTGGCCCTGGCGGCCTAAGGAAATTCTCCCGCCCGGATTGCAGGGACTTCATTTGAACCAAACCCGTGGCCATATAGCCTGAGCCTGTCCGTTTCAGATGGCTTCATCTGAAACGGATGAACAGGCTCATTTCTTACGTCTAAAGCGTGACGGTCGCTTGAACCGGTATCCACTTCCGGCTGTCACGCTTTAGAGCGACTTTCTCGCGCGGGATTCCCATGAAGCAGTTTCTGATCACCGCGGCCGGCGTTTTCGCGGGCCTGGTGCTGTTCCTCGTGGGCGTGCCCTTCCTACTGATCGCCATGGCCGCCAGCGCCGCGCGGCCTGACGTGACGCCGGCGCGCGCGGTCCTGGCCCTCGACCTGCGCCAGTCGCTCTCGGACCAGGACCCCTCCAATCCCCTGGCCGCCTTCGGCCGCAGGTCGATGTCGGTGATGTCGGTGATCGAGACCCTTCGCCGGGCCGAGACCGACGGCAAGGTCAAGGCGGTGCTGGTGCGCCTGCCCGAGGGCGGCATGGAGCCGGCCCAGGCCGATGAACTGCGCCTGGCCTTCAAGCACTTCCAGGCGGCGGGCAAGCCGATCCTGGCCCACAGCCAAGGGCTCTATCCCTCTGGCGTGGTGACGGCCACCTACATGCTCGGCGCCTCGACCGGAAACCTCTGGATGCAGCCGGGGGCCTCGTTCCAGGTCACCGGCCTGGCCAGCGAGGAGGTCTTCTTCAAGCGCCTGTTCGACAAGTATGGCGTCAAGGCCGACTACGAACAGCGCTACGAGTACAAGAACGCGGTCAATCCGTTCCTGCACGACGACTACACGGCCGCCCACAAGGAAGGGACCCTGTCCTGGATGGGGTCGGTCTACCGCACCGGCCTGACCACGGCGGCCCTGGACCGCAAGAAGAACCCCGCCGCCCTGCAGGCTTCCATCGAGGCCGGGCCTTATCTCGCCGAGGACGCCGCCAGGCTGGGGCTGATCGACAAGGTCGGCCAGGTGAAGGAGGCGCAGACGGCGATCCTGGCCAAGGCCGGCGACGGCGCAAAGCTAGTGGATTTCGACGACTACATGCGCGCCAACCACGACCGCAGCACCGGCTCGGGCCCCGCCATCGCGGTGATCGAGGGCGAGGGTGCGATCGTCACCGGCAAGGACGGCGCCCGCAACCCGTTCACCGGCGGCTCGACCATCTTTTCCGACGATCTCTCCAAGGCGATCTACGACGCCGTGGAAGACAAGAACGTCAAGGCTATCGTCCTGCGCGTCTCCTCGCCCGGCGGCTCGGACACGGCGTCAGAGCAGATCCTGGCGGCGGTGCGCGCGGCCAAGGCGGCCAAGAAGCCGGTGGTGGTCTCGATGGGGACCTACGCGGCCTCCGGCGGCTACTGGATCTCATCCGAGGCCTCGGCCATCGTGGCCCAGCCCACGACCCTCACCGGCTCCATCGGCGTCTACGGCGGCAAGTTCGCCCTGGGTCCCGCGTTGGCCAAGTACGGTGTCGACGTGCGCGAAACCACGGTGGGCAGCCCCTATGCCGGCGCCTTCGGCGTGGGCCAGGAGTTCTCGGCCAGCGACCAGGCCGCCTTCGCCGGATGGATGGACCGGATCTACGCCAACTTCATCGCCCGCGTGTCGGAGGGCAGGCGTCTGCCGGAAGCCCGGGTGCGCGAAATCGCCAAGGGCCGGGTCTGGACCGGGGCCCAGGCGCGTCAGCTGGGCCTCGTCGACGAGATCGGCGGCTTCTATCAGGCCGTGGACAAGGCCAAGGCCCTGGCCGACCTCAAAGGCGAGGTGAGGCTGAAGCGGATGACCCGGCAGAGTTCACCCTTCGAGGCCCTGGAGAGCGCGCTCGGCGTGTCGGCGACCTCGCTGCAGACCCTGGCGGCGGCGGCCTGGATCCTCGGCGACCCGCGCGCTCAGAGCACCCTGGATGGACTGGTGGACGAGCGCCTGCGGAGCGGCGGCAAGGCCGCCGTCCTGGCCCCCCAGCCATTCTAGTCAGGTCGGCGGCGCCGAACCGGGGAGGCCCACGACGGAAGGGGCCGCCTTGGCGCCTGTCTCGAACACCACCTCCCGGCGGCCGAAGTCGAGCTCGATGGTCTTGAAGTGACGCATGACGTCCATGCCGATCAGGATGGCGGGCCGGTCCACCAGATCCCAGATCTTGAAGGTGTGGAGGTCGGCGAAGACGCAGGAGAGGTTTCCGATCCGCAAGCCTCCCAGGCGCAGGCCCGGCAGCCGCGCCAGGTCGCCTGAGACCGTCTGCCCCGTGGCGCTGACCAGTTGCACCCGCGTCGTTCGCAGGGCGAGGCCCGGCTCCTGGAGAAAGGCGGCGTTCCGCAGGGCCAGGTTGCCCACGGTCGACTGGGCTCCGGAGTCCAGGAAGGCGGTGATGGCCAGGCCGACGCCCACCTCGGCGTCTATGATCGTCAACTGGCCGAAGCGGTAGCGCGCGGCGACCACGACGATGTTGGGGTTGAACACAGGGGTTCCCAGTCGGCCCGTGCCGCCGGTCGTTGTCGTCTGGCGGAAGCTGGAATTCGAGGGGGCGATGTTGAAGCGGTTGCGCTCGAAGTCGAGCTGGACGTCGCGCCGGGTCAGGACATCGACCCCCAGCAAGCCGTCGGCGCCAAGGTTGCGGCGCGCCAACAGGGGCATGCGGATGCGCTTGGAGACGACGCTCCCGATGGCCAGTTGGCGAACATAGACGGTCTCGGCGGGTTCGACCCCGGCGATGCCATGGATGGCGGCGGCGCCGCCGCTGGGCAGACCCAGGCCCTGGGCGGTCTCGATGGACAGCACCGAGTGGTTGGCGCCGGTGTCGACGACGAAGGTGAAGGGGCCCTTGCCCTCGATCATCACCGGGACGGTCATCCGCTGGACGGGGTCGAAACCGGCCTGAAGGACCGCATCAGCGGCGGAGGATGGCGCCGTATCGGCGGGCGCTGGCGGCAGGGGCGTGTCGGCAAGGTTGACCTGGATCATGCGGCGATCGCCGGGCAGGGCCGTGGCGCAGGCGGCCAGCGGTCCGGCCGCCGCCAGGCCCCCGATCAGGCCCCGCCGCGTCTGGTCGAAACCACTCATCTTGTAGGCGCCGCCCCCCTTGGACCTTCGCCATGAGGCTAGCGGATTTTCCGCACCCTTAGCGCGACTTATTTTCGGTTGCGCCGGGACTGCCCGGCGCCTAGCGATAACTCTTGTTTCGAGGAGCGCTCCCATGGCTCAACCGGTCGCCGTCATCCGCAGCAAGCCTGACACCCTCGGGCCGGAGGTGCGGAAGTTCGCCCAGGCGCCGTTGCGCCAGACGGCGTTCCTCAACAGCGTGCCCAAGTGCGGCACCCACCTGCTGCGCAACATCGTGCGCATGTTCGTACCCACCGAGCAGCATTACGATCGCGAGTTCATCCAGGTGCAGAACCTGCAGCAACACATCGGGGCGCTGAACCCCGCGCGGCCGCAGTTCAGCGTGGGCCACCTGCTGTTCGCCGACATCTCGCTAATGGCCCTGAAGCACGCCAACCAGGTGATCCTGGTGCGCGACCCTTATGACTATGTGCTGGCGCGCGCGCGGTTCAGTCTGTCGGACCAGCTGGACCATCCCGAGCTGAACCCCCTGAAGAACGGGGCGGTCAGCGTCGAGCAGATGATGAACCTGATGATCTTCGGGATTCCGGGGAAGGGACCGGCCCTGCGGGAGGCCTTCACCTTCCATGCGGTGGCGTGGCTAGGCACGGGCGTGCACCTGGTCCGCTACGAGGACATTGTGGCCCACCTGAAGGACCTCGAGGCCGCTGCGGCGGAGACCTATTTCCGTGACCTGCTGGCGAAGTTCGGCATCTCCCTCCCCGACGACTGGCGCCACCGCGTTCGGGTAGGGTCGGCGCGCGAACACAGCGCCACCAGCCGCGAGAAGCTGTCGGTGGGAATGACCCTGCCCGAGGTGCTGCCCGACGACCAGAAGCGTGCGGTGGACTTCATGGCGCCGGGCCTGCGCGAGTTGCTCGGCTACGGCTGACGGGCGCGCAGCCGCCCTTCCCAGGCGATGGGACGCCGCGCCTCTGAGCACGGCCACGCCGAAACCGAATCCCTGATGTCAGCCGGTCGTCCGCGGCATGCAGAGCCAGCGCGACCGGTGGTGATCCACCAGGTTGTCCTTCCAGCCGGTGATCTTCGGCGAGACCAGGTTCTTGTTCACGTAGAAGAAGACCGGCGCCACGGTGGCGTCGTCCAGCATGATTTGCTCGGCCTGGGCGAGGTAGCCCGCGCGAAGGTTCACGTCCGGCTCATTGTCGGCCTTGGCCAGCAGGGCGTCGAACACCGGATTCTTGTAGTCGCCATAGTTCTGCGATCCCGTGGAGGACTGCTGCAGATAGAGGAAGCTCATGGCGTCGTTATAGTCGGCGATCCACGCGGCGTCGGCCACCTGGAAGTCCCGAGAGCGATAGGCCGCATAGGCGATCTGGGTCTCGTTCTGCATCAGGGCCGTATCGACCCCCACGGCCTTCCAATCGGCCTGGACCGCCGGCATGAAGAGCATCGGATCAGGGCTGTTGCGGTGCTTGATCTCGATCTTCAGCGGGTTCTTGGGACCGTAGCCCGCCTCCGCCAGCAGGCGACGGGCCTCGGCCTGACGCTTCTCCAGCGACCAGGTGGACCAGACCGGCGGCGCGGCGGGGGTGTAGTTCGCCACGCCCGGGGGCACGAAGGTATAGGCCGGGGTCTGGCCCCCGCGCAGCAGCTTGCCGGTGATGAACTCCCGGTCGATGGCCATGTCGAGGGCCAGGCGCACGCGCTTGTCCTTGAAGGCGGGCACCGAGGCGTTGAAGGCCAGGTAGGCGACGCCGAGATAGGTGTTGGTGTGGACGTATTCCGGCATCCGCTCGCGCAGGAAGGCGATGCGGTTGGACTGGATGTCGGCGTTCATGTCGAGTTCGCCGCGCAGGACGCGACGCTCGGCGCCGATGGCGTCATTGGTGGGATAGTAGTTGATCTGATCGATGCAGACGTTGGCCGCGTCAAAGAAACGCGGGTTCTTCACCACGCCGACGTGGTCCCCCAGGGTCCAACTCTTCAGCATGTAGGGACCGTTGGAGACGTAGTGACCCGGCTGACTCCAGGCGTCGCCCCACTTCTCCACCACGTGCTTGGGCACCGGCAGCATGGTCTGATGCTTGGCCACCTCGGTGATGTAGGGGGCCGGGTGCTCCAGGGTGATCTCCAGCACCCTGGGCGAGACGGCGCGCGCGCCCAGTTCGGCGCCCGGCAGCTTGCCCTCGTTCACTGGCTGGGCGTTCTTGATGAAGTAGATCAGCGAGGCGTATTCGGCCGCCGTCTTCGGATCCAGGATGCGGCGCAGGGAGAAGACGAAGTCGTCGGCGGTGACCGGGACCCCGTCGGACCAGACGGCGTCACGCAGATAGAAGGTCCAGGTCTTGCCGTCGGGACTGCTGGTCCAGCGCTCGGCCATGCCGGGAATCGACTTGCCGTCGATGTCCGACGTCGTCAGCCCGACGATAAGGTCGGAGATGATGCGGTCTTCCCAGGTGCCGGTGGATTTGTGCGGATCCAGGCTGGCGGGTTCGGAGCCATTGCCCACCTGCAGACAGACCTTGCCGGCTGGACAGGCCGGGCGCGAGACCTTCTGGGAGCAGCCGGCCGTGGCCAGGAGCGAAAAGGCGGCGAGCGCCAACATCATCGGCTTGCCGCGCGACCGCAGCGCCTTATCAATGCGGGATATCGAGATCATGGGGCCACGGATGACACAGTTTCCCACGCGCTTAAAGCTGGTGGCCCTCGGTATGGCCGCCTTTGCCCTCTCCAGCGCAGCGTCAGCCGCCGAGCCCCGGGCCGCGGCGCGCACGGCGACCTTCCAGAACCTGATCGACTGCAAGGGCAAGACCGAGGCCGCCGAGCGGCTGGCCTGCTACGACGCCGCGGTCTCCAGCCTGGACGTGGCCGAGAAGCAGGGCGACATCGTCGTGGTGGACCGCGAGCAGGCCCGGGCCGCGCGCCGTCAGGCCTTCGGCTTCACCCTGCCCTCCATGGCGATGTTCGATCGCGGCGAGAAGCCCGAGGATCTGGACCGGGTGACCACCGCCGTGGTTCGCGCCTATCAGGGGGGCGACCGCCGCTGGACGGTGGAACTCGAGGGCGGCGCGGTCTGGGCCCAGAACGACAGCGAGATTCTCGCCCGCCCGCCCAAGGCGGGCTCCAAGGCCGAGATTCGCAAGGCGGCCATGGGCTACTTCATGAACCTCGACGGCCAGCGCGCGGTCCGCGCCCGGCGGGTCAGATAGGGGAGCGGTCCTTCTCCCTTGCGGGAGAAGGATTCGTGATCACCGGTCCTTGGGATCGATCGCGTCGCGCAGGCCGTCGCCGATGAAGTTGAAGCTCATCAGGGTGATGACCATGGTCACCGACGGGAACACCAGCAACCACCAGGCCAGCTCCATGTCCTGGGCGCCGCCGGCGATCAGGGTGCCCAGGGAGGCCATCGGGGGCTGCACGCCCAGGCCCAGGAAGCTGAGGAAGCTCTCGGCCAGGATGACGGCGGGGATGGTCAGGGTCACATAGACCACCACAGGCCCCAGCAGGTTGGGCACGATGTGCTTGGTGATGATGGAGCCTTGGGTCAGGCCCGCAGCCCGGGCCGCCTCGACGAATTCCTTGTGCTTCAGCGACAGGGTCTGGCCGCGCACGATCCGGCTCATGGTCAGCCACTCCACCGCCCCGATGGCGATGAAGATCAGGATGATGTTGGAGCCGAAGGTCACCATCAGCAGGATGACGAAGAAGATGAAGGGCAGCGAATAGAGGACGTCGACGATGCGCATCATCACCTCGTCCACAACTCCGCCGACAAAGCCCGCCACCGCGCCCCAGGCAACCCCGATCACCAGGGAGACCAGGGTGGCGATGAGGCCGATGGACAGGGAAACCCGCAGGCCCATGAGCAGCCGGGCCAGCAGGTCGCGGCCAAGCGAGTCGGCGCCCAGCAGGTGGCCGCCGGTCAGCGGCGCGGCCCAGACGTCGTTCTTGTTGATCTGATCGTAGGCGAAGGGGGTCACATAGGGCCCGATCAGGGCCACCAGCACCAGGATGGCCAGCATGATCATGCCGCCCACCGCCCCCCAGTTGCGCAGCAGGCGACGGCGCGCGTCGTCCCACAGGCTGCGGCCCTTGACGGCGGTCTCCATGAGGGCCGCGCCTTCGCGCGAGCCGGGAGCGAGGATAGGAGTGCTCACGACAGCCTCACGCGGGGATCGAGGACCGCATAGAGCAGGTCGGCGACCAGGTTCAGGAACAGGATCAGGGCGGCGTAGAAGATCACCATGCCCATGACGACGGTGTAGTCGCGCTGCAGGGCGGAAATCACGAAGAACTTTCCGAGCCCCGGCAGGTTGAAGATCTTCTCCACCACCAGGGAGCCGGTGAGCAGGCCCGCGCAGGCCGGGCCGAGGTAGCTCACCAGGGGCAGGATGGCGGCGCGCAGAGCGTGCTTAAACACCACCCGGTGGGCCGGAAGACCCTTGGCCCGCGCCGTGCGGACATAGTTGGAATGCAGCACCT
Organism: Phenylobacterium sp.; assembly: GCF_030693625.1. Lineage (GTDB taxonomy): Bacteria > Pseudomonadota > Alphaproteobacteria > Caulobacterales > Caulobacteraceae > Phenylobacterium > Phenylobacterium ferrooxidans. The sequence goes on from NZ_JAUYAF010000065.1 coordinate 118,902, forward strand.
CGATCATGCCGGCCCGGGTCAGGCGCGAGATGATGGCGATCTGAGGCAGGGCCAGGACGGTGATGGGCAGAATCAGGTTCTGGATCGCCCCGTCGTTCCACCCGCCGTTGGGCAGCCACTGCAGGATCGAGCCGAACAGCAGCACCAGCAGCGGCGCGGTGACGAAGGTGGGGATGCAGACTCCGATGATCGCCACGCCCATGACGCTGAAGTCCACCCACCCGTTCTGCTTCAGCGCCGCCAGCACCCCCAGGGTCACGCCGATGGCGCCGGCAAGCGTGATGGCCGAGAGGCCCAGGGTGAGGCTGACCTTGTAGTTCTCCTGCAGGATCTGCAGGACGGTCTTGTCCTTGTATTTCAGGGACGGCCCGAAATCGCCCTGCAGCACGCCCTTGAGGTAGTCGGCGTACTGCTCGCCCAGCGGCTTATCCATCCCGTACTTGGCCATGACATTGGCCTCGATCTCGGGCGAGAGCTTGCGGTCCATGTCGAACGGGCTGCCGGGCGCCGCGCGCATCATGAAGAAGGCGAGCGTGACGACGAGGAACAGCGTCGGGATGGCCACGAGGAGTCGTCGGCCTATGAAACGCAACATGGATTTGGAAGCTCAAGGTGGAGGGCGTTTTGACGGCCGGGCGTTGCGAAAGTTTCATCGCCCCCCGATGATGTCAACGAAGGGCCTCCTCCCACCTCAAGTGAAGTCAGACCATGACCGAATTCCGACGCGTCACCGACCAGCTCTCCGTCAGCCCACAGATCGGGTTGGATGACCTGAAAAGGGCCGCTGACCTGGGGTTCAAGCTGGTGATTAACAACCGTCCCGACGGCGAGGACCCGGCCCAGCCGAGCAGCGCGCAAGTCGAGGCCGCCGCCAAGGCGGCGGGGCTGCAATACGCCTACATCCCGGTGCGCGGCGGTCCGACCCAGGACCAGGTGGCCGAGGAGCGCTCGATCCTGGAAAACTCAGAGGGTCCGGTGCTGGCCTTCTGCCGGTCAGGCACCCGCTCGATCATCACCTGGTCGCTGGGGGAGGCCATGGACGGCGCGCGCTCGCGCGACGAACTGGTGGAGCTCGGCCATCAGGCCGGCTACGACCTCAATGGCGTCCTCCCAGCCTAGCCTGGATAGGAGATGGGCACGCGGACCGCGCCAAGAAGGGCCGGTTCGTCGGGCTCGCAGCTGGCCATGGTCAGAATCAGTTGCGCCGTCATGAGACACATCAGGGCGAAGACCACCCGCTGAAGCCGTTTTGAAACAAACATCACCGCCTGCGCCGCCATAACCGCCTCACAATCCTGAACTGAGGCGCTGCTGCGCAAGGTCGGCGCCGGGAGTCGATAAGCGCCGCCCTTTTCTTTAGTCTGTCGCGTGACGGTCGCCTGAATCGGTACCCACTTCAGGCTGTCACGCTCCCAAAGGAGACCGCTCGATGATTCCCTACGTCCGCGAGATCAAGTTCGACTACGGCAAGGCTGACCAGGTCTCCCCCCTGATCCGGCGGGTGGTGGCCAACAATCCCGGTCCCTTCACCTATCTGGGCACCGGCACCTACATCATCGGGCGCGGCGAGGTGGCGGTGATCGACCCCGGTCCGGACATGGACGAGCACCTGGAGGCCATCCTGGGCACCCTGGAGCCGGGCGAAAAGATCACTCACATCCTGATCACCCACCACCACTCCGACCATTCGCCCCTGGCGGGACCGCTGAAGGCGCGGACGGGGGCGACCATCTACGGCTGCGCCGTGGCCGAGATCCCGGTGGACGACAGCGGCGTGCGGATGGAGGCGGGCGCGGACTTCGGCTTTTCGCCGGACGTCAGCCTGTGTGGCGGTAGTCAGGTGCTGGAGGGGCCAGGCTGGACGCTGGAGGCGATCGCCACTCCGGGTCACACCTCCAACCACATCTGCTTTGCGCTGAAGGAAGAGAACGCGCTGTTCTCCGGCGACCACATCATGGGCTGGTCGACAACTGTGATCACGCCGCCGGACGGCGACATGACAGATTACATGGACAGCCTGGACCTGGTGAAGGCGCGCGACTTTTCCATCCTATGGCCGACCCACGGGCCGCCGGTCACCGAAGTGGCGCCGTTCATCGACGCCTATATCGCTCACCGCCGGGCCCGCGAGGCTCAGGTGCTGAAGGCTGTGACCGAGGGCCATGGCCGAATTCGGGAGATGGTCCCGGTGCTCTATGCCGACGTTGATCCCAGGCTCCACCCCGCGGCGGCGCGCTCCGTGCTGGGCCACATGATCGACCTGGTGAAGCGCGGCCTGGTGACCACCGACGGCAAGCCCGGTCCCGACAGCGACTACCGCCGCGCCTGACGCCGAACCTCAGGCGGCCTTGCCTGGCTCCGACTGGCGAACCGGGGCTGCCTCCAGGTGTTTGCGGGGCGCCGAATTGGAATAGAGAGCGCCCCATCCCAACACGAGGATGAAGCTCAGGAAGGCGGTGATCACGCCGCCGAGATAGATCTGCTGGATCAGGCCGATGTCAGGCATTGGGGTCTCCTTTGGACCCCAGGTTGGCGGACCGGGCGGCTGGCGCCTTTGAGCTAGATCAAGTTTGCCGCCGCTTCGTGCGGCGGGCCCTACTGCCCGGGGTCGGCCGACAGGTCCAGGACAAGCGCCTCTTCCCGGGTGGAGAGCGGCAGGTGGATCAGGCATCTCAGGCCCGACGGATTGTACTGCACCTCCGCCCTCCCCCCGTTCTCCTCGGCGAAGGTGCGGGCCAGGAGCCGGGTTCCGAAACCCCGGCGGGTCGGGATCGCGACCGCGGGCCCGCCATGCTCTTCCCAGAGGAAAGTCAGGTGCCGACCGCCGGCGCCGTCGTGGGCCAGGTTCCAGTCAATCCGCACCGACCCGTCGGGGGTGGTCAGCGATCCGTACTTGAGGGCGTTGGTGGCGAGTTCGTGCAGGGCCAGGGCCATCGAGACGGCCTGCGGCGGACTTAGTCGCACGTCGGGGCCATCGAAGACGATGCGGCTCTCTTCGCCGGCGTGGGGGGCCAGGGCCTTGCGTACGATGGTGTGCAGGTCCGCGCCCGCCCAGTTTTCGTCCACCAGCACCCGGTGGGCCTCAGAGAGCGTCAGCAGCCGTCCAGCCAGATCACCGCGGGTTTCGCTGCTGACCTCCCGGCCCCGCAGGGTCTGCTCGGCGATGGATTGCACCGTGGCCAGGGTGTTGTTGATCCGGTGGTTCAGCTCATTGAGCAGCAGCACCCGCTGCTCGTCCGCCCGCTTGGCGGGGGTCTCGTCACGCATGACCTTGAGCAGGCAGGTCAGGTCCGGGTCGCGCATCAGCATTGTCATGCCGTTGGCCCAGAAGCGCCCGCCGTTCTTGCTCACGTGCCAGCGGGAATCCTCGGCCCGACCATCGCGCAGCGTGGTCGCGAGCTCGATCTTGTCCTCCCCCGCCGACCGGTCGGACGGGGTGAAGAGCAGGGAGAAGTTCGATCCGACGATCTCCGCCTCGGCATAGCCGGTCATCCGCTCAGCGCCCGGACTCCAGGAGGTGATGGTCCCGTCGAATTCCATCGTCAGGATCGCGTACTCGACGGCGTGCTCAATGATCGCCGCTGCGAGCCGGTTGTCGCGAATATCGATGCGTCGCGGGGGCTGGAGGGTCATTGGCGTCCAAGGGGCGAGCGTTGCGTCGCTCCAACGGGCCGCCTCTCTATTCGTTGCGCCTTCGAGCCCCTTCGTTGGCTGTCGCTCCCGAAATCCCGGCGCGGATCAGCTCCGCATCGCCCCGATCAGCTCCGTCACCCGGGCGCAGTTGGCGCCGAGGTCGGAGACCGGAACGCGGCCGATGGCGCGGACATCGATGCGCGAGCCCTGGGGCGCGGGCAGGACCCGGACCACGACATCATTCTTCAGACCGAAGGCCAGGCTGCGGCCGGTGGCCTCAATGCGGCCGGTGGCCGGATCGTCGGTCACCAGGGCGAGGCCTGCCTGTTCGACGGCGGCCTTGGCCTGGGCGTATGCCTGCCCCGGCGCCTGGGCCAGGACCAGCGGCCGGGCATCGGCGCAGGTCTCGGCGTTGATATCGGCGATGCGGCGGCCGGCATAGGCGAAGGAGTCCAGGGGCCGCATCGGATCGGCCTCCACCATGATCGCCTCGGGTCCCCGCTCGCGCATCATCTTCTGCGAGAAGGTGAGCGGCATGGTCCAGTCGGTGGAGACGTCATTGATGGGGGGATTGGTGATCTGGGCCTGACGGGCCCAGAGATAGCCGCCAAAGGTCGCGCCGCAGAGGATCAGCACCATCAGGGCGCGGGCCCAGTAGCGGCCGAAGCCCGCGAACAGGGCGATGATGATCCCCAGCAGGCCCGCGGCCACGGCGATCATGGTCACCTTGGGCGCCCATTCCAGGGCGATGACGCCCAGGCCGGTCTTCCAGTCCATCAGGCCGTAGCGGGTGCCCAGCATGCCCGCGCCCACCATCAGGGCCGGCGTCAGGGCCACCAGGGTCGCCAGGTTCAGATAAAAGCCCGCGAAGCCGTCGCCCTTGCGCGTCTTGGTCCGGCGCGGGACCAGGGGCGCCCCGAAGGGCTCCTCGTCGGAGGACGAGCCGAAGGTCAGGGGCGCATGGGCTTCGGGCGGCGGGATAGCCGAGGCGCGCGTCTCCGACGCGGGCTCAGCGGGAAAAGGGGCGATGGCCTCCGCCTGGGCCTCCACGGCCGCAGCGTCATCCAGGGTCGGCGTCAGGACCGTAAGTCCGGAATAGCTCTCCTCCTGGGTGGGCCTGGCCGCGGGAGACCAGCCGGCGTGGTCCTCCTGCGGCGCGGGCTCGGCGTGGGCGTGAACCTCCGGTGCGGGAGGGGTCTCAGGCTCCGGCGCGTAGATCTTCGGCTCGGGCGGAGCGGCCAGGGCGATGGTCGAGGCGGCGGCCGCAGCGGCGGTGGGCAGGACATAGTCGGCCATCCGGGTGCGGATCAGCTTCTTGTCGATCTTGCCGGTGGCGCCCAGGGGGATGTCTTCGACGAAGACCACGTCGTCGGGCATCCACCACTTGGCGATCTTGCCTTCCAGGAACTGGAGGAACTCTTCCTTGGTGGCCTCCTGGCCAGGCCGCAGTTTGACCAACAGCAAGGGCCGCTCGTCCCACTTGGGGTGGGCCATGCCGATGACGGCGGCCAGCTCGGCCTTGGGATGGCCGGCGGCGATGTTCTCGATCTCGATGGTGCTGATCCACTCGCCGCCGGACTTGATGACGTCCTTGGCGCGGTCGGTGATCTGCATGAAGCCGTGTTCGTCCAGGGTGGCGACGTCCCCGGTGTCGAAGAAACCCTGGTCGTCGAGGATCTCCCCGCCATCGCCCTTGAAGTACTCGCCCACCACGAACGGGCCCTTCACCAGCAGCTTGCCGAAGGTGTGGCCGTCACGCGGCAGGTCTTGGCCCTCGTCATTGGTGAGCCGCAGGTCGATGCCGAGCGGCGGGCGGCCCTGCTTGAGCTGGAAGCGCAGCTGGTCCTCGGCGTCCATGGCCGCGATCCGATGGTTCGGCGTCGCCTGGGTGCCGAGCGGCGAGGTCTCGGTCATGCCCCAGGCGTGGGTGACCGCCACGCCATAGTCGTCGCGGAAGGCCCGCACGATGGCCTCGGGCACGGCCGAGCCGCCGATGACGACGCGCTTGAGGCTGTTGAGGGTCCCGTTGGTGTCGCGCAGGTGGGTCAGCAGCATCTGCCAGACGGTGGGCACAGCGGCCGAGAAGGTGACCTGCTCGCTCTCCAAGAGTTCGTGGATCGAGGCGCCGTCCAGCTTGGCGCCGGGCATCACCAGCTTGGCGCCCACGGCGGGCGCGGAGAAGGCCACGCCCCAGGCGTTGGCGTGGAACATGGGCACCACCGGCAGGACGGTGTCCGTCGCCCCGATGCCGAGCACGTCGGCGCCCATGGTCACCAGGGTGTGCAGGAAGTTGGAGCGGTGGCTGTAGAGCACACCCTTCGGATTGCCCGTCGTGCCCGAGGTGTAGCAGAGGCCCGCCGGCGAATTCTCGTCGAAGCCGCCCCAGACGGCGTCCTCGGACACCTGGCTCAGCAGGCTCTCATAAGAATGGGCGCCGGGCAGGCCGGCGGTCATGTGGGCGTCGTCGGTGAAGACGATGATGTGCTGGACGGTGGGGATCTGGTCGCGGATTCCGGCCAGAATGGGCAGGAAGGTGAGGTCGGTGAAGATGACCTTATCTTCGGCATGGTTGATGATGTAGACGAGCTGCTCGGAGAACAGCCGCGGATTGAGGGTGTGGCAGACCGCCCCCATCCCCATGATCCCGTACCAGGCCTCGATGTGCCGGGCGGTGTTCCAGGCCAGGGTCGCGACGCGGTCGCCCGGCTGGATGTTCAGGCCCCTCAGGACGTTGGAGACGCGCTTGGCCCGCGCATGGACCTGCGCATAGGTGGTGCGCACCATGGGACCTTCGACGGAGCGCGAGACGATCTCGCGGTCGCCGTGCCAGGACTTGGCGTGATCGATGATCCGGTCGACCGTCAGCGGCCAGTCCTGCATCCTGCCTTGCATCGAAACGCGTCCTCCACTGCGGCCTCTGAACGGGCGCGCGACAGGCTAGTTTTTGCCGGGCTCCGACGCAACGCCGCGCCCTTGTGACGCGAGGGTTTTGGTGAAGAATTGCGTCAGAGGTGCGAGGCCGGCCAGCGTCCGGTCCCGCCATTGTCGATCAGCAGGCCGGTGAGGGTGCGGTCGGTGTGCTGGGCGCGCCAGGTGAGCATCGCCTGGGCGTGGGCGAGGATGACACCGGTATCGGTAACCGGCGTCCGCCAGGTGGGGTCCGCGGCGAGGTCGAAACAGAGCCATGCGCCGTCGCCGAACTGTACATAGGCGGCCTCCTCCGAGCGCAGCACCGCCAGATTCTGCTGCTCCAGCCGCCGGTCCCACGGCCAGGCCTGGACGCCCTTGGCGATGTTGGAGCCGCGCCAGTCGAATTCCCAGTGGGCGGCGGCGCGCCAGTGGGGCGGGTCCTCGCCCGCAAGGAAGGGCGTCAACGGCAGGCCGTCACACTGGTCGGGGACGGGCAGGCCCATGGCCTCGCAGAGCGTGGGCAGGAGATCCACGTTCTCGGTGAAGCGGTCCACCACCGCGCCGTGGGCGCGGGGCTGGCGCGGGTCCCGGACGATATTCAGGATGTGGTAGCTCTCCTCGAAGAACCCCGCCTTCTGGATCAGGCCGTGGTCGCCCAGCTGCTCGCCGTGGTCGGCGGTGACGACGATGAATGTGTCCTCCCACTGGCCGGACGCCTCGAGGGCCGCCCACAGGCGTCCGAGTTGGTGATCGACCTCGCTGACCATGCCGAAGTACTGCGCCCGGAGCTGGGCCATCTCCGTCGGGTCCTCGGGCGCGCCAATGGCGCGGCGCAGGCCATCGTGCAGCCGGTGGCGATCTTCAGCGGGCGCGATGGGCGGCGCCATGTCGGCGGGGTCGTACATCGTCGCGAAACGCCCCGCCGCGCCATAGGGCGGGTGCGGTCGAAGCTGGGACAGGTGGGCGAACCAGGGGCCCTCCTGGGCGGCGATCCAGTCCAGCAGAACGTCGGTGTGATAGGCGGACAGGCTGTGCTCGGCCGGGCGACCCGGCTCGCCGCCGACCGCGCCCTCATAGTCGTCCGGGACCTCGTGGCCCAGGCCGCGCAGCCAGTCGACCCAGACGCCGGGATTGTGGGTGGCGAAGTTCAGCCCCACCTCGAAGCCCGGCAGCACGCCCTCCCAGGACCTAAGGCGCGGGTCTTCGGGGCCGGTGACGTCCCGGGGGTCCACCGCCTGGTCAGTGTAGCCGAACAGGGTTGGCCTATAGCCGGCCCTGCGCGCCGCCTTGGCCACATTGTCCCACCGCCGGTCCAGGGGCGTGCCGTTGGCCACCACCCGATGATTGAGCTGGTAGGTCCCGGTGTAGAGGCTGGCCCGGCCCGGACTGCAGGGGGCGGCCTGGCTGTAGTGGCGGGCGAACCGCACCCCCTCGCGGGCCAATCTGTCGAGATGCGGCGTCTGCACGATCGGATGGCCGGCGCAGGCCAGCGCGTCGCCGCGGAACTGGTCGAGGGTGATGAAGAGGATGTTCACGACGCGCACAATGGCCGCAGCTTCACCGCCAAGGGAAGCGGAGGTTGTCCCGCGATCAGTCCTCGCGGGCGCTAGACCATCGCCGTGCGGAGGGACTGGGCGGCGAGCGGCGGGGCGGGCGGGGCGTGACGGCGGAACTGGCGGGCGACGCGCTCCAGCACATCAGCACCGCTGAAGGGCTTGGCCAGGCAATCCCGGGCGCCCAGCGCCACCGCCCGCTGGATGTCCTCCGCGGACAGTTTCTTGCCCATCACCAGGACTGGGAAATGGATCCCCTCGCCGCGCGGATTAAGGGCGCGCAACACGTCGAAGCCGTCCATCTCCGGCAGGTTCAGCTCCAGGATCATGGCGGCCGGACGCGCTGTCTTCACGGTCTCCAGGGCCGAGGCCCCGGTGCGAGCGACGAAGGTGTGGCAGCCGGCGAGGTCGAAGCGAATCTGCAGCAGCTCGAGCACGGTGCGGTCGACGTCGCAGATCAGGATCCTGCGGCCCTGGCTCTCGAGGTTCATCGGCGCGCGCCTTTGAGGGTCGGGACGGAGGGGTCAGAACAGGTCAAGGTCGCCCGCCTCGTCGCCGTCATTGATGCCCTTCTCCTCGCCGCCCAGGGCGCTGAACATGCGGTCGGCCAGGGCGCCCAGGGTCATCCCGCCGAGCGCGTCCTCCACCGAGGCGGTCACCTCCTCAGGGATTCCAGCGCTGAGGTGACGGGCGAAGGTCGAGAGACTGGTGAGCTGCTGGCCCAGCAGATCGACCGTGTGCATGCCCTCCACCAGCTTCTCGCGGTGTTCCGGCGGCAGGATGGTCATCAGTTGGCCGATGAGGACGTCGAGCTTCATGCAGCGGGCGCCGGCCAGTTCGATCTCCCAGGCCAGGACGCCCACCATGCTAGACACGCTGGCCTCGAGCACCTCCGCGGTCTGTTGCTGCGCGCCCATAACACCGATCTCCGAGTTGTGCGGTGAGCCTTGGGTGCTCTTGACTAACGGAGAATGAATCCAGGGGCCTCGCGCGCAGGGGCGATCACCCGCGGGCGTAGCGGATCGACCAGGCCTCGGCGGAGTCCGCGGCGGGACCTGAGGCGTCGACGTGGGTCCAGGTCACCTCGCCGATGTCGCGGTCGAGCTGCATCTGGAGGGTGGCCCGGGTGGCGTCCGACGCGTCGCCGCTGCGGCCGTCGATGCGAGTGGCGAGGATGTCGGGCGCGGCCTCCAGCCAGACGCCATGGAAGGCCACGCCCAGCTCGGCGGCAAGCGCCTGCGCGCGGGCGCGCAGTTCCGGTTGAATGAAGGTGGCGTCCAGGACCACGGCGCGGCCGGCGGCCAGCAGGGCGCGCGCATCGGCGAACACCGTGTCGTAGACGTCCTGGTAGAAGGCCGGGGAATAGACGGCGCTGGAGAGCCTGGCGTCCGGGGCCACCCCCAGCAGGCGCTTGCGGATTTCGTCGGTGCGTAGAACCACCGCGCCGGGCGAGGCCCCGAGGCCTGGCGCGATCAGGCGGGCGAAGGTGGACTTGCCGGCGCCGGAGAGCCCGCCGACCGCCGCCAGGCTGGGCGCCACCGGTGTCAGGTGGGCGATGGCGGCGTCGAGGTAGGCGACAGCGCCAGCATCGTCGCCGCTATAGGCGCAGACATGGGCGCGGACGGCGGCGCGGACCGACAGCATCAGCGGCAGGGCGGCCATGCCGGCCCGCAGTTCATCGCCCCAGCTCCGGGCCGCCTGGTCGAAATAGGCCGACAGGGCGCGGACGGCGGCGTCTGACCGCCTGCGGAACTGCAGGTCCATCAGCAGGAAGGCCAGGTCATACTGGACGTCGATCTCCGACAGCACGTCGTTGAACTCGATGCAGTCGAAGAGGATGGGGCGGCCATCCTCCAGCAGGATGTTCCCCAGATGCAGGTCGCCGTGGCAGTGGCGGCCGAACCCAGCGGCGCGGCGGGCGTCCAGCAGGGGCTCCAGGCGGTGGTACTCGGCCTCGGTGGCGGCAGCCGCCTGCTCGACGCGCTCGGCGCCCAACCGCGCGGCCAGGCCCCTCAGCAACTGGGCGTTGGAATCGATCGTGTATTTCAGCGCCTTGCCGCCGCCGCCATTGGGACGGATGGGCGCATCGGCATGGAAGCCGGCCACCGTGCGGCCAAGCGCATCGGCCAGGGGCCCGTCCACCGCCCAGGGCTGGGCCGCCAGGACCGCGTGCTCGTCGAAGCGGCGCATCTCCAGGGCGAACTCGACGGTCTCGCCGGCGCCGTCCAGCTCCAGGCCGCCATCGGGCGCCCGTGTCACCCTGCGGACAGCGCGGTAGATGTCGGAGGCCGCCGCGCGGTTGAAGCTCAGCTCACGCTCGAGCGCCCAGTGGCGCAGGTCCAGGGTGGAGTAGTCGAGGTAGCCCAACTCCACCCGGCGCTTGACCTTGAAGGCCAGCTCGCCGGCCAGATAGACCCGGGCGCAGGCGGTCTCGATGGCGCGGTCAGCCTGGGCCTCGAACCAGGCGGCGACCTCGGCTTCCTGCGGATCGGTCAAGGATAGAGCCGCTGGGTGGTCCAGCCCGAGCCTTCGCGGACGAAGACCAGGCGCTCGTGCAGGCGGAAGGGGCGATCGCGCCAGAACTCGATGCTGTGCGGCGTGATGCGGAAGCCGCGCCAATGCGGCGGGCGTGGCACCTTGCCGAGGCCGAACTTCAGGCCGTACTCGGCGATGCGCTTTTCCAAGGCCAGGCGGTCGGGCAGAGCCTGCGACTGCTGGGAGGCCCAGCCGCCGATCTGGGCGGGCCTGGCGCGGGTGGCCCAATAGGCGTCAGCCTCGGCCTCGGAGACGTGGGAGACGGGACCGCGCACACGGACCTGCCGGCGCAGCGACTTCCAGTGGAACAGCAGGGCGGCCTGCGGATTGGCCGCGAGCTCGCGGCCCTTGGCGCTCTGTTCGTTGGAATAGAAGACAAATCCGCGCTCGTCGGCGTCCTTCAGCAGCACCATGCGCACGTCGGGAAGGCCGTCGGCGTCGGCGGTGGCGAGAGCCATGGCGTTGGCGTCGTTGAGCTCCTTGCCCAGGGCCTCAGCCAGCCAGGTGTTGAAGAGAGCGATCGGGTCCTCCTCCGACAGCAGCGGAAGCGGCGCGGCCTCCGTGACGCTGCGGACGTAGTCGTCCTCGGTCGGTGAGGCGGGGATGGCGGGCTTGTCGGTCATGGCCCCGCATATAGCGCAGCCGGTTTCCGGCGTCAGGGCTTAACCCCCCATTGACCGCGTCTTCCTAAGACTGTCGTCGATGACTGCGGCGAACTCCATGACGATGAGCGCGAAACGGGCGCGCGAGGTGCTGGGCGCAGGCCCCCTCGCCGGCCCCGCCGAACTGCGCCGCGCCTTCCGCGAGGCTGCCAAACGCGCCCACCCTGACAGAAAGGGCGGCGACGCCGAACGCTTCCGCGAGGTCGTGGAGGCCTATCACATCCTGCAGACCGCCCCGGTTCCCCGCGACCGGGTGAGCCAGCCGCCGGCCACGGTCAGCCGTCCTGTCGTCAGCTCGCCGACCCTTTCGGTCCCGCCCCTGATCGCCATGACCGGCGGCAAGGTGGAGCATCGTCTCTCGGACGGTCGCCGGGTGAAGATCGAGCTGCCCGCCGGGATGCGGGCCGGCGACACCGTCCGCGTAGGCGAGGCCGAGCTGGAGGTCGCCATACGCGGCGATGGCGAAATGCTGGTGCGGGGCGACGACCTCTGGATCACCGTGAAGATCGAGCCGCGCCTGCTGGCGGAAGGGGGCCGCATCGCGGTGGAGACGCCGCTGGGCCGGCGCATCGTCTGGCTGACCAAGAAGGCCGGCGAACGCGGGCTGATCCGCCTTGTGGGCCAAGGCCTGCCGACCCGGGGCCGTCACCGCCAGGGTCACCTGTTCCTGCGCCTGGCCGCCGACAGCGCCACCGGGGATTCCGCCGCCCGCGCCCAGCTTCGGCGCTTCGCCGCGGCCTGGGCGGCCTAGCCATAGTCACAGCGCGCAGTTAGAAGCGCCGGCATGTCGCACAACAGCTTCGGCCATCTGTTCCGCGTGACCACCTGGGGCGAGAGCCACGGTCCGGCCCTGGGCTGCGTGGTCGACGGCTGCCCGCCCAACATCAAGCTGACCGCCGAAGAGGTCCAGGTCTGGCTGGACAAGCGCCGGCCGGGCCAGGGCAAGTTCGTCACCCAGCGCCAGGAGCCGGACGCGGTGAAGATCCTGTCGGGCGTGTTCGCCGACGAGCGCACCGACGGCCAGGTCACCACCGGCACGCCGATCTCCATGATCATTGAGAACGTCGATCAGCGCAGTCGCGACTATTCCGAGATCGCCCAGGCCTTCCGCCCCGGCCATGCCGACTACGCCTATTTCGCCAAGTACGGGGTGCGGGACTATCGCGGCGGCGGACGGGCCTCGGCCCGCGAGACCGCCGCCCGTGTGGCCGCCGGCGCCGTGGCCCGCAAGATCCTCGACGGTGTGACGATCCGCGGCGCCGTGGTGCAGATCGGGCCGCACGCCATCGACCGTTCGCGTTTCGACTGGGACCAGACGACCGAGAACCCCTTCTGGTGCCCCGACCCTGCGATGGTGTCGGTCTGGGAAGACCACCTGGAGGCCGTCCGCAAGTCCGGTTCCTCCACGGGCGCCATTGTCGAGGTCGAGGCCACGGGCGTGCCCGCCGGCTGGGGCGCGCCGATCTATGGCAAGCTGGACGCCGAACTGGCCGGCGCCCTGATGTCCATCAACGCCGCCAAGGGCGTGGAAGTGGGCGCGGGCTTCGCCTCGGCCGCCTTCTCCGGCGAGGAGAACGCCGACGAGATGCGGATGGGCAATGAGGGACCGCTGTTCCTGTCCAACAGCGCCGGCGGCATCCTGGGGGGCATCTCCACAGGACAATCGGTGGTGGCGCGCGTGGCCTTCAAGCCCACCTCCTCCATCCTCTCCCTGCGCCAGTCGATCAACGAGGCTGGCGAAGACATCGACCTGCGCACCAAGGGCCGCCACGACCCCTGCGTCGGCCTGCGCGCGGTCCCGGTGGTGGAGGCCATGACCGCCTGCGTCCTGGCCGACGCCTACCTGCGGCACCGGGCCCAGACGGGTGGCGGCGCCCACTTGCCCGGTAAAGTAGCAGACCGCTGACGCTTAGCTTCAGCGCGCGGCCTTCGGCGACCCCTCACGCTCCGAATTGTTTTGTTCCGTCAGGGATTATTGCCCGTTGACCGAACGCGTTCGACGCCGGTATCTGAGCGCCTTCCGCGCCGTCGATGACGACACCCCCATCGACTCAAGGCCAGTTTTCTAGGTTAGATTGTAGGGCGAACACCACCCCGTGCGGCTTGAAGTCCTCAAGATCCTGATCGTGGACGACAACCACCACATGCGGGTGCTGTTGTCGGAGGTTCTGCGCGCGGTGGGCCTGCAGAACATCTATGAGGCCGGCGACGGGGCCGAGGCCCTGCAGCAGATGCGGGCCCATCCCATCGACATCGTCATGACAGACCTGGCCATGGAGCCCCTGGACGGCATCGACTTCGTGCGGCTGCTGCGCAATTCCCCCGACAGCCCCAACCAGATGGCGCCGGTCATCATGATCACCGGCCACTCCACCATGCGCCGAATCAGCGAAGCCCGCGACGTGGGGGTCAACGAGTTCCTCGCCAAGCCGCTCACCGCGCGCGGTGTGCTGGACCGGCTGCAGAAGATCATCGACCACCCGCGCCCCTATGTGCGGACCGACGACTATTTCGGACCCGACCGCCGCCGCAAGGTGGACCCGAATTACGACGGTCCGCGCCGCCGCGCCGTCGACGGGCCCGCGCCCCGTGCGCTCAGGCTCTAGAGTCTTCACTGTCGCGTCGCGGCCCGCGCGCTCAACAGTCCGGCGAGCCGCCTAGCCACCATTTGGTATCAATTGCAGGTTAACCCTGGCGGGCCAGTCAGGGACCCAGCATGACCATCGTCCGCACCGCCGCCACCGCCGCCCTCCTCGCCGCGCTCGGCCTCTCCCAAGCCAGCTGCATCGCCATGGCCGCCGGCGCCGTGGTTGGCACCGCCGTGGGCGTCACCGCCAGCGCCGTCGGCATGACCGCCAAGGGCGCGGGCATGGTGGTGGGCGCGGTGATCCCTGGCGACGGGAAGGACGAGGACGAAGAGCGCGACGACCGCAAGCGGCGCTGAGCCTGGCCAGAAGACCGGCTTGTCCCGCTGAAGATCTCCCTCGCCGATCATCCGGGCGCCGGGTTCAGCCCCAGACCGCCGGCTGGAACAGTTCCACCAGGTTGCCCGACGGGTCCTCGGCGAGAATCTGAGATCCCCCGGGACCGGTGACGATATCATTGCGGAACGTCACACCCTCGCCCCGCAGGCGATCGACCTCGGCGGCCAGGTCCTCGACGATGATCTGGAAGCGCGTCCATCCGCCCGGCTCGGGCTGGCGGCCGTCGGGCATGGCCCGACCGGCCGAGCTGGCCTTGCCGCTCAGCAGCAGGCGCAGGGGACCGCGCTCCACGGCCGCGAAGGCGGGCGAGGCGTTGGGAAGCCGGCTGAAGCCCATGAGGCCGACATACCAGTCGGCGGCCTCCTGCACGTCGCTGACCATGTACCGTACGTTCACAACGCTCTCACTCATGGGATCCTCCAGGGGTTGGCACGAAGACTGGGGTCATGGCGCGAGGGTGCGCCGAAGCACGTGTTGCAGGGCGCCCTGAATGGCCGCGCGGTCGCCGCCTCCCGCGACGGCGTCGGCCGCCTCGTGGATCACGGCGTACAGCAGGCGTCCCGTGGCGTCCGGATCGACCGGCCCGAAGGCTTCGGCCTCCTGGCCAGCGCGGATCACGGCGGCGAGCCGGTGGATGGCGTGGTCGGCCAGGGGCCGGCGCTCGGCGAAGTCGGAATGGAAGACGGCCTCACCCACGCCGCGTCGGGAGAGGGTGAACTCGATGAAGGCCAGGGCCTGGGACTCCACGAGGCCAGGCCAGTCCACCGGGCCCTCGACCTCGGTGGGCAGGGGGTAGGCGGTGTCGAACTGGGAGACCAGCCGCTGCCGGATCGTCTCCAGCAGGTCGTCCCAGGTGGGGAAATAGAGGAAGAAGGTGCCCTTTGCGACGCCCGCCTCGCGGACCACGTCCTCCACCCGCGCCCGGCCACCATTGGCCTGCAGCAGGCGTTCGGCGGCCTCGACGATCTCGAGCTTCCGAGCCTCTGGATGAAGCCGCCGCCGCGGAGGTCTGCTCATGGGGCCCTTCCTGATGACCGACAGTCATTAACTAATGACCGCGGGTCAGTGTCAAGGGGCCGTTGCTTGCAACCCGCTCGCCTGACTGCACAGGGGCCTAGAGGTTCAGCGCGCAGCTTTCGCTGATGGTGGGACGCGAGACCACAATGCGGCACAGGCCGGGGAACGGGGCCTTCAGGCGCTCTGCGAAGTAGAGGCAGAGGTGTTCCAGGGTCGGGCGTTCGAGGCCGGGCTTCTCGTTGAGCAGGCCGTGGTCCAGCTCAGCGGCCACGGCGCGCAGGGCGCTGTCCAGGTCGGCGAGGTCGGCGACCCAGCCCACCGGCTCCTGCGGCTTGCCGCGCACGGTGGCCTCCACCTTGAAGGAATGACCGTGCAGGCGCGAATAGGGCCGGTGCTCGGGCCCATCTTCAAAATAGTGCGCCGCATCGAAGGTCGCGGCCTTGGTGATCTCGAAAATTGGAGCGGTCATCAGCTGTCTTTGGCGTCGCTGAGCGCAGTCGCGGCTCAGGGAATGCCGAGATATTTGTGGGTTTGGACGCTTAAACGCCACTGGGGGTGGGCGAGGCAATAGGCGATCGCCGCCTGGGTGTTTTCCAGGCGCGCCGGACCGTCCATCGGCTGCAACAGGAACCGCTCGAAATCCCACGATGCGAAGGTGGCCGGATCGACATTGGCCTGCGGGAAGACCAGTTTCAATTCCTGCCCCGTGCGCTGCACGACCGGCGCATGGGCCTTGGGGCTGACGCAGATCCAGTCCACGCCGCTGGGGGCGGCCAGGGTGCCGTTGGTCTCCAGCGCGATGGTGAAGCCCCGCCCATGCAGGGCGTCGATCAGGGGCGGGTCCAGCTGCAGCAGGGGCTCGCCGCCGGTGCAGACCACCAGGCGGTTGTCCGGACCGCCCGTCCACCGGGCCGCAACCGCGTCGGCCAGGGCCTCGGGGGTCGTGAAGCGTCCGCCCCCCTCCCCGTCCATACCCACGAAGTCGGTGTCGCAAAAGGTGCAGACGGCGGTGGCGCGGTCCTGTTCCCGGCCGCTCCAGAGGTTGCAGCCGGCGAACCGGCAGAAGACGGCTGGGCGGCCCGCCTGCCCTCCCTCCCCCTGCAGGGTCAGGAAGATCTCCTTGACCGAATAGGTCACTGGACGAGTTCCGGCCGGCCGGCGGCCACCCATTCGTTCCAGCCCCGCACCCGCAGGTCGCAGGCCGGGCAGTCGCCGCATCCGTGGCCCCAGGCGTGCAACTCGCCGCGTTCGCCGCGGTAGCAGGTGTGGCTGTCGGCGACGATCAGCTCGACGAGAGCCTCGCCGCCCAGGGTCTTGGAGAGCGCCCAGGTCTGGGCTTTTGTGAGCTTCATCAGCGGAGTTTCGATGACGAAATCCTGGGCCATGCCCATGTTCAGCGCCGTCTGCAGGGCGTCCAGGGTGTCACGGCGACAGTCGGGATAGCCCGAGAAGTCGGTCTCGCACATGCCGCCCACCAGGAAGCGGGCCTTGCGCCGATCGGCCAGCGCGGCGGCATAGGTCAGGAACACCAGGTTGCGCCCGGGCACGAAGGTGTTGGGCAGGCCCTTCTCCGTCACCTCGAAGGCGCGCTCGGTGGTCATGGCCGTCTCGCCCACCGCGCCAAAGCCGGTCAGATCGATGACGTGGTCGTCCGCCAGCTTGCCGGCCCACTGGGGGAAGCGTTGCAGGAACCCGGCGCGCACCACCTGGCGCTGGGCCATCTCCACGGCGTGACGTTGGCCGTAGTCGAAGCCGACGGTCTCGACATGGTCGTGGCGCTCCAGGGCCCAGGCGAGGCAGACGCTGGAGTCCTGGCCGCCGGAAAACAGCACGAGGGCGCGGGTGGGTTGGCTCATCGGCTCCATATGCGTCAGAGGCGGCAAAATCGAAAGGCCGGCGCGACCGTGGGCCGCGCCGCGGGGCGCGCCCCGGCGCCGGCCCGAGGGACCGGTTCATCGTACGAGCGGTCAAAAATTCGCCCATCCCTTGAGAAATCAGGCCTTCATGCCGCTACGGAAGGTTCAAAGACCCTTGGTATTTGCGCCACATCGCCGCCAAAAAACGACCGACTGAACGCTGTTCACCTATCGCTGAGCGTTGACAGACTCTTTGTCGCGGCGTGACCGTCACCTCTGCTGGGACAGCCGCCGCGGGTTCCAGGCCAAGATCTTTGCGTGGCGAATGCTGACAGACCGGACCGGCGTAGAGAGTCCGGCTGTCATGGGAGGATAATTGAATGTCCAAAACTCTGCACCTGCGGAGCCTGCTGGTTGCTGGCGCATCCGTGGCGGCCTTTACAGCAATGGCCTCGCCAGCGTTCGCCCAAGCCACAACGACCATTGAAGAGCTGGTGGTCACCGCTGAGAAGCGGGAGCAAAGCCTGCAGGACGTCCCCATCGCGATCTCGGCCTTCACCAGCCAGCAGCGCGACAAGGTCGGCATCAGCACGGTGCAGGACCTGACCAATTTCACCCCAGGCTTTGTCTACCAATCTGCAAACGACCGCGCGAGCATGCGAGGCATAGGCCGCCTCACCAACGTCCACTCGGTCGACGGCGCTGTGTCGATCTACATTGACGGCCTGTTCACAACCTCGACAGTGCTGGCTGGCGGCCCGCCTTTGGATGTGGATCGGGTCGAGATTTTGCGGGGCCCTCAGGGCACGCTCTACGGCCGCAACGCGATCGGCGGCACCGTCAACGTCATCTCCGTGCGGCCGACTGAGGACTTCTACGCGGAGGTACGGGGAATTGCGGAGAATTATGAATTTACAAACTTCCAGGCTGCGATTTCGGGTCCAATTGCGGACGGCCTGAGGTATCGGGTTTCAGGCTACAAGCTCGACCAGCGGGAAGGCTACTACGAAAACGTCAATGGCGGCCCTTCCGAAGGCAGCAAACGTGACGAGTATCAATACCAACTCCAATTGGAAGCCGACCTCGGCGAGAACGCTGAACTCTGGGCCTCCTACAAGACCCTGGCCTGGCACAACCGGGGCGGCCCCGGCGCCCGTGCCGGCTTCCTCAATGGGCCCAACGAGTCAGGTCTCCTCGATCCGAATTTCCCGATCGTCTACAATTCGGCATTTGGCTATACGAACGGGATCGTGCCGGGCAGCCTTGTGCAGTTCAACGGCGGCACAAACACCACCAATCCAGCGCTGACTGACTCTCACAAGTTCAACACAAACATCACTCAACGCGTCCGCTTAAGCGATGTGAACTCATTCACGACGCAGT
This sequence comes from Phenylobacterium sp., assembly GCF_030693625.1. Taxonomy (GTDB): domain Bacteria; phylum Pseudomonadota; class Alphaproteobacteria; order Caulobacterales; family Caulobacteraceae; genus Phenylobacterium; species Phenylobacterium ferrooxidans. The sequence continues at coordinate 137,435 of NZ_JAUYAF010000065.1, forward strand.
TCGTCTACCATGCGCCGAGTTTCGACATTAAGTATGTGGGCGGCATTCAGGAGTACAAATACGATCTTTACGGCGACACAGACGCCACCAACGTCCAGTCCTACCAAATCCCGCTCTCGCCCGGGTCTCTTTGCGGCAACGTCGGCGCCTTGTTCGCCGCCGGCCTCTCGACGGTCAACTGCGGGCCGCTGACCGTCAACGCCAACAATGGCTATCACTACTTTGAATATCCTAAGTGGTATAGCAACGAGATCAATATCTCCTCGACGACGGACGGACCCGTTCAGTGGATTGTGGGAGCGTTCGACTATCAGGAAAAATACACCGGCACAGGAAGCACCGCCGACTTCTACCTTGTCGGGCCCAGCAACCTGAGAACGCCAGTGCTCGGCGCAGCGCAAAATCCGGACCAGTTCTGGTCGACCGGCACCTACGCCCTCACCACGCAGAGCCGGGCGCTTTTTGGGCAGGTTGACTGGGACGTCACCGACACCGTGAAGCTCACGGTGGGCCTCCGGTACACCAAGGACAAGAAGTTCGGGACTGAGAACCGCCGCATCGTTTGCAACTCTGATGCTTGCTATCCAGGCCTCTATCCGGCCCTCGGACTTAGCGGTTTTGGCCCAGGAACGGCGGCGAACTACGGCAGCCTGCTGGGCAACATCAACGCTCTGCCTGCGGTCGGCGCGGCCTTGGGCCTCGGCGGCGCCCTGAACGGCCTCGCCGGTCTGGGCAACGGCGCCTTTGACCTGACCGACACCCTTGCGCCAAAGAGCACCTCGGGACTCATCAAGGGCGTCACCAGTCCTTCGGTCTGCACGGCCGGGGTCTGTCGCCAGTACACCATCAGCAGCGCGACGGGCATCGCCAGCCGTGAGCTGAGCGACACCTCTGACGCCACGACCGGGACTGCTGGGTTGCAGTGGCAACCGGACGACGACACGATGGCCTATGCTCGCTACAGCCGAGGCTATAAGGCGTTCGGCTTCTCCGCCGGTGGTTTCCTTGCTGTGCCCAAGGCCGATGCCGAGTTCGCAAATGCCTACGAGATTGGGGTCAAGAAGAATTTCCCGACTCTCCAACTGAACGCCGCCTTGTTCTACATTGATTATCGAGACCTTCAGGCGCCGGTCACGATCAGGGTAGGCCCAACTAACGTCGGCCAGTTCGTGAACATTGCTAAGTCGCGTTCCAGCGGGCTGGAGTTGAGTGCGATTTGGCAGCCAGCGCCGCCAATTCGGTTGACCTTGGATTACGGCTACAACCCTACCAAAATCCTGGAGAGCGTATCGCTCGTCGACGTCAACGATAACGTCACCACGACGGCAGTCAGTGTTAAAGGAAACAAGCTCCCGCAAGCGCCCGAGCATAAGGTCGCGTTGAACGGCGCCTATACGTTCGACATGGACGCTGGCGCCCTCACTCTAGGGGCGACCTACCTTTACCGCAGCGAGTCCTACGCCAATGTCTTCACGCGCAGCTACAACATGGCGCCTTCTTGGGACCAGGTAGACCTCCGCGCGTTCTGGCAGCCGTCCGGCGGCAAGTACACCGTCATCGCTTATGTCAAGAACGTCTTTGATACTGAAGGCTACGCGGCGGCGGTCGCCGGGTCCCAGCGCAACCCCCCGGCCACCGGGGCCGCCCAGAACCTGGAACTAACGCCGCCTCGGCTCTTCGGCATGGAGCTTCAATACCGCTTCTAAACGAACTCTATGAACTGAAGGGGCGGCGGGGAAACCTGCCGCCCTTTTTCTTGGCCGCAGTGCGGAAACGCCCCGGTGCACGCAGGCTGCACGCCAATTTCGAGGCTCGGTATGACCCGCGGACGCGGCCACCTCCCGGATTGGTCAAGCTTTCTCAGGAATTAACAGGGCAACCAAAGAACACGGGTCAGTTTTGTACCGCGCGTTTGAAACTGCGGTACTTCGGCCACAGCGACACGAAAGCGTCGCCAAAAGCCCGCGCCTTTCGGCGCCGCACATTGACGGAGGCGCGCGCGCGACCGAGGTATCGCGCGCTTCGGCGCCTCCCCGCGCCCAGGCTTCATCAGATTCGTACATGCAGGCGGACGCGGGCGAAGCCCCGCCGCCCGGGAGGATACATGTCTTCAGTCAACCGTTTCCGGCTGCGCACCGCTCTGGCGCTCGGGGTCTCGACCCTGACCCTGGCGGCGATCGCCGCCCCCGCCCTCGCCCAGGACGCCGCCGCCAACGACTTCACCATCGATGAGCTGGTGATCACCGCCGAGAAGCGCGAGCAGGCCCTGCAGGACGTTCCGGTCGCGGTGTCGGCCTACACCTCCAATCAGCGCGACGTCATCGGGATGAACAACATCCAGGACTTCGTGAACTTCACGCCGGGCATGAACTATTCCGGCACCGACCGGGTGTCGCTGCGCGGCGCCGGCCGTAACACCTTCTACGTCGGCAACGATCCGGGCGTCGCCGCCTACACCGACGGCTTCTATTCCGCCTCCTCGTCGGAACTGTTCAAGTCGCCGCTGTTCGTCGAGCGCACGGAAATCCTGCGCGGCCCCCAGGGCACCCTCTACGGCCGCAACGCCATGGGCGGCGCCATCAACACCATCTCCAGGCGCCCGGCCGACGAGTTCGGCGGCGAAGTCCGCCTCGCGGTGGGCAGCTACGAGCGCACCAAGATCGAAGGCCTGGTCTCGATCCCGGTGGCCGAGCACCTGCGCTTCTCCATCGGCGGCAGCCAGGACTGGCAGCGCGACGGCTTCATCAAGAACATCGGCCCGTCCAATGACGGCGGGACCATCAAGCGCACCTATTTCGAAATCCAGGCCGAGGCCGAGCTGGGCGACAACACCAACGCCTGGCTGCGCTACTCGCGCTCGAACTGGGACGACACCACCGGCGTGGGCGACCGCCTCTCCAACCTGGTGACGCCTTACGACACCACCCGCGTGTTCCAGCCTATCGGCGGCCTGCTGCCCAACCCGCAGTTCGGCTACGGCGTGGCCAATCCGGGCGTCACCGACCCCTACAAGCAGAACACCAACCGCGACGGCTACGGCTATCTGCGCGGCAACCACGTGCTGACCACCCAGGTGACCTATGACCTGGGATGGGCCGACCTGAAGTACATCGGCGGTTTCCAGCAGTACAACTACCAGACCGGCGGCGACTATGACGCCACCAGCCGGACGGGCACCATCGCGATCCCCGGCATGGCGGTTCCGTTCTTCCCGGACCTGACCACCGACTTCAACGAGAACAAGCGCTACTTCTCGAACGAGGTGAACCTCACCTCCAACAGCGACGGCCAGCTCTCCTGGATCCTCGGCCTGTATCAGTACAAGGAAGAGTACAAGCAGCGGATCCAGCTCGGCTCGCCGCAGCAGTCGCAGCTGGCCACCCCGCTGACCCTGGCCGGCACGCCCGCCGCCCCGAACCCGCTGCGCAACTTCGTCGACCAGAACGCCACCCTGGAATCCAAGGCCTGGGCGGTGTTCGGCCAATCGACCTACAAGTTCAACGACGCCTGGGCGATCACCGGCGGCCTGCGCTACACGGTCGACGACAAGGACGGGTTTGAGACCCAGCGCCTGATCATCCAGTCGCCCTCGATCTTCAGCGGCGCCGCGGCCTTCGACGTCTCCAGCGACATGGACCCGCTGACCCCCGGCGTGCAGAACTTCCGCAGCCTGTCCGACAGCTGGAGCGCCGTCACCGGCACCCTGAACCTGGACTGGACCCCGGACCAGGACACCCTGGCCTACGCCAAGTACAGCCGTGGCTACAAGTCGGGCGGCTTCCTGCTGGGCACGCTCGCTCCGCAGCCGAAGGCCGACGAAGAGTCCGTCAACGCCTACGAAATCGGCCTGAAGAAGACCTTCAACGGCCGCTTCATCCTGAACTCGTCAGTCTTCTACAACGATTTCAAGGACCTGCAGCTCAACCTGTCGCAGCTCAACGCGACCGGCACGGCGGCGGCCTCGAACTTCGTGAACGTCGACGCCAAGGCCTGGGGCGTCGAGCTGGAAGCCCAATGGCGCCCGATCGAGCCGCTGCAGATGATGGCCTCCTACGGCTATCTGAACACCGAGATCACCCGCGGTTGCTGCTTCTATGACCCTGCCGATCCCTCGGCCCTGCTGCCGGGCGCCCAGCCCCGCGGCGGCTCGGCCACCACCAATGGCGTCCTGCTGGTCTTCCAGGACCTGAAGGGCAGCCAGCTCTTCCAGTCGCCGGAAAACAAGTTCGCGTTCAACGCCAACTACACCTTCGACTTCGCCCCGGGGGTGCTGATCCTGTCGGGCACCTACACCTGGACCGACTCCACGATCTACCAGCCCTTCAACGACCCGGCGTTCGAGGTTCCGGCCTACGGCACCGGCGACCTGCGGGCGCTGTGGAAGGACGCCGACGACAAGTACACGCTCATCGCCTCGGTGAAGAACGTGACCGACGAGCAGGGCTTCACCTCGACGGGCTCCACCAACCCGACGGCGGTGTTCGGCAATCCGAACCCCGGCCTTGTGGTGGGCGGCACGCCGTACCTGCGCCAAACCGGCGTCTCGATCTCGCGCGGCCTGATCGCGCCGCGCACCTACAGCCTGGAACTGCAATACAAGTTCTAGGATCTGGATGACGGCCCGGCTCCAAGGAGCCGGATTTTCTCCAGGAAATTCATGGGCGGCGGAGCAATCCGCCGCCCTTTTTCTGCGCCTGCGTCAGGAATTTTCAGCGCGTACGACCTATTGCAGCGCGCACAACTCTCGGTCTCTGACCTTAACGTCTCTGCAAGCGCTTACGCGCATTCTGGGCATAGTTCCCCACGCGTCGGCTGTTCATGTCTCTGCCAGACTTTTTCTTCGAACGGATCACCAGCGAAATCCATCAGCAGATGGAAGGCGTGCTGGCGCTTGCGGAACGTCTCGCGCGCCACCCCCTGGGCGCCGACGCCCAGGCCTGCGTCGCCGGCGTCAGCGAGGCCGCGGCCTGCGTGCGCCAGATCCTGGCCTCCAGCGCCGACCTCAAGGACGCCGCCACCCAGGGCATGGCCTTCGAGCCCGCGCCCAAGCGCGTGCGTGACCTGGCCGACGAGATCGAGGCCCGCTGGGGACAGAAGGCGGCCAAGTCCGGCGTCACCCTGCTGGTCTCCTATGACGGCGCGCCGGAGATGACGGCGCTCATCGATTCCGCCCGGGTCATGCAGGCCTTCGACGGCTTCATCTCCCAGGCCCTGGCTGGCGTGCGTCACGGCGCGGTTGAGGCCACCCTGCGAGCCTATCCGGCCGGGGACATGGTGCGGCTGGAAGGCCGCGTGCGCGGCGGCGGCGAACGCAGCGTCGGCGACGCCCTGGATATCCAGGAGATCGAGGCGCTGTTCGGGCTGGAAACGGCCCTGTCGGTGGCCGTCGGCCGCCAGATCGTCGCGGCCCTGGGCGGAGACGTCCACACCGAGGCCAACGCCGGGGCCGGGGAGACCCTGGTCTTCGAATTCACCGCCCCCACGGCCGTGGAAAGCAACGGCGAGGCGGAGCCCGACAATCTCGACGCCCAGCAGCGGGCCGCTCACATCCTGGTGGTGGACGACAACGCCACCAACCGCATGGTGGCCGAGACCCTGTGCGAGATGTTCGACTGCACCTCGGAGTCGGCCGTCGACGGCGTGGAGGCCGTGGCCGCCGCCCGCACCGGCCGCTTCGACCTGATCCTGATGGACATCAAGATGCCCCGCATGGACGGGGTCACCGCCACCCAGGCGATCCGCGCCCTGCCTGGCGCGGCGGGCCGGGTGCCGATCATCGCGCTCACCGCCAACGCAGACCCGGAGGACGCCGCGGGCTACCTCGCCGCGGGCATGAATGGTGTCGTGGAAAAGCCCATGAAGCCCGAGAACCTGCTGAAGGCCCTGCAGGAAAACCTCGGCGGCGCCGCCGAAGAGTCGGTCGCAGCCTAGCTTGGCGCCGCCCTGCCCCGGCGCGGCGCGCCGTCTGCGGACACTGGCCTTGGGCGGCGACCTGGGGGATGCTGGTCGAAAGTTCGGGGACGAGACGCCATGTCATCCTTCTACAGCCGCAAGATCCTGCCGGGTCTGCTGACCTGCGCCTGCTCCTCGCCACCGATGATGAAACAGCGGGCCAAGATCGTCCCCCGCGCCAGCGGACGGGTGCTGGAGCTGGGCATCGGGATGGGGCTCAACCTGGCCTTCTACAATCCGGCGGCGGTCACCACGGTGGTTGGGGTCGATCCTTCGCCCGAGCTGCTCGCCCTGGCCGAGGCCGCGCCCCGGGCGCCCGGCCTGGCCGTCGAGGTCGCAGAGGGAACCGCCGAGGCCCTGCCCTTCGAGGACGGCAGCTTCGATACGGTGGTGTGCACCTTCACCCTCTGCTCGGTCCATACGCCGGCTGCGGCCCTGGCCGAGGCGCGGCGCGTGCTGAAGCCCGGGGGAGAGTTCCTGTTCTGTGAGCATGGCCTGGCTCCCGACGCCGACGTCGCCAGATGGCAGAGGTTCTGGGACCCGCTGTGGAGCCGCATGGCCGGGGGCTGTCACATCATCCGACCCGTGGCCGCGGCCCTTCCCGCCGCCGGGCTGAAGGTCGACTGGCTGGAGACCATGTACCTGCCGGGCACGCCGCGCATCGCCGGCTGGAACGAGTGGGGCCGCGCGGTGGCCGCCTGACGTTTGCGCTTGCCCACGCACCGGCGGGTCGCGCTAGGGTAGAGGTCGAGTGACGCGTTACCGGCGTCGGCCTGTGGGGGGCGAAGATGGCGGCGCCGAGCATTTCCGAGATCACCAGCGTCCTGCTGTACGACGAGGGCAACGCCTGGAGCGGGAGCCAGATCACCTTCAGCTTTCCCAAGGCCGGCAGCACCTGGCCGACCTACGCCGTCGACGACGAGCAGGCCAACGCCGACTACGGAACCGTGACCGAGGCCCAGGCCGCGGCCATCCGGCTGGCCCTGCAAGCCTGGGACAAGGTCATCGCCCCCAGCCTGGTGGAGACCGACGACGTCGCCAATACCGGCCAGATCCGCTTCGCCTTCACCGACGTCAATGACGTCACCGGCAACGAGGACACCACGGCCTTCGCCTATCGCCCGCCCCAGCCGGGATTCGCTCAGGGGGCGTGGCAGGGCGACGTGTGGCTGGACGAGACCTTGAAGACCTCGAACTTCGCCCCGAGCTCCGCAGGGTTCGAGACGGTGCTGCATGAGTTGGGGCATGCCTTGGGCCTGCAGCACCCGTTCGGACCGGGCGCCACCCTGCCCACCGGCTACGACAACGTCCGCTATACAATAATGTCCTATGACTTTCCGCAGGACATCTTCCACGTCACGATCGAGCCCGTGGACGGGGTCAACCGGCTGGTGGGACGGGCGGTCAGCCCCACCACCCCGATGGTCTTCGACATCGTCGCCCTGCAGGCCCGCTACGGCACCGACCCCACCACCGGTCTCGGCGACACCACCTACACCTGGTCCCAGGCGACCCCCATGATGCAGGCGGTCTATGACGCGGGCGGGACCGACACCTTCGACCTCTCGGCCCATACCCGCTCATCGATCATCGACCTGACGCCAGGCGCCTATTCCTCGATCGCCTATTATTCGGCCCAGGCCCAGGCCGACGACTGGAGCAGCATCTATCCGAACTCCGCCGCCACGATCGCCGAGTTCATCATCGACCCGGAGACCTACACCTGGTCCGACAACCTGGGCATCGCCTATGCGACAGTGATCGAGAACGTCCTGGGCGGGTCGGCCACGGACACTATCCTGGGCAATGACGCGGCCAACTATCTGAACGGTGGCGGCGGAAACGATTTCCTGCGCGGCTTCCTGGGAGACGACAGCATCGTCGGCGGGGCCGGCTTCGACGACACCCACGGAAACCAGGGTAATGACACCGTTCGCGGCGGCGACGGTCACGACTGGGTGGTGGGCGGCCAGGGCAATGACATGCTCTACGGCGAGGCCGGCGATGACCTGGTCTACGGCAATCTCGGCGCCGACACCCAGGACGGCGGCGACGGCGTCGACTGGGTGCGAGGCGGCCAGGCCAATGACAGCCTGTCGGGCGGGGCCGGCGACGACTGGATGTCGGGCGACCTCGGCGACGACACCCTCAGCGGGGGCCCCGGCGCCGACACCTTCCGCACCTGGGGCGGCACGGGAATCGACCGGATCACCGACTTCAGCCGCGCCGAGGGCGACCGGGTGCAGCTTGACGTCGGGACCGCCGCCACCGCCTCCCAGGTCGGCGCCGACACGGTCATAGACATGGTGGGCGGCGGCAAGATGATCCTGGTGGGAGTCTCCCTGGCCACCCTCGATGGCGCCTGGATCTTCGCCGGCTGATCCGCCGGGATCTACCGGCTGACGCCCGCCGCCCGGCAGCCCTGAACAAAACTCGCCAGCATCGCCGGCGGCGGGGCGTCATAGGGTCCGAACTGCGTGGCGCCGTAGGATCCCTCGATCACCTTGGCGGTCTGCATCACGGTCAACAGGTCCTGGGTGATCGGCCCGGCCGCCTCGAGGCCCGCGGGTCCCGCCAAGGATTCCGGAGTCACGGCCAGGGCGAAGGGCTCGCCGTCGAACCCCACCGACAGCCGATCTTCGCTGGAGATCGGGATGATCTGCTCCACCGCCACCTGGAACACGTCGGGATCGCGAGCGCAGCTCAGACGGATCGGCGGCGTCTGCGCGCTGGGGACTGCGGGCGCATAGCTCAGCGCCATCCCGGCCCCCGTGACGATGGACGACCACCGAGAGGCCGGCGGCTCAGGCGCCTGGGGCGCGGCGGGCGGCGCAGGCTCGCACGCCGACAGGGCCAGCAGGGACAGGACGGGAAGCAGGGCTTGGATGCGCATGGGTATGACATAGCACACCAGCATCGCGCGGCGACGCCCTGCACCTCCGACGGGACTGAGCTGGGGCCCGCCGCCCAAATCCCCGCAGGGGCCCTCTTGAGGCTCAGACCTTGGGCTTTGGCGCCTTGCGCAGCTGTTCGGCGCGGTGGTCACGCTCCTTCTGCACTTCCTCCTCCGAGACCAGGTCGGCGAACGCCTCCGGCTCCGCCAGGGGGCGGAGCTCGAGCGCCCCACTGGAGAAGGGAACCCGCCGCGCCCAGGCCAGGGCCTCGTCGGTGTCCTTGCAGTTGAGGATCCAGTAGCCCGACGCGAGCTCGGAAACGTTGTCAAAGGGCCCGTCGGTGACGACCGCGTGGCCCAGGCCTTTGAACCGGATCCGCTTGCCGGCGGAGCTGGGCTGCAGGCCCGCCCCATCGAGGAGGACGCCGGCGGCGATCATCTCGTCGTTGAACCTGCCCATATCGACCATCAGCCGTTCGACGTCGGCGGGCATCTCGCCACGCTCCGACTGGGGGGTCGCCTTGACGATCAACAGGAAGCGCATCGGTTCATCTCCTCAGGACCTAGTTGGGTCACCAAAGTATGACGGATGACGCGGGGCGATCCCGACACCTGGTCGCGCATTTGTCCGCAAGACGCCGAGGGCGACGGGTCAATGTGCAAGGAAATATCCGCGGGTGGTAGCTGGAGGCGGGCTCGAACCGCCGACCTGTGGGTTATGAATCCACCGCTCTAACCAACTGAGCTACCCAGCCATGGGCCACCCGCGGAGGCGCGGGTTATAGGGTGGGATGTTCGCCGCTTCAAGCGGCTTGGGTGCGGCGCAAAGCCCGGCTAGAGTTGCGGCTCATATGAGCGTGCTCCACCTCCTTGGAACGGCCGGCGAAGGCGGCGCGGAGACGTACTTCGTCGACCTCGTGTCCGGCCTCGCCCGCGCGGGCGTCAGCCAGGCCGCCGCCATCCGCCCAAACCCGAATCGGCAGGCGGCCCTGGCGGCCGCCGGCGTCCCCACCGCGACCTTCCGGTTCGGCGGACCTATCGACATCCTGACCAAGCCCCAGGTGGGCGGCTTCGCCCGCCGCAACGATGTGAAGCTGGCCCTGGCCTGGATGAACCGCGCCGCGCGGCACACGCCGAAAGGCCCGGTCCGGATCGGGCGCCTCGGCGGCTACTACAATCTCAAATACTATCGCGGCTTCGACGAGCTGGTGGCCAACACCGAGGACATCGCCGAGTGGATCGTCGGCCAGGGCTGGCCGGCCGGCAAGGTGCGCTGCATTCCCAACTTCGCCGCCGTCCCGCCCGAGACCGCGCCGGCCGACCGCGCGCCTCTCAACACGCCCGCCGACGCGCCCCTGCTGCTCTCCATGGGCCGGCTGCATGACGCCAAGGCTCACGACGTCACCCTGCAGGCCCTGACCCAGATCCCCGACGCCTTCCTGTGGATCGCGGGCGTCGGGCCGCAGGAGGCCAAGTTGAAGGCCATGGCCGCGGCGCTGGGCGTCGCCGACCGGGTGCGGTTCCTGGGCTGGCGCACCGACGCCTCGGCCCTCTACCGCGCCGCCGATGTCTGCGTCTTCCCCTCGCGCTACGAGCCCCTGGGCAATGTGGTGATCCAGGCCTGGGCCCATGGGCTGCCGGTGGTGGCCGCCGCCAGCCAGGGCCCGGCCGCCCTGATCGCGGACGGCGACGACGGCCTGCTGGTCCCGGTCGATGACGCCGAGGCGCTGGCGCAGGCGACGCGCCGGCTGTTGGCCGACCCGATGCTGCGCATCCGGCTGGTGCAGAACGGGTCGGACCGGGTGGAGGCGGAGTTCTCCGAGGCCGCGGTCGTCGCTCAATGGCGGTCGCTGTTCGCCGACTACGGGGCCGCCTGATGTGCGGCATCGCCGGGGTGCTGCACGGGACGGCGTCTGCGCGTCCCATGATCGAGACCCTGACCCATCGTGGCCCCAACGGGGTGCGGACCGAACAGGTTCGCGGCGGCTCGGTGGCCCACGCCCGCCTGTCGATCATCGACCTGGAGGGTGGTTGGCAGCCCCTGCACGCGGCGGGCGGCACGGTGATCGGCAATGGCGAAATCTACAACTATGTCGAACTGACCGCCGAGTTCGGGCTGGCCGACGAGCTCTCCACCGGCTCTGACTTCGAGCCTCTGCTGCACCTCTACGCCAAGGAGGGGCCGGCCGCGTTCCAGCGGCTGCGGGGCATGTACGCCTTCTGCCTGATCGGCGCCGACGGCCGCACATGGCTGGTGCGCGACCCCTTCGGCATCAAGCCGCTCTATGTGCTGGAGCAGGAGGGCGCGGTCTATTTCGCGTCCGAGCCCCGCGCCTTCGCGGCCCTGCTGGACGCGGAGCTGGACGAGGATCGCGCCCGCGAACTGCTGGCCTTCAACTACACCCTGACCGGTGACACCATCTTCAAGGGCCTGAAGCGCCTGGCGCCCGGCGAGATCGTCGAGGTGGTGGAGGGCAAGCTGCAGGCGCCCACCCATCGCAGTTTCCTTTCCTCCCCCGTTCACGGGGGAGGGGGACCGGCGCAACCGGTGGAGGGGGCGGCCTCAAGCGCCCCGCCCAGTCTCGCCCCCTCCACCACCCTTCGGGCGGTCCCCCTCCCCCGCTACGCAGGGGAGGAAGAACTGGTCGACCAGCTCGACGCCGTTCTCGAAGACAGCGTCCGCGTCCACCAGCGGTCGGACGTGCCCTACGGCCTGTTCCTTTCCGGCGGGATCGACTCGGCCGCCATCGCAACCCTCATGTCGCGGCTGAACGCCCGGCCGGTCACCGCCTTCACCTGCGGCTTCGATGCGCCGGGCGCCAGGGACGAGCGGGCCCAGGCCGAGCGGGTGGCCAGGGCCCTGAACCTCGACTGGCGCGAGACCCGGTTCGACGAGGCCGACTTCTGGCGCATCCTGCCGCAGGTCGCCTGGGCCCTGGACGACCCCACCGCCGACTACGCGACCCTGCCCACCTACAAGTTGGCCGAGGCCGCCAAGGGAACCCTCACCGTCGTGCTCACGGGCGAGGGCGGCGACGAGCTGTTCGGCGGCTATGGCCGCTATCGCAAGGCCCTGCGCCCCGCCTGGCTGGGGGGACGTCCGGCCGAGCCGCGACCCGATGACGCCGAGGCCCTGGCCCGCTGGCGCGCGCAGGCAAGGGCGCCCGCGAGCCTTACCCGGCTGCAGCAGGCGCAGTGGGCCGACATCGTCACATGGCTGCCGAACGACCTGCTGCTGAAGCTGGACCGCTGCCTGATGGCCCATGGGCTGGAGGGCCGCACCCCGTTCCTCGATCCGCCCGTGGCCGACTTCGCCTTCCCCCTGCCCGACCGGTTCAAGGTGCGGGGACGCTATGGCAAGTGGCTGGTGCGCAAGTGGCTTGAGCGGGTCTGTCCCGCCGCCGATCCCTGGGCGCGCAAGCAGGGCTTCACCGTCCCTGTGGACGCCTGGATTGCGCCCCGCGCCGCCGACCTCGCCGAGCGGATCGGCAAGGTGGAGGCCGTGCGGCGAGTCCGCACGCCGGACGCGGTCCGCGCCACCTTCGTCGGGGGCGGCGCGGAGCGATGGCCCCTGCTGTTCTTCGCCGTCTGGTCGCTGGTCCATCTTGAGGGCGCGAGCCCCGAGGACGCCTTGCGCCAAGCAGCGGGAACGATCTGACTGACGTGCTATTGTGCTGAAAACCCCGGAGACTCCCATGCGTAGCCTGCTCTTCACCGCCGCGGTCGCGGCCCTGATCTCCGCCTGCGGTCCGACCCTGGCGGCGCCCGGCGCGCCGGTGGAGACGCGGCCCGCCAACGGCAAGGACCAAGTCCCGGCCTTCGCGGGCCAGACCCGCGCGCCGGAGGTCAAGGCCGGCGTCGAGTACGAGGTCAAGACGGTCGCAGAGGGCCTGGCCAATCCCTGGGGGATCGCCTTCCTGCCGGACGGCAAGATCCTGGTGAGCGAGAAGCCCGGCCGCCTGCGGATCGTCGGCGCCGACGGGGCGCTGAGCGAGCCGGTGGCCGGCCTGCCCGCCATCTACGCCAAGGGCCAGGGCGGTTTGCTGGGCCTGGCGGTGGATCCGGCCTTCGCCAAGAACGGCCTGATCTACTGGAGCTATGCCGAAAGCCCGGCCGAAAAGATGACCAACACCGCCGTCGCCCGCGGCAAGCTGGTGGTGGCCGCCGACGGCCAGGCGAAGGTGGAGAACGTCCAGGTGATCTATCATCAGGCGCCCTCCCTGCAGTCGGTGCAGCATTATGGCGGACGCCTGGTGTTCGCCCCCGACGGCAAGCTGTTCGTGACGCTTGGCGACCGCTCGGTCCTGCCGGGCCGGGTGCAGTCGCAGCAGATGGACAGCGCCATCGGCAAGCTGGTGCGCATCAACGCCGACGGCTCGATCCCCAAGGACAACCCCTTCGTCGGCAAGGCCGGCGCCCGTCCCGAGATCTGGTCCATCGGCCACCGCAACGTCCAGGGCGCGGCTCTCAACCCCGCCACCGGCAAGCTGTGGACCACCGAGCACGGCGCCCGGGGCGGCGATGAGCTCAACATCCCCGCCGCCGGCAAGGACTATGGCTGGCCCACCATCACCTACGGCATTGAGTACCAGGGCGGCCCCGTCGGCGCGGGCCTCACCGCCAAGGATGGCATGGAGCAGCCGATCTATTACTGGGACCCGGTGATCGCGGCCTCAGGCCTGGCCTTCTATGACGCCGCCCTGTTCCCAAAGTGGAAGGGCAGCCTGTTCGTCGGCGGCCTGGCCGGCAAGTCTGTGACCCGCCTGACCCTCGACGGCGAAAAGGTGGTGGGCGAGGAGCGCATCGCCACCGAGCTGAACGAACGCATCCGCGACGTGGTGGTCGGCCCCGACGGCGCCCTCTACCTCGCCACCGACAGCGCCGAGGGCCGCATTCTCAAGCTGGTCCCGAAGAGCTGATTTCAACTTCGCACATCTCGGCCTTCGCTGGGATGTGCGGTTGGATGGTGGACGCTTTACGCCGCCACCTTCGCCAACGCGTCGCGAGCCTCCGCGGCGATCTGGAAGGAGCGCAGGCGGGCGGTGTGGTCGAAGATCTGCGACGTCACCATCAGCTCGTCGGCGCCCGTCCGCGCCACGAACTCGGCCAGATCCGCGCGCACCGTATCCGGCGAGCCGATGATCGCCTGCGACAGGGCCGAGGCCAGCCCCGCCTGAGCCATGGGATCGAGGCGTTCGCCATAGCCCTCCATCGGCGGCGGCAGGGGACCGGGCTGGCCGGTGCGCAAGTTGACGAAGGCCTGCTGGATCGAGGTGAACAGGAACCGCGCCTCTTCGTCGGTGGGCGCGGCGACGATGTTCAGGCCCAGCATCACATGCGGTTCGTCGCGGTACGCCGAGGGCTGGAACTGGGCCCGGTAGAGGTGGATGGCCTGCATCATCTGGGCGGGAGCGAAATGGCTGGCGAAGGCGAAGGGCAGGCCCAGGTGCGCGGCCAGCTGCGCCCCGAACAGGCTGGACCCCAGGATCCAGACCGGGACGCGGGTCCCCTCGCCGGGGACCGCGCGGATCGCCTGGTTGGGCTGGGCCGGTTCGAAATAGTGCAGCAGCTCCATCACATCCTGCGGGAACTGGTCGACGTCGCCGGTCAGGGTCCGGCGCAGGGCGCGCGCGGTCAGCTGGTCGGAGCCCGGCGCGCGGCCGACGCCCAGGTCGATGCGCCCGGGATGCAGGGCCGCCAGGGTCCCGAACTGCTCGGCGATCACCAGGGGCGCGTGGTTGGGCAGCATGACCCCGCCGGCGCCGACCCGGATGGTGCTGGTGCCCGCCGCCACGTGGGCGATGACCACGGCGGTCGCGGCGCTGGCCACGCCCCGCATGTTGTGGTGCTCGGCCAGCCAGTAGCGGTTGTAGCCGAGCCGCTCGGCGTGGCGAGCGAGGTCCAGCGTGTTGCGCAGGGACTGGCCGGCGTCGCCGCCCTGAAGGATCGGCGAAAGGTCGAGAACGGAAAGCGGGGTCATGGGCCCCATATGGGAAGCCCTGCGGCCAGCGTTAGAGGCTGAGCCGCGAGACCACCTCTTCGCCGATCGCCAGGGAGCTGGTCAGCCCCGGACTCTCGATACCGAAGAGGGTGACCAGATCAGCCATGCCGTGGGCTTGTGGCCCATCGATGCGGAAGTCCGGCTGCGGTTCGCCAGGCCCATGCAGCTTGGGCCGGATGCCGGCATAATCAGGCGCCAGCGCCCCGTCCGGCAGCCCCGGCCAGAACTTGCGGATATAGCTGTAGAAGTCGGCGGCCCGCGCCGGATCGACGCTGTAGTCCAGGCTGTCGACATATTGCAGGTCGGGCCCGAACACCGCCTGGCCGCCCAGGTCGCGACGGTAGTGGGTGCCGAGCGCGCCGGGGATCGGCGGCGGGTAGATCAGCCGGGCGAAGGGCGCCTTGCCGGTCAGCCGGAAATAGACCCCCTTGCCGTAGTGGCCTTCGGGGATCGTCACCTTCGGGTAGCCGTCGATCTGCGCGGCCACCGCCTGGGCCGCCAACCCCGGCGCGGTCACCAGGACGCGGCAGGTGAGGGTCGTCGGCTCTGCGCCGCCGGCCCGCACCGACCAGCCGCCGCCGGCGAGGGGGCTCGCGCCCTCGAAGGGCGTGGAGGTCACCACCGCCCCGCCGCCAGCCTCGATCTCGCCCTGCAGCGCCAGCATGTAGCCGTGGCTGTCGAACACCCCGCTCTGTGGGGAAATCAGGGCGCCTTCGCACTTCAGTTCGGGTTCAAGCGCCAGGACCTGGGCCTTGGTCATGTGCGCCATGCCCTCGACGTCGTTGGCCTGGGCCTGCTCCAGGATGGCGTCCAGCCGGCCGACCTCGTCGGGCGTCGTCGCCACCACCAGCTTGCCGCATCGGTCATAGGCGACCTTGTGGCTGTCGCAGAAGGCGTAGAGGGCTCGCCGACCCTGCACACAGAGCTTCGCCTTGAGCGAGCCGGAGGCATAGTAGAGCCCGCCGTGGACCACCTCGGAATTGCGCGCCGAGACCCCCTCGCCGATGATCGGGCCGCTCTCAAGAACGGCGACCACCAGCCCCCGCCTTGTGAGCGCGTAGCCGCAGGCCAGGCCCACGGCGCCCGCGCCCACCACCACCGCGTCGAAATCGAAATCCGCCATGGATGGGTGGGTAGCCGATGCCGCGGGCGACGCCAAGCCGGGGTGGGCTCAGGGCCTGGCCGTTGCGCTGCCGCACCTCGCGGCTCCCCGCTCCATCGCCTCGGCATAAGCCTTCAAGAAGGATGCCGCCGATCCTCTCGTTCCGCTCGCCAAACCCCCGATTTGCGGCTCAGATGTCGGGAAATCTCGCCGCGTCCAAGCCTGACCGCCCCACCGCGAAAGGCCGGCATCTGGAAGACAACCCCTCTGCGCCCAGTCGCCAGGAGAAAGAAATGCAACATCGTGACCTCTCCGGGTCTGTCTTGTCTGGCGCCAGCGCCGCGGCGACCGAAAACTACATCGCCGCCGTCGAGGCCTATCACTGCTTCGCAGGCGACGCCGGCGGCCTGATCGAGGCGGCCATCGCCGACAGCCCGGCCTTCACCATGGCCCATGTGCTGAAGGCCTACCTGCACCTGGTGGGCTCCAACGCCGCGGCGGTTCAGGTGGGCGTGGAGGCGGCCACCACGGCGCTTTCCCTGCCCGCCAACGACCGTGAGCAGGGCCACCTGGCTGGCCTGCAGAAGATGCTGTCGGGAGAATACCGCGCCGCCGGCCGGATCTTCGAGGACCTCACCATCGCTCATCCGAAGGACGCGCTCGGTCTCCAGGCCGGCCAGCTGATGGACTTCCTGACCGGGGACAGCCGCATGCTCCGCGACCGCATCGGCCGCGCCGCCCCCTACTGGGACCAGGGCCGACCCGACTATCACGCCGTGCTCGGCATGCTCGCCTTCGGCCTTGAGGAGACTGGTCTCTATGACCGCGCCGAAGCCGCCGGCCGCCAGGCCATCGAGCTGCAGCCGCGCAACGGCTGGGCCCAGCACGCCGTCGCCCACGTCCTGGAGATGCAGGACCGGCGCGCCGACGGGATCATCTGGATGCGCGCCGACATCGACGCCTGGACCCGCGAGAGCTTCTTCGCGGTCCACAACTGGTGGCACCTCGCGCTCTTCCACCTCGGCCTCGGCGAGGTGGAAGAGGTGCTGAAGCTCTATGACGGCCCGATCTGGGGCGCCAAGTCCGACATGGCCTTCGACCTGGTGGACGCCTCGGCCCTGCTGTGGCGGCTGTGGGTGCGCGGCATCGATCTGGGGAACCGCTGGAACGAGCTGGCCGACGTCTACCAGGCCCGCGCCGACACCCTGGGCGCCTACGCCTTCGACGACACCCACGCCATGCTGTCCTTCGTGGGCGCCGGCCGCACGGACGCGATCCAGGCGCTGCTGGAAACCCAGCAGGCGGCGCTCAAGGGTCCCGGCGACAACGCCAGCTTCACGGGTGAGGTCGGCCTGCCCGTCATGGAGGGCCTCGTCGCCTTCGGGGCCGGGAACTACGGCCTGGCGGTTGAGCGTCTGCGGACGGTCCGCAACCGCTCAGCGCGGTTCGGCGGCAGCCACGCCCAGCGCGACCTGATCGACCTGACCCTGATCGAGGCCGCCACCCGCAACAAGGACCACGACCTGCGGCGCGCCCTGATCGCCGAACGCGCCGTCGCCCTGCCCTCAGACGAGACCGCCAGCATATTTGGCAGGGCCGCATAAGGCCGCGGTCGCCTGGCCGAAAGCTTGGGAGCGGTCGGGAACCGACCTTGACCGTTCCCATTGCAAGGAGATGGCCCTGACAGACTCCGCTAGCCCCGACGCCCCGACAGGCCAGCCGCAACTCATGCGGACCATCGGTCTGGGCCAGATGGTGTTCTACTCCGCAGGCTCCATGCTGGGCGCCGGCATCTATGGCCTGATCGGCAAGGCGGCGGGCGAACTCGGCTCGGCGGTCTGGTTGGGATTCCTCCTGGCCATGGTGGCCGCCCTGCTCACCGGGCTGTCCTACGCCTCCCTCGGCTCCCGCTACCCGCGGGCCGGGGGGGCGGCCTACGTCACCCACCGCGCCTACGGCAGGGGCCTGCTGACCCATGTCCTGGGGCTGGCCGTCGCTGGCTCAGGCCTCACCTCGATCGCCGCGGGATCGTGGGTCATCGGATTAAACCTGCAGCGCATCCCCTTCCTGTCAGAGACACCGGTCGTGGTCCTGACGGTGGCCTATCTGTTCCTGATGGCCGGCATCGTCTTTCGCGGCATTCGCGAGAGCATGTGGGCCAATGTCGTGTGCAGCGTGGTGGAGGCCGCCGGCCTGGCCCTGATCATCGTCGTGGGCGCGAAGTACTGGGGGTCGGTGGACATGTTCCAGACCCCAGCGACCCCGTCCGGCGGCAGCCTGCTGGCCATCCCGCCGCTGCTGATGGTGCAGGGCGCCGTGCTCACCTTCTTCTCCTTCGTGGGCTTTGAAGACACGCTGAATGTCGCCGAGGAGGTCAAGAACCCGCGACGCACCCTGCCCTTGGGGCTGGTGCTCGGCATGTCGCTGGCCTGCGTCCTCTACATCGGGGTGGCGGTGACGGCGGTTTCGGTCATCCCCTGGCGGGAGCTGGCCGACGCCAAGGCCCCCCTGGCCGACGTCATGGCCCGGGCCGCGCCCTGGTTCCCCGACTGGGCCTTCGTGGTCATCACGGTCTTCGCCGTCGCCAACTCGGCCCTCATCAACTACGTCACCGCCTCGCGCCTGCTGTACGGCATGGCGCGCGATGGCCGGCTGCCCGCTCAGCTGGCGCGGGTTCATCCCACGCGGCGCACGCCTCACTTCGCCATCGTCATCCTGCTGGTCCTGCTGATCGCCCTGGCCATGGCCGGCGACATCGCCGAACTCGCCTCCGCCACGGTCCTGCTGCTGCTCTGCGTCTTCGTCGTGGTCAACGCATCCCTGGTGGTGCTGACCCTGCGCAAGGACGAGCCCAAAGGCGGTTTCGAGATACCTGTCGTCATCCCGGCGGCCGGCGCGGTTGTGTGCCTTGGACTGCTCGTGGCGCGGATCGCCTCCGACGACTGGAGAGCGCCTCTCATCGCGGGGGTTCTGCTGGCCTCCGCAGCGGCGCTCTACCCCTTCGTCAGGTCAAGGCCCACTGCGCCCACAGGGTAGTCTCCTGCGCCGTGGCCTTGGTGACGGACGCCTCCTTGATGTGGCCATAGCCGCGGATCTGTTGCGGGACCTGGGCGATCTGGACGGCGAGCGGCATCTTCTCCGCCGAGAGACCGGCGAGCAGCTTGTCGATCCCCGCCTCGTAAGCCGCGATCAGGCCGCGCTCCATCTTGCGCTCCTCGCTGTAGCCGAAGAGGTCGAAGCCCGTCCCGCGCAGGCCCTTCAGCTTGGCGAGCATCGGGAAGCCCAGGTCCAGCATCCAGCCTCCGAAGGCGATCTTCTTCGGCCGGCCATTGGCGTCCTTGGGCGCGATGATCGGCGGGGCCAGCCAGACCTTGGCCTTGCCGCCCTTGAAGGTCCCGTTCTTCTCGGCCTCGAAGCGGCCGTCGGAATAGAGCCGGGCCACCTCGTACTCGTCCTTGTAGGCCATCAGCTTGTAGAGATTCACCGCCACCGAACGGGTCAGGACCTCCGAACCGAAGATGGCCTCGGCCTTGGCGACGTCTTCAACCCGGGTCAGATAGCGGCGGGCATAGGCCTGGTTCTGATAGGCGGTCAGTTCGCGCGCGCGGTGGGCGATCAGTTCGGCCAGCGGCATGGTCTCCGGCGTCGGCACGTCGGCCTCGGCCTTGCCGCGCTCAGCCGGATCGTGGGCCACCCGGCGGCCCAGTTCGAAGGCCTGCAGGTTGGCCTCGGCCTGGACCCCGTTCAGCCGGATGGCGCGATAGACCGCCCGGCTGGAGATCGGGATCAGCCCCTTCTGCCAGGCGAAGCCCACCATGATCATGTTGGCGTAGATGGCGTCGCCGAAGTGGGTCTCGGCCAGGTGGTGCGCCGGGCACTCGTCGTAGCTCTTGGTGGCCGCCGCGATCCGGCGGGCCATGTTTCCGGCGTCGAACCGCACGTCGCGATCGGTGACGAAGTCGGCGGTGGGGGCGAAGTCCTCGTTGCCGCAGGCCACGGTGCGGTCCTTGGCGTAGAGCGACAGCGCGTCCGGCCCTGCCGCCGAGAGGATGTCGCAGGCGATCAGCACATGGGCCGAGGCCGCCGGCACCCGGCCGCCGACCACGGTCTCCTCAAGCTCGCCGATGCGGACATGGGAGAACACCGCCCCGCCCTTCTGGGCCAGGCCGGTCATGTCCACCACCGAGGCGGCGCGGCCGTCGACGTGGGCGGCCATGGCCAGGATCGAGGCGACAGTGGTGACGCCGGTCCCGCCGATGCCGGTGAAGACGATGTTCTTCACCCCCTCCAGCGGCTCGAAGCTGGGCAGGGGCGTGGAGTCGGCGGTCAGCGCCGGCAGGGCCTTGGCCTGGGCGTTCTCACCGCCCTCGATGGTGACGAAGGAGGGGCAGAAGCCGTCGAGGCAGGAATAGTCGGTGTTGCAGGTGGACTGGTTGATCTTCCGCTTGCGGCCGAACTCGGTGTTCAGCGGCTCGACGGAGACGCAGTTGGAGACCTTGGAACAGTCGCCGCAGCCCTCGCAGACCAGGGGGTTGATGAAGACCCGCTTGGTGGCGGTTTCCATGGCCCCGCGCTTGCGGCGACGGCGCTTCTCGGTGGCGCAGACTTGGTCATAGAGCAGGACCGTCGTGCCCGGCGTGTCGCGCAGCATCTTTTGCACGGCGATCAGCTCGGAGCGCGGCTTGACCTCGACGCCCGGCGCCAGGTCGGTGACGTGAGCGTAGCGGCTGGGATCGTCGGCGACGATGACGGTCTTGGCGATACCTTCCGAGGCCAGCTGCCGGGTGATCTGAGCCGGCGTGAAGCCGCTCTCGGCCTGCTGGCCGCCGGTCATGGCCACGGCGTCGTTGAACAGCAGCTTGTAGGTGATGTGCGACTTGGCGGCGATCGAGGCGCGGACCGCGAGCGAGCCGGAGTGGTTGTAGGTCCCATCCCCCAGGTTGGCGAAGACATGGTCCTCGGTGGTGAAGGGCGCCGAGCCCACCCAGGTCAGGCCCTCGCCGCCCATGTGGCTGTTCAAGTCGGTCTGGGGATCGGAGAAGCTGGCCATGTAGTGACAGCCGATGCCGGCCAGAGCCCGCGATCCCTCGGGAAGTCGCGTCGAGGTGTTGTGCGGGCAGCCCGAGCAGAAGAACGGCTTGCGCTGCTGTTCGGCGGCCAGGGTCACCGCCGCCATGGAGGCGGCCGAGACACGGCTCAGATAGTCATGCACCCGGTCCATGTGCGGCCCGGGCGGCAGGCGGTCGGCGATGGCCAGCGCCACCTCGGCCACCGACAGCGAGCCCAGCTGCGACAGCAGCGGATGGCCCACCTCGTCGGTCTTGCCAATGATGCGCGGACGGGCGTGGGCCGGCAGGTCGTAAAGGGCGGCGCGGGCCTGGGTCTCGATCAGGGGGCGCTTGTGCTCGATGACCATCAGGGTCTCGAGACCGGCGGCGAAGGCCCGCAGACCCTGCGGCTCCAGCGGCCAGGGCATGCCGACCTTGTAGATCGAGACCCCGAGGCTGGCCGCTTCCTCGAAGCTGATGCGCATGGCCGCGAAGGCCTCGATCACGTCCGTGTAGGCCTGGCCCTGGCAGACGATGCCCAGCCGAGGCCGGGCGGCCGGCAGCACCACCCGGTCGATCCTGTTGGCGCGGGCGAAGGCCAGGGCGGCGGGGATCTTCTGGGTGCGGAGCCGGCGCTCCTTGTCCAGCGGCTGGTCCTTCAGCCGGATGCCCAGCCCACCGGGCGGCAGGGCGAAGTTGGTGGGCAGGACGAACTTGTGGCGCGCCAGGTCCACGTCGATGGTGACACCGCTGTCCATGGTGTCGGCGAGCGCGATCAGCCCGACCCAAAGGCCGGAATAGCGCGACATGGCGTAGCCCAGCAGGCCGTAGTCCAGCACCTCCTGCACATCGGCTGGCGACAGCACCGGCATCTCGAAGTCCTGGAAGGCGAATTCCGACTGCGACGGCAGGGTCGAGGACTTGCAGGTGTGGTCGTCACCGGCGACGGCCAAGACACCGCCCTTGGGGAAGGTCCCGGCGAAATTGGCATGCTTGAAGGCGTCGCCGGTGCGGTCGACGCCAGGCGCCTTTCCGTACCACATGCCGTAGACGCCATCGAACTTGGCGCCGGGGAAGAGGTTGGCCTGTTGGCTGCCCCAGACGGCGGTGGCGGCTAGGTCCTCGTTGAGGCCTTCCTTGAAGACCACCTCGCAGGCTTCCAGGTGCTTCTTCGCCCGCGTCGCCTGCTGGTCCAGCCCGCCCAATGGCGAGCCGCGATAGCCGGAGAGGAAACCGGCGGTGTTCAGACCGGCCGCCTGGTCGAGGCGGCGCTGATCCATCAGAACTCGCAACAAGGCCTGCACGCCGGTGATGAAAACCCGGCCCTGGCTGAGCAGAAATTTGTCGTCGAGCGTCACATCCTGGTGCCGCATCGCAATTTCTTTCCTTTTGGGTTCCCTAACGAGGTTAGAAGATCATATAAGTGCGCCGCAATTGCTTGCCAAAGGCGTGCCCCCTGACAGCGGTTCCGGGGCACGAATGAGGCGCAATAGCGCCAAGTGTGGGAGGAAAACTTGTCTGAGGCTCTCGACGCTGTCGATGCTAAGATCCTGGATCTTATTCAGCATGACGCCGGACTGTCCGTCGCCGAGATCGCCGAGCGGGTCGGATTGTCCTCCAGCCCCTGCTGGCGCCGGATCAAGCGCCTGGAAGATTCCGGCATCATCCAGCGCCGCGTGACCATCCTGGACCGCGAACTGCTGGGCCTGGGCTTCGAGGTCTACTGCACCGTCAAGCTCAGCCTTCCCACCAAGGACAACCTCAACGACTTCGAGCAGGCCATCACCAAGCTGGCCGAGGTGGTGCAGTGCGCCACCGTCACCGGTTCGGCCGACTACGAGCTGCGGGTCGTGACCCGCGACATGCACGCCTTCGACGACTTCCTGCGCGAGAAGATCCTGTCCCTGGGTCTGGTCTCCAACATCGAGAGCCGGATCGTCATACGCTCGGTGAAGAATACGACCGCCGCGCCGCTCGGCCTGGTCAGTCCATATGTGAGCGCCCACTCCTAGGGTTTCCTTCCCATGATCGACCTCGTCATTGAACAACGCCGCAAGGACCTTGGCGGGTTCGAGGTGGGGCGGGTCCTGCCGTTCCATGCCCACCGGATGGTCGGGCCCTTCATCTTCTTCGACCATATGGGTCCGGCCGATTTCACCGCCGGCTTCCCGCTCAGCGTCGATGTCCGCCCCCATCCCCACATCGGCCTGTCCACCGTCAGCTATCTGTTCGAAGGCCAGATGACCCACCGCGACTCGGTAGGCGCCACCCAGGTGGTGAACCCGGGCGAGGTGAACTGGATGACCGCGGGCCGCGGCATCACCCACTCCGAGCGCTTCGAGGACCTGCGCGCCCATGGAGGCCGCATGGACGGCATCCAGACCTGGGTCGCCCTGCCCGACGGCCAGGAGGAGATCGATCCGGCCTTCTACCATCACGACGTCGCCGACCTGCCGACCTATGAGGAAAACGGCATGTGGGCCCGGCTGATCGTCGGCAGGGCCGTCGGGGCGCAGGCGCGGGTCAAGACCCACTCGCCGATGTTCTATGTCCATTGGGCGCTGCAGGCCGGCGCCAAGGCGCAGCTTCCCGCCGAATATCCCGAGCGCGCGGCCTATGTGGCCCGCGGCGAGGTGGAGGTGCTGGGCCAGACCTTCCGCGAAGGCCAGATGATCGTGTTCAAGCCGGGCGAACCGGTGTTGTTCACCGCCGTCACGCCGGCCATCGTCATGCTGCTGGGGGGCGAGCCGGTGGGCCCGCGCTTCATCGATTGGAACTTCGTCTCCTCGTCCAAGGAGCGCATCGAGCAGGCCAAGGCCGACCAGGAGTTCATCCCCCTGCCCGAGCCGCCCCAGCCCGCCAATCCGATGAGCTAGGCGGCCAGCGCCTTGCGCGTCTGGTCCCAGTACTGCCAGCCGGTGATCAGGGTCACCAGGGCGGCCAGCCACAGCACCGTGTGGGCGAAGATCATCACCGGGCCCTGGATGGACGGGTCCGACGGCAGCTGGAACGCCGCCCACGAGGCCACCAGCAGCTCCGCGCCCAGGCCCACCAGTTGCAGGGTGGTCTTCCACTTGGCCAACATCGTGACCGGCAGCTTGATCCCCCGGCCCGCGCCGACCTCGCGCAGAGCGCTGACCGTGAACTCGCGGAACAGGATCAGGCCCACCGGCAGCACCACGGCCGGCTGGGGGCCCAGCGCCATCAGGCCCAGGATCGCGCCCGCCACCAGCACCTTGTCGCCGATGGGGTCGAGGATCGCGCCCCAGACCGTCACGGCGTCGAACTTGCGCGCCAGCCAGCCGTCGAAATAGTCGGTCACCGCGGCGATCACGAAGGCCCAGAAGGCGAACCGTTGCAGGGCGAACTGGGTGTCGGGCGTCAGGTTCTCGCTGACATAGGGCACGCCGCCCGCCGCAGCGGCCAGGGCCACGAACATGAGGACCGTCAGGATCAGGCGGCCGGTGGACAGGATGTTGGGCAGGGACTTCATCATGACAGTCTAACGCCTCAGCTTGCCGAGAGTCGCTACGCCTTGCGGAAGAAGTCGAAGATCCGCTGGGCCAGGGGCTCGCTGACCCCGTCGACCTTCATGATGTCGTCCACCGAGGCGCGGCTCACCCCGCGGGCCGAGCCGAAGGCGTGCAGCAGGGCGCGCTTGCGGCCGGGCCCCACGCCCTCGATCTCGTCCAGGGGGTTCTTCTTCATGTCGATGGACCGCTTGATGCGGTGGGTGCCGATGGCGAAGCGGTGGGCCTCGTCGCGCAGGCGCTGCAGGTAGTAGAGAACCGGCGACTTAGGCTCGAGCATGAACTGCGGCTTGCCGGCCACGTGGAAGCGCTCCAGCCCGGCGTCGCGGTCGGGCCCCTTGGCCACCCCCACCACGGGGATGTCGTCGACGCCCAGGTCGGCCATCACCTCCATCACCGCCGAGATCTGGCCCGCGCCGCCGTCGATCAGCACCAGGTCGGGCCGCGGGCTGGAGGCCTCGCCACTCTCCTCCTCCTTGACCATCCGCCCGAAGCGGCGCCGCAGCACCTCCTTCATCATCCCGAAATCGTCGCCGGGGGTGAGCTCCGTGCCCTTGATGTTGAACTTGCGGTACTGGTTCTTGTTGAAGCCCTCGGGCCCGGCCACGATCATCCCGCCCACGGCGTTCGTGCCCATGATGTGGCTGTTGTCATAGACCTCGATCCGTTCGGGCGGGCCCTCCAGGCCGAAGGCCTCGGCCACCCCGGCCAGCAGTTTCCCCTGCGCCGAGCTCTCGCTCATCTTGCGCCCCAGGGCCTCGCGGGCGTTGGTGAGGGCGTGGTCCACCAGACCCTTCTTCTCCCCCTTCTGCGGCCGGCTGATCTCCACCTTGCGGCCGGCCTTCAGGGAGAAGGCCTCGCACAGCAGCTCCCGCTCGGCCGGCTCTACATTGGTCAGGATCAGGCGCGGGATCGGCTTGTCGTCATAGAACTGGCCAAGGAAGGCGCTCATCACGTCGATGTCCTCGTCGGACTTGTCGACCCGGGGGAAGTAGGCGCGGTTGCCCCAGTTCTGGCCCGCCCGGAAGAAGAACACCTGGACGCAGGCCTGCCCGCCCTCGGCGAACAGGGCGAAGACATCGGCCTCGTCCAGGGTCTCTGGATTGATCTGCTGCTCCTGGGCCACCGAGGCCAGGGCCCGGATGCGGTCGCGCAGGCGCGCGGCGCGCTCGAACTCCATGTCATCGGAGGCCGCCTGCATCTCGCCCGACATCCTGGAGATCACCGCCCGGCTCTTGCCGCGCAGGAAATCCTCGGCCTGCTCCACCAGGGCGCCGTAGTCCTCCAGGCTGACGAGCCCGGTGCAGGGCGCGGCGCAGCGCTTGATCTGGTGCAGCATGCAGGGCCGGGTGCGGCTCTCATAGACGCTGTCGGAGCACGACCGCAGCAGGAAGGCCTTCTGCAGGGTGTTCAGGGTGCGGTTCACCGCCCAGGCGCTGGCGAAGGGCCCGAAATAGTCGCCCTTGATGGTGTGGGCGCCGCGATGCTTGCGCAGCTGGGCGGCCGGGTGTTCGCGCCGGATGACGATCTCGGGGAAGCTCTTGTCGTCCCGCAGCAGCACGTTGAAGCGCGGCTTCAGCTGCTTGATCAGGTTGATCTCGAGAAACAGGGCGTCGGTCTCGGTGCGGACCGTGACGAACTCCATGGACCGGGTCAGGTCCACCATCAAGGCGATGCGCTGGGTGTGGAACCTTCCCTGCGCATACTGCAGCACCCGCTTCTTCAGCGACCGCGCCTTGCCCACATAGAGGACCTCGCCGTCCTCGCCCATCATGCGGTAGACGCCCGGCGAGTCCGGCAGACGCTTCACCTCGTCCTTGATCAGGGCCGCGCCCTTCAGGGGCGCCAGGGTCGTGTCAGTCGGCATGGCGCAGATATAGGCGAGTCCGCGTGCGAACGCAGCGCCGCCGCGACCTTTCATCATTCTGGATCTCGCGAGGGATGCAGCCATCTCCCCCATTCGTTATGATGCGGTCGGCCCGCGGGCATTGATGAAAATGCGGGACCACGCCTTGCCGAAGATCGACTTCCACGCCCTGTTCGACGCCCTGCCCAGCCCGTACATGGTGCTGGACCGCGAGCTTCGTTACGTCGAGGTCAACCAGGCCTATGTCGACACCCTGGGCCGGGACCGCGACACGCTGCTGGGCCAGCCCATCTTCGAGATGTTCCCCGATCCGGGCGAGAGCGGCCGCCTGCTGCGCGCCTCCTTTGAGCGTGTCCTCCAGACCGGCCAGCCCGACACCATGGCCCTGATCTCCTACGCCATCGAGCGGCCCGCCAGCGAGGGCGGCGGGATGCAGATGCGCTACTGGTCGGCGGTGCACACGCCCCTGTTCGGCGACGACGGGCAGGTGGCCTTCATCGTCCAGAACACCGTCGACGTCACCGAACTCCAGACCCTGAAGCAGCAGGCCAGCAGCGAGGCGCCGGCCCCCGGCGAAACCAGCCTGCTGCAGCGCGTGCTGGAGGTTCAGCAAGCCAACCTCTCCCTGCTGCAGGAGACGGGCGAGCTGCGCGACATCTTCCGCCAGGCCCCGGGCTTCATGGCCGTGCTCACCGGGCCTGACCTCACCTTCACCCTGGCCAATGACGCCTATCAGCAGCTTGTCGGCCACCGCCCGGTGATCGGCCTGCCGGTGGACGCGGCCCTGCCGGAGGTCCGCGGCCAGGGGTTCGTGGGGCTGCTGCAGAGCGTGATGGCCAGCCGCGAGCCCTTCATCGGACGGGCCGTGGGCGTCAGCCTGCAGCGCACCGCCGACGGTCCACCCGAGGAGCGCTTCGTCGATTTCATCTATCAGCCGATCCTCGGCGCCGACGGCCAGGCGGCCGGTGTCTTCGTCGAGGGCAGCGACGTCACCGACCGGGTTCGCGCCGAGCAGCAACAGAAGCTGCTGTTGGACGAGCTGAACCACCGGGTGAAGAACACCCTGGCGACGGTGCAGTCGATCGCCGCCCAGACCCTGCGCACCAGCCCCGACCCGGTGGCCTTCCGCCAGGCCTTTAAGTCGCGGCTGCTGGCCCTGTCGGCCACCCACGATCTGCTCACCGCCTCCAGCTGGCGCAGCGCCGACCTGCGTGACATCCTGCTGGCGGAGTTCCGACCTCACGGCGTCGAGCGCTACCGCCTGGAGGGGCCCGACCTCGCGCTTTCGCCCGCCCGCGCCCTGGCGCTAGGCCTGCTGTTCCACGAACTGGCCACCAACGCGGCGAAGTATGGCGCCCTCTCCAGTCCCGAGGGCTGCGTGCGGGTTCACTGGTCGGTGGAAAGCGGTCAGGGAGGCGACCGCCTGGTCATCGCCTGGACCGAGGAGAAGGGGCCGAAGGTCAGCGCCCCCACCCGCAGGGGGTTCGGCTCACGCCTGATCGAACGCAGTCTGCAGGGTGAGCTGGGCGGCGAGGCGACCCTGGCCTACCACGCCGACGGCATCCAGTGCCGGGTCGTCCTGCCTCTGGACGCCTAGTCTCGGCGGGGCTTGGTGTTCGCACCGGGAGTCTGACCGATATAGTCGATCAGGGCGCGGGTCGGCGACCAGCCAAGCAGGCGTGTCTTCGAGGTGTCGATGTCGGCGCTCATCCGATTGCCGGCCACCTCCGGCCCCATGACGATCTCGCCGCCGAACATCTCCGCCACCTCCAGGATCGAATAGGCGCGGCTGTCTCCCAGGCCGAAGTCGTCGCCGACCCCGTTCTCGCCCACCAGGACCAGGCCCTCAACGATGTCGTCGATGTGGGTGAAGTTGCGCTTCTGGGTGCCGGGCGCATTCACCCGCAGCTGCTCACCGGCCAGGCGGCGCTGGCGGAAGATCTCGATCAGGGTGCCATAGGCCCCGGCGCGCTCGCCCGGTCCGTAGACGTTGTAGAAGTAGGTGATGGCGTACTGCAGGCCGTACCAGTCGCCATAGTTGCGGACGAGTTCGGTATTGGTGGCCTTGGTCCAGGCATAGGGGCTCTGGTCGCGGCCCAGCCCGCCGTCGCCGAACTTGGTGGACGACCCGGCGTAGAGCAGCTTGCAGCCCTTGGCCCGCCAGAACTCCAGCACGCCGAAGCTGCCGGCCTTGTTCAGGTCCCAGACCGTCGCCGGTTCCAGCAGGCTCTTCTCCACGCGGGAATATTCCCCCAGGTGGAAGATCAGGTCCGGCGTCTCGGGCACCAGGGCCGCCACATCCTTGGTGTGGCCGTCGCGGTAGTCGACGCCCGCGACATGGGCGTCCTTCGTCCCTGCGAAATAGTTGTCGAGCGAGATGACCTTGTGGCCTTCGGCGACAAGGCGCGCGCAGAGCGACGAACCGATGAACCCGGCGCCGCCGGTGACGAGAATGAGCTTGGCCATGACGAGAGAATGGTCCGGTAGGGTTTAAAGCGGTCTTAGCCGGGCGGGTTTTTTGGCTGGCCCTATCAGATGCTCCCCCACTGGGGGAGCTGTCAGCGACGCTAACTGAGGGGGACTTTGACACTTGTTCTACGGCGACTGGTGTCGACTACGTCGATCCCCCTCCGGCCTGCCGCTTCGCGACAGCCCACCGCCCCCACATCGTCGCTACGCGCCTGGGGAAGGATCTGCTCAGAGCTTCACGCCGCCGGCCTCCAGCTTGGCGAATCCGGCCTTGGTCAGCTTCACATAGCCCTTGGCGCCGTCCTTGTAGAACATCGCCCCCTTCACCTTGCCGGGGTCGAAGCCGTCGGTCACCAGGTCGAGCTTGCGGTACTTGAAGGTGCCCGTGGTCTCGATAGCCGGCAGGATGCGCACGAACACCGGCTGGGCGTAGGGCGGCAGGTCGGCGGCCACCTGGTCGCCGAAGACCTTGATGTCGAAATCTGCGTCCACCACCAGGCCAGCCATGCCGGCTCGGCCGTCGGCGCCGGGAACCTCGACGCCATAGACATTCGCCTCGGTGACCCCCGGTACCGCCTGCAGCCGTTCGGCCACCTCACCGGTGGAGACGTTCTCGCCCTTCCAGCGGAAGGTGTCGCCGATCCGGTCGATGAAGTAGAAATAGCCGTCGCCGTCAGCCTTCATCAGGTCGCCGGTGCGGAACCAGGCGTCGCCCTTCTCGAACACATCGCGCAGGATTTTCCGGTCCGAGGCGACCTTGTCGACATAGCCGGTATATTCGCTTCGCGCGTCGCCCTGGCCGATCTTGCCGATGCACTCCCCCACCTGGCCCGGCCCGCATTCGATGCAGAAACCGTCGGCCCCGCGGATCGGCGCCTCGGCCTCGACATCGTACTGGACCAGACGGATGTTGAACCGATTGCGCAGCCACTTGGGCGCACGTCCGATGGCGCCGGTGCGGCCATCGAAGTTGAACATCGACACATTGCCTTCGGTGGAGCCGTAGAACTCCAGGATCTCGGGAATCCGGAACCGCGACTTCATCTCCGCCCAGACATCGGGGCGCAGGCCGTTGCCAAAGGCCAGGCGCAGCTTGTGGCGGGTGTCGTCCTCCCCGGGCGGATGGTTCACCAGGTAGCGGCACAGCTCGCCGATATAGACGAACATCGTGGCTTCCTCGGCCACCACGTCGGACCAGAAGTGCGTGGCGGAGAACTTCTTCTTCAGCACCACCGAGCCGCCGTTCAGCAGGGCCGCGCCCAGGCCGCAGAGCCCCCCCGTGGAGTGATAGAGCGGCAGGGGATTGTAGATCCGGTCCTTCTCCGTGGCCCCGGTGGAGCCCGCGAAGCCGCGCATGAACAGCTGGGCCCGCACATGGGTGATCCGCGCCGCCTTGGGCAGGCCGGTCGTGCCGGAGGTGTAGATGAACAGGGCCGTGTCGCTCGCCGTCATCCCCTCGCGCACCGAACGGTCGGGCGGCAGGGAGCTGCAGCTCTTCAAGGCCTGCGAGAGATCGCGCTGATCGCCCACCGCGTGACCCAGCACCCATTGCTGCATGGGTCTGTCCAGCAGCCCCTTGGCCTGTTCGAAGGCGACGGATGTCTCGGAGTCGACGATGGCGTGACCGGCGCCCGAGATGTTCAGGCAATGGGCGAGCGCCGCGCCCGAGAGCTGATTGTTGATCAGGGCGGTGATCACCCCGACCTTGGTCAGGCCATACCAGATGGGAAAATATTCCAGCCGGTTGGGCATGAACAACGCCACGCTCTGGCCGCGCCGCAGGTTGTTGGTCTTGGCCCAATGGGCGTAGCGATTGGCGATGGCGTCCATCTCGCCGTAGGTCAGCGTCTTGCCCTCGAAGGTCAGGGCCGGCTTTTCACGCCACTGATCGACGGCGGCCTGCAGATCGTCGCAGACTAGGTTGGGCGACGTGGGCGCAATGGTCTTCACCCGCTTCAGGGTGCGGTTGAGCCCGCGTACGAACCGCCACTCACGTTCGAGCCGGGCCTTAAAACTCATGCGTACCCTCCGACGTCCGCGCCACCTTGGCGGGGCGGCGAGGCGCGGGTCAAGCGGGGCTTTGGACACCCGTCGTCACACCCGCGTCAGACAGGGTGCACCGTGGCGGAAAGGACTCAGTCCAACGACTCGGTTCACGGGCTAGGCTGATTCCATGACCCTGCTGCCCCGCGCAATTCTGTTCGACCTGGACGACACCCTCATCTCCCTGGGGCGCCGCCCACAGCTGCTGGCCGAGGTGGCCGAAGAGTTCGCCGCCGACCTCACGCCCCCCGGCCCCGCCCGGGTTGCCGAGGAGATGGAGAAAGCCTTCCGCGCCTTCTGGTCGGACGCCGAGCGCCACAAGCGCGGGCGCATGGACCTGGCCGCGGCGCGGCTCGGTGTCGTCACTGGGGTCTTCGCCGACCTTCGGCGGCGAACGCCCGGCCTGACCCCGGAAACCGGCCGGGCCTTCGCCGCGCGCTTCGACGCCTATCGCGAGGAACAGATCCGCTTCTTCCCTGGCGCGGTGGAGGCCATCGACGAGCTGAAACGGCGTGGCGTGAAGCTCGCCCTGGTCACCAACGGCGCGGCGGCGGTGCAACGGGCGAAGATCGAGAGGTTCGACCTCGCCCACCGCTTCGACCACATCCAGATCGAGGGCGAGGCCGGGTTCGGCAAGCCGGAGGAGCAGTCCTACCTCCACGCCATGGCCGCCCTCGGCGTGCAGACCCATGAGACATGGATGGTGGGCGACAATCTCGAATGGGAGGTGGCGGCGCCTCAGCGCCTGGGCATCCACGCCATCTGGCACGATCACCTGGGAGAGGGCCTGCCCGCGGAAAGCTTGATCAGGCCCGACCGCGTCATCCGATCGATTGGCGAACTGACGGAAGATTTGAACTGAGCGCCAATTGGGGCGGGTTTACGTCGCAAATTGGAGAGATTTCGGCGCGGTCTGAAAAGGACAGGAGCCGGTTGATCCGAAAATTAGGAAGTTTCCGAAGAAAATATGACCCGCCTCAAGCCCATATTTTATTGGGCGTTGCGGCGTTTTTGACACACCAGACCCGAGCTCCACCGATGAGAACACGGAACGTGTGACCATACCCCTCGTTTAACCTCTCGAACAACATTGGGAGGTCTTAAAATGACGACCGAATATAGCCCCTTCGCCAAGCCGACTGTCGCCGCGTCTGATCTTGAGCGCCGAGACGCCGAGCCTGGTTCCGACACGCCGATGTTTTCGGAAACCCCGATCTATGCCCGACCCAAGGCTGACAAGGCCAAGGGCGGCGTAAATCCCCTGGTCTACGCGGCGGTTCCGGCTATCGCCCTGGCGATTGGCGCCGGCGTCATGTTCATGGGCGGCCCCAAGGACGAGGCGACTCCGCCTCCGAGCGCCACCAACACCGTGGCTCCGGCCCCGATGCTGGCTCCCACTCAGACCGCCGCGGTGACCACACCGCCGGTCATGGCGCCGGAAGCGCCCGCTGACACCAGGCTGGCCAGAATCGAGACGCCCAGGGCCACGGCTCGCGTCGCCCCGACCCGTGTGGCCCGGGCCCGCCCCGCGACCTCCGCCGTGAGCGCCGAGGGTTCAGGGACCAACGCCAGCGCCACGATCCCGGCGACGCCGCAGGCCTATTCCGGTTTGGC
The DNA here is from genome assembly GCF_030693625.1 of Phenylobacterium sp. GTDB lineage: Bacteria > Pseudomonadota > Alphaproteobacteria > Caulobacterales > Caulobacteraceae > Phenylobacterium > Phenylobacterium ferrooxidans. The sequence goes on from NZ_JAUYAF010000065.1 coordinate 169,954, forward strand.
CCAGACCTCGGCGTCGGCCCCGGCCGCCATCGTGGTCCCGCCGGTGACAGCGGCTCCCGAAGCGGTCAACCCGGCTCCGTCCGAGGCGACCCCTGATTCGGCTCAGCCCGAGGCGATCACCGTTCCGACCCCGTAAGGGTGACTGGAACTCAGGGCTGGAGCCACCCCTCTCACCAGCCCTGCCGAACTGGGCGGCGCCTCCGGGCGCCGCCCTTTTTCGTGGTCAATTGACTTTGGACCACATGCTGGACCAATATATTGGACCATTTAATAGTCCATCGGTTCAAATGCGCATTTCCGTCACTGAGGCCAAGGCTCAACTTACCGAGCTGGTGCGCCGGGCGGAGTCGGGGGAGGAGGTCATTCTCACCCGTCATGGGCAGGCGGCTGCGCGACTCACGCCTGTTCGAACTCAACCAGACCCCCGGACTCGCCGGGCGATCATCGACGCGGTGCGCCGAGCCGGCGCCGCCAAGGCTAGCCCCAGTCCGTCCGCGGAACGTAGCCAGGACTTCCTCTATGGCGAGGATGGTCTGCCAGAATGATCGTCGTCGACACCTCTGCTCTGCTGGCCATCGTGTTGGACGAGCCGGTGAGCGAGACCTGCATCGCCGTGCTGGAAGCCGAGACTGAGGTTCTGATCTCCGCGGCGACCCTGGCCGAGGCGCTCATCGTCGCCGCCCGACGCGGGGTCGCCACTGAGGTTGACCAGCTTGTGGTCGGCCTCGCCTTCACGGTCAGTCCCGTTGGCGAATCCGCGGCGCGTCTGGTGAGCCAGGCCTACGCACAGTGGGGCAAGGGGCTCCACCCTGCCGGTCTCAACTATGGCGACTGCTTCGCCTACGCTCTGGCCAAGGAGAACGACTGCGCCCTGCTCTTCATCGGCGACGAATTCTCGCGCACCGATGTGAAGGTCGCAGCCTAGCGGAGGGAAGCCAGCTCACGGTAGCGTACGGCCGCAGCCTTCGGACCGAAGGTCTCGTACAGCGTCGCCAGATTGTGGGCGGCCATGAAGCTGCCCCGGCCGCGCACCGAGCCGTCGAGATGCGGCTGCTCCCCGATCTCCAGGCAGGTCTTCCAGGCCGCTTCGGCCACCGGCAGCAGCTCGCTGACCGCGCGCGCCGGGTCTGACATCGCGCATTGCAGATAGAGGTCCCCCACCGCGAAGTGGAAGTCCGGTGACCCGGACCAGGCAGGCCGCTCGGCTTCGGCCAAGGCGCGCGCCTCGTCCAGCTGACCGGCGTCCTTCAGGGCCGTCAGCCCCCGCACCACCAGGCCATGGCGCCACGGCGCGTCGGTCGGCGCCAGGCGCAGGGCCTCGGTGAAGCACAGCGCCGCCTGGGGGGGATGCCCCCGCGCCTGATGCTCCTTGGCCAGCTGGAACCAGAGATAGGGGTCCTCCGGATGGTCCCGCAGGTCGGCCATCAGCAGGACCTCGTTGCGGTCCCCCTTCCGCGCCAGGCTGGCCTGCGTGAACCCGTCGTGCCGCAGCAACAGGGGCAGGCGCACACCGCGCTCGGGCCCCGCTGGCTGCTCATGGATGCGGCCTGTGTAACGGACCCCGCGTGGGAGCACCCGGGGGATCCAGGTCTGGGCCACGGCCTCGTCGGCCAGCTGGTTGTCCCGGCGCACCCAGCCCATGGCGTCGGGCTCCAGGATCGCCAGCGCCTCACCCCCGCTCTCGATCCATTCGTCGGCGTCCAGCACCAGGTTCCAGTCGGCGGGCGACAAGTCCAGCGAGGCGTTGCGCGCGGCCGCGAAGTCGTCGCACCAGACGAACTCGTGCACCTGGGCGCCGCAGGCCCGTGCGATCTCCTGGGTGCCATCGATCGATCCGGTGTCCAGCACGATCATCAGGTCGACATGGGCCGCCGCGCTGTCGAGCGCCCGGGCGATCTGGTGAGCCTCGTCCCGAGCGATCATCACCAAGGCCAGGCGCGTCATTGTCGTCTCCGGAATGGCGCCGACCATGAGAGATCAGGGTTAATCGTCGCTTACGCGCGCCACACGTCCAGGGTTGTTGTGGGCCGGCGCGACGCACGCCAGCATCTTCGACACCCAGGCCTTGGACGTGATCCTGATGGTCATGCAGATGCCGGTCATGGACGCCGGTTCCCGCAAGGCCTGTGGCCCGCTGTCGCAGGCGACCCTGCGTCAACCGCTGGTAACCATTCGCTCAAGTGGGCCGGGGTAGATGCGAGATCGCCGGCGCCGCGACGCCGGCCCCAAGGCGGACCCGGACATGTCATTCAACAACCTCAAGATTTCCCGCAAGCTCACCGCGGGCTTCGCCGCCGTCACCGTGACCATGGCCGGCATGGGCGCGGCGACCTTCCTGTCCTTCCAGTCCCTGGAGACCGCGCGGGCCGAGACCGACGAGAGCCGCCAGACCATCCAGACCCTGAACGAGGCCAAGTTCTTCCTGGCCCGCCAGGAGAACAGCTATCGCGGCTTCCTCCTCTCGGCGAACCCCTACTATGTCGAGCGCATCGCCAAGCACCGGGCCAACTTCAAGGCGCGCCTAGCCGCCGCCGCCCCCCTGCTCGCCGACACGCCCAAGGACCTGGAAACCCTCACCGCCATCGGCGCGGCCGCTGACCGCTGGCATAGCGAGATCGCGCAGGCCGGCCAGGTGCTGGCCGCCGACCCCGCCACCCGCCAGCAGGCGGTCGATATGATCTCCCCCGACGGCGCCGCCGACGGCCTGATCGCCCCGGCCGAGGACGGCATTGAGGCGATCTTCGACAGTGAGACCAAGCGCCTCGCCGGCCTCGCCGCCCGCCAGACCGCCATCACCCGCAGCGCCTATCTCACCCTGGCCGCCGGCCTGTTCCTGGGCCTGCTGATCGCCGTGGCCGTCGGCCTGTGGCTGACCCGCGCCATCGCCCGGCCCGTCACCGCCATGACTCGGGCCATGCGCCTGCTGGCCGGCGGCGATTTCACCGTCGACATCCCCGCCCAGGGCCGCCGCGACGAGGTCGGCCTGATGGCCGAGGCCGTGGCGGTCTTCAAGGACGCGGGCATCGAGAAGCTGCGCCTGGAGGGCATGAGCGCCGAACAGCGCCGGGCCACCGAGGAGGAGCGCGCCCGCACCGAAGCGGCCAAGGCCCGCGCCGGCGCCGAACAGGCCCTCGTCGTGGCCTCCCTGGCCAGCGGCCTGGAGCATCTCAGCCGCGGCGACCTCACCCATCGCGTCGCCGAGGCCTTCCCCGAGGACTACGCCAAGCTGAAGGGCGACTTCAACGCCGCCATGGGGCAGCTGCAGGACGCCATGACCATCGTGGTGGGCAATGTCCGCGGCATCCGCAACGGCTCGGGCGAGATCACCGCCGCCACCGACCACCTGTCGCGCCGCACCGAGCAACAGGCTGCCAGCCTGGAAGAGACCGCCGCGGCCCTGGAGCAGATCACCTCCACCGTCCAGCGCTCCGCCAAGGGCGCCATCGCCTGCGCCCAGGTGGTCCAGGCCGCCCGCGGCGACGCCCAGACCAGCGGCGACGTCGTGCGCCAGGCCGTCGAGGCCATGAGCGCCATCGAGGGCTCGGCCCGCGAGATCAGCGCCATCATCGGGGTGATCGACGAGATCGCGTTCCAGACCAACCTGCTGGCCCTCAACGCCGGGGTCGAGGCCGCCCGCGCCGGCGAGTCCGGCAAGGGCTTCGCCGTCGTGGCCTCCGAGGTCCGGGCGCTGGCCCAGCGCTCCGCCGACGCCGCCAAGGAGATCAAGGCCCTGATCGGCGCCTCCTCGCGCCAGGTGGAGACCGGCGTGAAGCTGGTGGGCCAGACCGGCGAGAGCCTGCAGCGGATCATCGAGAAGGTGGCCGACATCGACAGCCTGATCACCGAGATCGCGGCCGGCGCCCAGGAACAGGCCACGGGTCTCGCCGAGGTCAGCACGGCGGTGAACCAGATGGACCAGCTCACCCAGCAGAACGCCGCCATGGTGGAGGAAAGCACCGCCGCCAGCCACGCCCTGCGCAACGAGGCCGATGTCCTGGCCGGCTCGATCAGCCGCTTCCAGACCGGCGCGGCCCTCGAGGCCGAACGTCCCCGCGTCGCCCGCCCCGTCGCCGCCCTGAAGACCGTCAGTCGCGCCGGCGGCGCCGTCCGCAAGCCGCAGGCGCAGGGCTGGGAAGAGTTCTGACGAGACGCCGGTGGGGCGCGGGCGCTAGGTTGGCGCCTCCCAAAGGTGGTCCCCATGCGTCTCCTCTTCGCCCTGATCCTCGCCTTGTGCGCCGCGCCCCTGACGGTCCAGGCCCAGACCCCCGCCGACGCCTTTTTCGCGTCCCTGAGCCGTCTCTGCGGCCAGACCTTCTCAGGCGTGGTGGTGGAGGGTGACCCCACCGCCGACGCCGCCATGCGCCAGGCCAGGCTCACCATGACCGTCGCCACCTGCGCCGCCGATGAGATCCGCATCCCCTTCCAGGTCGGAGAGGACCGCTCCCGCACCTGGGTCGTCACCCGCCTGCCCGGGGGCCGCCTGCGGCTCAAGCACGACCATCGCCATGCCGACGGGTCGGAGGACGAGGTTTCGCAATATGGCGGCGACACAAACGGGCCGGGCGCGCCCGACCTGCAGCGCTTCCCCGCCGACGCCTATTCCATCGCCATGTTCACCCGCACCGGCCGGGCGGTCTCCAACACCAACGTCTGGTCCCTGGGCCTGACGCCGGAGGTTTTCACCTACGAGCTGGCCCGCCCCGGCCGCCTGTTCCGCGTGGCCTTCGATCTTGCGAGGCCCGCGCCCTGAGCACGTGCGGGTCGGCCCCCGGGGCCGAAGGCGGCGTGCGAAACCTCGCAGGCGGTCAAAAATGGACAGGTGCGACGCTACCGCAGCGGGTGTAATGGTATCGCTAACCTTAGCCGTGCCAGGGAGTCCGCTCCGATGCCACCCGATCAGCGCGTCCGTTTCATCTCCTATCTGAACCCCAACCTCGCCCTGGGTCGCGACGGCGCCAGGGCGGTGATCCGCAATCTGAACGAATCGGGTCTGGTCTGGATTCGTCGCGACCGCGGCCCCGGCGCCTTCAGCCTCCTGCATGAGACCGACAATTACGGGCTGTTCTGGAGCGGCAAGGGCGATCCCCTGGGCCTCTGCCCCTTCAACCCCGACGACCGGGAGCACTACTGCACGGCCGACCTGCTGGGCGCCGGCCGCTGGCCCTGGTTCGCGCTCAACAACCACGACCACAGCCACGTGGCCGACGTCGATCACAGCGGCACGACCTCTGGGACCAACGTGATCGCCTGGACCTGGTACTCCACCGCCCAGCCTGAGGATAACCAGGTCTGGCGCATGGAGACCCTCTGACCCGTCCGGCAATCCCCACGCTTTTCAGGAGGCCCAGATGGCCGACTATCGCTGCCGCATCGTCCCCTATGTCACCACAAGCAAGTATCTCAGCGTCACCAACGAATACTTCGGCACCTACAAGCCGTGCCTGCGGAGCATCGACCAGGGGCCCGGCACGGTCTGGATTCGGCGGGACCGCGGCCCGGGCGCCTTCCACCTCATCCACGAAGGCACCAATCACATCCTGCATTGGATGGGGGGAACCGCCATCGGCCTGCTGCATCCTGACCGCTATCAATATGACAAGGACGACGACGCCCTGGTGTTCACCGGCGACCTGCTGGACCCGGCGCCCTGGTTCGCCCTCAACAACAACCGCCACGACAAGGTGGTCGACGTGGACCACGGGCGCACCGACGAGAACACCCCGGTGATCGGCTTTCCCTGGAACGGCGGCGACAATCAGAAATGGCGGATGGAAGACGCCTAGATCGCCGTCCGCCCCAGGACGACGGTCAGGGGATCGCCGCCCCGTCCGTCCTTCAGCCGGTGGATCTCGACGCCCGTGAACCCGGCCTCTTCCAGATAGAGCTCGATCAGCCGGGCATGGCCCTGGGGACCGAGGTCCCGCCACACCGCCACGGCCTTGGTGGGGAAGCAGCGGTTGGAATAGCTCACCACCAGCGGCGCGCCGGGACGCAGGGTCCGGACCACCTGCGCCAGCACGTCCACGGGCTGCTGCAGGTACTGAATCCCCACGCAGATCATCGCGGCGTCCAGGCTTTTGTCCGCCAGGTCCAGGCGCGGGTCGCGGTTCAGGTCCTGCACGAACCACCGCGTCAGCCGCGGATTGGCGGCCAGCTCCTCGGGGTTCATCCCGTGCCCGATCACCTCGCCATAGGCGACCTCGGGGGGCAGGTGGCTGACCCAGCTGCTCATCAGGTCCAGCACCGCCCCGCCCGCCGGCAGCACCTGGCGATAGAACCCGGTCAGGGCCGCGATGGCGGCCTCATCGATGTGGGTCTTCAGCCGGGCCTGCGCATAGAACGCGGCGTCGTCCCCTTCATCCTCCCTGGCGAAGGCGTCGGGGGGCAGTTGGGACAGGGGGCTCATGCTCAGCAGGCCTCGGTCGGCGCGCCATAGCGCGTGTGGATGGCCCGCGTCGCCGGGCCGCCCAGCTCCAGCACCGTCATCTTGTCGTACTCGCAATCGGTGGGCGCCACCGGGGCGGGATCTCCGAGCGCCCGGGCGATCTCAGCCACCGTATTGCTGTGGCCGACGATCAGCACGGTGTCGCCGGGGCCGGCCGTGCGCGCCTCGTCCGCCAGGCGCTGGGCGTGAGCAGCATCCCCGCCTTCGAAGCCGATCGCCGCAACCGTCCAGCCGGCGGCGTCGGCGGTCGGGGCGGCGGTCTGGCCAGTCCGCCGGAGCGGTGTCGCCAGCACCATCCTCACCCTCGCCCCCGACAACGCCTTTGCCAGAGCAAGCGCGCGGGCCTTGCCGGCGGGCGAGAGGTCCACGTCGCCGGTCGGGGCGACCTTCTCCGCGTGGCGGACGATGACCACCGTCTGAGCCTGGACCGGGAGGGCGACGAGGGCGGCCGCCAGGGCCGCGCTGAGCAGGCGCTGAATCATTCCGTGACCATAGCATTGCGGCGGAGAGCCCCCCTCACCCTACCCTCTCCCCCAGGGGGGAGAGGAGAGTTCAACGGCAGGCCTCCAGCCATCCCCTCCTCTCCCCCTATGCGGGGGAGAGGGTAGGGTGAGGGGGCCGTCGGACCGCTAGGTCTATCCCACCCAGAAAATCCTCCGCGCGCCGGGGCTTGCGCATCGGCTCCGCATCGCGGAACTCTTCGCGCCCCAGCGAGGCATTCAAGGTTCCCACATGCGTAAGTCCGGCCCCACCAAGGCGCTCTATGCGGGGTCGTTCGATCCGGTCACCCGGGGCCACCTGGACATCATCGGCAAGGCGCTCTCGACCTTCGACGCCGTCCACGTCGCCATCGGCACGAATGTCAGGAAGGGACGCACCTTCGGCGTCCAGGAAAGCCGGCAGCTGATCGTCGACTCGGTCACCGAGCTGTGGCCCCAGGCCGCCGGTTCCGCCGACAGCCTGTTCGACGGCGCCCTGGAGGTCGGCGACTACGCCAACCGCAGCCTGATCGGCTACGCCCACGAGATCGGCGCCACCCACATCGTGCGCGGCCTGCGCGAGGCCAGCGACTTCAACGACGAGTTTAACCTGCACGGCGTGGCCGGCCGCATCGACCCCCGGGTGCTGATGGTCCACTTCATCTGCGAGTCCCAGTTCCTGCACGTCTCCTCCAGCACCGCCAAGGAACTGGCCTTCGTGGGCGAGGGCATCGGCTGGCTGGTCATGCCCTGCGTCGAGGCCGCCTTCGCCGCCCGCCGCGGCCCGTCCGGGATCGATTGAGGAGAGCCCCCATGCAAACCATCAAAACCCTCAGCTGGGGCGTGAGGCAGAGCTTCCGGGCCTATGTCGAAGGCGCCGGCGGCAAGGCCCAGACCAGCGAAGGCGCCCAGACCGCCGCCGACGGCGGCTTCGTCTTCCCAGCCGGCCCCGACAGCACGCTTGCCATCGACGAGGCCGGCAAGCTGACCGGACGCGGGACCTTCACCGGCATCGTCCACTTCGAGGCCCACGGCGGCATGCTCAAGGTCTGGATGGTCGATCCCATCCTGGAGATCACCGAGGCCGGCGCCGTCCTCACCGTCGCCGACCACCCCACCCGCACCTACCGCCTGGAAGCCGCCAGGCTGGACCTCGCGGCCCTGGCGACGGAGGCCGACGAGACCACCCTCCCCGCCGCCCTGCTGATGTTCGGCAGCCAATGGCTGGGCGGCAACTACCCGGCCGGCACGGCGCTCGATCCGGTGCGGTTGGGGGTGGGATAGGGGCGAGGCGACGTCTGCGTCACCCTCGGGCGGGCGTTCACTGGAACTTTGATGGCGACCCGAAGGGGGGCCCGCGAGACCGCGACCCAGGGGCCGGAAAGGGCTCCTAGCCGAAGTTCCTAAGGTCCGCTTCGGGGCGTCTCGTGGCAGATGTCGATGTCGCGCTCGAACAGAAGGTCCTCGACGTTGCGCAGCGACAGCGGCTAGCGGACGTACATCATGACCACCAGGCGGATCACCTCCGGCGAGCTGTCAAAGTAGCGAAAGGGGTTGGTCGATTCGGCCATACCCCCCCGGCTAACGAGCGCCGGTTAGCGCTCCCTGAACTTTCGGCTGACATAGCCCGCCCACCTAAACCCTACCCCTTACTGGCCGGTGCATTCGGGCTGACAATGCCGGGGTAGGGCCTTTCGCTCGCTCGCAGTTTACGTGACAGGACCCTTATGTGAGCTTCAACCCACTAGCTTCGTCGTCCGACGCGCCGAGCAATAAAGGGTCGCGGCCATAGATATCCACACGCCGATCAACCCCAGCCGGCGTTGCCCGCACGGTTAGGTAGATCAGATATACCGGGATCGGCTTGGTCAGGCTGAGGATCGTCTCTGGGTCTCCCGGGGCCATGAGATCAAGTTCCCCGCCCACTAGCCAGTTGGCGAGGCGGGCGGCGTCGGCGACGCGAACGCAACCGGCGCTTCCTGCACGATAGTTGGCGTTGAACAGGCCTTTCATTGGCGTATCGTGAAGGTAGATCCCCTGGTCGTTGGGGAAGATGAACTTTGCCGCGCCCATCATGTTTCTAGGTCCCGGCTGTTGCCGGAGATGAACCTTCTCACGACCAGCACCGACCGCGGCCCAATCGATTGATCCCGGGTCGAGCACCTTAGCCTCGGAACTGAAATCCGACAGCACTTCAAGGCCGCGCCTGGCTAACACCCAGGCCCCGTCGCGGATCACGACAGGGGCGATCCGCGCAGCGGCGAGATCATGCGGCATGTGCCAGTATGGTCGAAGCACCATGTACCGGATCAATCCGGCCATCGTCGGCGTCGGCTGCTTGGGTGCGCCCACCACCACCGGCATGCGATCCACAGGCGCGCCGCCCTCCCACATTTCCAGCACCTGCGCGGCCACGTCGACAATCACGTGCCGACCCTCAGCTGGAGGCAGCGAGCGGGCGCGCTCCAGGTTCGCATAGACAAGCCGCTGAATCGTCACGTTCTGGCTCTTGCGCTGCTGGAGCCCCTCAGCACGCAGCGCCTCGTACACCGGGTGCATGCGGCGAAGGTCTGTTAGTGCGTCTTCCAAATAGGGCGCACGGCTCAACGCGCTCAAGTAGGCGCCCCTGTGGTCGCCCGGCATGGGAAGGTCGGCGTCCACGAACAGCATGGCCGCTGCTTTGTTTGGCCGCCGAAGGTCGTTTGCCCAGGTGGCCGCCGCGCGAGAAAGTCGCAGGTCGAGGCGCGCTAGCGCCATCAAATCCCCTAGGTCGGCCGCCGTTACAGCCGCACTAAGGGCCGTCGCGCCGTAGGAGTGCGGGTTCAGGTTATCATCAACCGCCTCAGATAGTGCCTTCAGCAGGGCGTTAGCCCCGGGCAGAAGCCTTCCGTCAAAGACCCACAGAGGGCGGTAGTCACGGTCGCGGTAGAAGGCGGCAATCTCTGGGTCAATACCGCCCGCCAGCAATATTCGAAGGGCGTACGACACCGGGTCTTGTGAACGTCGCGTCGGTTCAAAGGCGGCGAGACCGACGCCGCCAAATAGAGCGGTCAGGCCAAGCAATAGAGACCGCCGCCTCGGCGAGGCGTGAGGGCCGGAATTTTTCTGGACGATAGGGGGTTTCAGCCGCGTTCGGCGGATCGGACATAGCCGCGAGGGGCGTGGCGACGCGGAATGTGGGGGCGAGCAGCCTCTGGCTGGTAGGACTCGCGGTGCGACGCTTCAATCCCATAGTCGTTGGAGGATCGAGGAGATCCGTACGATTCATAGTCCGAGTCCGAAGCGATCGGGTCGTTCCCATACGGATAGTCCTCGAACGCGTCGACGCGCACCTCAGCCGAGTTCTCGACGTCGCCGGCTTCCGACGAGGACCAGTTTGACGCTTGAGCGACGGCTATGCCGCTAACCAGTACGACTGCTGTCGCAACAGCAATGGTACGCATCTTCATTTGAATTCTCCAGGGTTCAACAGTGAAGGACGAGTCGACAACCCATCCGACAAAGAGAGGTTCCTCAGTTTTTTTTGCCAGTTTAGTCGATTGCCACGCCCAGCGGTTTGGAGGCTTCGTCAGCCAAACTTCAGAGAGCGATGACCGATGACGTGATGGTGTGGACGACCTCCACCCAATCGGGTTCGCTGATGTGTCGTCGATAGGGACGTCACGTCTAGGGAGCGGATCATGCAAGAGGTCGCCGTCGTCGGGCTGGATCTGGCGAAGAACGTCTTTCAAGTACATGGGATCGACGCTGCGGGCGTCGTGGTGGTGCGCAAGCAGCTGCGACGCAGCCAGGTTCTTCCCTTCTTCGAGGGCCTGTCGCCGTGTCTGGTCGGGATCGAGGCTTGTGCTTCGGCCCATCACTGGGGCCGGCAACTGATGGCGATCGGCCACGAGGTGCGGTTGATGCCGCCAGCCTACGTGAAGCCCTATGTGAAGCGGGGCAAGACCGATGCGGCAGATGCGGAGGCGATCGCCGAGGCTGTCACCCGGCCGACTATGCGTTTCGTCGCCGTGAAGACCGAGGCCCAGCAGGCGGTTTTGATGCTCCACAAGACCCGAGATCTCTTGGTCCGCCAGAGGACCATGCTGATCAACGCCCTTCGCGGTCACCTGAGCGAGTTCGGGATCGTCTCCGCGCAGGGCTCCGCGGGCGTTCAAGCGGCGCTACGGTCACTGATCCTGGAGCAGGAACGGTTGCCGGAGCTCGCTCAGGCCGCGCTCCGGGGCCTGGCTGGACAGCTGGAGGCCCTCCGGGCGGAGATCGAGGGGCTGGAACATCGGATCCTCGCCTGGCATCGGCAGGATGCGACCAGCCGGCGGCTCGCCACTATCCCAGGCATCGGGCCGATCACCGCCAGCGCCATGGCTGCCAGTGCGCCCGACCCCGCACTCTTCCGCTCTGGGCGCCAGTTCGCTGCATGGCTCGGGCTCACCCCCAGGGCTCACAGCAGCGGCGGCAAGGAGCGGCAAGCTGGGATCAGCAAGATGGGCGACGGCTATCTACGACGGCTGCTCGTGGTCGGAGCGACGGCTGTGCTCCGCATGGCCCGCCAACGCGGCACTGGGGGGGCCTGGATCCGGGGCTTACTCGATCGCAAAAAGCCGAAGGCCGCCGCCGTGGCGCTGGCCAACAAGACGGCGCGGATCGCCTGGGTGCTGATGGCCCGCCAGGAGGTCTACACGCCCGCGGCAGCTTAGAGATCGGCGGCGGTCACAACCCGGACCGACGCCGTAGACGCCAGAGTGGTGAGACGTGATGACGAACCGGCCGCAGCCGGGGACGGGCGAAACCCAGGGGGTCAGAGCGCTTCGAGCGCGTTGACGTGATTAGGGAGCCGGTCCGCGGACTTCATCAAGGCCAGCAGCCTCGACCGCTGCAGCAACAGGCCGAACACATGACTGCACTCGACCGAGCGCCGAACGTCAACTTCACCCTTGCGTCTTGGAGGTCGTCCACACATGACGCCGTATCCGCTGATCGAGGTGAGTTCGGAAAACTGGCCCGTGACGCTCGCCATCGCACGTGCAGCGCGCGCGCAAGGCGATGCAAGTCCGCGGATACTGGCGCTGGAAGCGTTCTCGCTGGTTCAACTGGGCCAGCCGGAGGCCGCGCAAAAGGTAATTGCGACGACGCCGGTGGACTGCTTCTTCTGCGCACTGACCCGGGCGATGATCTTGTCACGCCAGGGGGATACCGTCGGAGCCGAGCAGGCGTTCCGCTCGATGGACCAGCTCTATCCGGGGCAGATCACCGCACTGCTGTACTGGGGTCGCGAGCGGCTGCGGCGGGGCGACGCCCAGGGTGCGCTTCAGGTGTTCCGTCGCGCGGAGAAGCTCGCGCCCCGCTTCGCCGACCCGGCGGCCTGGTCGGGTGAGGCCCTGCTGGCCTTGGGCGACTACAAGGCCGCCGAGGAAGCCTTTCGCAAGGCGGAGCCGCTCGCCCCCCGATGGGGGCGGCTCCACCTGAAGTGGGGCGAGGCGCTGGCCAAGCTCGGCAAGGCCGGGGATGCCCGGGCGAAGTGGCGTGCGGCCGCGACGATGGATTTGTCACCGGCGGATCGCGCCGCGCTTAAGGCGCATGGGGTCTGAAATGGCGCGCGCACCGAGCGGCACGCCGAGACGGACCCGGGTGAAAGTCGAGCCCGCGCCGACGACCCCCGATCCTATCGAGATCGCCATGGAGGCCGAGGCGGAGGGCCGCTCCCCTGAAGGCGTTGCCTATCGGGTACTGGAAAAGCAGGAGCGGCTGATCGGCTGGCAGATCGCCTCCGAACGCGCCGGGTTCGCGCTGAAGGTGCTGACCGCCCTGGCCGGGCTCGCGATGGCCGTCGCGCTCGGACTGATGGCGTTGCAAGCGAGCCGGGCCGAAGGAGTCGTCATCGAGCCGTTTTCCGTGCCGCCAGAACTCGCCGCGCGCGGCCTCACGGGTCAGGTGCTCGCGGCCCAGCTGCAGGACCGTCTCGCGCGCCTGCAGGCGGCGACCTACTCCGTCCGGCCGGAAGCGTCATATTCCAGCGGCTGGGGCGACGAGATCAGCGTCGAGATCCCGTCGACGGGTGTCTCGCTCGGGGAGCTGCAGCGGTTCCTCAGGGGCTGGCTCGGACGCGAGACGCGTATTGGCGGCGACGCGTACCGGACCGCGGATGGCCGGCTCGCGGTCACCGTTCGCGCCGCCGGCGGGGCCGGCGACGAGGTGACCGGTGCCGAGGCGGAGCTGCCGGCGCTGCTGCAGGGGGCGGCCGAGAAGCTCTACGCCCGCACCCAGCCGTATCGCTACGCCATGTACCTGCAGAACCGCGGGCGCATGGATGAGGCGCGGGGCGTCCTGGGGTGGCTCGCGGACAACGGCACGGGGCGGGAACGGGCCTGGTCGCTCGCCGGGCTGTCGAGGGTGGAGCCGGACAATCGCCGGGCGCTCGCGCGGGCCCGCCTGGCGACCGAGCTCGCCCCGGAGCTCGCCGAGGCGTGGGACGCGCGCAGCCGCGCCGCGTCGCGCATGGGGCTGCAGCCGGAGGAGGTGGCAGGCCTCGAACGGTTCATCGCGCTCCTGAAGACCCGCAATCGCGGCGGCTATTCCGAGCAGGCGACCGCCGCGCGGATGCGGGCTGAAGAGGTGCTGGCCATTCGTCGCGGCGACTACCTCGAAGCCAGGCGGTTTGCCCAGACGACGCGACGCGACGGCGGGAACTCCACGATTCGCGCGCGGGCGCTCACGGCCATGGCGTTCGATTCGGCCATGCTCCATGAGGCGACGCTCGCCAGGCGGTATGTGGCCAGCGCCGCCCTCGAGACGCAGCCGCGGGACATGACACCAGGGCAGTATCGGGCTTCGCTGGAGCGTGTGCTCCAGCAGGCGGCAGCGGGCATCGAGGACTGGCCATTGGCCCAGCGCCATGGCGAGTTGAGCATGGCTGCGCTCCGTGCGGACCCCGGGGCGCTCTCGCCCGAGCAGCTTTCGATCAACGGCGCCTGGCCGATGCAGGTACGCTCCCTGGTCTTTATGGGACGCCTCGACGAGGCCGGCCGGATGGCCAGCGACTTGCCGATGGACTGCATGAATTGCCTGCTCGCGCGGGCCACGGTCGCCGAAGCCGTGGGCGACCGCACGGCCGCGCGGCGCTGGTACGACGCGACCGTGCGCTTCAACCCCAACGACTGGGGCCCGCCGGAGCGCCGCGGGGTGATGCTTCTACGCTTCGGCCGTGATCCTGAAGGGGCGATCGCCGCCTTCCGGCGTGCCGCGGAGTTGAGCCCCTTCTTCGCCGATCCGTTGGAGGGCTGGGGTGAGGCCCTGATGGCCAAGGGCGACTATCGCGCCGCCATCAAGAAGTTCGAGCAGGCCGCCCAGCGGGCCCCCCGGTGGGGCCGGCTTCACCTGCAGTGGGGCATGGCGCTGGCGAAGCTGGGCAAGACCGATGAGGCCCGCGTGAAGTGGCGCGCGGCGGCGACGATGGACCTGTCGGCGGCGGATCGGGCGCAGGTCGCGGCGTTGCTCCAAAAGCGGACCACCTGAGCGTCCGCTACGGGTGGTGGGCTCAACTGATCGCTGCAACACACTCGGCGAAGGTCTCTGCTGGTGTTCGGTAGAGCAAGGTCTTTCTGGGCCGTTCGTTGAGCTGGCGGGCGATGGCGCTGAGCTGGGCTTGGCTGTGCACAGACAGGTCGGTCCCGTGGGGCAGGTACTGGCGCAGAAGGCGGTTGGTGTTTTCGTTGGAGCCGCGCTGCCACGGTGAGCGAGGATCGCAGAAGTAGACCGCGACGTCGGAGGCCACAGCCAGGCGTTTGTGGTCGGCGAGTTCCTTGCCCCGATCCCATGTCAGGGACTGATAGAGTTCGCCGGGCAGCTTCTTCGACTGTTTGATCAGGGCCGTGACGACGCTTTCGGTGTCCTTGTTGGCGACCTTGACCAGCATGACGTAGCGCGAGTGGCGCTCGACCAATGTGGCGACGTAGCTGTTTCGGGAGCCACCGACGAGGTCGCCTTCCCAGTGACCGGGCACGGCGCGATCCTCGACGCAGGCGGGCCTCTCGCTGATAGAGACTGCGTCCTTGATCTGGCCCAGGCCGTTCCGCTTGAGCGTGGCGTGCCGCGAGCGACGGATGGTCCGCCGGGCCCTCAGGTGATCCAGAAGTTCCTTCTTCAGCACGCCTCGGGTCTGGATGAACAGGCTGCGATAGATGGTTTCGTGCGACACCTGATTGTGCGGCTCCCCGGGCCAGGTGCGCCTGAGCCAGCCGGCGATCTGCTCGGGCGACCAGTTCCGCCTCAGCTTGGCCGATACTGTCCGCGCCAGGGCGGGGCGGCAAGCCAGCTTGCACCGCTTGGGACGCAAGGCCCGATCCCAAGCCGCCTGATCGGAGCCAGTCGCGCGATACCGTTCCGACCCGCCGTTACGCACAACCTCGCGGCTGATCGTCGAGGGCGACCGTCCCAGCGTCCGGGCGATCCCACGTAGCGAGCAGCGGGTGCTGAGCCCCCGGGATATCTCCTCGCGCTCGCTCAAACTAAGCGCCCGATCCGCCCGCTTCCGATCTGGCGGACGGATGCCGCCCGTCGGCGACAGCACCGAAAACACCGACGACGACTCCCGATCGAACAGCCGTCCGATCGAACTCATAGACTCGCCGGCCTTCCAGCGATCCCAGATCTCAGCCCGCTGGGCCGCCGAGTAGTAGATCCTCTTTCGCTGCTTCATCG
>NZ_JAUYAF010000017.1 GCF_030693625.1 Phenylobacterium sp.
CGCGCCGCCCCTGCCGAGGCCCGTCCTCCGCGACGCGACGCCCCGTCGCCCACGACACCCCGCCCGGATCGCGGCCCCCGCGCCGACGCGCCGCGTTCGGGCCCGCGCCCCAATGCGGCCAAGCGGGACGCTGTTCCCAAGCGCAAGGAAGGCCCCAAGGCCGACTCGCGCCGCCCCGACCGCTTCAAGGGCCCGCGGCCGGACGGCGGCAAGACGCACGACGCCGAGCCCCCCGCCCAGGACGCGCCGCGCGACTTCAAACCTAAGCGTTCCGGATCTCCGCCGGCGGATGGGCGGCCTTCAGGCCCGCGCGGCCCCACTCGGTCGTCATCAAGGCCGCAGGGCTCGCCCGCGCGTCCGCCGGGTCCGGCGCCAAAGGGCGGTCCCAAGCGGCGCGGCTAAGCTGCTCGGCGCCGCCACCGCGCCACGGTCTTCCGCCCCGCTTCGCCAACACTCCATTCCACCCAAGAGACGGGTATCCTCATGCGCATCGTTTCCGGTGACTTCCGAGGCAAGGCGATCGTCACCCCGGCCGGCGACGCCACCCGGCCCACCTCCGACCGCGCCCGCCAGGCGGTGTTCAACATCCTGGAGCATGCCGCCTGGTCGAAGGGCCTGCGGGACCTGCGCGTCATCGACCTGTTCGCCGGCTCCGGCGCTCTGGGCTTCGAGGCCCTGTCGCGCGGCGCGGCCTTCTGCCTGTTCGT
Source organism: Phenylobacterium sp. (assembly GCF_030693625.1). GTDB lineage: Bacteria > Pseudomonadota > Alphaproteobacteria > Caulobacterales > Caulobacteraceae > Phenylobacterium > Phenylobacterium ferrooxidans. The sequence continues at coordinate 708 of NZ_JAUYAF010000017.1, forward strand.
GGAGACCGATGAGGCGGCCCGCGGCGCGATCCGGGAGAACGTCGATGCCATGGGCCTGTTCGGCCGCACCCGCGTCCATCGCCGCTCGGCGGTCGACTTGGGGACCCGTCCGGGCGCCGATGGCCCCGCCTTTGACCTCGCCTTCCTCGACCCGCCCTACGCCAAGGGGCTGGGGGAGGTGGCGCTGGCCAAGCTGAGGGACGGCGGCTGGCTGGCGCCCGAGGCGCTGATCGTCTTCGAACGCGGCTCGGCCGAGCCCGCCTTCAGCGTCGAGGGCTTCGAGGTGCTGGACGCGCGCGACTACGGCGCCGCGCGCGTCCATTTCCTCCGAGCGCTTCCAGGCGAAGTGGAAGCCGGTTCGCCGTCCGGAAGCGCGACCAAGTAGAAACGCCTGCTACCAGCCGCGGACTGAGGTCCGGTTGTCCAGCTGGGCCCGCAGGTTCACCAGGCCGTCGCGGGTCACCCGATAGGGCTGTCCGTTGTGGCTGGCGATCAGCCGCTTCTTCTTCAGGCTCTTGAAGACGGCCAGGTCGCAGTCGGCCAGGCGCCAGCCGTCGCGGCTGACGCAGGTCGCTTCGACGATGCCGCCGCCAGCGTCGCGTTCAAGGATGATCTGGCCGCCTTGGGCCAGGGCGTGCAGCGTGCGTTGCTGCGCTTTGGAAATGTTCAAGGTGATGTCCGGAACTGTGCATGACAGGACGCGCCCGCGCGTTGGCGCGGACGGCGAAGGGCCATGGGCCGAACAGGCGCTCATCAAGAGCAGGAACCGTCGTCGGCGGTTAGGCCCGGGTTCCGAACACAGTCTCTGACATAATCTCCCCTTGGGTTGAGGCCGGGCCATCCTAGGCCACCGCGCGGGCTCGGCAACAGTCAAGGTTGCCGTGGCGCAAATGGCGCTCGGCTCGGCTTGCAGCAGATTGAGGTCGTCCAAGTCACTCCCCGTCTGGAGGCGGAGGAAAGGGTGACTGGCTATCTGCGCGCCATGCGCGCCTAGTCAAAAGGGGGGGAGGCCGGAGTTGCCCGTGTCGCCCGCTGAACTCAAGAGACTGAACGTCGCGCACCTTCAGAAGGTGCTGGATCGGACGGTCGATTTGCCGGAACGTGATCGCCTGGAGCGGCTTATCGGCGAAGAGCACATCAAGCCTGATTGCGCCTACCCCATCGACAGCTCGCCGCGCCGCTGAATCTCCGCCACGCGAGGGTAGTTTGGCCTTGGGCGCGTGGCGCGCCCGCGCGGGACCTTCAAGAAACCTCACGGCGCAGCCGCAGCGAAAAGTGAATCTATGCCTGATTATACTGAGGATCGTCGAATAGTGACAGGTATGTGACGAATATACGACGAACTGCAGGGCAAAATTCGAGTATTTGCCGCGCGTGATTCACTCCGCGTTAGTTGGCGCGACCTTAGGGCTGGCATACCCCAAGTACGAGGCCTTGCATGTCCGGCGTTCTTCTCGACCTTGCCCAGCCTTCAGATCCCATCACCCCCGACACCCCCGGCGCCCAGGTTTACGAGCGCTTCCAGGCCGAGCCCGACGCCCTGGCCATCGCCGTGGTGGACGCTGATCGGCGGCCGGTGGGCCTGGTGGAGCGCACCGCCTTCTTCCTGGCCATGGCCGGCCAGTTTGGCCGCGCCCTCTATGCCGGACGACCGATCTCCCTGCTGATGAACGCCGAACCCCTGGTGGTGGAGGGCTGCGTCGACGTGGCCGCCTTCTGCGGCGAGGTCCTGGCCGAACGGCCCTCCGAGCTGCTGCGCGGCTTCATCGTCACGCAGGTGGGCCTCTATGCCGGGGTCGGCAGCGCCCTGTCCCTGCTGCAGGCCACTAGCGCCGCCAACCGCGCCCATGCCGATGAGATGATGGCCCTGGCCGGCGTCATGCACCGCGCCAAGCTGGAGGCCCAGGCCGCGCTGACCGCCAAGTCGCAGTTCCTGGCGGTGATGAGCCACGAGATCCGCACCCCCCTGAACGGCGTCCTGGCCATCGCCGACATCCTGGCGCGCAAGTTGGCCCAGCCCGAGCTGATCCCCTATGTCCGCGGCATCCAGGATTCCGGCGAGACCCTGCTGCGGCTGCTCACCGACGCGCTGGACCTGTCGCGGGCCGATGCGGGCCGGCTGGAGCTGAACGAGGAGAGCTTCGCGCTCTCCCGCCTCACCGGCGACCTGGCCACGCTCTGGGGGGCGCGCGCCGAGCTCAAGGGCCTCTCCCTCGCCATCGACTATGACGGGCCCGCCGACCAGTGGGCCCTGGGGGACGAAATCCGCATCAAGCAGGTGTTCAACAACCTGATCGGCAACGCCCTGAAGTTCACCGAGAGCGGCGGCGTCGAGGTCCTGCTCCGCGTTCGTCGCGAGGGCGTCCACCTGGCGGTGGAGGGCGAGGTGTCCGACACCGGCGTCGGCGTCCCGGAGGATCGGCTGGCCAGCATCTTCCAGCCGTTCAGCCAGACCGAGTCGGGCCTGAAGCACGGCGGCGCGGGGCTCGGCCTCTCCATCTGCAGTGAGCTGGTGGCGCAGATGGGCGGGACCATCGGGGCGGCGCGCAACAAGGCGGGCGGCCTGCGCCTCCACTTCGCCATCCCGCTCTTCGACCTGCCGGCGCCTTCCGAGGCGGACCCGGCGCAGGGCGCCGCCGCCACCGCCGAGGGTGGCCTGCACATCCTGATCGTCGACGACAACGCCACCAACCGCCTGGTGGCTGAAACCCTCTGCGACATGTTCGGCGCCACCACCGAGAGCGTGGAGGACGGGCTTGCGGCGGTGACCGCGGCCGCCGGGGGCCGGTTCGACCTGATCCTGATGGATATCCGCATGCCCAGGCTGGACGGGGTCGGCGCCACCCGCCGCATCCGCGCCCTGGCCGGTCCCGCCGGGGCTGTCCCCATCCTGGCCCTGACCGCCAACGCCGATCCCTGGGACGCGGCCGGCTACATCGCCCAGGGCATGAACGGGGTGGTGGAAAAGCCCATCAAGGCCGAACGCCTGATGAGCGCCATCAACGAGGCCCTGGAACCCGACCGTCGCGCCGCTGCGGCCTAGGCTGTGAAGACCACACCCGGCGCCGAGCGCGCCGCTGCGGGGTTCACGGAGTATCGGCCGACGGCGATGCGGGCGTTCGCGGAGTCGACGCTCACCTGACCCAAATCCGCTCCTCCCGGCGAAGGCCGGGACCCAGATCGTAAGTCATGACTTGAGCCGGAAATCCGGAATACGGCGGATGCATCTGGGCCCCGGCCTTCGCCGGGAGGAGCGGTCCAGGTCAGGCGCTCAACGCCTGCGGTCCGTCCGCGGCCACGCCGGCGCCCACCTTGTCCGTCCACACTTGCTCCACGACGCGCAGCAGGCCATCGGCGGTGATGGGCTTGGTGATGTGGCCGTCGGCGCCGGCCTCGGACGAGGCCTTGGCGTGCTCGGGCATGGCGTTGGCGGTCAGGGTGTAGATCGGGGTCGGATGGGCGTGCTCCCGGCCCTCGCGGCGTCGGATGGCGCGGATGGCGGTCAGGCCGTCCATCACCGGCATCTGCATGTCCATGAGGATCAGGTCGAAATTGGATCGGGCGGCCTCGTCCACCGCCTCGGCGCCGTTCTCGACGCAGGTCAGCTCGACGCCGGCCGCGCCCAGGATCAGCTCCACGACCCGGCGGTTGGTGGGGTGGTCCTCGGCCAGCAGCACCCGCATGGTGTCGAGGTCGGCCTCCTCGCCGGCGCTTGCCTCATGATCGCCCCAGAGGTCGACGGCGCCGTGGCGGCGCTGCAGCTCCAGATCGAGCGCGAAGGTCGAACCCTCGCCGGGGATGGAGGTCGCCGAGAGCGTCCCACCCATGGCCTCGGCCAGGGAGCGGGAGATGGCCAGCCCGAGACCGGTTCCGCCAAACCTGCGGGTGATGGAGCCGTCCGCCTGCTGGAAACGTCCGAACAGCCGCTGACGGGTCTCCTCGTCAAAGCCGATGCCGGTGTCGGAGACCTCGAAGGTCAGGTGGGTGGAGGTCTCGTCGCGCCGCGCCTTGACCGTCAGCTTCACCTCGCCGGCGCTGGTGAACTTCACCGCATTGCCCAGCAGGTTGGTGAGGATCTGGCGGATCCGCGGCGCGTCACCGTTGAAGGAGCCCTGGGCATAGGGATCGACCTCGACGGTTAGCTTCAGGTCCTTGGCCTCCGCGCTCGCATGGAACAGCGAGGCGCAGGCATTGACCGAGGTGGCCATGTCGAAGGGCTCGGGACGAATCTCCAGGCGGCCGGCCTCGATGCGGGCGAGATCCAGGATGTCGGTCAGCAGGGCTTCCAGGGTTTGGGCCGAGGTCTCGATCAGGTTGACCATCTCGGCCTGGCCGGCGGTGAGCTCTGTGCGGGCCAGGGCGCCGGCGATCCCCATCACCCCGTTCAGGGGGGTGCGGATCTCGTGGCTCATATTGGCCAGGAACTCGCTCTTGGCCTTGTTGGCCGTCTCGGCCTCTTCCTTGGCCTTCACCAGCTCCAGTTCGCCGCGCTTCTCCTTGTCGATATTGCGCAGCACCCCCAGCACCCGGACGATGCGTCCGCGTTGGTCGCGGATCGCCTCGCAGGCGGAGTAGTGCCACTGGTGCGGACCCTCCTTCTGGGGCATGCGGTAGACCTGCCGGAACGGGGCGCCGCCTTCGATGTATTCGTCCCAGGCGCGCCTGGCCTCGTCGCGGTCGGCGGGGTGGATACTGCGCCACATGTCGGCGTTCATCTCCTCGTAGGTGGAGCCGCCCACCTCACCGGCCTGGGGCGACTGATAGCCGGCGCCGCTCAGTTCGCGCCGTTTCCAGTCCATCTCCCACATGCGCAGCTCGCCGATCTCCATGGCGAGCTTCAGCCGCTCCTCGTTGCGCTTGGCCTCTTCCAGGGCGTCGGCGGTTCGGGTGACGTCGACGGACATGATCAGCAGCCCGCCGATCTCGCCGTTGGCCTCGCGCCAGGGATTGATCTCCACCCGCGCCCAGAGGTGCCGTCCGTCGGGCAGGTTCACCGGCACCCGGTCGTGCTGCACCTGCTGACCCTTGAGGCAACGGTTGTAGACCGGCGCCCAGCGCTGGGTGTCGGGATAGGCCTCGTAAAGGCTCTGGCCGGCCACATCCTCACTCTGGCGCTCGGCGCGCCAGCGGGGGCTGGCCTGGATGACCCGCATCTCCTTGTCGACCATGCAGAGCGCCACCGGCGCGGCCTGGACGAAGGCGGAGATCATGCTGCGGGCGGCGGCCACCTCGCCGGCCGCCTTGGCCACGTCCTCGCGGGCGTGGTGCCGCTTCCACTCATCGGCGGCCAGGGCCGCCAGGTCGATCAGATAGTCGGCGAAATCGCGGTCAAAGGTCCGCGGCTTGGCGTCGGTGACGATGACCGCCCCCACGCCACGGCCGTCGGGCAGGCGGATAGGCGCGCCGGCGCAGAAGCGGATGGCGAGCTCGCCGGTGACGCCCTGGTGATTCTTGAACCGGGGGTCCTGGCTGGCGTCCTCGATCCACAGCACGTCGTCGGACTGCAGGGCGACCGCGGCGAAGGACTCCTGGCTGCGGACCTGGCTGTTCCAGCCTTCCCGCCGCGAGGCGTGCCAGGTCAGCTCGCCCTCCAGCAGGACGACGTCGCAATTTGGTGACTTGGCATAGGCCTGCGCCAGGCGCGCGATACGCGCCAGGGTTGGCCTCAATTCCGCGAGGTCCAGTCCGCCGACGGCGGCCAGACGTTCGGTTTCGCCGTGCGAAACCCCGTCCTTTTTGGCCATGTCATCTCCCCTGAGCAGTGGTCGGGACGATGGGGCCGAAGGGTTAAATGTCCGTGACCGTCAAAAACCGACTGCCCGAATTCTACGCAGGAGTGTGGTGGCGGGTTGGAGCGCCCATCGCCTCCCGCAAGCGGGAGAGGGGAAGAGCTACAGCAGCTTGATCTCGCGCAGGCGCTCTTTCAGGAACGCGTCGGCGGTGATCGGCGCGGGATAGCGGTCGGGGTGCTGAGCATCGACGCACGAGGCCAGGGTCGCGATCTCGTAGTCCGGGTTGAAGTGCAGGAAGAAGGGCGTCGAGTAGCGCGGGAAGCCGCGACGCTCCGGCGCCGGGTTCACCACCCGGTGGGTCGTGGACGGCAGGCGGTGGTTGGTCAGGCGCTGCAGCATGTCGCCGATATTGACCACCACCGAGCCCGCGGGCGGATTGATCGCAAGCCATTGGCCGTCGCGGTCCAGCACCTCCAGCCCAGCCTCTTCTGCTCCAAGCAGCAGGGTGATGACATTGATGTCCTCGTGCGCCCCGGCCCGGATGTTGGGGCCGTCCTTGGGGACCGGCGGATAGTGCAGCAGGCGCAGCACCGAATTGCCGTCGTTCACCGTGGGATCGAAGAAGTGGCGGTCCAGCTTCAGATAGGTGGCGATGGCCTCCAGGACCTTGATCCCCAGCTCGTCCAGGGCGTCGTACAGCCAGGCCACGTCGGAGACGAAGGTGGGAACCTCCACCGGCCAGACGTTCGGCGGCATCACCTCCTGATAGGGATGGCCGGGCGGCAGGTCGCGCCCCATGTGCCAGAACTCCTTCAGGTCGAAATGGGCCGCGTCCTTGGCGGTCTCGATGCCGAAGGGGGTGTAGCCGCGCTGACCGCCGACCCCCACCACGTAGCGCGCCTTCACGTCGTCGGGCTGGGCGAAGAAGGCCTTGGTGGCGTCGGTCGCCGCGGCGATCCTGGCGTCTGGCAGGCCGTGGTCGGAGATCACCGCGAACCCGTAGCGGGCGAAGCTGTCGCCGAGCGCCTGGGAGAAGGCTTCGAAGTCGGCGCCGAAGGCCTTGAAGGAGACGGGGGTGATGGCGGCTTGGGTCATGGTCCGCCCCTTACACCGGCTGGCGATCCTTCTCCACCCGTCTGGCGGGGAAGGGGAGCTCGTCGTTCACTTCCTCTTCGGCGCCCACCCGACGCATCTCGGCGTTCAGCAGCCGCTCCATGGTCTCGGTGGAGTCGCGGCTGGCCAGGACATAGTTCTCCTCCTGGCCATAGGCCGGCGCCAGCGTCTCGAACAGCTTGCGGTCCAGCTTGCGGAAGGCGGCGGCCGCGCCGACCGCGCGGCGCTCGCTGAAGCCCAGGCGCATGAGGGCGCGCTTGCCCATGGCCAGGCTGCCCTCGAAGCTTTCGCGCTCCACGTCGTCGGCGCCGTGGGCCAGCAGGTCATAGGCGTGCCGCCGGTCCCAGGCCCGCGAGAGGATGGTCAGGTTCGGGAAGGCCAGCTTGGCGGCCTCCACCAGCTCCACGGCCTTGTCCTTGTCGTCGATGGCCACGATCAGCAGGCGGGCCTTCTCGGCGCCGGCGGTGCGCAACAGGTCCATACGGCTGGCGTCGCCATAGTGGACCTTGCGGCCGAACGCCCGCAGCAGTTCGATCTGCTCGATGCTGGAGTCCAGGGTCACCACATTGAAGTCGTTGGCGATCAGCAGGCGCGCCGCGATCTGACCGAACCGTCCGAAGCCCGCGACGATCACCTCGGGCTCGCCCTCGTCATAGGGGATGTGCTCCGGCTCCGCGCCCGGCCCCGCCTCGCGGCTCAGCACCAGCTTCTCGTAGGCCAGGAAGGCCAGCGGCGTGAAGGCCATGGAGAGCGCCACCACCGCCGAGAGCAGCTTGGAGAGCTGGGGATCGATGACCCCGGCCGCCACGGTGAAGCCCAGCAAGACGAAGGCGAACTCGCCGCCCTGGGCCAGGGACACCGCCGTGGCGCCCGCCTCCCGGCGCGGCATGCGGAAGAGCGCGCCCACCCCGAACATGGCGACCGCCTTCAGCACCATCATGCCGATCACGAGGGCGATCAGCAGCGCCGGCTGGCGGGCGATCACCGAGAAGTCGAGACCGGCCCCCACGGTGATGAAGAACAGGCCCAGCAGCAGGCCGCGGAACGGCTCGATGTCGGTCTCCAGCTCGCGCCGGAACTCGCTCTCGGCCAGCACCACCCCGGCCAGGAAGGCGCCGAGCGCCGGCGACAGGCCCACGGTCTGCATCAGGGCCGCGACGGCCACCACCAGCAGCAGGGCCGTAGCGGTGAAGATCTCCCTCAGGCGCGCCTGGGCGATGAAGCGGAACACCGGCCGCACGAGATAGCGACCGCCCCCGATCACCGCGGCCACCGCGCCGAGGATGGCGAGCGCCTTGGCCCAGCCGGGCAGGCCCATGGCGTCCAGCAGGCTGGCGCCGTGACCGGCCGCCGCCGCCGCCTCGTGAACCGGCGCCGTCACCGCCAGCAGGGGTAGCAGAGCAAACAGCGGGATCACCGCCAGGTCCTGGAACAGCAGCACCCCGAACACCGCCTCGCCGAGGGTCCCCTGGCGCAGGCCCTTTTCCTCGAGATTGGCCAGCACGATGGCGGTGGAGGACAGGGCCAGCACCGCGCCGGCCGCCAGCGCCGTGCGCCAGTCGAGGCCGAGCGCCAGGCCCGCCGCGGCCATCGCCAGGGTGGTCCCGGCCATCTGGCCGCCGCCCAGGCCGAAGATCGCCGTCCGCATCCGCCACAGCAGGGCCGGCCGAACCTCCAGCCCGATCAGGAACAGCAGGATCACCACGCCGAACTCGGCGAACTTCATGACGTCGGCGGGCTCCCCCACCAGGTCCAGCAGGAAGGGCCCGACGATAACCCCGGCGATCAGATAGCCCAGCACCGAGCCCAGGCCGATGCGCTTGGCGATCGGTACGGAGACGACGCCGGCGGTCAGATAGACCAGCGCCTGGATCAGCAGTCCCTGGCCGTTCATCGGGCGGCCCTCGGTTCATGATGCGACATGGCGCGACTATGAACCGGCGTTCCCGGTTTTGTGCACCCGAAAACCGAATGCGCGGTTCCCAAATGTTGCAGTGCGGCGTAATGGGCGTTCATGGCTGACAAGACACAGAAATCCGCCGTCGACGCCCTGGCGGGGCGCCTGTTCGATGGCATGACCATCATGGCCGGGGGTTTCGGCCTCTGCGGCATCCCGGAAAACCTGATCGCGGCGATCCGCGAGAGCGGGACCAAGGGCCTCACCGTGATCTCCAACAACTGCGGGATCGACGGCTTTGGCCTCGGCGTCCTGCTGGAGAGCGGCCAGATCAGGAAGATGATCTCGTCCTATGTCGGCGAGAACAAGCTGTTCGAGCAGCTCTATCTCTCGGGCGACCTGGAGCTGGAGTTCAATCCCCAGGGCACGCTGGCCGAACGCATCCGCGCCGGCGGCGCCGGCATCCCGGCCTTCTTCACCAAGACCGGGGTCGGCACCCTGGTGGCGGAGGGCAAGGAGGTGCGCGAGTTCGACGGCGAGCTCTATGTCATGGAGCGCGGCCTCACCGCCGACCTGGCCATCGTGAAAGCCTGGAAGGGCGACGCCGCGGGCAACCTGATCTACCGGAAGACCGCGCGGAACTTCAATCCGATGATGGCCACCGCCGGCAAGGTCACCGTCGCCGAGGTCGAGCAGCTGGTGCCGGTGGGAAGCCTCGACAAGGACAACATCCACACGCCCGGCATCTTCGTCGACTCGATCGTCGCCGGCGCGAAATACGAAAAGCGGATCGAACGCGTCACCACGCGGCCCCGCGAAGAAAAGGCGAGCGCCTGATGGCCTGGACCCGCGAACAGATGGCGGCCCGCGCCGCCCAGGAGCTGCGCGACGGCTTCTATGTGAACCTCGGCATCGGCATCCCGACCCTGGTGGCCAACTACATCCCGGCCGGCATGAGCGTCACCCTGCAGAGCGAGAACGGCATGCTGGGCATGGGTCCTTTCCCTTACGAGGGTGAGGAGGACGCCGACCTGATCAACGCCGGCAAGCAGACCATCACCGAGCTGCCGGAGAGCTCCTATTTCTCCAGCGCCGATAGCTTCGCCATGATCCGCGGCGGCCACATCGCGCTGTCGATCCTCGGCGGCATGCAGGTCTCGCAGACCGGCGACCTGGCCAACTGGATGGTGCCGGGCAAGGTGGTGAAGGGCATGGGCGGGGCCATGGACCTGGTGGCCGGCGTCAAGCGCGTCGTCGTCGTCATGGACCACGTGGAGAAGTCCGGCGCGCCGAAGCTGCTCACCGCCTGCACCCTGCCGCTCACCGGGGCGCGGGTGGTGGACCTGCTGATCACCGACCTCGGCGTCTTCGATATCGCCCGCGGCAAGGCGCCGCTCACCCTCACGGCCCTGGCCGACGGCGTCACGCTGGAGGAGATCACCGCCAAGACCGAAGCCAGGTTCGAGGTGGCGCTCGCCTGACCGGGTGAAACCTCCGGGTCCTGGCTTGCGTATGTCTTCACAGGACAACCAAGGCAGACCCATGAACAAGCCCCTCTTCGCCGCCGTCGCCGCCGCCAGCCTGCTGCTGGCCAACGCCGCCCCCGCCGCCGGCCCGCTGCGCGCCGCGGTCTTCGCCGGCGGCTGCTTCTGGTCGGCCGAGCACGCGATGGAGCATGCCAAGGGGGTGAAGTCCGTCGTCGTCGGCTATTCCGGCGGCGCCTCGAGCCGCCCCACCTACCAGAACCACCAGGGCCACCTGGAGGCGATCCAGGTCACCTATGACCCCAGCCAGACCAGCTACTCCCGGCTGGTGGCCACCTTCTTCCACAACATCGACCCCACCGATCCCAACGGCCAGATCTGCGACCAGGGCCCGTCCTACCGCACCGCCGTCTTCGTGGAGGACGCCGCCGAGCGCGCGACCGCCGAGGCGGTGAAGGCCCAGGTGGCCAAGGAGCTGGGCAAGCCGGTGGCCACCAAGATCCTGCCCGCCGCCACCTTCCACATGGGCGAGGCCTATCACCAGGACTACGCCAGGAAGAACCCGGCGGCCTACAACGCCTACAAGATCGGCTGCGGCCGCGACGCCGCGCTCAAGGCGGTGTGGAAGCGCTGACGAAATCGCGCTTTCCTTCTCCCCTTGCGGGAGAAGGTGGCCCTGCGGAGCAGGGTCGGATGAGGGGTCAATGGGCTTCTCGGGTTAGGGCGTTGCAGGATCATCGGAGAGGGGAGCGTGACCCCTTGTCTGTTGGGGTGGTGCTAGATTGTGGCTGTCTTCCGGGACGTCCGCCTGGCGTTGGCGCGCCAGGCGGACTGTCGGTGGAGGGACCGCTAACCCCTGAGCTATTGAGCTGAGGATGA
>NZ_JAUYAF010000019.1 GCF_030693625.1 Phenylobacterium sp.
TGTCGAAGCTATGAAGGTTGTTCACCCGGGATCGGGTTGAGAGAGTGGGGTTGCGAAGCTCCAACCTCTAACCGGGAGACCCCGGATGAACGTCCATAAGAATGCCCGTCTGACGCCGTCGGGTCGAGCCTTGCTGGCCGATCGTGTGGCGAGTGGTTGGACGGTGAAGGCCGCGTCGGCCGCTGCGGGGATATCTCGTCGGACGGCCCACAAGTGGCTGGCCCGGCATCGTCTCGGGGGCGAGCGAAGGCATCAGGACCGCAGCTCGGCGCCGAGACGATGTCCACGCAGAGTGGACGCCGCGCGTGTCTGCGAGATCGAAGCCCTGCGGCGTGACCGGCTGACCGGCGCGGCGATCGCCGGACGTCTGGGCATGGCGCGCTCGACGGTCGGCCTGGTGTTGCGCAGGCTGGGGCTGGGACGTCTGAAGAGCCTCGAGCCGCCGATCCCGATCCTGCGCTATGAGCGAGCCCTGCCCGGGGAGATGATCCATCTGGACATCAAGAAGCTGGGCCGCTTCGACATCGAGGGCCACCGGGTCACCGGCGACCGTCGCAAAGGCCGCTCGCGCAAGGCCGGCTGGGACTTCCTGCATGTCTGCGTCGATGACGCCTCGCGCCTGGCCTACACCGAGATCCTGGAGAGCGAGCGCGAGGAGGACACCACAGCCTTCCTGGAGCGCGCCCTGGCCTGGCTTGCCCGCCACGGCGTCACCGTCGCGCGGGTGATGACCGACAACGGCTCAGCCTATCGCTCCAAGCTCTTCGCCAAGGCCCTGGCCGAGGCCGGAGCCCGCCACGTCCGGACCCGACCTTACACGCCTCGGACCAACGGCAAGGCCGAACGCTTCATCCAGACCAGCCTGCGGGAATGGGCCTACGCAAGGCCCTATCGATCCTCAGCCGAGCGGGCCCAGGCCATCGAGCCCTGGACCAGAACCTACAATCTCCACAGACCCCACTCCGGCATCGCCGGTCTCACACCATGGCAGCGTGTGAACAACCTTCTTGGAAACGACAGCTAACCCACCTCGCGAGCCGTCAGTTATCCATCCACGCGACGTCGCAGCTCCCGTCCTCCCGCATCTTCTTCAGGACAGCATGGAGGAGAGCGCCTTGGGCGACTTCCGCGCACTTGCCAGGATCGCTCTCATGATAGGTGTGTCTGTACGGAGAGCCGGCGCTTTGGCAGCCGGACAACCCAAGCACCGCAACAAGAATCACTGACCTGTTCGACAGATTGGGAGATCGCGTCATGCCAAGTGACCTCCCTACGTCGCGGCCGCAGCCCCGGCCAGCTTGGCCAGCTCACTCAGAACCCGCTCAGCCGCGTTGAGCCGCTGTTCGGGGGTTTCCCACTCGCCGCGCACCACGACCTTGTTGTCGGGGCGGACCTTCCAGGCGACCTGGTTCTTGGTGACGAAGGCCATCAGCCCCATGGGGTTGGGGAAGTCCTCGTTGCGGAAGGTGACCACGGCGCCCTTGGGCCCCACGTCGATCTTGGCGACATTGGCCTCGCGGCAGAGGCCCTTGATGGCCACCACCTTCAACAGCTGGCCGGCTTCCGGCGGCAGGGGGCCGAAGCGGTCGATCATCTCGGCGGCCAGGGCCTCGCGGTCACCGGACTTCTCGGCGTCGGACAGGCGGCGATAGAGCGACAGGCGCACGTGCAGGTCGGGGACATAGTCCTCGGGGATCAGCACGGCGGCGCCAGTGTTGATCTGAGGCGACCAGCCCCGATCGGCGGCGCCCTCGCCCTTGCCGGCCAGTTCCTTCAGGTCATTGACCGCGTCCTCCAGCATCTGCTGGTACAGCTCGACGCCGATCTCGCGGATGTGGCCCGACTGTTCCTCGCCCAGCAGGTTGCCGCCGCCGCGCTGGTCCAGGTCATGGCTGGCCAGCTGGAAGCCGGCGCCCAGGCTGTCGAGGGACTGCAGCACCTTCAGGCGGCGCTCGGCCGAGATGGTGATCTGCTTTTCGGCGGGCGTCGTCATGTAGGCGTAGGCGCGCGCCTTGGCCCGGCCGACCCGGCCGCGCAGCTGGTAGAGCTGGGCCAGGCCGAACATGTCGGCGCGGTGGATGATCAGGGTGTTGGCGGTGGGAATATCCAGGCCGCTCTCGACGATCGTGGTCGACAGCAGCACGTCGTACTGGCCCTCGTAGAAGGCGCTCATCACGTCTTCCAGCTGGGTCGGCGCCATCTGGCCATGGCCGACGACGTAGCGGACCTCGGGCACCTGCTCGCGCAGGAAGCGTTCCAGCTCGGTCAGGTCGGAGATGCGCGGGACCACGTAATAGGCCTGGCCGCCACGGTACTTCTCCCGCAGCAGGGCCTCGCGGATGACGATGGGGTCGAAGGGGGTGACGTAGGTGCGCACCGCCAGACGGTCCACCGGCGGGGTGGCGATGATCGACATCTCCCGGATGCCGCTGAGCGACATTTGGAGGGTTCGAGGGATCGGCGTGGCGGTCAGCGTCAGCATGTGCACGTCGGCGCGAAGCTCCTTGAGCTTCTCCTTGTGCTTGACCCCGAAGTGCTGCTCCTCGTCGACGATCACCAGGCCGAGGTTCTTGAAGCCCACCTGCTTGGACAGCACCGCGTGGGTGCCGACGATGATCTCCACCTCGCCGTTCTTGAGCGCCTCGCGGGTCTCGGCGGCTTCCTTGGGCGGCACCAGGCGCGACAGGCGGGTGACCTTGATGGGCCAGCCCTGGAAGCGTTCGGTGAAGGTCTTGTAGTGCTGGCGGGCCAGCAGGGTGGTGGGGGCGACGATGGCCACCTGCTGGCCGCTCATGGCCACCACGAAGGCGGCGCGCAGGGCCACCTCGGTCTTGCCGAAGCCCACGTCCCCGCAGATCAGGCGATCCATGGGCTTGCCGGCGCTGAGATCCTCGAGGATGTCGCCGATGGCCGAGAGCTGGTCGTCGGTCTCCTCGTAGGGGAAGCGGGCGCAGAATTCGTCGAACACCCCATGCGGCGGATCGACCGGATCGGTGGTGCGCGTGGCGCGGGCCGCTGCGATCTGGATCAGGCCGATGGCCATGTCGCGCAGGCGTTCCTTGGCCTTGGCCTTGCGCGCCTGCCAGGCCGCGCCGCCCAGGCGGTCCAGCTGGACGCCGTCGCCCTCCGAGCCATAGCGGGTCAGCAGGTCGATGTTCTCGACCGGCAGGTAGAGCTTCGCCTCGGCGCCGTATTGCAGCTCCAGGCAGTCGTGGGGGGCGCCCTGGACCGACAGGGTCTTCAGGCCCTCATAGCGCCCGATGCCGTGGTCGATGTGGACCACGAGGTCGCCGGGGCTGAGCGACGAGGCCTCGGCCAGGAAGTTGGACGCCCGGCGCTTGCGGCGCGGCCGGGCCAGGCGGTCGCCCAGGATGTCGGTTTCGGAGATGACCGCCAGGGTGTCAGTCTCGAAACCGCTCTCCAGCGGCAGGACGACCCGTTGCGGGAACTTCGGATTGGCGGCCTTGGCGGCGTCCCAATAGGGCGCCTGGCTGACGTTTTTCAGGCCGTGGTCGGCCAGCATGACGCCGAGACGCTCTGACGAGCCCTCCGACCAGGAGGCGAACAGCACACGTTTCCCCGACGCAGCTAAGGCTTGCGCGTGGGCTGCAGTGGCCTCGAACAGGTTCACCGAGTCCTGCTGGCGCTCGGCGATGAAGGTGCGGCCCTGGCGGGCGCCCATGTCCACCACCAGTTCGCCCCCGGCCTCCTGGAAGGCGGAGAACTGGCGGGTGGCGCGTTCGGCCAGGCGCGCGCGCCATTCCTCGGCGGAGAGATAGAGGCGGTCGGGCTCCAGCGGGTGGTAGTGGACCTTGCGGTCGGCCTGCGCGCGGGCGTCGTAGGCGTCGGCGATCATGGCCAGCCGCTCGTCGCGAGCCTGGCTGGCCAGGTGATCGACGCCGATCAGGGCCGAACCCGGCAGATAGTCGAACAGGGTGGCCATCGACGGATAGAACAGGGGCAGCCAGTGCTCCATGCCGGCCCGTCGGCCGCCGCCGCTCACCGTCTCATAGAGCGGGTCCCCGCCGGGGGCCCCGAAGGCCTCCACATAGCTGCGGCGGAAGCGCGAGATGGAGTCCTTGTCCAGCAGGGCCTCGCTGACCGGCAGGAGGCTGACCTCCTTGAGCTGGCGGGTGGAGCGCTGGGTGTCCGGGTCAAAGCCGCGGATGGATTCCAGGGTGTCGCCGAACAGGTCCAGGCGCACCGGCTCCTCGGCGTTGGGCGGAAAGACGTCGATGACGCCGCCACGAATGGCGAACTCGCCGCGCTCGGAGACCGTCGAGGCCCGCGCATAGCCGTTGACCGCGAAGTAGCGCTCCAGGTCGGCGATCTCGACCACATTGCCGGTGCGGGCTGAGTAGGCCGCGCCCTGGACCACGTCCTTGGGCGGGACGCGCTGCATCAGGGCGGGCGTGGTGGTGACCAGCAGGGTCGGCTTCTTGGCGTCCAGGCCGTGGGCGAGGCGCGCGAGCGTGGTCATCCGCTGGGCCGCGACGCCGGGCGACGGACCAGTGCGGTCATAGGGCAGGCAGTCCCAGGACGGGAACTGCAGCACCTCGATGCCCTGGGCGAAGAACCTGAACGCGTCAATGAAGGCCGAGAGCCGAGAGCCGTCGCGAGCCACGAAGACCGACAGGCCGCCCCGGGCGCGCACAATATCGGCCATGATCAGGGCGTCGAAACCCTCGGGCGCGCCGATCAGGTCGAGGCGGCCGGGGTCGGTGGCGATACGGCGGTGGTCCGCCGCGCTGGGCGCGCGCGAACCGTCAGCCGCCATGTTCGTCGCCACGGATCTCATGAACCTTGAACCGGAAGGCCTTGATCTGGTTCAGCAGCGAGCCGTCGAATTCCGCCGGAATGTCGGCCCGCTCCATGATCCACTCGTAGAGGTCGTGGTCCGGCTGCTCGAGCAGCACCTCGAAGAGGTCGAGGTCCTGCGGCGACAGTTCGTGGGCATGGGTGTCCGCGAACGGCCCCAGAATGAGGTCCGCTTCCCTGAAGCCCCTGTGCCACGCACGGAACTTCAGTTTTCGCAGGCGGGTATCATCTATCGACATGTGGACGGGCCGATATAGGGCGGCCCGTCTCCCGACGCCAGCGTTCAGAGCGTGACAGCCTGAAGTGGATGCCGGTTCAGGCGCCCGTCACGCTCAGGCCCCTGTCGTCAGTCGCCGCCGTACCAGGTGAAGGACAGGTTCTTGAAGGGCTTGCCGCCGATGGAAAGGCCGGTCCGAAGCACGGTCTCGGTTTCAGCACCTTGCTCGCCGGCGCGCGCCCGCTTGAGCGCCGCGGTGTCGATGGTCCCGTCGAACTGGATCTGGCCCAGGGTGACGTCCGTGCCTGTGAACTGCAGATTGCCGCCGCCTATCTTGTAGCTGGTCGGCAGGACGCGGATCGTCTTGGTGTAGTTGGGCTGGCCGAGTTCGTTTTCACCCTTCTGCGAGGTGACATCTACAAAATCGAACATGATCGGTCCCCAGGGGCCGCCCTGCTCACCGGCCTCCCACTTGTTGAAGTCGTCCTCAGGCGCGAAGGTCACGTTCTCCAGCCGGAAGTTGCCGACCTTCACCTCGGTCACGGGCATGTAGTAGCCGAACAGGTCCTCGCCCTTCACGTGGCTGAAGCCGGCCGGGGTCGGGGTCGGGGTCGCTGCGGCGGGCTCGACCGGCGGGACGAAGCCCGAGTCGGAAGTCGCCTTCTCCCCGCTAGCGCTCGATGACTGGTTGCACGCAGCCAGCAAGGCGGCCAGGGCAACGGCGGTCCACAGATTGCGCATAGATATCTTCCCCCAAAGGTCGGCGGGAGATCATCATGGGTCGCGGCGGGCGTCCAGCTTCACGCTATGATCGCGCCATGCGGCCCGAGATTCTGTTTCCCCTCTACGCCCCGGTGACCACGCTGAAGGGTGTGGGCTCGCGGGTTGCGCCCCTGCTGGAGAAGCTGGCCGGCCCTATCGTGCGCGACGTGCTGTTCTTGGCGCCCCACGCCCTGGTGCGCCGCCGCCCCGCCACGGTGAACACCGCGATCGAGGGCGAGGTTCAGACCTTCACCGTCGAGATCGACGAGCATCAGAAGCCGCGCAGCCCGCAACAGCCGTGGAAAATCCGCGCCTTCGACGGCTCGGGCTTCCTGACCCTGGTCTATTTCGGCAGCTTCGGGCACGCGGTCGCCGAGAAGAACCCGGTGGGCGCCAAGCGGATCGTCTCGGGCAAGGTTGAGCGGTTCGGCTCGGAGTGGCAGATCAGCCATCCGGACTATCTGGTGGCGCCCGACAAGGCCGACGAGATCCCGGAGGTGGAGACCGTCTACCCGGCCACCGCCGGCCTGCCCGCCCGCACGGTGCGCAAGCTGGCCCTGCAGGCCTTGACCCAGGCCGCCGACCTGCCCGAGTGGCAGGACCCCGCCTGGATGGCCAAGGGTGGCTTCCCCACATGGCGCGAGGCCCTGGAGCGCCTGCACGCCCCGGCCAGCGAGGGCGACCTCCTGCCGACGGCGGCCCATCTGCGCCGCCTGGCCTATGACGAATTGCTGGCCCACCAACTGGCCATGGCCCAGCGCAAGGCCGACCGCCGCGCCGAACCCGCCGACAGGATCGCGCCGGGACCCAAGGCGGCCGCCATCGTCGCCGATCTGCCCTTCAAGCTGACCGGCGCCCAGGAGCGCGCCCTGGCCGACGTGCGCCACGACTTCGCCCAGGGCGAACGCATGAGCCGCCTGCTGCAGGGGGACGTCGGCTCAGGCAAGACCGTGGTGGCGATGCTGGCCATCGCCGATGTCGCGGCGGCCGGCGGCCAGTGCGCTCTGATGGCGCCGACCGAAATCCTGGCCCGCCAGCACTATGAGACCCTGTCAGGCCCCCTCGCCGCCCATGGGATCACCTGTGTGCTGTTGACGGGCCGCGACAAGGGGGCGGCACGCGCGGAAAAGCTGCGGGCCATCGCCAGCGGCGCGGCCCAGGTGGCGGTGGGCACCCACGCGCTCTTCCAGGCGGAGGTGCATTTCCAGGGGCTGCAGCTCGCCGTCGTCGATGAGCAGCACCGGTTCGGCGTGGCCCAGCGCCAGCTGCTGCAGGCCAAGGGGCGGTCGGTCCACCTGCTGGCCATGTCGGCGACGCCGATCCCCCGCACCCTGGAACTCACCGTCTATGGCGACCTCGACGTCAGCCGTATCGACGAGAAGCCGCCCGGCCGCACGCCGGTGGCGACCCGCGCGGCGCCCATGACGCGGGTGGACGAGGTGGAGGCCCGCCTGCGCGAGGCGGTCGCCGGCGGCGCCCAGGCCTTCTGGATCTGCCCGCTGGTTTCGGAGTCGGAGCTGGTGGACCTGAAGGCCGCCGAGCAGCGGGCCATCGAACTGCGCGCCACGATCGGCGACGGCGTCGGCCTGGTGCATGGCAAGATGACCGGGCCGGAGAAGGACGCCGTGATGGCCGACTTCGCCGACAACCGGATCAAGGTGCTGGTGGCCACGACGGTGGTGGAGGTGGGCGTCAACGTCCCCAACGCCACCATCATGGTCATCGAACAGGCCGAGCGCTTCGGACTGGCCCAACTGCACCAGCTGCGCGGCCGAGTCGGGCGTGGGCGGCGCGAAAGCTCGTGCGTGCTGCTCTACGATCCGCCGCTGTCGGAGACCGCCCAGAGGCGCCTGGATATCCTGCGGCGCACCGACGACGGCTTCCTGATCGCCGAGACCGACCTGGAGCTACGGGGCGGCGGCGACGCGCTCGGCCTGCGCCAGAGCGGCTTCCCCGACTATGTGTTCGCCGATCCCTTCGCCCATCGGGACCTGATCGCAGCGGCCGGCGACGACGCGCGGCTGATCATCGGCCGTGACCCGGAGCTGACCAGCGAGCGCGGCAAGGCGCTGCGGGTCCTGCAGGAGCTGTTCGATTGGCGGGCCAGTTCGCCGCTGAAGGACGCGGGTTAGCTACCGGTCGATCCGATGCACCCGCGACACCTTCACCGCCCGCACCTCGGTGATGGGCGGAGCCGGCCGTACGAAGCCCGGGCTCAAGGTCAGGGCCGCGACCCTCCGCTTCGCGTCGGCCTCGAGGTCGCCGTAGAAGAGGTTGTAGCCCGGAACCTTGCGCTTATCGGCCCAGGAGCCGGCGCTCTTCAGCATCTTGGGCTTGGGCCGTGACACCCGCAGGATGCCGTCCTCGCACCTGGCGGAGACCTGGCGGGTCAGGAAAGCGGGCCGCGCCCCCCACTCCAGACCGGTGGCGTTGGCCGCCCCCAGGTTCAGCTTGGCGGGCGCAGGGGCGTTGGAGACCGCGCCGAGCAGCGGATTGAAGCACAGCGGCGTGCGGCCCGAGATGTGCTCCAGCTCGCCGTTCGCGTCCCAGATCAGGGAGCGGTCCTTCAAGGCCTGGACCCGCTCGACGTCATGCTCGAAGGCCGAGGCCCAGGCGGCGAGGCAGCCGGCCTGCCTTGGTCCAGCGCAGGGCGTCAGCGGCGGGGCGTCGGCGGAAACCACGGTCTCGATGAGGTAGGCCGCCGCCAGCCGGGCCCGGACCGAAGGGTCGCGGATGACTTCGTCGGCGATCAGGCGCGAGGCCAGGGTGCCGCCCTGTTCCACACCCACGATGATAAAGGGCCGGCCCTTGTTGTCGGCGGCGAGGTACTGGCGGAAAGCGGCGGCCACGTCGGCATAGGCGAAACGGCGGGCGTCGCGGGCGTCCTCGCGCAGGGTCAGCAGGGTGTAAAGGCTGGCCTGGCGGTAGCGCGGGGCGAACAGGCGGCCGACGCGGACGAAGGGCCCCGCATAGTTCGGCGCCACGACACGCCGGAAGAACTTGTCGGCCTGGACGTCGTCGATGGGGCTGTTCCAGTGGGAGCCGCCGTCATAGCTGGTGGGCCCAACGAAGAAGACGTCGGCGGCTGGATCGGCCGTGGTCCAGACCTCGGGGTGGGCGGGCAACAGGGCCCAGGCGGCGCGGCGCGTGTAGTCGGGCGCCGCTGGCGGCCGGTAGGTCTGGAACGGCTCCTTGGGATCCAGGGCGTTGCTGGCGATGTCGTCACGCCAGACGAAGGCGGCCATGACCACAAGGGCCAGAACCACGACGACCGCCGCGCTCACCGTCCGCTTGAAGCCCTTGGGACGCTCCGCCATCGCCTACCTGTAGGGATCGGGCTGGGACAGGTAGTTGCGGACATAGTCGGTGATGCCGTCCTCCAGCGCCGTCATCGGCTGGTTGAAGCCGGCGGCCTTCAGGCGGTCCATCTTGGCCTCGGTAAAGTACTGGTACTTGTCGCGGATGGCGGGCGGCATGGGGGTGTATTCGATCTGGGCCGGCTTGCCGGCGGCGGCGAACACCGCCTTGGCCATGTCCTCAAAGGTCCGCGCGGTTCCGGAGCCAAGGTTGTAGACCCCGTTCACCTGTTCGGATGCGCTGAGCCAGGCCACCACGTCGGCGACGTCGCGGACATAGACGAAGTCGCGGGTCTGGCCGCCGTCGGCGATGCCCTCGCGATAGGACTTGAAGAGCTGCACCGACTGGCCGCCGGCGACCTTGGGCCAGATCTGCGAGGCCACCGACTTCATCGAGTGCTTATGCTCCTCGTTGGGCCCGTAGACGTTGAAGAACTTCAGCCCCACCCATTGCGGCGGAGCGTAGTCGCGGGCCGCCTGACGCGCGGCGAAGAGATCAAACAGCGCCTTGGACCAGCCGTAGGCGTTCAGCGGCCGCAGGGCGGCCAGGGACTGAAGATCATCCTTGTCGTCGAAGGCGGTCGCATCGCCGTAGGTGGCCGCCGAGGAGGCGTAGATGAACCGCCGCTGGCGGTCCGCGCACCAGCGGAACAGGTCGCGGCTGAGCGTGAAGTTGTTGTGGATGATCTTGTCGGCGTCGGGCTCGGTGGTCGACGAAATGGCGCCCATGTGAATGACGATCTCGATGTCGCGCCAGCGCTTCTCCAGCCATTCGAACATGTCTTCCGGCGCCACGAAGTCGCCGATCGGGTGCTTGGCGATGTTGCGCCACTTGCCGAGCTCGGCTTCCTGAAGCCAGTCGCAGACCACCACGTCCAGGGTGGGATCTTCCGCCAGCTTGGCGACGATGTTGGAGCCGATGAAGCCGGCCCCGCCGGTGACGAAGGCGATACGACGGGTCATGTCGGTTCCTTGGCGGTCATGCGGGCGATGGCGGCGGTGGTGGAATAGCCGTCGACAATCTGGGCCAGGCGGACCTCCCCGCCCCAGGACTTCACCAGGTCGCCGCCCACCACCTGGTCCTCCGAATAGTCGGAGCCCTTGATGAGGATTTCAGGCTTGGCGGCCTCGATCAGCTTGATGGGGGTGTCCTCATCGAAGGGCACCACCAGGTCCACGGCGCCAAGACCCGCCAGCACCATGGCCCGGCCCTCCAGGTCGTTGACCGGTCGCCCCTCCCCCTTCAGCGCCTTCACCGAGCGGTCGGAGTTGAGCCCCACCACCAGCCGGTCGCACCAGGATCTGGCCTGGTTGAGATAGGTGACGTGGCCACGGTGCAGGATGTCGAAGCATCCGTTGGTGAAGCCCACCCGCAGCCCCTTGGCGCGCCAGCGGGCGATCTCGTCGGCCATCCGCTGGGGCGTGACGATCTTGCCCTCGGCGGGCGCCATGTGGGCGGTCAGCGAGGCCTCGATCAGTTCCTCGGGCAGGACGGTGGCGGTGCCCGCCTTACCCACGGCGACGCCAGAGGCGAGCATGGCGAACTCGATGGCCTGGTCCATCGGCGTTCCGGCGGCCAGGGCCAGGCCAAGCGCCGCGATGGTGGTGTCGCCGGCGCCCGAGGCGTCGAAGACATCGCGGGGCACACCGGGGAAGTGGCGAACGGGTTGGCCGCGCACGGCGAGCGAGATGCCCTTGGCCGCCCGCGTCACCAGGATGGCCTTGGCCTCGCAGAGGCTGAGGGCGTGGGCCAGCGCGGCCTCGATCTCGGGATTGGTGCTGGTGGGCAGGCCGGTGGCGTAGGCGAGTTCGCCGGCGTTGGGCTTGATCACGTCGACCTCGCCGTAGCGCAGGAAGCTGCGGGCCTTGGAGTCGACGATCACCAGGCCGCCTGCCTCCCGACAGGCGGCGATCACCGCGTCGGTGACGACGCCCTTGCCATAGTCGGAGATCAGCACGACGCCGGCCCCGGCGGCGACGTCGCGCACCGTACGCACCAGGCGCTGCTCGACCTCGCCCACCGCCGGGATGCTGGCCTCCAGGTCGACCCGCAGCAGCTGCTGCCCGCCCGAGACGAAGCGCGTCTTGAGCGTGGTGGGGCGGCCCGGATCGGTGACCAGGAAGCCCTCGATGCCAGTCTTGTCGCCGATCAGGCGCAGGGCCTCGTGGCCCTCGCTGTCGCCGCCCACCAGGCCGACCAGGGCGACATCACCCCCCAGGGCCGCGACGTTGCGCGCCACGTTGCCGGCCCCGCCCAGCATCACCAGCTCCCGATCACGGGCCAGGACCGGGATCGGCGCCTCGGGAGAGACTCGGGTCACCTCGCCATAGACGAAGCGGTCCACCATCAGGTCGCCGACGCAGACGATGCGGGCGCCCGACAGACGGGTCAGCAGTTGCTGGAGGGTCGAGAGGTCCATGCGGTTGTTTATGGCACTAGGCGCGGGCGGTATGAATGGCCTTCAGGCTGCGAAGCAGGCCCTCGGCACTGTCCAGCGGCAGGGTGCTGGGCCCATCGCAGAGCGCCGCGTCGGGATTAGGGTGGAACTCCAGGAAGACGCCGTCAGCGCCGGCGGCGATCGCGGCCTTGGCGATGATCGGGACCCCCTCACGCCGGCCGCCGGTCGAGGCGCCCTGGGTGCGCGGATCCGCGCCCGGGAGCTGGACGGCATGGGTCGCGTCGATGGTGACCGGCACGCCGAGCTTCTGCATCTCCCCGATGCCCAGCATGTCCACCACCAGGTTGTTGTAGCCAAAGGTGGTGCCGCGCTCGCAGAGCACGCTGATCTGCGCGCCGCCCAGGGCCTCGCGCACCTTGTCGACCATCTGCTTGGTGTCCCACGGGGCCATGTTCTGGGATTTCTTCTGGTGCAGCCACCCACCCCGGCTGTGGGCCGCGCGCGCCGCGGCGACCACCAGGTCGGTCTGGCGGCCCAGGAAGGCCGGCATCTGGACGATATCGGCGACCTCGGCCACCGGCTCTGCCTGGCTGACCTCGTGCAGGTCGGTGCAGATCGGAACGTCGAACTCGTCCTTGATCGCCTGCAGGATCTCGAGGCCCTTTTCGAGACCGGGACCACGGTAGCTATGGATCGACGAGCGGTTGGCCTTGTCGAAGCTGGCCTTGAACACATAGGGCAGGCCCAGATCGCGGCAGATGGCCTTCAACTGGCGAGCCGTGACGCGAGCCAGCTCCAGGTCTTCCAGGACATTCAGGCCAGCGATCACGAACAGCGGCTGGCCGTCGCCAATCGAGATGTTCCACTTGTTCAGGGTCAGAACGGCCATGGGCGGACTCCGGATCGGTCGGGGGTTTGAGCCTAAGTGGCGCGCGGGGCGCCTCTTCACAAGCTGGAATTCGTCGCCTGCATCCGGTGCCGGAACGCGGCCGTAGGTTCAGCAAGGGTTCTCGAATTTTCCCGACGCCAAACCAGTGTTAGTATCCAGTGAGAGATCGGGAGTTGCAGCCATGACCCTGGCGCACGAATCGTCCCTGACCGCCCTTGCGGCCTCGCCGCGCGCCTTCCGCCGACTCCCCGCCTTGGCCGATGTCCCCGTCATCTTCCGCAACGCCCTGCGGATGATGGCGCACAACTGGATGGCGGGGGAACTCACCTTCGTCACGCCGAAAGGCCATGAATTGCGCCTGGAGGGCGAGCCGGGTCCCAAGGCCCGCATCATCGTTCGCGACTTCCGCTTCATCCGCCGCGCCCTGGCAGCCGGCGATATCGGCTTCGCGGAGGGCTATGCGGCCGGAGAATGGGATACGCCGGACCTGACAGCGGTGCTCAGCGTCTTTTCGCTGAACTTCGAGAACCTGCGCCGGGTGACCCAGGGCAATCCCATGGTGGGCGTTTTCAACGTCCTGAGCCATGCCCTGAACGGCAATTCCCGTAGGGGGTCCAAGCGGAACATCCACGCCCACTACGATCTGGGCAATGACTTCTACGCGCGCTGGCTGGACCCCAGCATGACCTACTCCTCGGCCAGGTTCGCCCATCCCGGCCAGAGCCTGGAGGCCGCCCAGGCCAACAAGTACCGGGCGCTGGCCGAACGGATGGACCTGAAGGCCGGACAGACCGTGCTGGAGATCGGCTGCGGCTGGGGCGGCTTCGCCGAATACGCGGCCCGGGAGGTCGGGGCCAAGGTCACCGGCATCACCATCTCCAAGGCGCAGCACGACTTCGCCGCAAAGCGCATGTTCGACCAGGGCCTGAGCGACCGCGCCGAGATCAAGCTGATCGACTACCGCGACGTGGGCGGGACCTTTGATCGGGTGGCCTCCATCGAGATGTTCGAGGCCGTGGGCGAACGCTACTGGCCCACCTATTTCAACAAGATCGATCAGGTCCTGGCCCCAGGCGGCCGCGCTGGTCTGCAGATCATCACCATCCAGGAAGAGCTGTTCGAGGACTATCGCCGCCACGCAGACTTCATCCAGAAGTACATCTTCCCCGGCGGGATGCTGCCGTCGGAGAGCAAGCTCAAGGCCGAGACGGACCGGGCGGGCCTCGCCTGGACCGGAATTACCCGCTTCGGCCAGGACTATGCCGACACCCTGGCCCAATGGGCAGAACGGTTCGACGCCCGTTGGGACGACATCAAGGGCGCCGGTTTCGATGAGAAGTTCCGCAAGATCTGGCGCTTCTATCTCAGCTATTGCGACGCTGGTTTCCGCACCGGTCGCACCGATGTGGTGCAGCTTGGCCTCTCAAAGGCCTGATCGCCCCCTGTTCGGACGCCCGATGGCCCCTTAAGTAGCGGGCATGACCGTCGCACACAGCGTCCTGGACGCCATCGGAAACACGCCGCTCATTCGCCTGGCTCGCGCCAGCGAGGCCACGGGCTGCGAAATCCTCGGCAAGGCCGAGTTCATGAACCCCGGCCAGTCCGTGAAGGACCGGGCGGCGCTTCACATCATCCGCGACGCGGAACGAAGCGGCCTGTTGAAACCGGGCGGTCGGATCGTGGAGGGGACGGCCGGCAACACCGGCATCGGCCTGGCCATGGTCGCCGGGGCCAGCGGCTACAAGACCACCATCGTCATCCCGCGCACCCAGAGCCAGGAAAAGAAGGACGCCATCCGCCTCCTGGGCGCGCAACTGGTGGAGGTGGACGCGGCCCCCTACTCCAATCCCGACAACTATGTCCGCTATTCCGGACGGTTGGCCGAAGAACTTAATGCGAAGGAGCCGGCCGGCGCGATCTGGGCCAACCAGTTCGACAATGTCGCCAACCGCCTGGCCCACGTCGAGACCACGGGTCCTGAGATCTGGGAGCAAACGGACGGGAAGGTGGACGCCTTCATCTGCGCCGTGGGCTCCGGCGGAACGCTGGCCGGGGTGGCCGAGGCGCTGCGGGCGAGGAATCCCAAGGTGGCCATCGGCCTGGCCGACCCGCACGGCGCGGCGCTCTACAGCTACTTCACCGACGGCGAACTCAAGTCGGAGGGGACCTCGATCAGCGAGGGCATCGGCCAGGGGCGGATCACCGCCAATCTGGAGGGCCTGAAGATCGACCATGCCTACCGCATCGGCGACGAGGAGATGCTGCTGGCCATCTACGACATGGTCGAGCATGAAGGGCTGGTGATGGGCGGCTCCACCGGCATCAACGTCGCCGGCGCCATCCGCATGGCCAAGGACCTGGGGCCAGGCCACACCATCGTGACCATCCTGTGCGACCAGGGCTCGCGCTATCAGAGCAAGATCTACAATCCCGAGTTCCTGAAGGAGCGGGGCCTGCCTGTCCCCGGCTGGCTATGACCGACCCCCTGGTTTCCGCGGACTGGCTGGCGTCCCGCCTGGGCGAAGTCCAGGTGGTGGACGCCACCTGGTTCATGCCGGGCGAGGGCCGCGAATGTCATGCCGAGTATCTGGCCGCCCACATCCCGGGGGCCGTCTTTTTCGACATCGACGCCATCGCCGACAAGACTGTGGACCTCCCCCACATGCTGCCGACGGCGGAGACTTTCGCCGAGATGGCTGGGGAGCTCGGCCTGTCACGGGACGCCACAGTCGTGGTCTATGACAGCTTCGGGATCCGCTCGTCCGCGCGGGTCTGGTGGACTCTGCGGGTGATGGGCTTCGACAAGGTCTTTGTGCTGGATGGCGGCTTCAAGACATGGCTGGCCGAGGGCCGCCCCACCGAGGCTGGCCCCGCCACCCTGCCCCCAACGGCACTCTCGCCCCGCCTGAACGCCCGGCTGGTGCGCGACGTGTCGGCGGTGAAGAACCTGCTTGAATCGAAGGCCGCCCAGCTGGTGGACGCCCGCGGCGCGGCCCGTTTCCGCGGCGAGGCGCCGGAGCCTCGCGCCGGGCTGAGATCGGGCCACATGCCGGGCGCCCGCAATACGCCCTTCGACAGCCTTCTGAATGCGGACGGCACGATGAAGCCGGCCGACCAGCTGAGACCGCTGTTCGCCGCCGCCAAGGTGGACCTCGGCGCCCCCATCGTCACCACCTGCGGCTCGGGCGTGACCGCCTCGGTGGTCGCCCTGGCCCTGGCCCGTCTCGGCCGCGCGGACGTGGCCGTCTATGACGGCTCCTGGACCGAATGGGGCGGCCGCAGCGACACCGCCGTGGTGACCGGTTCTTGAAGGTCCGCCTGGCGACCCCGAACGACATCCCTGCCCTGCCGCGCATCGAACGTTCGGCGGGCGAGGCCTTTCGGGGCACCGATCAGGCCTGGATCGCAGACGACATCGTCGCCGAGGCCGACGCCTATCCGCCGCTGATCAAGGCCGGCGGGGTCTGGGTGGCCGAGGAGGACGAGGTCGTGGCGGGCTTCATCTCCACGCAGCCCGTGGCGGGCGCCTTCCACATCCTGGAGCTGGCCGTCGGCCGCGACCACCAGCGCAAGGGCATCGGCCGCGCCTTGATGGATGTCGCCCTCACACAGGCCCGGCGCGTAGGCTATCGCGCCGCGACCCTGACCACCTTCCGCGCCATCCCCTGGAACGCGCCCTTCTATGCGCGCCTGGGCTTTGAGCTCCTGGACGCGCCGCCGACGGCGCTGGCCGCCATCCTCGCCGAGGAGGCGGCCCGCGGCCTGACCGACCGCTGCGCGATGCGCCTTGTCCTCTAGTTCCGGGTCGGGATGATCACCGGCAGGGTTTCGTAGCCCTTCACGAACACCGAGTGGGTCCGCTGGGGTTCGCCCACCACCTCGACGGTGGGGAAGCGGGCCAGGATCTCCTCCCAGATGATCTGCAGCTGCAGCTCGGCCAGGCGGTTGCCGACGCAGCGGTGGACGCCGAAGCCGAAGGAGAGGTGCTGGCGGGGCCGCTCCCGGTCGATGATGTAGTTATCGGGATTGGCGATGACCTCGTCGTCGCGGTTGCCCGAGACGTACCACATGGCCACCCGGTCGCCCTTGCGGATGGTCTTGCCGCCGATCTCGTGGTCCTGCGTCGCCGTGCGCGCCATGTGGGCCAGGGGCGTCTGCCAGCGGATGGTCTCCGACACCATGGACGGAATCAGGGACGGGTTCTCCCGCAGCTTGCGGTACTGGGCCGGGTTCTGGTTCAGGGCGTAGATCGAACCGGAGATGGTGTTCCGGGTGGTGTCGTTGCCGCCGATGATCAGCAGGGTGACGTTGCCGTGGTACTCATGCTCGTCCATGTCCCGCGTGGCCGGGTTGTGGGCCAGCATGGAGATCATGTCGAACTTCGGCTCGGTGTCCTTGATCCGGTCGGCCCACAGGCCGTCGAAGGCGTCAAAGCACTTGGTGAGCTCGCTGCGCTTCTGCTCCCAGCTCTCGCAGACCCCGTGGCCGGGCGGATTGGTCATCATGTCCGACCAGTAGGTCAGGTCGCGGCGGCGTTCGAAGGGGAAGTCGAAGAGGGTGGCCAGCGTCATGGCCGTCAGCTCCTTCGAGACCAGGTCCACCCAGTCGAAGGTCTCGCCGATGGGCAGGCCATCCAGGATGGCGCCAGCCCGCTCGCGGATCACCGGCGCCATCTGGGCCAGGTTGTGAGGCGCCACGGCCGGGCTGACCGCCTTGCGCTGCACATCGTGCTTGGGCGGATCCATGCCGATGAAGCTGGGCCGAGTCGGCCGGCCGGCCGATTCGGCCTTGGACTCCAGGCTCTGCAGGACGATGCCGTCGGCCGAGGAGAACACCTGATGATTGGTGTCGATGGCCATGATGTCGTTGTACTTGGTGACCGACCAATAGGGCCCGTACTCGCTGTTTTCCGTGTAGTGGACCGGGCTTTCGCGGCGCAGGCGCTCAAATTGGGCCCACATGGTGTCGCTGGTGAACAGCTCCGGCTGGGCGGGATTGAGCTGATCCAGCGGCAGAGCCGCGGCCTGCTGGCGGGCCTCCTGGCGGATATCGACGGAACCGTCGCTCATGGTCGTCCTCCCTGGCAGGCGGACTCTCGAGGGTCCGCTCAGATGTCGTTGAACAGATGACGCCGAACCGAACGCTGTATTGCAAGGGGGAACTGCCCCAGCGTCAGCGAACCGGCGGCGGATAGTGGAGGCCGGGCTGCGGCGCGTTCCACAGGGCGTTGAGGCCGCGCTCCAGCTTGAGCGGCGAGCCCTGGCCCAGATTGCGGCGGAACACCTCGTCATAGGCGCCGACCTGTCGGATCGCCTGGAAGGCCCAGTCAGCCTTCAGGCCAAGCAAGGGACCAAGGTTCCCCTGGGCGCCCAGCAGGCGGCGCACGCGGGGGTCCTGCGAGTCGTCCCGCGCCTCAGCGACGTTGTCGGCTGTCAGCTCCAACTCCTCCCCCAGCATCAGGGCGTAGACGCTCCAGCGGACGATATCGGTCCAGGCGGGGTCGTCCTGACGCACCACCGGTCCCAGCGGCTCCTTGGAGATCACCGTGGGCAGGACCACGTGGGCGTTGGGGTTGTTCATCAGCGATCGCGCCGAGGCCAGGGCCGAGACATCGGCGGTGTAGGCGTCGCAGCCCTCGCCCTGATAAGTCTCCCTGGCCTGCGCCTCGGACTCCGAAACGACAGCGCTGTATTTCAGGCCCCGGATCTTGAAGTAGTCGGCCAGATTCTGTTCGCTGGCGGTGCCGGCCTGGACACAGATCCGCGCGCCGTTCAGCTCGTCGGCGCTGGCGAGCCCCAGCGCCTTGGGGGCGAGGAACCCCTGGCCGTCGAAATAGGTGACCGCCGGAAAGTCGAGCGCGCCTGCATCCCTGCCGAAGGTCCAGGAGGTGTTGCGCGACAGAATGTCGATCTTGCCCGACGACAAGGCCGCGAAGCGGTCCTGGGCGGGGATCGCGGTGAACCGGACCGCCTTGGCGTCCCCCAGCACCGCGGCTGCGACCGCGCGGCAGATGTCCACATCAAAGCCGCGCCAAGTCCCCTTGTCGTCTGGGAAGGCGAAGCCCGCGAGGCCCGCGTTGACGCCGCAGGCGAGGTAGCCACGCGCTCGAACGGCCGCGAGGGTCGGGCTGGCCTTGGCCTGTAGAACCTGGGTGGCCGGATCGGCGGCCGTCGTGGTCACAGGCTGCGGTTTGGGCGCATCGCCAGCGTCGCCGCACGCGGCGAGGCACAGCAGGAGTCCAACGGCGGCGGTTCGGCGTAGCGCCTTGATCACAGACCTCACCAAGGTTCTAAGGAGTGCGGGCATTGTCGCCCCTGTTCGTTCCGAGCCGTCAAGCCGCATGGCCGAAGAAACCCGCCTGATCCGCGCCGGCGCCGCGCCAAAGTCGCTGGCCAAGACCGTGGGGCCGCCGATCCAGAAGGGCTCCACCGTCCTCCTGCCCAACGCCGAGGCCCTCTACGACGACGACAGCTTCATCACCTATGGCCGCCAGGGCCTCGCGGCCCACGACGCCCTGCGCGACGCGCTCGCCGAGATGGAGGGGGCTGCCTGCGTCTGCCTCTACCCCTCCGGCCTGGCGGCGCTGACCGGCGCCATGCTGGCGGTGCTGAGGGCCGGCGATGAAATTCTGGTGGTGGACAACATCTATAAGCCCACCCGGCGCTTCTGCGATCATGTGCTGCGGCGTTTCGGCGTGGCGGTCCGCTATTTCGATCCGCGCCAGAGCCCCCAGGATCTGGTCGGCGGCGCCAGCGACGCCGTGCGGCTGATCGTCATGGAGAGCCCCGGATCTCTCTCCTTCGAGATGCAGGACCTGGCCGCCATCGCCAGCCTGGCCCGCGCACGGGGCATCCTGACCCTTGCCGACAACACCTGGGGCGCCGGCTACCTGATCAAGCCCCTGGCTCACGGCGTGGACATCAGCGTCCAGGCCCTGACGAAGTATGTCGGCGGCCATTCCGACGTCTTCATGGGCTCGGCGGCGGCGACCGATCCGACCTTGGTAGGCCAGCTGGAGAACGGCATCGTCCACCTCGGCTGGGCCGTGGCGCCCGAGGACGCCTACCAGATGCTGCGAGGCCTGCGCACCCTGCCCACCCGGTTGGCGAAACAGGGGGAAAGCGGCCTGACCATCGCCGCCTGGCTGCGTGATCAGCCGGAGGTGGCCGGCGTCCTGCACCCCGCCCTGCCCGGCTGTCCGGACCACGAGCTATGGAGGCGAGACTACAGCGGCGCCTGCGGCTTGTTCAGCTTCGTCTTCGGGCCTGCCCCCGAGGTGGCGGTGAACGCCTTCCTGGACGCCCTCGACCTGTTTGGCCTGGGCTTCTCCTGGGGCGGCTTCGAGAGCCTGGCCATCTCCTGCGATCCCCAGCTCGGCACGCGGAAGTTCCGCCATGACTACGGCGGCCCCTTGATGCGCCTGCACGTCGGGTTGGAGAACGCCGACGACCTGATGGCCGACCTGAAGAGGGGGCTGGAGGCCTTCCGCGCCGCGGGCGGCTAGCCCTGGCGCGCCCTGCAGGACTCGAACCTGCAACCGCCTGCTTAGAAGGCAGGTGCTCTATCCAGTTGAGCTAAGGGCGCTAATTTTCACAAGGCGTTGCTGGATAAGGGGTTGCGGGTGCACCAGCAAGGAAACATTCTGAGACCGTCTGACTCGCGATTTCCCCACCGTCTGACTCCCGTTCGGCGGGCGTTCTAAAACCTCCCCAGCTTGGTGGTGTCTCAGTTCGAAATCGGCCCGCGTTTGCAAGCATTCCTCCTAGACCACGTCCACGCCCTGGCGCTGTTCTTCTTCCACTACAATTTCGTGCGCCAGCATAAGTCGCTCAACAAGCTGACGCCTGCGATGGCTGCTGGCGTTGCCGACAAGCTGTGGTCGCTGGAAGATATTGCGGAGAAGATCGAGGCTGACCGTACCGCCCCCGGCAAGCGTGGACCTTACAAGAAGCGGGTTGCTGCCTAGCGTGGCAGTCCATCGATATAAACGTCCACGGAAATCTTACCGCGCCCCGGCTCCATCCGAATGCCCGAGCCCGGCGAAGTCCGCAGATAGTCAGCCGCGTCGTCAAGCGAAGTGAACTTAATAGGCCCGGTGTTTTGGGCGTGCGGAAAGCACACGTAGACCCCTTCAGAATTTCGCTCGGCGCGCTTTGTGACGCGCCCCGCCTTAATTTGCTCAATTCGCCCGACTGGCATTCGCCGCCCCCGTGATCCGAGACCACATTAGGACAGAGCGAGCATCAATTTCAAACTGAGACACCACCCCCCAGCTTGCGAGAACATTAGCAGAACATTCCGCTAGACTCCTTCGCTGCCCCGGCTCTAGGAATTTCGCCGGAGGTCAACATGCACGCCAACGATAACACTGCCCGCCCGCCTGAACTTGTCCCCATCATCGGCGTCCTAGGTGAGGGCGGCGTCGTCACCCTGGTGCGCCCGGGTTTCAATCTGAGAGCGGCGACGGCCGCCCTGCGCACCAAGCCGCGGCTACGGCTGGTAGGCGACGACATCCCAACGGGGCTGTAGCCAGGTGGCAACGCAAGTCCGAGAGATCGAGCGCCGGACCGACGTCGGCGGCAAGACGCTCTACTTCATGATCAAGTCAGGCAGTCGTAGCCGCCAGCACAAGTTCTTCGAGCCCGGCGAGGTGCCAGACTTTGAGGGCGACAGCGCCTGGTTTGAAATCGAGGCTCGCGGGGGTCGGTCCCACTGGAAGGTGCTTCGCCAAGTTGAGCCGCCGGCAGGGCGGTGACCTGTGGGCACGCGCAATCCGGACCGTGTCCCCCTGCATATGCGCCGGGCGAAGTGCGAAACTGTCGTCCAGATGATCGAGCAGCGCTGGGACGTGCTGTCCAAGTGTATGAGTTGCAGCCTGATCATGCAGGTGGACCTGAGGGTGATCGCCAGGGTGAAGGGGCCGACCTATTCCCTCTGGGACAGGTCAGCTCGCTGCAAGCGCCTCCACTGCTGCGGGGTAGTCCGCTTCAAGGCTAAGTCGCCTGACATGTCCTGGCACGAGCATCTGCGAAGCTTCGACCGGCCCGAGTCTGTCCCCGCTTGGCTGGAAAACCAGACCGCCAAGGCCAGCAAGGGTCCGAAACGATGATGATGTTTCAGACCCTGCACCGGATGATGGGCGGCTCGGAGACCCTGAAGATGGCGTGCGAGGAGTGCGGCCATGAGGCGGCGTGGACCTCGGCTCAAGCGAAGGAGCGCCTCGGGCCCGACGCCACACCGATGGATGTCCGGCACCGGCTGGTCTGCAGTTCCTGCGGCGTCGGGGGGCGCGTCCGAGTGTGGATATGATGACCTTGGACCACTTGCCCCATCGCCGGCTGCGAAGGCGACCGACAAGCGGACTCTCAGAAGTTCAGCAACGGATGGGATTCTCACCGCTGACCTGCGGCCCAGAACCGGACCTTCGATCGACAGCCACGCCGCCGGGCCGCCGGGACTCAAATTTTAGATTTGCCCAATAGACCGTGCCCACCTGCTGATGGACGTAGCAAAGTCCAGTTGCAACGCCCGCCCTATTTTCCAAACGTCCTACTCGTCAACCTCGCCGTCGTCCTTAAGGTAGAGCTTCGCATACGGATCTTCCTTCACGTCCTTTTCCAACCACTCGGCGGCCCACGCCTTCGGCAGCCCCCTACTAATGATCTGGTAGGTCGCCGCCTCAATCGCCTGCATCTCGTCGTAGACGGCCATCACAATCTGACTCCGCGTATTCACGCCAGCCTTCTTCGCAATCGCCCTCACATAAACCTTGGCCCCGTTCTCGGTGACCCCGAACCTACTGGCGATGTCGGAATTACCCCTGCCCGCCATCAGCATCTGCAGCGCGGCGTGCTGCTTCGTCGTCAATCTCGTTAGCAGTCCGGCCGCAACACTCGCGGCAGCAGGCGCACCTCCTTCGCTGCGCCTCTGCATCAGGGCCGCAATCATCTGCTGCTGGCTATCGACCGTCTGTTCCAGCCGCGCGATCCGCTGCTCAAGGGCCGCGTTACCTTTGGATTCCGCCATATTTCGTCCGTCCTTCTTGCGGCAGGGAGCCAACCACCACGGCCATCCCCCCCGATAGCTGTCTCAAATAGGCGACAGATACCCAAAGTGCAAGAATCAGAAACCATAGGGATCAGAAACACACCTTAAGATGAGCAAATTCGCGTTCGTCTGACCCTAAAGGTGGCTCGAGCTCGGGTCAGACGACAACATTGTCGGAGCCCATCTCGGGCGAGGACATGCGGTAGTGGCTCATCCTCCAGGGTGTAGGAGGATGAGCCGGTCGTGGTCGTCCCTGGGTGCGTTATTGGCCCAGCTGGCAGCGGTTGAGTTCGAGGTTGTAGGCGTTCTGCGCGTGGACGTTGGGGCGGGTCTCGGAGGTGCAGGTCGCCTGGCCGTAGCCGGTGGCGTTACAGGTGGCCGTCGACCTGGTCGGGATGAGGGCTTCGAGGCGCCGGCGCTCAGCCTCAGCCCTGGCCTCGCAGTTGAGGGCGGGTCTGGGGGCTGGGTAGGTGATGGGGGCGGGGGTGGAGGCCGGGTAGGCTGGCATAGACGGGTAGAGGGAGGAGATAGGCTCCGCCAACTGCGGGCCATAGCAGCCGGTTAGGAGGAGCGGTAGGAAAAGGAAGAGGAAAGCCGAGCTGCATTTTGCGCTTGGGTTCATGTGCGGAATCCGAATGATACCTGGGTCGGCCCAGACGAAGACCAATACTCAGCGCACAACAGGCGCTTGAGCAATCCTCAAACTCGACGTCAACGCGAAACGGGATCAATCCCCGCCCAGGTTGCGTCTGGCCCTGATAAATCGAGTTACGTCTGAGGGCGGATGACGCACGTGACACTCAGACGTGGTGGACGCGGCAGGGATTGAACCTGCGACCCTCCCCGTGTGAAGGGGATGCTCTCCCGCTTAGCTACGCGTCCATACCACAACCTAACCAGAGAGCCCCACTCGTGTAACGAGTTGCTCCTTTGGACAACTACGTGCGGTTCAATTGAACCGTCGCGCATTAGAATTCCGCAGTACCGATAGATCTTTAAGGCCCGCAACCCCGCTCGGTGTGAACGAAATTCCCTAGTATCTAAGAGACACCCTAAAGACACCCCTTATATATCGTTCGGTATCAACTAACCCTTTACTCACCACCAAATACGGTTCACATCGGTTCAATTGAACCAGGGCACCTCACTACCAAACCAGCGCGGGTGCTGCCCAGAGCAAGTGCATTAATCTGACGTTTGGCTCCTAGACGGCCTTGGATCGGCAGGACCGTGGATTGCGATCGCCGCATCGCCATGAGCGGACATTCCCAACGGGTGAGGTGGGTGGATTGCAGACGCGAGCGCCCAATGCAGTCCAAGCTCAGCCGTTGACGTTTCCCCCCTAGTCGAACACCGTTACGGCTGCGGTTTGGGGGCTGCGCTCATGGCGGACGGAATGACGACGCCGCGGGCGAAACGCTCGCGAAAGGCACGCCCGCCCACTACGCCCGATCCTATCGAGATCGCAATGGAGGCGGAGGCGGAGGGCCGCTCACCTGAAGGCATTGCCTATCGGGTGCTGGAAAAGCAGGAGCGGCTGATCGGCTGGCAGATAGCTTCTGAGCGGGCCGGGTTCGCCCTGAGGGTGCTGACCGGGCTCGCTGGGCTGGCAGCCGCAACGGCGCTGAGCGTCATGGCCTGGCAGGCTAGCCGGTCGGATGGGCTCGTCGTGGAGGCCTTCTCCGTACCCCCGGCGCTGGTCTCGCGCGGCGCGACCGGCGAGGTGGTGGCGCGCGGCGTACTGGACCGGCTGGGCGAGCTGGACCGGGCCGCCAACTCGCTGCAATCGGTGCGCATTGCTGACGCCTGGACCCAGGACACCAAGATCGAGGTGGCCCAGACCGGCGTCTCGCTGGACGACGTGCAGCGCCTGTTACGGCGCTGGCTGGGCCACGAGACCCACCTGACCGGCGAGGTGGTGCAGACGGCCACGGGAGTTCGCATCACGGCGCGGACCGGCGTGGGCCGTACGGTGACGGCGGAAGGCTCAGCCGAGCAGCTGCCGGAGCTCGCTAGACAGACGGGCGAGGCGTTGTTCCGCCAGGCACGGCCGGTGCAGTATGCGGAATACCTCTACCGAGGGGGGCGCTGGGCTGAGGCCAAGCCGCTACTCGCCCAGGTGCTGCAGACCAGTGATGATCCGCTGACACGGGCGGCGGCCGCAAATGCCCTGGGCGCGATCACCGCCTACTCAGAGTTCCGACCCGCTGAAGGCATCGAGTGGTTCCGCCAGGCGGCCGAGGGTCCGAACCGGCTGCTAGGGGCGATCGCCCTGCGGGACGCCGCCAGCGTTGCAGATGCGCTGGGGCATAACCGAGAGAGCATCGTCCTCACCCGGCTGGCGCTCAAGCGGCTTGGCCACGAGCCCGGGGCTGTCGCGGACTGGTACCGGGCGGGCATTCGCGCCACGCTGGCCGCATCAGAATTCGACTATCACACGGCTTCGCGGCTGCTGCGGCCCTACGTGGGGCGCGCCAACGCCGGTTCGACCGGCGTCTATCGTGCCACCTACGCGTCCTATCTGGCCGCCCTGCACGAAACTACGGCCGCGCGGCGGCTCGCCGTGACGCCGTATCCGCTGATAGAGCTGAGTTCGGAAAACTGGCCCGTGACGCTCGCCATCGCACGTGCAGCGCGCGCACAAGGCGATGCAAGTCCGCGGATACTGGCGCTGGAAGCGTTCTCGCTGGTTCAACTGGGCCAGCCGGAGGCCGCGAAAAAGGTAATTGCGACGACGCCGGTGGACTGCTTCTTCTGCGCCCTGACCCGGGCGATGATCTTGTCACGCCAGGGGGATGCCGTCGGAGCCGAGCAGGCGTTCCGCACGGCGGAACTGCTCTATCCGGGGCAGATCAACACCCTGCTGTACTGGGGCCGCGAGCGGTTGGGGCGGGGCGACGCCCAAGGTGCGCTTCAGGTGTTCCGTCGCGCGGAGAAGCTCGCGCCGCGCTTCGCTGATCCGGCGGCCTGGTCGGGTGAGGCCCTGCTCGCCTTAGGCGACGACAAGGCCGCCGAGGAGGCCTTTCGCAAGGCGCAGCCGCTCGCCCCCCGCTGGGGCCGCCTGCACCTGAAGTGGGGCGAGGCGCTGGCCAAGCTGGGGAAGACCGCCGAAGCCAAGGCGAAGTTTTCCCAGGCAGCCGCCCTCGACCTCACGTCGGCGGAACGGGCCGAGTTGCAAAACGTGACCCGAAAGCGGACCAACTAGACTTCCGGGTTGGGTCGATTTTCCCCGGTGGCTCCACGCCGTGATGTTGCCGTTGGCCAGCGTCGAGGTCTCAGCCCAAATCCGGACGTTCCCAACGACGACCAAGAGCCCGGTGCGGTAATCGCGCCTCGCGCGGATCAACATCTGATACGGGCCGCGGGCCAAGCCCGGCAATGATGCCAAAGCCACCGCGGCTAGCCTCATGAAGAAGATCGCGGCCTCAAGGACCTGAGCTTGCCGACTTCAGCGTCTCGGGCTTAGCTCGGAGGCATGTGCAACCTCTACGAACTCCACACGGATCTCTACGGCTGGGCCGACGCGCATGAGCAGCTGCTGGGCGAGCCGCTGCCCATGCCGGCCGCCGGATCTAACATTGACCTTACGTGGAAGCCGCAGCTCTACCCCGACTATCGGGCGCCTATCCTGCGCAACACCGTCGGGGGTGGGCAAGAGATAGGCTTCGCTCGCTGGGGAATGCCGAGCTCAAAGTTCGCGCTGATGCAGGCGGCCGGCAAGCGGGCCGATAAGCTGCGGGCCAAGGGCAGGACAATCGACGACGCCGCGTTCGCCGATCTGCTGAAGATGGAGCCGGACAAGGGCACCACCAACGTAAGGAACACCTCCAACGCCAAGGGGGAGATGAACAAGCACTGGGCGCCATGGCTGACCGTCGAGAGCCGGTGCGTCGTGCCGTTCACCGCCTTCAGCGAGCCCGATCAAGTTGGCGGCTCGCTGGAAACGATCTGGTTTGCCCGCGGGCAGGATCGGCCCCTCACCTACTTCGCTGGCGTGCACACGGCGGACTACGGCTGCGTCCGGAAGATCCAGACCGGCTGGGAGACCTGCGATCTCTTCGCCTTCCTCACGACCGACGCGAACGCCGAGGTTGGAGCCTTTCACGACAAGGCGATGCCAGTGATCCTGACGACGGCCGAGGAGGTTCGGACCTGGATCTCGGCCCCGTGGGACGAGGCGAAAGCCCTGCAGCGACCGCTCCCCAACTGCACGCTGGAAATTGTCGGGCGAGGCAAGGAGCTGGGCCCTACCCGTCCCGCGGCTTCACGATCCTGAACCCCTCGCTGATCGCGTCGAACCGGCGGACAGCGTCTTCCAGGATCGCGATGGCCTGGTTGCGCTGATCTCGCTCCTCGCCGAACGACTCCACATCCAGGGCGACCATGAGCTGGCGCAGGATCGCGGGCGGGTCGAGGGCCAGGCGCTCCATGACCAGGAGCTCCAGGCCGGCTAGGCGGGTCTCTAGTTCGTCCATGGGCAGAGCCTATCGCGGCGCAGCCAGAACGCAAAAAGCCCGCCGACCCTGTTGGGGGACGGCGGGCTGCGAAGGCCTCCAGGGACAGGGCCGAGGTTAGGCCGTCGAGGTGTCTAGGTTTGCAGATAGTCTAAGGAACGAAGCCTATTCCGGCTGCTGTTCGCAGCTTCCGCCTAAGGCTTACGCGCCCCCGCTTGAACAACCAAAACCGACCCTAAAATCGTCGCCGCCACGATGCCGAGCCCAATCAAAGGCGCCACCCCATCAGACCCGGCATCTACGATGCTTGCCCCAGCGACGATCGCGACCATTTCCTTCACATTCGGCGAGAGAATGTAGGCGCCCGTCAGCACAGTCATCGACAATACCCCGACAATGTTAGCGGCTCCGGCCGTAAACCGCTTTCCGGCCAGGTCCTTGAGCTCCGCCATAAGGGTCACCAACACGCCCCCCAGGGATACGTTGGCAAACTTGTCGAGGGCGACGAGGGCGAGAACGGCGACAACTAGGTAGAAGACTGTGGGCCAATTCACGCCGGCCACGATTGATTGGCCGATAGCTGCAAAGCCGCTCAACGCGCAGACCCAAATGGCGCAAAGCTCATAAAGACGAAGGTCATCCCGCTCATGAAGAGTAGCACGACGAAGAGCGGATGAACTACAACCGAGCCTGCCGCGAAATTCCCAAGCGCTCCAGCGAGTGCCAGGAAAATGACAATCGCACCAACAATTCGAACGGTTGGGCGCAGACCAATCATGGGCTCCTCCGAGGCCGCCACCATTTCGGTCGGTTCATAATGCGCAAATTCTGCAATTTCATGGCCAGCGCACGGTGCTGGAGCGACATATTCTGAGATCGGAAACGGAAGAGTTCCGTAGGCGAATATGTCGCGGCGCTCGCGGATGTACACTGTCCCCATTGGAGCGCGCACCAAACCGCTGGCAGGATGATCTCCCTCCGGAGACACAAACTGACGCAAGGAGAACTGTGGTTCGTAGGTGAAGCCTGTCAATGGTCCAGGCGCAGTCGGCAAGCCGGGCGCGCGGGGCCGTTCCGAATCCTCAAACGGCTCGGTCACGGTCGAACCTGATGTAGAATGGCGTTAGCGAGATTGTCGCCG
Organism: Phenylobacterium sp.; assembly: GCF_030693625.1. Classification (GTDB taxonomy): domain Bacteria; phylum Pseudomonadota; class Alphaproteobacteria; order Caulobacterales; family Caulobacteraceae; genus Phenylobacterium; species Phenylobacterium ferrooxidans. The sequence continues at coordinate 28,084 of NZ_JAUYAF010000019.1, forward strand.
AGCAAATCACCCGACTGATCAATCAATTCGACAAGCTCTCCTACCAGCTGCTCGAAACGCGAGCCATTCTGATGACCACGCAACGGCTTCGAGTTTAGATCGAATTTGACGGTGGCAACTTGTACAGAAGGGGCGTCGACAAAATCCGGGTCGAAGTGAATAAAACCCCCTGCAGAAGCTGGAAGTTGGATCTCAAGTCTGTTGACGATCTGACACTCCACGAGTGAATTTGTCTCGGCGGAGTTGTTAGCGACCATTACGCTAAAAGCCTCAAATCCCTGCGGCTTCGGGCGCTTGAATATTGAGCTATAGAGATCATCAATTCCGCTTGGGATGTCTGCGACCGGAAACTCACAGACGAGAACCACACCCTCGTAAAAATTTGAGTGGTCGGTGTAACGGTCCTCAAGCCGCTCCATGAGCTGTATTGCATTCGTAAGCGCAGATCGCAGGCCAGCTTTCGGCAGCCCCCCTTTGAAGCTCAAAGCCAGCTGGACGGCGTTCTCCGCAGCAATCAACGTCCGCTTTCCATCACCCATAGTGAATAGGGTCGGATCCGGCATAGGACCTGGGACCTTGGCGACCGACTTCGCGTTGATGAACTGAGCGAAGTGGTCTTCGAAAAAGAACTGCTGCCGGCGCAAGTCCTCTTTGGGAAACCGGCGCACCAAGTTGACATCGATATCAGATCGAAAAATCGGTTGAGCCACTTAAAATTTCTCCCCTACGTCGCATACCGTAGGTCCTACTGCCAGGCAACTCTGGAGGCGTGCGCGTTCCAAACCAGATCCCGAACGCTGAACTAGCCATCCGGCTTTCGGCAGGCGATGATCGCGGGCTCTACCTCGGCAAGCCTCTGTTTCCGCAGCAGGCGGCCGGCGGCAATGAGCTGATAGCGATCAGCCGCCCCGCCAGCAGCCTTCAAGGCCGCGTCTTCGTCGGGATAAGGCTTGGGCGCCGGGAGCTTTTCGCTGATGCATGAGACCGGAACCGGCACGTTCACGGTGACGATCTTCACCACAGGCTCGGACGCCTTGGTGGCGCAGGCGGCCAGCGACAGGGCGGCGAGGGCGATCAGGGCTTTCATTGCAGGCTCCTTAGAACGGCGGTGTCGGCGGATTCCATGCGCGCGCAGGCGTCGATACCGGCCGGTGGGTTCCTCAGAAGCTTGGCGGCGCGCGCCTCTGCCCCCGCCCTGCCCCTCAGGGCCTGGGTGACGGCCTCTTCTGCAGCGGCGGTACGGATGGAGGCTTCGGTCTCCAGACGCTTCACGGCGGCGTTCTGACCGCGCATGGAGGCCTCCAGGCCCGCCTCGTTGCGTTGGCACTGGTCCAAGTCCGTTTTCGCCACAGACAGCGCCATCTCGGCGGCATCGGCGCGGCGCGTCTGGTGGACCTTGCCCACGCACTGGGTGAGCGCCAGGACCAGGAACAGCAGAGCGAAGGCTGACGAGATCGGCCCGGCCAATCGTGAGGTTAGGATCGCGAGCATGCAGGCTCCTATCGGAATATGCGGAAGATGAAGGTGACGACAGCCCAGATGCCGGCGAGCGCGGTCACGGTGATCAGGAGGGCGGGGCTCACGTCAGCTCCCAGTGGGGTCCATCCGTCTCCCCCTTCTCGCCGATGATTCCGTCACCATCCCAGTCACGCCCCCATCGGACGCCCGCGCCCAGCTCGCCGGCCGCCTGCATCATCGCCTTGTTCACCAGTGCGAACTTGGCCGGATCCTTCCAGTCATAGGGGGCCGGCAGCAGATCCACCGCCTTGCCCTCGATGTGTTTGGACTTCAGGGTCCAGGTGACGACCTTGCCAGGGACGGTGCGGCCTTGGGCGTAGAGCTGTTTCTGGCGCTCCGGGGGGCGGACGCCCTCCACCACCATGAAGTCCACGGCGGTGATCTGGATCGCGCGCTCGACGACGGCGACAAGTCGAGGGTCAACGCCCTGCAGTTTGGCGCGCGACTTCGCGCCCAGCGAGTAGGTCATGGCAGTCTCCAATTGTGGGGAGGCGTCGGGAGGCGGTTAGGCGCCGGGGGTCGCCGAAGTCGTGGTCACCGCTGCGCCATCCGGCGGGGTGACAGTGGTCTTGGTCACGGTCTCGATGCGGGTGGCGTGTTCGTCCTGATCAATGGACCCAGACACCCCGTCTCTGCCGCCCTTGAAGCTGACGTTCAGGCCGGTGATCGCGGCTAGAGCCACCAGCACCAGCACCTCAACCCCGACAAGCAGGTAGAACATCGCGTCGAGTTGCTGACCGGGGCGCTGGGATGCCCACGGGCCGCGCCAGATGGCCCAGGTCCCGACCGCAAGTAGAAGGGTCAGAACCGCCGCGCCCCCGATCTGCGCCCATATCTTCACCGGGGCGGCGGCAAGCATGGCCTTCCAGATGCGAGCGATCATGGCCGTTTCCTCGGAGCTGGCTGGCGCTTGATCTCGTCATAGAGCGGCGGCTCTCGGAACAGCCAAGAGCCGGTGATCTGGGTGATCCCAGTCTTAATGTGGCCGATGTCGGCTTCCATCGTCGCGAGCTTCACGGCGAACCCGGACAGGGCCTCGACTTCCTTCTCCAGCGTCTTCACGCGCTGCAACAAGGCGCCCCATGCTGTCCCGCCAGACGCGAGCAAGACGAGGATTGCAAGCAAGAGCTGTCCAATGCTTACGCCGCTTTCGAGTGTCATGGTCGGGCGTTCTCCGTCCGGCGTTTACTGATGATCGAATTGGATGGTGGCGCGTTGGGTGAGGGCCTGCGCAGTCCCCCCGGATCCCTGCGCAGGCAAGCGCCCGTTCCTAGCCCCCCAATCACGAGGGGCGGGCGCACGCCAGATTCTATTCCTGGTTGCGAGAGACGGAGGCCCGGGTAGTGTGGTGGTGCGCCGCCTAAACCCCGGTGCCCGTCTGCGTCCGACGCCCAACCTCGGACGCAGGCAGCGCCCGTCCCTGGTCTCACTCAACAACCAGGGACGGGCGTATCTGGCGCTCACACTCGCGCCGATCAGGAGAGAGCAGTGACCGTCAACGAGCTAATCGGCGCGCTCCGCGCCCTGCCGCAGGACGCACGCGTGATCATGCCTGGCTGGGAGGTCGATTTCGTTGAAGTAGCAGCGGCCATTGAAGACGAAGCGATCTTCAAGAAAGCGGAATGGCAACTGAGCGATGCGCGCGATCCGGGTGGCGAGCGCCTCGTTAGGCTCGTCGGTCTTGGAGACGAGGCCTAGGCCTGCCCCCCACAATCGGTTCTGGAGCGCGGGACACTTGGTTTCGGAGCTTCTCAATTAGCGCCTTCCGTCATGCGCGCCTCGAATGGTCTTTGATCGGCCTCTGAAGCCCCGCGGCCTTCACGGGCCTTGATCTGAATCAGATCGCGGCGCGACCTGTAAGGCCAAGCTCGCGCCAAGCTTGGGATGAGACCGTGACCGCCATGACCCGCCGCCTTCCCCGCACCGTGCTCGCCATCGTCCTTGTCCTTGGCCTGGCGGCGGGGGGCTGCGCCTCCACCGGCACCGGCCCAGCCCAGGAGGGGTCGGCGCCCGGCCAGAGGTCCGGCGCCATGGTGCGGGGTGGAGAGACCGGGCTGGGGATATCCGGGGCGGTGACCCCGCCGGAACTGAAGGCGGCGGCGCTCGCGCCCTATGCCCTGCCAAGTCCCCCGGACTGCGCGGCCATGGCCAGCGAGCTCCGCCAGCTCGACGACCTGCTGGGGCCCGATGTCGATGTGCTGGCCGTGGCCGAGACTCGGTCGGCGGCCATGGGTCGGGCGGCCAACCGGGCGATCGTGGGCGCGGTGCGCGGCGCCATCCCCTACCGCTGGGTGCTGCGCTGGATGACCCAGGCCGGCAAGCTGGACCGTGAGCTGCGGCTGGCGATCCTGGCGGCCACGGCGCGGCGGGGCTACCTGAAGGGAGTGCGGCTGGGCCTGGCCTGCCCGGTGACCTGAGGGGGACTTACCCTGGTCAGGGGTTGTGCTTGGTCCGGCTGGTGTTCAGCCGCACGGCCCGGAAGGCCAGGCCGCAGAGGATGGCGTTCACGCCGTCCGCCTTCATGGCGACCCAGAACAGGCCGTCACAGTTGGTGAGGGCGAACTGCAGGTCTTCCCGCATCCGGTCGTGGAGCGCCGACGATTTCGCAAGCTGGTCCCGCACCCACCTGGGCACGAGGCGCACCAGCCACGCGGGCATTGACGCGAAGTCGGTCTCGAAGCCGGCCTTGATCTCAACCCCACAGCCGCTGTCGGGCTTGCCGATCCAGAACCACAGATCATCCAGGCAGCGATAGACCTGCCGCCCTTCCCTGCGCTTGCCGGGGATGGGGTCAAAGCGGGCCCGGGTGAAGGATGACACTACAGCGCCAGTGTCGGCCCGATGGCCTTGGCTTCCCGGAACCATTGGTCCAAGTCGTCGGCGGAGAGACCGAAAAAGAAGCCCATGATCCCCACCATGGGGTGGTCGCGGCGAAGCTCCGACGCGCGCCGCCACTCGATCTGGACGAACGGGTCCTGAGTGGCGACGTAGGCGCTCACGGCGTCCAGGCGCGTGCCGTCGCCGTGGGGCTCGCTATGCAGCTTTAGTTCGGCCTGCCGCATGTCCACGGCGACGGGAACGGCTAGGGCGGGGTCTACAGGAGTGGGCGGACCCTCGGTAGTCAGCACCCAGCCGTCGCCGCCTTGGCGGACGAACTGGCTTTCGCCGGGCGTTGGCGGGGGCTGGCTCACGAAGGCATAGCCGGGCGGCATCCCCTCGCCGTCGTCAAGTTCAAGATCGGACCCCAGATAGAAGCCAGCCGGGTCAATAGCGTAATAAAGCGCCATCGTCTGAGGTCCTCTTAGGTGAGCTTCATGTATGCGGTCAGGCCAGGGTCAAGCGAGGGCGCGGGCACGTAGAACTGAGTAGACCTTGTGTAAGAAAACAGGTCGACAAACCAGCCGGTGTTGGTCCGGTAGCCCGCATGGAACCCCTCTCCGACCTTAACCGCGTGACCGATCTGATTGCAATACGAAGCGTCCCCAACGAGACTAAGCACCCTTGCCTTATTGGGTTGCGTCATAGGGAACTGGATAATCCGACACTCGTAAGTGGTGGAGTTATACCAAAGCAGATAAATAGTTGAGCCCTTGACGCGACAGCCGACCGCCGACCCACCAGACCACGTGTATCCACCGGGCTGCCACTCCGCAGCGAGGTAGTAGGTCATGCCAGTGCCCGCAATCATATTGGCGGGCGTGCCATAATAAATCGTGTCGCCTTGATTGTAGGCGCACTTCCCCGACGCTTCATCTTGGTCAAAGCGGTCTTCGTCTGAGATGTAATAGGCGTGGGAGCCCGTATAGGCCCAGCTAACGCCCGCGTTAGTCGAGGCCCACTTACACCCCGGCCCAATTATGGTGAGGTTGTTTCCATCGACAACCATCCAACCAAGCATACTAGAAGTGCCCGCCGCTCCATTCATCCTTACAGTCCAACTGGTGCCGTTGGTCGAGGTATAAATGTAGTTGGTGGACCCGCTATAACCCCACGCGACCCAGATACTAAGGCTCGGGACCCATTGAACGCCAATGGGTACAAAGTTCCCTATAAAGTCGAGCGTGCTGTTCGAGCCCGCCGTGGGGTTAAACCGTTGGCTGTATACCGCTGAGCCGTTGTACATAAGGGCCACGCCCTCGGTTGAGTTCTTAAAATCGAATGCCTCAACCTGATATGACCCGTCGAGGTAGTGGTAGACGATCGTTGTCGGGGCCGTGTCGCGAATGACCATAAGCAAATAACTTGGAGCGGTGGCCTTGAACGCCCAAACGCCAGCGTCCCTCAGGCTGTGGCCTGATCTGGTGATGCTCGGGTATTGGCCGCTAGAGCCGCCGGCGCCTTCCTGGAGCTGGTTAGGCTGGCTCCCGAGCAAAGTGCTTGCCGTGGGGTAGGTGGCTTTCAGATAGGCCAATCCGGCCTGCTTATAGGTCGTGTCGGCTGGCGTTTGCGCCGTGATGATCACATCGCCGACGACGCCGCCACCCACGACCGGCGCACCGCTGGCCTTTTCGATGGTCAGCCTGAACTGCGTAGTAGTCACCGCCGTAACGGTCACGATGTCGCCTGCCGCCGAAGCGAAAGTCGTCGAGCCGGGCAGGATGAGGTTCGCGCCGTGAGTGAAGGTGCAAGCCCCCGCGCAGAGCAGGCGTCGCTGCGCCCCGGCCTGGGGGGCTGCTGGGAACGCCGTGACGGTGGCGGTCCCGGTGAAGTCGATCAGGTTGCCCGCCGCGCCCCAGATGTCGGCCGTCGTGGCGTGGCTGGCGACCGTCGCCTTGGCTTCGTTCATCGCGCTGGTGAGCGAGCCGCCCTGGAAGGCCGGGCCTTCGGGCCCCACCAACCCGCCAATCGAGATGTCCCAGCTTGACGCCGAGCCGACGCCGCTATCGCCTCCCACCGGGACCGCAATAGTTAGGGTGGTCCCGCTGTAGGAAGTGACATTGCCGGCCATGTAGCGGGTCGGGTCGCCCGTCACCGTGGCGACGATAGGCATGCCGTTCTGGTAGCTCTCACCAGCCTGCACGGTCCACGACTTGGGGCCGGTGCCGATGGCGACCGTGTCCGTCGAGGTAGACGAGAACGACAGGCCCGCCGCGAGGTTCTGCACCGTCACCTTATCGGCGGCTACCGTCGCCTTGTCGGCGGCTACAGCAGCGCGGTCGAGGCCGGTCTGCACCCGGTCGGCGGCCGTCGCTTCGGCGTCGTCGGCGGTGTCTTCAGCAAAGCCTTCCGCCTCGACGGCGTTGTTGTAGGCATTGGTCGCCAGGGCGTCCATCTGATCGCCGAACGTCTCCTGGGCGCCGACGAAGGCTTCAGCCTCGTCGTCGAAGTTGGGGATGTCGTTGAAGCTGGGCGCCCCTGGAAGAGGCGTGTGCGGCGTGGGTGCTGTCGGCACAGTTAGACCTCTCTGATGTCGATTTGTTGGACCAGCTGGCCCGCCTCGTTCAGGCGCATGGTCCAGCGGGTGTAGGGGCCGACGATCAGCAGCGGCTCGAAGTTGCCGTCGGTCTCGTCACTGATGCCCGTCCACAGAGCCGGCACGGCGTTCAGTTCTTCGAGGGTGCGAAGCAGCTTCCGGCTGCGGCTCTTGTCGGTCCATACTTCCTGGCTGGTCTTCGGGATCGTGCGGCGAGGGGTCAGGACGCTATCGCCCCAGGTATTGAAACCGATGGTGGAGAAGTTCTGACTGTCGCGCTCGGGGTTGACCTCGACCTCACCAATATCGACGTAGCGCCCTAGGATGAGCCCTCCGATGCTGACGTCGCCCCCGCCGCGCGTGAGGGTGATCGTGATCACCGCATCTGAGAACATTGGGATGTCGTAGCGGACGACGCTGGGGACTTGCTCGAATGGGATGGTGTAGAAATCGAGCCAGCCGAACACGTCGCGCGTTTGGAGCCCGATGATCTCGCTCTTGACCGTCCCGCCGCCAGAAACGCTGGTGGCCGTGATCTCCACCTGGTCAGCGATCATTTTGACCAGGCCCAGAGCATTGACCCGCTGGCCCGGCGTCACGACGATAGTCAGTGGCGAAGCGCCCGTGGTCACAGTGTCGCGGAGCTGATCGAACATCCGCCAGCGGTTCGACGGCCCCACGGACAGCCAATAGTCATTACTGGCCGCTTTGGCTGTCGGGAGTGCGTTGCCGGAATTGCCGGCCGATGCGCTCTCCCACGTCCAGTGAAGGGTGGTCGAGATGGCCCGGTCGCCCTTGGCATAGGTTGCGCCGCCGTCGTAGGCGGTTTCATCAGGCGAGGGTTCGGCCACAGTCGTCGACGTGAGCAATCCAGACGCCGCGCTAATCTCAATCGGGCGGGTCACGCGCATGGGGTCAGTCATCAGGCGACCTCAGCCAGCGGAACGGTCACCATATTGTCGCCATCACGGGTCACTCGGGTCAGGGTGTTGGCTGTGGATTCGGAGGACTTCGCGGTCTTGCCGGTGTTCTCGGCGGTCTTGGCCGTGTCGCCGCGGAGACTGGCAACCTCGGCACGGAGCGCCCGAAGTTCCGCGACCATCTCGGCCATGCTGTCTTTGCGGCTGATGTTCACATGCTCGCCGCCGTTGCCCAGGAAGCCCACGGGCACGGTGTCGCCATAGGCGGGGCCGGAGATGTCGAAACTGCCACCGGTGGCGAACTTGTACTTGGCGCGCAGGGCCTCAGGATCGCCGTCGTAGCCGAGCCGGCGCATGGTGGCGAAGGGGTTGGCGCCGACGTAGCGGTCGAAGGTGGCGCTATCGATGCCACCGTTGCTTGACAGGTAGAGGGCCTTGGCCGCGGCGACGTCGGCGTTGTCGTTGGCGCCGATGGTCACGCCCGCGACCTTGCTGGCCTGGAGCGCGGCTTGAGCGGCGGCGTCGGCCTGCGACTTGCTGGCGTTGGCGCGAGCAAGTTCCGCCAGGGCCGCGCTCATGCTCATCACTGCGTCGCGCACGGAAAGCACGCTGGCGTTGACGGTGAGCAGTCCCGAGACGGAGGCGTCGAGGGCCGCGAGTTGGGCCTCGGCCACACCCACCTGGGCATCGGCGACCACGGCGGCGGCCTCAGTCAGCTTGCGGACCCTGGCGACTTCGCGGGCATAGTCGACCTGGGTGCGCGAGGTGTCCTTCGCGACGGCAAGGGCCGCATCGCCCATGCCGGTGATCTCGCTGGCCGCCTTCAGGTCGCCGCCCTGCACCTGGCGGACCAGGCGCTCCAGCTCGGCCATCATCAGCGTCTGGCGCTGCGAGAGGTCAGCCCCGCCGGCCTCTGAGTAAGCGACGGCGCGGCTCCACTGGCGCAGGCTGTCGCTGACCCCACGGGCCTCATCGCGCATTGCGACCAGGGCACCGCGTTCGCGCTTGTAGACTTCGGTGAGCGTGGCCTCGGCTTCAGCCCTGACGTTCTCGGCCGCAGCCACCCGGGCGTTGGCGTCAGTCACCGCGTCCAGTGCCGATTGCAGGCCACGCAGGCTGGGGTCCAGACCGGACAAGGTGGCGCCGCGCTGGCGGGCCATGACTTCGGATGTCCGGCCCATCGCGGTGAGGAGCTGGTCTTCAAGGTCCGTGCGCTGGCGCAACATCTCGGCGGCCTTAGCGTTGGCGGCTTCCAGCGCGGCAGCGTTGGCGGCAATGACCTTGGCTTCATCCTCGCGGGCCCAGATGATCGCCTTCAGACCCTGGGACACCTCGTCGAGCCCCGCGAGTTCATCGCGACGGGTCGCCAGCAGGACCACGTTCGTGCCCAGGACCGCATCGTCCATGGCTTGGAGTTGGCGCATGAGGCCGACCTGCGTGGCCTGGATCGCCATGGCCTTTTCAGCCGCCTCTGCGGCCGCAGCGGCTCGCGCTGCTTCCGTGTCCACCAGCTGCTCCGCCTGGCCCACGAACCGCGCCAGCACTTCGTCGATCTGGAGCCGTTCAAGGGTGGTCAGCTGATCAGTGATCGTCGCGAACTGTTCGGCGGTCAGATAGCCGGCGGTGGCGAGTTCACCGTAGGCGATGCGCTGGGCCGAGATGCTGTCCTGGACGCCCTTCAGGTCGTAGGCCTTGGGGTCGGTCAGCCGCAGGATCTCGTCGGCAAGGGTGCCGCTGATCTTCTGGGCCTGCTCGAACGCGCCCAGCACATTGGCGAGCTCGTCCAGCCCCTTGCCCGCGGCGAGGGTGCTTTCGACCAGTTTTCGCTGAGCGTCTGACTGATAGGTCGCGCTTTCGAGAATGCCCTGGAGGGCGGCGTCCACCGCTGCTGCGCTGTCCCCAACCGCGCTGGTGAGGGTCTGACCGTTCGACAGGTAGATTTGGCTCAGGTCGCGGGTGCCAATCACCAAGCCGCTGACCGTGGCGCCAAGCTCGATCCCAGAGGCCTTCAGCATCTGCTGGGCCTTCATGATGGCGTCGGCCGCCGACTTCACCGCGCCTTCGGTCTCTTCTGTTCGAGACTTGCCGGTGAACTCGCCGGTCGCGAGGTTGTATCCCGCCCCCGCGTTGCTGGGCTTGCCGCCGACGTTGAAGATTTTCGCGGCGGCGTAGAGGGCGCCGGCGGCGAGAGCGATAGGTCCGAGCACGCCAGCGAGGGCCATCAGACCGTTCGCCACGCCCGCACCCAGCGCGCCGCCACCCAGCAGGGTGCCAAGGCTGCCGGCCGCGGCAACCCCGCCCGAGCCCGCGAGCCAGCTGCCCGCCGCCATACCCATGCCAGCGATGCTGAGACCGCCACCGATGGCATTGCCGGTCTTGCCGCCAACCATCTGAGCAGCAGCCGAACCGGCCGTCATCATGCCGCCGCCGAAGCTGCCGCCCTTGGAAGCGTCGAAGGCCGCGCGAACGGTCTGGATGGTCTGGAGAAGGCTGTTCAGAGCGCCCCGGAAATCACCTCGCCCAAAGGCCGACTTGAAGTTTCCAACGGCGTCGGCGGCTTCCGAGATCGCGTCAATCAGCAGGCTCTGCTGGCTCGCCTGTTCGGTCTGGAGGGTGTGGATTTCGTCCAGCACATCAAGCCGCTGTTTCGCAAGCTCCACCTCTTGGACGGTGTAGCCGCCGAGGACGCCGCGCTGGACCTTTTCTTCAAGGCCCATTCGCTCTTGCTCCTGGTGGAGCCGGAGAATGTCGAGATCGACCTGCGCGCGGGCGTAGGTAGAGCGGCTGAGGTCCGCCTGGTGGCCAAGAAGCTCGGCTTGGAGACCCACCTCCCCCATGCGGATGTCATGGGCTTGGCGCGCAAGCTCAGCGTCCCGCTGGCGGTCGATTCCGTGCGCCTTCAGGTCCTCGATGCGGGCGTAGGTGAGCTTCAGGCCTTCCAGCAGCGCGATTTGCTCAGCCGCCTCGGTGTTGGCCTTGTCGTCGCGGATCTTCGCGATGCGGCCATCGAGTTCGGCGATCTTTTCAAGGTGGCCGGCTTGGAGGATTTGCTTTTCCAGCTTGGCCCGCTCGGTGACATCGGTCACGAGCGCCAGCCGCGCCTGTAGTTCCTCTTGCTGCGCTTGGGCGATGAGGCGGGCGATCTCCGAGTTGCGCTCGTCGGTGACGTCGCGGGGGGGCGAGGCGCCCTTGGGTGCGTTGCCTGCATCCTTGAGCACCTGGGCCTGCGCCCGCCTTAGGGCCTCCGCCCCGATCTCTCCGATGATGGCGCGCCCCCCAGACTGGAAGGCGGCCCGATCCGTCGCAAAATCACGCTGGAAGCCGGCCGCCACGTCCGCCCCGCCGAACTTCGCAGGGTCGTACCTAGGCAGCTTCATCTCAGGCAGTTGGATCTGAGCTTTGCCGCCAGTGATCTGCGACCACGCAGCCTGAAACTTGTTCACCAGCTTGATGTTGCCGTTGATGAACCATTCCAGGGAACGGTTCATGGCGTTCACGGTGTTGGCCATGATCACGCCCAGAGCGCTGGGAAGGTTGCTCCAGTTCGAGACGATGGTTTTGTAGCTGGCGGTGAAGAACGCCATCATGCTCGTGGTCGCCTCGAAGGCGCCCGACGTCATGGCGTTGAGCGTGAGGTTCCACTGCTCGCCCATCCACTTCAGGACGCCGCCGACCCACGTATCCATGATGTGTCGGCCCAGGACCGTGAAGGTGGCCATCATCGTGTCGCCGAAGGTGACCGTCTTGTCCTTGACCCGATCGAGCTGGTCTTCGGTGAGCCCCAGTCCCTTGGTGATGTCGTCGGGATAGCCCTTCGAGAGTTCGCGGTGCAGCAACCCGAAGCCGGCGGCCACGGCCCCGACCGCGAGGGCGATGGGCGCCAGGATGGCGAGAACCGGGCCGAGGAAAGCCCCCATCTGCGCGAAGGCGGCGCCCACGCCCACACCCTGGACCTTCATCATGCCCAGGGTGTCGGCAATCTGTGGCCCCTGCATCACGAGGATCATGAGGGGATTTGTCATCATAGCCGCTTGGACACCGACGTCGGCGAACTGCCGTGACAGGTCCACGCCGGCGCGCATGGCGGCGCGCGACGAGCCGACCGTCTTGGCTTGAGCGCCATCCAGCGCGCCAAGACGCGACGTCAGGACGGAGATCGCCGCGGCGTGCTCCTTGGCGTCGATAGCCCCCATGTTGTGGAGACGGTTGGCCTCAGCCATCTCTGCGTTGGTCCGCGAGACCGCGGCCCCGAGGGGGTCCACGGACAGGCGGAGCGCATCCACCGCGGCCGCGGTCTTGGCCAGGTCGCGCTCATATGCCTTGGACGCCTGGGCAAGCTCTCGCATGGCCGCCGCTTCAAGCTGACGCTGGGCGCGCACCTGGGCCGACGCGCGCCCGGCGCTCTGCGTGGCGCGCTCCACCGCCCCCTCCGACTGAGCAAGGGACATGTTGGCCTGCGTCGTTCGTTCAGCCGCCCCGGCCGCCCCTCGCTGGCCTTCGCTCACACGGTCAGTGGCGAGCCTGACCCGCTTGGCGACGGCCTCAAGCTTTTCACTTTTCGCGATCAGTCCATCCATCCGCTGTTCGGCGGTCATGGCGCTGTCGGATTTGAACTCGAAAACCAGAGTGGCGACGTCGACGGTCACGGTGCGCCTCCCTGGCTTCTCGTGTTAGGGTTTTCGGATGGACTTGAAGGACGAAGTTGAGGCGGCTCACGGCGTCGCCATCGCGCAGACGGCGCTTTTCGCGGCCCTGATCGGCATCTTGCGATCGCAGGGCATCCTCACCCGAGAGTTGGAGAACGTCATGTTCGACGCCGCCATCACTCAGGTGGAGACTGCCCCCGGGATCGACCCGCCGCTCGCCTTGCGCGCTCGGCAGGTTCTTGAGGTGATCGCTTCGGAGTTGGCCGGCCCCCCGCAGGGGCAGGACTAGGATTCTCCGAAGGCGCTTCCTCGTACGGCGCCATCATGAAGTTGATCATGTTCATGATGGCGGCGGCGGCTGCCTTGCGCGCGACGCCGGCTGGGGGTGGCCGGTTCGGGTCCACCGCCGCGTGTAGCTCTCCAAGATAGGCGTCGGACATTCTGCGAAGAGTGGTGGCCTCCCAGGCGTTCAGCGCGACGCCGGTCGAGTGGCGATAGGCCAGGAGTTCCTGGTACGTGACCACCTCACCCCCCGTGCTCGGGCCGATCTTGTAGAGAAAGTCGACGAGGTGCCGCCCGAAGTCCGTCGGCGGAAGATCAAGCTCAGGTCGTTCTCGGCCGGCCTCCTCGTCCGCCAAGAAGATTTCGCCGCGGGTCTTCTTCGACTTCTCAGGCCTGGCGGCGAGCCAGGCCTGTTGCCGGACGTGGAGAACAAGCTGGTCGGCGCAGCTCGTCAGAAATTTGACCAGTCACCCATCTCAAGGTTCACCTGCTCGGTGAGCCAGTTGCGCTTGGGGTCGGAGTAGCAGGCCCGGAAAGTCTCGCGGTCCTTGGGATCGCCGCCGCCATAGGTGAAGTTGTTGAAGGAGATGGTGCAGGCCGACAGGAAGCTGGCGATGCGCGCCTTCTTCTGCGCCTGGGTCTCCCGCGATTTGCCGCGGTGGAACGACAGTCCGAACGATTTTTCGCTCTGCGCCTGCGCGGCCTCGAACTCCTGCGAGCCCGGCCCATAGACGGTTACGGACATGGGCTTCTTGACCGTCTTCTTGCCGCCCTCCCCGTCGTCGACTTCGACGTCCACGAGGAAAGGTTCGCCGGTCTTGGGATGGTTCAGGGTGACGTCCGTGGTGTCCGAGACATCGAAGGTCGCAACATCAAAGGTCATTGCTCGGTCTTTCCGAAAAAGCAGCTCACGGCGCGACCGGAGCCTTAAGTTGGTTGGGAAAAGTCTCTGTGTCGCCCCGCTTAGGCGGGGATCGCCCGGACCAAGGTTCCGGACTTGACGGCCAGGGTCGGCGCCGAGCCGACGATGGTGTCGACGCCGCCGATGTTCGTCGGCAGCGCGGTCACCTGAGCCTGGAAGTTGATGATGGTGCCGTCCTGCAGGGTCCACTTGAACGAATAGTGGTCGTCGTCGTCCAACGCGGTTTGCAGCAGGGCTTGCCCGGCGTCCCCCGGCGCATAGGCCATCTGGGGCGTTTGCGTGCCGTCGTTGAAGCTGCCCTTGAGCTGGACCTGCGCCCGGGTCTTGAGCGGGTTGTGCGTGACCAGGTTGTAGGTCCGGCCAATCCCGCCGCCGCCGTCGGTCACTTCACCGATCTCGGTCCAGGAGAGGGCCGCATAGGCGGTCTTGGTCAGAGTAGCTGGGAGCGCCGCGGACATGTGGAGCGTGGCTCCAGCGGCGGTAAAAGCTTCAGTTGCCCCGGGCATGGTGGTCTCCTGGTTTCGGGGTGGAGGTTCACGGAGCGCGGGGCGCTACGTGCTACGCGCCGATGATCGGCGAGGTGGGGGGCGGCCTAGCCTTCGTCGGCAGGCGCGACGGGTGCGGGCGTAGGAGCGGCGCGCGCGGCGCGGGCCTTGGGCTTCGCGGCGGCCTTGGGCCGAGCGGTGCGGGTCGCAGGCTTCGCGGCGTCGTCACCGCCGCTCAGCTTGAGATCGCCGCCGATGAACTTGGGCTGGTTGGGGTCGATCTCGGCGTCCACGGATTCACCGGGCGCCAGCCGCTGCAGCTGCAGTTGGCCGCGCTCGTCCTTCGCCCAGAACTTGGCGGACGACTTGCCGGTGTTGGTGATGGTGTGCATTTCCGCGATCCTCGCGTGTTGCGGGGCGGTGGACCCCAGGGGTTTGATGTTCTCGACGGCCCCGACCCACTCCGGCGAGGGCTTGCCAAACAGCCCCGCGGTCCAGCCGCCCATGCTGCGGATCCTGCCGCCGAACTCACGCAGGGCCGCTTCGAAGCCCCAGCGGTAGTCACCCGTCCCAGCCCATGAGCCAGGGTTGATGAAGTGGCCGGCCTCGCTGTCCATCGGGATGCCGCACAGGATGATCGCGGTGGCGCCCACCTCTGTCAGAGCGCATTGGGCCGCATAGAGGCCCGAGGAGCCGTTCCAGCGGTCGCGGACCTGTTCCGCCCATGGACAGAGCCCAAGGCCGGCAGGGACGAAGTAGCGGGCCGCAGCGGGGCCTTTGCGCTCGGAGCGCCAGCGACCAAGGCATTCCGGGTGCTCAGTCGCCCAAGCGTCGAGCTTTCCGGGCCAGTGGATGCCGGCAAGGTTGGCGGCGACGACCATGTGGCGGCGGCCGATCAGTGCGGCGGCGGCTCTGACTTCCTCGAAGACCGAGGGGGCGCCGCCGAGGATGAGGGCGATCATCTGTCGGCAAAGCGGACGCGGACAATGGTCACGTCCCGATCGCCCTGGGGCGGCCCACGGGTGATGGCGGGCGCCCGGGTGATCTTCACGGTCTGGCCGCCGGTCTTCTGTTTCCATGTGCGGGGGAAAAGGGCCTTGATGGCCTCAGCTCTGGCGTTGGGAGCGCCGATGCCACTGGCCCGCACCTGCGCAACCGGCCACATCAGTCGGACTTGAAATGTGCCGCCCAGCATATCCGTGCGCGCCAACCCGATAGGCACGGCCGAGGCAAACCGCGTCTCGACCTCCTGATACGGGATTGTCCCGTTCGGCTCGCGACCATCAGCGAAGCCCTTGCCCTCGAAAGCAGTCCACTCCGCCCAGCCGAGTGTGAGCAGCCGCGTCTGCAGGATGCCCCGCATGGCCTGTTCGCTGCTCATCCGGCGATCCTCCGCGCAACAGCGGCGGCCATGGGGCTGAACTCTTGGGCAGACCACATGATGCCGACCGGCGCCTGGCTGCTGTGTCCCGCCTCAATGGCTCCCGCATGGGGCGCGTTGTTAGAGAGATAGAGCATCGTGCCGGCGGGGTGTTCGGGCATCCGATCCGGTTGATGCACCGCCCTGTGGTTGGTTTCCTGCGTCGTCTCGCTGGAGGGCGATCCCACGCTGAGGAACCAGGACGATTGCAGGTTGCCCGGGCGGTAGTCGGCCGGCGGCGGCGACTTCCAGAGTTCGGGCTGACCGTAGGGCGTCCAATCGGAGACGAGTTGGCCGCTGAACTGCAGAAAGGTCTCGCGGACGATGTCGTCCGCCTTCCCCATCGCCTTAGCCTTAAATGCCCGAACGCTGTCAGCGAGGGACATCAGCGGCGCAGGCGCAGTTCGTACAGGAGCGGAACATCGGCGGGCTGCGTCGTGTCGACGGCCTTCACCGTGTGGGTTTTGCCGTTGAGCGTGACCGTCCAGGCGTCCGCCTCGGGCGTCGGCAACGCGGCGCCCGCTTCGGTCAGGGTCGACAGCATGAAGCGGACATCTCCCGCGGCCACGACGCCGCTTGAGATGCTGAAGGCGGAGTAAGCCTCTCCTTGCACGCCGTAGGCATGATGGGTCTGAGGCGGACTGGCCCCCGATGTGGTGTCCGAAGCGGTATCGAACGTGCCGTTGGTGGCCGGCTGCAGCAAGGCGACCAGCTGGCCGGCCTCGCGCATGCCCGCGTCGATGTCCCGCGCCGCCGCCGCCCAATCCTCAGACACCGACAGACCTCAGCATGAACTGAGGCGCGTCACGGTCGCCGATGTAGGGGGCGAACATTGCCTCGATCAGAGTGGACGCAGGCGAGGCCGCATAGGACGCCGAGGCGTCGCCTATGACCGTCCACTTGATGCTTCCCGCCCCGGTGAGCACCTTTTGCTCAGCAGGGGTGTAAGTCCTGGCGAAGAACCCGGGCGTGGCGAGTTCGAGGCTCGCAGCCTCGTAGGTGGCCGGCTCAACGACGGAGAGGGTGTCGTCATAGCCCGGCAGCAGGTTGGCCACGTAGCGATAGAGGATGTGGTCGGAGGCGCGCATGAGCGCAGCCCCCGCCACGGTGTCGTTAGCGGCGGTCGGGGCGTTGTTGCCCCGCGCCGTCGCGTAGGCTCGCCATGCTGTCAGGGAGCCGTACACCGGCTTAGGCCTTGCCGGCCTTCATGAGGGCCGCGACTATGTCGCCCTTGGCGCTGGCGCCCTTTAGATCGACCTTCAGGTCGTCGGCCAGCTTCTTAAGCTCGTCGACGGTCATGGCTTCGAGCTCGGCCTTGGCGGGATCCACAGGCTCGGGATTGACGACGGCCACCTTACCCTTGCCGCCCTCGGTCAGGACCGTGTAGCGGCCGGCCCAGCCCGTGGGTTCTTCCTTGACGTCGAACTCGGTCCCGATAGCGATCTCGTCGCCATTTTGGCCGTAGATGCCGCCGCCAGTGATTTGGATTTTCATGTCTTTTGCTCCCGGATAGCGGCCCCGCCCGAAGGCGAGGCCAGCCCCTTAGACGTCGGTGCTGTAGAAGACGCCGGACTTGCCGTTGGCGTCCGCGCGGATCTCGATGCCCATCGCGCCCATGACCAGGAATTGGTAGTTGTCGGTCGGGTTTTGACGGGTCTTGGCCGTGGTGTTCACAGCCATGCCGATCAGCGGCCGGATGTAGTCGGCCTTCGGCACGAAGCCGAAGAACTGGTTACCGGTCAGCTTGAACGTCGCCTCGATCTTGCCGATGCGGCGGTTGGTCAGCAGGTATTCCCGCAGGGAGCCGCCCTTGAACCCGGCCGAGCCCGAATAGGACCGGTCCAGGTTGCGGGCGATCTGCGGCGAGACGTAGATGTTCACCTTGCCTGCGATCAGGTTGGCGTCGAGCACCGCCCCGAAGGTCTGGGTGAAGAACGCGTCGATTGCGTCCGACGTGGTCGACGTGGAGTCCAGGTCGATGTTGGCGCCGCCGGTCGGGCCGAGGTTGATCGCCTTCGAAAGCGTCGAGGTGCGGATACCCGCAGCCGCGTAGCCTTGGAAGACGATGCCGGCGTCACCGTCCAGCGCGTAGTCGGCCATGTTCGAACGCAGCTTGGCGGTGATCGCCTCCTGATCGTCAGCGAGAGCATCGAAGTTCTCGGACTGCAGGGTGTTCCACTCCCGCCACTCCCGGCCGTAGCCGGAGGCGAAGATCGGAACCGGCGCGCCGCGATAGTCGTAGGCCACCTTATCCAGGGCGACCGGGACTTGGCCGCTCATGGACCGGACCACCAGGCCGGCGTCACCGGACACGCGGGTCAGATGGACAAGCTTGCCGATGTTGACGGCCTTCGCGAGCGGCATCAGGTCGGCCATGAAGGCGGACCCTTCATCGTCTCGCATGACGCGGCGAGTGATGCCGTCCAAGTCCATCCAGGCGTCGCGGGGCAGGATAGCGCCCGAGTTGCCGTGGAAGGACGCGAGGTGGCTTTCGGACTGGTGGAAGTACTCCCGGTCCGCGCAGAGGTCGCCCCACCAGGCCGCGTGCGGCCGGGAGTTGGCGATGAGCTGATCGTCGAAATAGCGCATGTTCGCCCTCCTTAGGCGGCGGACAGGTAGGATTGGCTGCCGGCCGCGCGAACGCGGAGGAGCTGCTCAGACCCGGTGTTGTTGTTGTAGACCTCCTCCGAGTACGCCACGACGAGGTCGGACGTGGAGGCGATGGCGAGGGTGCCGGTGGCGCCAGGCGTCAGCGGAGTGCCGATGGCCGTGATGTTCACGCCGTTGGCGATGCGGGCCGCGTAGAGTTGATCGGCCATCATCTCCATGCCGATCGCGGTGCTGTCGGCCGCCCAGTCATCGTCCACGCCCTTCTGGGCGAGGTAGTTGTCCTGGATCAGCCAGATCTTCCCGACAGTCGTGGCCGCGGCGAGCGCGAACTTGCCCGACGTGATGACGGCGATGCGGCCGGGCTTGAGGGCGGCTGCGGCGAGGAGTTCCCGCACCTGAGGCGTCGCCTCGGTGAAAGGGCCCATGTAGATCTTGTTGAAGCGAGCCATGATTTAGGCCTCCGCCTTGGGCGGCGCGAAGCCGGAGTTGGCCTTCGTCTGGCGGAAGGCAGGATTGATCGGCGCCGCCGTGCCAGGCTCAGCCTTCTTGGCCAGCGCGCGCGCGGCGTTGAGGGTCAGTTCCTTGGCTTCGGGTTCATCGAGGAGGTTCGCCTTGACGATCTTCTCGACCAGGCCGGCCAGTTCGACGTCATCCTTGGCCTTCTGGTTGGCCAGGAGGGTTTCGTTCGCGTCGGTGAGCGGCTTCACAGCCGCGGCGACCGCGTTGCCGATGGCCAGCGCGAGGGCCTCGGGCTTCAGGCTATCCGAGAGGGTCTTCACCTCTGCGGAAAGCGCACTGAACTGCTCGTCAGAGACAGCCATGTCGTCTTCCTTTCGATTGTTAGAGGGGTCCCGCTCGGAGGCGTCCAAGCCGAGGGATTTCAGGATGCGGGTCTTCAATTCCTGCCACTTGGAAGAATCCGCCTTCCGCCTGACAGCTTCGATGAGCCGGGTTCCGGCCCAGTCGATCTCTTGGTCGAAGGCATCACTCAGGCTGGAGTTGATGACCTCGATGTCTTTCCCCGACGCGTTGACCATCATGCCGACGCCGTCTGCCGGAGTGGCCGCGCCGTCCTCGTCCAGGAGGATGGCGTCGTGATCGAACTCGATGTTGCGGGCGGTAAACCTGTGCTCGACGTCACCGTTGGCGGCTTCGAGGTTGCAGAGAAGGCCGGTTGAGGTGTGGACCGCCTCCCCCTTCTCGATGGCCGCGAGGACCGCCTTGCCGCCATCGGACTGGTTGGCGCGCTCGACGTCGATCACCTTGTCGAGGAAGACCCGGCTGTTCTCGCGGCGGATGTTTTCATTCCAGGCGCCGATCCAGCCGAGGTTGATCCCCTCGGGGTCACGGGCTGAGACGAACTTGCCGTTGATGGACGGGTGGCCAAGGGGAGCCGGGGTGCGGTCGAGGCCCCTGTAGGACTTCTCGATCTCATCGGCCGGGTAGAGGATCCCGTTCATGACGATGTCGTCGGGGAGCGTGGCGCTCGGCACGATCAAAACGTCCCGACCGTTGCGCTTCTCCTTGCGGACGGCTGCCACGTTGGCGAGGGCGCGAATGTTGACGCGAACCTGGTCCCCGCTAGTCCGGTTGGTGAGGAAGGCGCGAGCGAGCGGCCCCGCGCCAGGCGCAGGCTGCACAGTACGAGGTTGCATGAGGCTACTCCTGGCCGGGCTTGGGCTTGGCCGCGGGGTCTTCGGTCTGTTGGGAGGCCTTTGGCGGCTCCACCTTCGCATCGGCCTCCGAGAGCGGCTCGTATTCGCCGGCGGCGGCACGGATTTCGGCCCCAGTGAAGGCGCGCTCGCCTTGGGGGGCCAGCTTCTGGTTCACGCCAGCCATCTTGTCGGCTCGGCCAATCTTGTCGTCAGCCGACGCCTCGGTGAGATCGGTCCAGGCCAGATGCCAGTCTCGCTCAGGGATCATCCCGAACCGTTCGAGCCGGCGGACCAGACTCATGATGTTCGGGATGGTTTGAGAGGCCCGACGCGACATGTTCGTCTGCGCCCACTCCTGGGCATCTTCGGTGCTGGCGCGTTCGCCGGTCTGCATGCCGACCAGGATCTTCATCGGCATGGAGATCGAGGCCGCGAACGACTGGCAGGCGATCGAGAAGAAATGCTCCGGCGACGGCAGGGTGACCTGCAGGGTCTTGGCGACGATGCCCTGGATCATCAGGGACTTGTCGAAGCCCATGTTCCAGTCGCCTACCTGCTCGTCGATCTTGTCGGCGATCTCGGAGACCGGGATACCCATGGCCTTGGCCATGTTGTCGACGTTGGCCTCCTTGTCGACTTCGAGGATCGGCGCCGACTTGGCGTTCTTCCAGAACCCCTCACCGCCGGCGCCGACGATCTTCTCCATCGTCATCAGGTCGTTGTAGCCGGCCTTCAGGGCCGACGTGCCATTGAGCGTGCCGTCCTTGGACCAGATGAGGACCCGGTCAGGGTGGACCGTGAAGGCGCGCGGCTGGGTCTTGCTCTTGGGGTCGACCGCCGACTCCTGGAACTGGAACATCTTGGGCTGGCCGTAGCCGAGCGAGGTCTCGTCGGTGTTCCATTCGCTCACGGTGAGCTGGCCTTCCCAGCAAGGGATGACCTCGACCAAACCGTTGAGGCCGCCGGGCACGCGCTTGACGGGATCGCTGAAGGGCTTGCTGTCGGCGAGGCGGAAGATCAGGCCCGCATAGGAGCCGACCATCCCGCGCCGGTCGCACTCGGCGAGCTGCTGCCAGAGGCGTAGATCGTCGAACCGCTGCCGGATCTGCGCCTCGCGGCGGGTCTCCTTGCGTGTCTCGCCGCCGTCGCGGCCCTTCTCCTGAAGGAACGGGAAGTCCTGCCAGGTCTTGGCGACCGTCTTGTCCACGCCAGCACGGCCGAGGCCGTTGCGCTCGTACATCGCGTGGAACTGTCGAAAATCCACGTCCACAGGGAAGCCGAAGTCGGCGTAGTGGTTGTGCTTGGCCGAGGCGAAGAAGCCCGGAAACATGGTGTCCAGGCGACGCACCGCGGTGTTGGCGAGGAGAGCGAGGCGGTTCAAGTCCGATGCCTCCTCTTGAGGAACACTGCGACGGTCGGGGTGGCTTCGCGAGGGGCATAGGCCATGACGAAGGCGTCGGCCTTATTAGGTGAGACCTGAGGCCCGCCGACACGGTTCGGCTTGGCCAGGTCCTTCTTGCTCTCAACCTTCGAGCGGCCGGCGTTGTCGAAGTCCTTGCGCGGGGTGCAGAGCTCGTCGATCAGGCCGTCGAGGTGGTCACATTCGGGATCGATGCTGATCAGCCGGTCGATGTCGTAGGGCAAGCCGCGGATGACAGCGTTGAAGGTGTGGCGAAGGCGGTCCGCAACATCCCACCAGGTCTGGGCCTTCAGGTTGGCGTAGAACTCGAGGTTGGTCGGGCTCTTGGGGTTGTCGTCGATCCGGTTGTCGGGGTTCAGCACCCCTGCCCCGGCGTTGAACTTGAAGTGCTCGACGCTTGTCTCGGTCAACTCGTTCAGCTGCTCGAAGTGGGCGCCGGCGAAGGCCCCTACCCCGATGCTGTCGTAATCGATCTCAGCGCCTGTGACGCGAGCCTGGGCGTGAACCCGGGTGGCGGACTTGAGCAGTTCGTCCTCGCCAGCCTTCCATTCGTCGACTGCGACGACCTCGAAGCCTTCCACCTCGACAGTGGCGTTCTTGTCCGCGCCGCCATCGGCGACGTCGAACCCGATCCGACGCCGGCCGCCGCGGGGAACCCCCAAGGCCTCCCGAGCGCCAATCGCCGCCAGGACCCAGGACCGCTTGATGATCGCAGCATCGTCGTCGGTGCGCGGTTCGCCGAGATAGATGTGGCGAAACTCGTCCTCGTCCTCTTCGCGCTTGGCCTCGATCACCTTGAGGATGGTGTTCGAGAGGAAGGGGTTCTCTGTGTAGTTGATCGTCCGGACGATCGTGTCGGGCGGGCGGTTGGTGACGAACCGCTTGTAGACGAAGTCCGTCGCCAGTCGCGGGTTGAAGATGATCCAGAACTGCGAGCCCTCCTTGCGAAGGGTCGGCTCGAGGATTTCCCACTGGCTGAGCGTGAGGTTGTGGGCCTCTTCGATCCAACAGACGTCGATGCCTTCGAGAGACTTGATCTCGTCGATGTGCCGCCAGAGGCCGTAGAAGATGAACTCCGAGCCGGTCGTCTTGTGGACGATCTTGTTGTTCAGGATGTCGAACTCAGCCTGCAGGCCGAACCGTTCGATCTGGATCTTCAGGAGCGTGTAGACGCTCTCCTCGATCTTGTTCTGGAACTGGCGGGTGCAGAGGAACCGCACCTTGTAGTTTGAGGCCAGAAAGATCGCGAAACCCGCGGCGTCCCAGCTCTTCGAGGACGAGCGACCACCCTTCAGGACCCTGTTGCGGGCCGGTGTCGTCCAGAAGTCCCGAAGGACCGGATTGAGGGTTGGGCCGCCGTTGTGCCCGATACGCGCAGGCTGAAGCGTTGATCCGCCTGGGATCGCCTCGCTAGGTGTTCGAGCCGCCATAGAAATCGTCGAGGGTCTTCGGCGTGCTGATCGCCAGGCCGCCGCTCACGACACGGGTGTTCGTGTAGGCGTTGCCCATCTCTTTGGCCGCCTGTTCGTGGAGCTGCGCCGCGAGTGACAGGTTGCCCATGTTCTCCGCCTGGGCGGCCATGCGTTCCAGCCTGCGAAGGCGGACCGAACGGTTGGCAATCCCGATCTGCGCGCTGTCGTCGAGGAAGGCCTTCCGGGTTGCTTCGAAAAGCGTCTTCCACTTGGCCGTTAGGTTGCGTCCTGCCCGCTTCGTCGGGTCATAGGCCTCGACGGCTTGCGGCGTGATGACGAAGCCGAACTCTGTCTTGAGAGCCTTCGCCACCACGGACGGCGCATCCCACATCGCCAGGTGCTGGACCACAAAGGCGCGAGCCTCGTCGGTGAGCTTGGCTTCTCCCTTGCCGGCCATCAAGCTGTCCTCAGGGGTTGCCGTGCTCAGCACATCCAGACGTAGTGGTGGTTTCGCTCACACGGGGGTAGGCGATGTTCGGTGTCGTCGGCGTTGGGAATTTGCAGGAACTGGAACGGGAGAACGCGTTCGTCGGGGTGTTCCTGGCGACTGGCTACGACGTCTCAGCTCTCAGCTGGCTTACGTCGGTGTGGGATACGCTCCACTTCCAAAGCGGTCCACGTTGGCATCTGGCAGCACCAACCACTTGGCCAGTTCGGGGCGATCGGGCTGAAGTCGCGGTGAGCAATTACGATGTCCGCCTGTCGCTCGATCTGGCGAGAATGTATGGCCTAACTCAGAGCGACCTGCCGTGCATCGTGCTCGACTCTTTCACCGACGATCTGCATCAGCTGCACATCCCGTTCCCTGAATCCGAACGTGACCGCAGGCGCCTGATCGAGGTCATTTGCCGGTACGTAGCCTCGCATGGTCCGGCGGGCTGGCCAGAAGATTGGAAGCCGGGGTGGCGGGGCAAGCTCAATGCCGGGCTGTTTGACCACCTTCAGCGCGACCAGATTTTCCGTGCCGGTCTCAAGTTTGTCCCGCACGTTGGAACGCTACTGCTGAAGGCAGTGGCTAGGCGGCCCTGAGCAATCGACAGGTCCCGCAGGCCTGCGATATCTGGACGGCGCCAACCTCAGGACGGCGACAGGCAACCTCAACGAGGGCCTGGGTTGCGCCGGCTGCTGCACCGACCCCGTACCGGCGAACGATGGACACGAACTCCTCCACATCGTGTCCTCTGATCGCGAAGGTTGGCTTGCCGCTCTTTCGGAACTTCGGACCCATCGGGCCCATCTCCTGGCCAGCGTGGAGCAGCTCGTGCTCGACCAGGCTGCAGAACTCGGTTACGTCGCACTGGGCGGCATAGGAGGCGTCGAGGGTGATCAGGAAGTCCGGCACGGAGCCGAACCACTCTTCGATCTGCTGCTCAGCCCTGGCCTTTTGCCACTTCCCCATGGCCATTGGAGGCATGATCTCGCACTGGCCGACAATGCGGTGTCCGGCCCTGGTGTTCGGGACCGTTGTCCACATGAAGGCGAGCGAGGCGTGGCGAAGGTGGGCGTGCTCCTCATTCAGGAGCGTGGCGTCTTCGTCGATGAAGGTGTCGATCGCCCACTGCAGCACATCATGGGCAGGGACGAAGGCCGGTGACGCGAAGCCTTCGAACATTGCTGAAGGAGGGTGAGGCCGCATTGGCGCACAACCCGAGACGCTACTGGATCGGTTCTCCGCCTGAGCGAAGATGAGGGTTAACTGCCACTGCTTGGCGAGAACGGATCTCGGCTTTTCGTGCGAGCGCATCAAACTGGCCCTGGGCAGCAAAAAAGCCGAAGACCGCGGCGCCCATAACACAAAGGCCGAACACGATGAGGGTGACGAGATCCGCCCAATCGATTGGGCGCCCTGCCTGTACCAGCTTTCCTATCAGCGTAATGGTCGGGATCAGTCCTAACGCCGTGCCGAGGAACGTGGTTGAAAGCCCCAGGACGATTGGCCTCGCAATGTTGGTCATCGCTTCGAGTTCGTGGTCGAAAATCATATGCCAAGTGATGGCATCAGGTCTCGTTTCTAGGAACTGGAATGCGGGCAGCCCGTCACCAGAGACCGGAGTGATTGAGTTTTGGACCGGCAGCGTCATTGGGTCGCCGGCTCGAGAAGACCAGCGAAGGGTCGATCAGAACATGTGAACGTGTAGGAGACGCGGAAGGCTGGTGGGGAGGATGGATTCCCAACGTATGCGTGTACGCAAACCGCAACGGACACCTTGCGTGAATTGATTGTCGCTACGTCGTCCCAATACCAGACTGAGCCGCCAGGTTGGGGGTCGCCCATGAAGCGAAAGAAATTGGTAACGGGGCCCGTGACTTCACGTGAAGCGGTCGGAAAGGCTGCCGAATGCTCCATAACAAAATGGAAGATCAAGTCGTCGATACCAAGTGTCGCTACGGTGTCTCCGCCTGCAAGCACCAGCTCGCCGTGAGCAACGACCTCTCGACCAAGTCCAATATAAGCTTTGAGGTCGGCCAATCGATCACATCTCCGATGCGAGCTTACTGCCCCGCTTCATTTCGGCAAGGGACATCAAGACCACAATATATATTTCAATGAGGGCACGACTTCGACTTGGCGATCTCGGCTTGGCGTCTCGCGCCAGTGCCCGAACTCCTGGGGCCTACGGCGCGCTGCGAAAGCGTCAGCCTCGTAGGTCATCCCGCGCGCCTCGCGAAGCGAAGCACCACCGCATGTATGTCACGCGGCGAGTGAGGGCGCAATATTTTGTGCTTGGTAAGTCTCCAGCTCGCTGTGTGACACGTTGACCTCCTGCTCGCGGCCGAAGACGTTGAGGAGAAGCTCGAACCGAGCCTTTCCCTTGGCCCTGATGACTCGACCGATAAAGCCTTCCAGCGGGCCGCGGATGACCTTCACTTGCTGTCCAGCCGCCCACTTGTGGGAGTATTTCTTCCCCTTCACCTTCGGCGCGACGTAGGTGTGGTCGAACTCGTGGAACATGTCGGCGATGAAGATGCCGCGGAGGGAGCGGGTACTTGCGATGATGGGCGTCCCGAACTTGTCGCACATGATGTCCCGCACCCGGCGATCCGAACGGGCCGCGTCGAGCGCGTGATCATTGGGCATGACGGCGAAGACGTAGCCAGGGAAAAGGGCGCGGCTGATCGCGACCTTGGGTCGAGCATGCAGAGACCACTTTCGCTCCATCGGGCAGTAGGCGGTGATCCCCTTCTCCTCGAAGGCGGCCAGGACGCGCTTCTCCTGGCGGCTGACGACGCGGCAGACGAACCAGGTGCTCATCGGCGAGATCCTTTGCTGAACTTGGAGTAGTAGCCGCGGCTGAACTTCGGCCAGTCGACGGCTTGGCCCTGGCGAACCATTCGCTCGGCCACGTCGGTGTTGCCGATCAAGCACTGGGCCACGATGCGGTCGTAGCTCTTGCTCTTCCGGGTGCAGACGAGGGTCTGACCGGCGGTGAGGTCGGCGAGAGCGCGCCGTGCAGCTGGGCCGGCGGCGGTCTGCAGCTCAGGGGCGTCAATGCCCCAGAGGCGGATCTTCAGGTTGCCGTCACAACGGAAGGTGTCGCCGTCGGTGATGGATGGATCAGCGCACAGGATGAGGCCGGACATGGCGGCTGCGAGGATGATCATGCTGCTAGCTCCGAATGGTCCGACGACTCGACAATGTTCAGCCTAGCCCGGCGCAGCCTTGCGACCTCGGCGCGGCCCGTGGCGATGAACTCGCACAGCTCACTGTTGAGGTCGGGGTCCGATCGCCGGCAGCGCAGCTCATCCCGCTCAGCCTCGCTGATGGCGAAGGCCCACGAGCGCTCATCGTCGAGACTCTCTTTCTTCAAATCGGAAATTGAATCTTCGTCACAGAGGGTAGATTGCCCTGTAGGGGCATCTACCTCTGTGGATGATGCTGATGTGCAGCCGTCAAGCACACCTCTAAGCACTGCTTGTGGGGTGCTTGAAGCACTGCTTTTAGCAGCCTTCGCCCTCCCCCCGGCACTCGCCCGTTCAATGGCGCGACGACGCTTATCCGCCCATCGCACGAGTTCTTCGTCCACCCGCTTGTGACGCCAGACCCCCTCGGCGATGGCGAAGAACGGGGCAATGGCCAGCCGCACCTTCTTCCATCGCTTCAGGTCCATGCG
Source organism: Phenylobacterium sp. (assembly GCF_030693625.1). GTDB lineage: Bacteria > Pseudomonadota > Alphaproteobacteria > Caulobacterales > Caulobacteraceae > Phenylobacterium > Phenylobacterium ferrooxidans. Next base: position 54,959 of record NZ_JAUYAF010000019.1, read on the forward strand.
GATGATGCGGGCCAAGGTCGCGTCGTCGTCACGCGGCGGACCGTTGCGCCAGTACCATCGCACCAGACGGCCATAGGCGCCGTCTTGCTCACAGTCCAGGTGGCCGGTGTCTCCGTCCCAGTCCCCAATGTAGAGGGGCATCCAGGCGTCGGGCTTGGCATCCTTGCTCATGCCCGGGCTTCCCTGTCGGAAGCATCCGCGATGGCCGCAGCGCGGCGCGCGTGGGCGCGAACGCCGTGCAGGATGGTGGTGTGATCTAGGCCGAAGAAACGACCGATCTGCGGCAGGCTCCAGCGGTCTTGGGCCCGCATCTCCATCATCGCCTCCTGACGCGGGTGAGCGATGCGGGTGCAGGAAGTGGGAGCCTTCAGCTCTTCGACGGTCAGGCCATGGCGAGCCGCAACTCGCTCGGTGATCGCGGACATGGTGATGCGAGGCCATGTGATTGGCGGCAAGGTGGAGTGACGCCATAGAGAAACCGGAACGAGGTTCATGCCGCGCACCTGTCCGCCAGCACCGCCTCGATCCGGCGATTCAACCGCATCAACTGGGCCGTCGGCATGGTCTCGTAGTCGGGCCCTTGGTCCACGATCCGCAGCGTGTGGGCCTTGTTCGGCTCCCAGATGATCAGCGCACGGTCTCGCATTCGCTCCAGCATCTGGGGGAATGATCCACGGCTACGGATTCCGCACGCGTCAGCGAGGGTTTGGATAGACGGCGGGACGCCATTGACCGTGAGCCGGCGGATCGCAGCCAGGGTCTCGGCCATCTGGGGTGTTGAAGGCGTCATGCCCGGTTCTCCAATCCCCATTCGATGAACTCGCGGACGATCTGAGAGCGGGTCAGCTTCTCGCGCTTGGCGACGGCGTCGATCTCGGCGACCAACTCGCGGTCGGCGGTGACGCAAAGCTGCTTCTGCCGTTGGACGGCGCGCGGAGGCTTCTTGCCGCTCACGCCAGCCCCCACGTTTGGCTGTCGTCGGCGAACAGGGCATCGCGGCGCGGGGCCAGGACGCCAGCCATGATCAGGCGCTCGACAACATCAGCGCGGGCGGCGCGGCCCGTGTCGGTGAAGCTCCAGACCGTTCCGTCGCGGCTCACGGTCTTCATGATTTCGGCCCCCGCTTCGATCCGAAGTTGGACGCGGGATTTTACGACCTTGCGCGGCTTCCTGGGCTTGGCTTGCGCGGCTTCCTGGGCTTGGCTCATGGCTGTTGCCTTTCAACCTTCCCGTCGCGAATGATCACGCGGGTTCCGATGGGGATTTCAGAGGGGGAGACGCCGGACTGACCCTTGTGGGTCACGACCATCCAGCCGCCGTCCTGTCGGGCGACGCACCGGGAGACGGCGTCGGATTTCTCAGCGACGCGAACGGCCACGGCTAACCCCTCCCCTCGCCAAGGATGGACATGGCGGCATCGAACCGTTCGCGAGCATCAGGAGAGACCGCAGCACGAAGGCCGTTGAGGGTGGCGCGGCGCTTCATCGCCCTGACGTGTCCGACGTCTTGTGTCGGTGCGGCCAGGGCTGACGCGCGCTCGGCCTTCTGGAGGCGGGTCAGCCTGCGGCGGGAGAAGGGGTTGGGGATGCGGAACACTAGAAGGGGATCTCGTCATCGAGTGCCCGGCCGAAGCCGAGGTACTCGGTCTCTTTCAGGTCGCTCACCTCGAAGCCGGCGACCGCGACCATGACGGTGTAGCGGCGGCTGCGAGCGGAACGGGCCAGACGTTGAGCCTCCGCTTTCGCCGAGGAATAGGTGGCGTGCTTGACGGTCGGCGTGCCGCCGCCCTCACACCAGACCGTGAAGAAGGTCGCGCCGCGCACGGCTCAGATCTCCCCAAGCGCGGAGAGGTAGAGGTCGAGAATGGCTTCCTCTTCCTGGCGCTTGGCGCGGTCCTGCTTGCGGATCTTCAGGGCCGAGCGCAGGGCCTTGGTTGAGAAGCCATTGCCTTTGGCTTCGGCGAAAACTTCCTTCACCTGCTCGGCAATCTCGGCCTTCTCGACCTCCAAGCGCTCGACGCGCTCGACGATGGACTTGATCTGGTTCTGGGCGGTGCCATTCAGGACATCCGCATGTGCTTGGGCGTCAGACACAGGTTTGCTCTCCTAATCAGCCCTCAGGCTGCTGGTGGTTTTCGGTGTGGGCTGGTCGCTTAGGGGGCGATCAGCGGTCGCTATTTGTTCTCAGGCCGCGAGGCCCTCGATCATGTCGAGGACGGCATCAGCCGTCCGCCTCGCGGTCGTGCCGGCGCCGGCTGCCAGCCATCCGGCCAGCGCCAGCGGCGCCCAGGCCAAGACGAGCAGGCAGATCGCGGGCCATCGCAGCCAACTCGTCAGCGGCGGCGGCTTGTTGTTCGGATTCATGGGCGAGCCTTTCACGCTCGGAATGCACCCACGAGCGGAGGGCGGTCTGCGTCCTGATCTCCAGGATGAGCAGCCCAAGGCCGAAGCCGCCGCGGGGATGGTCGATGATCTTGTCGATGGTGGGTTGGCTGATCTGAGCGGCGAACAGGCCCTTGGCCTCGCCCTCCGTCAGGCCCCACTCGGCCATGGCGCACTTCACGCCATTGAGCGGCCAGCGGCGCCGGGCGTAGAGGGCCCAGGCGTTCTTGGTGCTCAGCTTGGCCACGGATGATTTCACGACAAAGTCGGATGAGATTTCGCCCACGATGATCCTCATGATTGCACCGTGGGCTGAGGGCGCACGGGGCGCTCGGAGGTTCGGCGAAGGTGGGAGGACGGCGGAGAGATCGAGATGCGTGGCGAGCGGCCCTGCGGTGCTTGGAGGCGTGCGGAGGCCGGGACGATTTGACGAGGCGAGCGCTGGCGAAAGCCGCGCGCCGCTACATCCAACGGGCCAAGGGCTTGGAGCCCGAGGTCCGATGATGGGAAACTATCGGGCAGGGCGCGTGGAGAGACGCGCCCTGCCCTTTTCGCTGGGGTCGGCCAGCTATCGCGCGCCGCAGGCAGACGGCTCGAGGCTCGCGAATTGGTGTGAGGGGTGCGGCGCATGATCGGCGCACGTGGGGCTTGGGGCGAGAAGCTGTACAGCCCCTCGCCCGCCGATATCGTGGAGGTCTCGACTCCACCACGAATGGAACTTCCATGGTCAACGAACAGGCGGCGATCCACAGCGCCACCCAAACGCTCCTTGTGGACGTGCTGCGCATCATCCATCGGATCGCCCCTGCGGACGTGGAGGCGCTGCTTGCGGAGTCGGAACAGGTGGCGTCGTCGGCCGAAACTCGCAATCCGCCTCCGAGCGAGAATGCGAAGCTTGTTCTCCAATTGCGGGTCGAGATGCTGCGCGAAGTGCTTGAACCTCCGACCCGAGAGCCCTGACTTCTGCCAAGAGGCTCATGCCGCCCTCCCCGCTTCGATGGGGGTGAGTGGTCGATTGACACCTTTCGGCCAGGTAGCGCCCTCAGGCCAGTTGCTGGAGAGCCACTGGACGGCGCGCTCTAGTCGTTTGGTCTGGATGTCTGCGCCGTCCACGATGGCGCCCAGCTTCTTGCTGTCGCCGAAGACGCGCCAGCTCAGCGTCTTGGTGTCGATGCCAGACGCTCGCCGGTACTCGGCGGTGAGTTCGAGAAGCTGATCAATGGCGCTCATGCCACGAGATATCGGTATTTCTACCGTTTCGGTCAACGGTTATCTTACCGGTCGCGTCTCTTTGTGGGGGCGGTCATCTTACCGCGCGATGCTAAAGGACGTTCTTTTCCGCGTGGAGCAACGGCTTGAGGCCGTTGGGCTGTCGGCCGCTGCGGCGTCGCGCAACGCCGGCTTAAGCGAAGACGCGATCCGCAATATGCAGCGGGCGGCAAAAAAAGACTCTGGCCGGAAGGGCGTCTCCACGGCGACGATCACGGCGCTTGCTGACGTGCTCGACACGACCGTCGGCTGGCTAATGGGCGACGAGGTCGACGCAGAAATCGAAACCGAGATCAGGGTGGCCCCGCCCGCAATGGTGAAAATTGTTGGCCGGGTCGGCGCGGGAGCGCGGGTCGAGGCGATCGAGGATATGAGCCAAGAACCGATTGCACTACCCGGTGAGCTGGAAGACGCCAGCGCCTACTGGGTCGAGGGCGACTCTTGCTCCCCGGTATTTGAGCCTGGTGACGTGCTGGTGGTCCGCGGACCTGGCCGTGCTGACGAGGGTGAATTCCTAAACCGCTACTGCGTGGTCGAGACCGACGACGGCCTGGGCTGGGTCAAGCGGGTGACGCGTGGGATGACCGTCCCCGGTCGGGGCCGCCTGTACAACCTAGAAAGCGACAACGCCGACCCAATCCAAAACCAGCAAATCAAGAGCGCGCGGCCGGTGCTGCTGCGGCTTATCCAGGGCGGCAGATGATCGGGCGGCGGCCCCTCCCCCGATTGCCAATCATGCACCAGGTCGCGCTGGTGTCGGTACTGGCGGTCGCCGGCTGCTCGCCGGGGCTGGAGAACGACAAGATCTGCGCCAAGCCGCCCGCGCTCAACAATCCGATGCTTGCCGTTGGTGGCGCTGGCCCGAACCCTAGGTCCACGGACGCCAAAGACTGCATTCATCGCTGGGCCTATCGGCTGTCAGGCTCTCCCGATCCCGCTGCCGCTGTTGTGCGGGGCGTACTGGGCGCTTGCCGCACCCCCATCAGCCGGTGGGCTCTACAAAACTACATGGATGCGCGCGCCATCGAAAAGGCAGCGGGCGGCGGTCAGCCCGAATTTTGGTCATCTGAGACCGGCGCGGCGACGACGGGCGAGCGGGCCACATACGAGGACGCGATGGCCGAAGCCGAGTTCCGCGTTCAACAGGCCCGCGCAGGCCATTGTCGAACCCCGTGACCGAGCCCCGCCGCCTAACAGCGCGGTCTGCTGGCTATATCTCGCTTGGGTCGGGTTGACATATATGTTAACCGATCACCTTGATAAGCTGGAAGCAGCGCGCGAGCTTATCCTGTGGCGTCCCATTGGCGATCAGGGTTCAATCAAAAGGTGTTTATGGCTGTCGAGATGCGCGCATGAGCAGGTTCAGGCCTTTGCCGCGACAGAGAGCGCGGGCCGGGCCGCCGCCTTAAGTCAAACCCTCAACCAGTTCGCGCGGGGCGGCATGCTGCGCGTTCCCAATGATCTGAAAAGGCTGTCGGCGCCCCCAGCAGACGAAACCTGGGAGATCCGATGCCGTTCACCCCGACCGGAATTTCGACTGATTGGGGCGTTCGTTGAGCGGGACGGCCTCGTCATTCTACGCGCGGCGCCACGCTCAACCTTTGACGGCGGTAAGTGGGGACCGGCGATCCGAGAAATCCACCAAGAATGGGAAAGGCTCTTCCCAAACTTCAGACGGCACCATGGAACGGAGCTTGGAGACTATGTCAGCAACACCGATCCAGACGGCGGAAGATCGGTTCCGTAATGATCCTGAGTTTCGCTCGCTCAACCGAGAGGGCGACCTTCGCGATGCTGTGTGGGAAGCAATTGTGAAAACCTTCCGGCGTCGCGAGCGCGAAGACGGCCTCACCCAAGCCGAATGGGCTGCTCAAGCGCGCATGACGCCGACCGCAATCAGCCGCCTTATGCGCCGCCCAGCCAATCTGACGACGACCACCATGGCGCGCTCGCTGAGTGCGTTGGACGCCTATCTGGAGGTCAACGTCGTTGACGCTCGCCAGCAAGCGCGGCTCAACAACACTGCGGAAGGCGATCAAAGGAAAGAGGCGGGCGGTTCATCGCCAAAGATGAATTATGTCTATGTGAAAACTAATGGCGCGTAAGCTTAAGTTTAAGACCTCACTTCTTTGCGACTACGCAACTGAAGGCTTGTACGGAAAGCCAACCTTAGTCGGGGTGTACTCTGGCGACATCGTACTCACCGAAATGCCAATGCAACTCCGCTTGGCCTATTTCGGTGAGATCGAATCCACCCCGACCACTCTTCAGATCAATTTTCTGATGAATGGCGCGCCTTTCGGCCGATTGGATTGCGAGTCCAATCCCGACGCGGGGCCCTACAGCATAATCCTGTTTCCGACGCTGGACATTAAAATTGCCAAGCCCAGCGTTATCGAGATCGTCGGCACGTGCGCCGGCATGGCCGACACGGTGCTTCTAAAATCGCGGTTCGAGCTTGGCTCCATGACGCGGTAGCCCCGGCGGGAGTCGCTTGCTTCCAGGCCCTAAAACGCCACCTCCGGCACCTGACCATGGGCAGCTAGGAGGCGGGGCCTGCTCCAACTCTCGAACTCGGGATCGCCCTCCACCACGTAGACGATGGCGCCGGCGTTCCGGCGGGCCGCGGTCTCCCCTGCCCTGATCGCATCACTCCTGCGCTTGAACTGGCGCAGTGAACCGTGGGCAAGCTTCCGCCCGTCCGTCCAGTACGGCTGCACACAGTAGATCGTCACGCTGGCCATTGGCCGGGCCTCCAAAAGTTAACGCCCTATCGATTCCCCGCGCGGCCAGGGTGAGTCAACGTGACGCTCTGGTGGGCGCGACCGCGATAGACGTAGGGCGAGAAAGAACCGGTAGAAATACCGTTTACCGTTGACGCGGTAATGTTACCGGCATAAGTTCTCCTGACACCGGGAGAACGACATGCACCTCGCAACCACCCAGACCGCCCCCCGCAACACTCGCCGCGTCGACATGCTGGCGGGCTGTTCGCCCCTCGCCGTCGAGATGATCCAGGCCCGCGCCGCCGTGGTGGACGCCCTGAGGCTTCACCGGAACGCCCACCGCGCGACCTCTCCCCTGGCCCGCCAGTTCGCCACCCAGCCGCACCAATCCCGCGAGCGGGTTCGCAAGGCCGTCGCCAACCTCCGCGCCATCGAAGCGAAGGTTGAAGCGACCTACGGGGCGCAGGTCCCGGTTCGGGTCTACGCCCCCCTCCTGATCGCGGCTGAATAGCCATGGCCCAGGTCTTTCAATTCCCCCCTCGCCCCGCCCGCGCCATGCCTATCGATATGGCCGCCCGCGTGGCCACGAACGCCGCCGACCTCGCGGCATGGCAACGGACCCCCGGCGGCCGCCTCGTCGGAGCCCTGAACACCCTCAAGGCTGTCGGCTACGAGCACACCGCTGATCGAGTCTATGCGACCTACCTGAGGTCCCTCACCCGCCCTGACGGTCGTGACGTGCCGCTGATCGGTGAAGCCCTGACCGAACTCCTCTCCATCCCTCAGGAAGACGCCATGCCCCGCCTTGCGGTCGCGGACGCCTGCAGGGCCCTGGCCGACATGCTGGCCGAACCACTGACGCAAGGAGCGGCCTGATGTCTCAACAGCATCGCATCATCGCCTCCGAGGCAGGCCAGTGCTTCGCCCCCGCTCATGGGTCCATCCACATGTTGCCCAGGGCGCGCGGACACCTTGTCGGCCACGTCATCGCCTTCGCCGCCGGTGGGCTGCTGGCGACCCTCATTCTCATTCTCGAAAGGAGCGTCGGATGAACGCGCCCGTCACCATCATCGAAGAGACGGCGATCTCGTTCGTCGCCGACCCTCAGACCCCGCTCGCGGTCCTGCAGAACAAGGCCGAGGCGGACTCGCTGTTCGCCCGCGTCCAGGCCGAGATCGAGGCCCACGTTCCCGACCTGACCACGGCGAAGGGACGCGAGGCGATCAAGTCCCTGGCCTTCAAGGTCACCAAGACCAAGACCGCCGTCGATGCCGCCCGGAAGACCCTGACGGAGGACGCCCGCAAGCAGGTGGACGCCGCCAACGCCGCCGGCCGGGTGATCTGGGACCGGTTGGAAGCCCTAGCCATCGAAGCCCGCCGCCCCCTCACCGAGTGGGAGGAAGCCGAGAAGGCCCGCGTCGAGACCGTCGCCAACTGCTTCGGCGCCATCGAAGACCTTTCCCGGCAAGTTGTCGAGGACACCGCTGCGGCGGTCGCCGAACGCGCCGCCCAACTGCAGGCCATGACCTTTGACGCCAAGGTGTTCGGCGACAGCCTGGAGCGGGCCGAAAGCGCGCGCGCCGCGGGCATTGAAGGCCTGAATGTCCTTCACGCCCGGCTGACCCAAGAAGAGGCCGACCGCGCCGAGTTGGCCCGGCTGCGCCAGGAGGCCGCCGAGCGGGAGGAACGCGAACGCGCCGAGGTCGCCGCCAAGGAAGCCGCGCAGGCTGAAGCTACCCGCGCCGCCCAGGCCAAGGCCGATGAAGACGCCCGCGCGGAACGTGAAGCCGATGCCCGGTCACTTGCTGCCGCCAACGCCGCCGAAGACGCTCGCAAGGAAGCGGAGCGCGCCTCTCAGGCGGCCCTCGCCGAGCAAGCCCGCGCCCACCAGGCCGAACTCGACCGCATCCAGCGGGAGACGGACGCCGAAGCCGCCAAGGCCAAGCGCGAAGCTGACGAAGCCGAGGCCCGCGAGAAGAACCGCGCCCACGTCTCCAAGATCATGGGAGCCGCCAAGCTGGCGGTCATGGGCTTGGGCGTCTCGGAAGACCACGCCAAGGCCGTCGTGAAGGCCATCCAGACCGGCGCCATCCCCCACGTCTCCATCAAGTTCTGAGGTCCGACATGAACGCAGCCGCCCCCATGGTCATTGACCACGACACCCAGGCCCTCGACGTCTCTCCGAAGACGCGGGCGGCCCAGGTCATCAAGACCGACGCCTCCAAGGTCATGGATCTGATGATCCGGGCCGGAAAGGACCTGGACTTCGACAAGCTGGAACGCATGCAGACGTTCTACGAGCGCCTGAAGGCCCAGGACGCCGAGGCCGCGTTCAATGCCGCCATGAAGGCCGCGCAGGGCGAAATGGGGGCCGTGCGGACGAACAAGGCCAACAGCCAAACCCGCAGCCGCTACGCCGATTATCAGGCGCTCGATGCGATGGCCCGGCCGGTCTACACGGCGCACGGCTTCGGTCTGAGCTTCAACCAGGGCGCCAACGCCCCCGCCGATCACGTTCGGGTCGAGTGCTACGTCTCCCACGAGGCGGGGTTCAGCCGCACCTATCACATTGACATGCCTGCCGACGGCAAGGGCGCCAAGGGCGGCGATGTCATGACGAAGACCCACGCGACTGGGTCGGCCATGTCCTACGGCCAACGCTACCTGCTGAAGCTGATCTTCAACATCGCCGTGGGCGACGATGACGATGGCAACGCGGCTGGCCGCAAGCAGGACCCGAACGACTGGATCAGCGAACATCAGGTCGCCGACCTGACGAAGTTGATCGACGAAAGCGGGGCCGACCGCGACCGCTTCCTCAACGTCTTGAAGGTCGACACTCTCGCTCACCTGCCCAAGCGCGACTTCCAGCACGCTTGCCGCCTGCTGGCGCAGAAGAAGGCCGCCAACGCCAAGACCCAGCAGGGAGCCAGCCAGTGAGCGGCCCGATCATCCACGACGCCATCGAGCAAGGCACCGAGGCTTGGCACCAACTGCGCTGCGGCCTTCCGACCTCGTCGAAGTTCTCCGACATCATGGCGAAAGGCGAGGGCAAGACCCGCCGAACCTACATGCTCCGCCTGGCCGGCGAGATCATCACCGGCCAACCGGCGGAGACCTTCAAGAGCGCCGAGATGGAGCGCGGCAACGCCATGGAGGAGGACGCCCGCGAGGCCTACGCCTTCACTCAGGGGCAGGACGTCCGCCAAGTGGGCTTCATCGTCAACGGGCCCAAAGGGTGCAGCCCCGATGGGCTGATCGACGCCAATGGTATGGTCGAGTTCAAGACCAAGAAGCCCGAGCTGCACATCGCCTGCCTGCTGAAGGACGAGTTCCCCAGTGAGCACCGCGCACAGTGCCAAGGGGCCCTTTGGGTCGCTGAGCGGGAATGGATCGACCTTGGCGTCTACTGGCCTGGCCTGCCGCTCTTCGTGAAGCGGGCCTATCGGGATGACAATTTCATCCGCGACCTCGCCCACGCCGTCGATGTCTTCAACGTCGAGCTCCACGAGACCGTCGAGAAGGTCCGGCGCTATGGCCAGCCCGAGAAGGCTGCGGCCTGATGCGCCCGCCCGTCGAGGAAATCTCCGCCGAGGAGGCCCGCGCCTTCTTTGCGAAGGTGAAGGCGCTCTTTCCCGGGCGCGACGGCGCGCTGGGTGGCGGCCGATGATCGCTCCACCGATCCCGACGCGATGGGACGGGGAAGCCTTCGTGCCCCTGCCCCGGTTCGCGGGCCTCGCTGATGAGCATTACGTCGTCGGCCAAGTCTACACGATGGCCGAGATCCAGGCCCGTTCCCACAAGACCCACGCCCACTATTTCGCTCGGGTCAACGACATCTGGGCAACCCTGCCCGATCCGCTGGCGGCGCGGTTCAAGTCCGCTGATGCTCTCCGCAAGTATGCGCTGATCAGCACCGGCCACTGCGACGAGTCCTCGACTGTCTGCATGTTCAAGACCGAGGCGCAGCGGCTGGCGGCCTCCATGCGGCCTCTGGATGAGTTCTCCGTCGTCACGGTGAACGGCAAGGTGGTCACGCGCTACACGGCCAAGTCCATGGACATAAAGTCGATGGATAAGGAGGCTTTCCAGAAGGCGAAGGAAGACACCCTCCGTTTCCTTGAAGACCTGATTGGCGTGGCGCCGGCCGAGCTGGCGAGGGCGGCATGATCCGCCCTTCCCCCAAGGCCATAGCCGAAGCCCGCGAGATCATCCGCCAGGACAAGCGCGCCCGAAAGGCCGAGCGGCCGGCGCGGACCATCCAGGCGCGGATCAAGCCCAAGGGCGGCCGAGACCGCGACGGCGACTACATGACGTGGCAGCATGAGAGCGGGCTGGTCTGCATCGCCTGCGAGATGCTCGGCGAACCCACGGCGCGCCAGCTCATGGGCGAGCCGAATCCCATCGAGGTCGCCCACCAGCACATCGACGGCTCGAAGCTGGGCGTGCGTGATCACGACCGCCACTCCTGCCCTCTCTGCCGGTGGCATCACCAGCTCGCTCCGAACGCCTGCGACAAGGGCCAGGACAGCTTCTGGGCCCGGCTGGGCATCGACGCCGCGGACTACTGCGCAGCGCTCTACGAGGCCTTCCGTGGCGGGTCTGACGGCCTCCGGGTGCAGCGCCGCTTCATCCCATCGAGGCCGTCATGAGCGACGTGATGAAGACCGTCGCCGCCGTGGCGACCGCCATCGGAGCGCTGAAGCTGAAGCGCCACAACATCGTCAGCACCCGCGAAGGCGTGGAGATTCACCAGATGGGCAAGCCGGTCCTGCTGTTGACCCACCAGGCCGCGCTCGACTTCGCCCGTGAATGTCAGGAATCCGAATGACCGCTCTATCACCCTGCCGCTTTTGCGGTGAGCGCGAGCATCTGCAGGTCGAACCTTTCGGCCTAGAGCGCGTGGCGATCATCAATGGGAAGGTGTGCGAGATCGTCTGGAAGGACGGCGAGCCGACCGGCACGGAACAGGTAACCGCTGTCACCTGTCAGGTCTGCGACTGCACCGCCCCGCTGGACGTCTGGAACGGCACGCGGCCGAAGAGCGACTACGCCCTGCTGCGGGACTTCGATCCCGAGCCGGAGTCGGAAGCCGCGCACCCCCACACCCTCATCCCAACCGAGAGCGCGCGCGGATGAAACTGCCTCAGGCCAAGTACACCCGGTTCCCTTGGTATCTCGAGCGCATCGAGAGCTATCAGGGCGAGCCTCATCTGGTCGGCGCGCAGATCTGCTGCGCCTCATACCTCATTGGCGAAATTTCGGGAGCCATCGAGATTGGCGGTCGGCCGCACAGCATCCACCTTGCCAACACCCATCTGATGATCGGCGCGGCCAGCCTGGATAGGGCCGCCCGCGAGATCGATCGGCTCGCGCTCATCATCGATAGCGCTGTTCGTCATTCGGAGCCCGGCTTTCGAGACACGGTGCTCGGCGCCCTGAAGGCCAATCGCGCAGCGATCCTGAAGGCCGCTGGTCAATGACCTGTCGCCGCCAACCCCTCCTGCACACCCCTTCAACTACAGGTGACGAATGAGCTACCAGAGCATGGACCACGCGGGCTGGGTCGAGAATAGCAACGCCGCCGACAATAAGATGCGGGGCCACCGCAAGGGCTACAGGACCAAGCCCGAGACCCTTGCGCCCTTCCAGGGCCGCGTGATGGACATCCTTGGGATGGTCTGCGGCGGCATCTACAACGCCCCGATTTCATGGGACAAGACCGAATGGAATGCCGGCGGCGGGATGTTCGTCACGCTGCGTGACGACGGGTTCTCGACCTTCGACTTCTACAAGCTGACCGCGCTCGTCTTCCTTTGCCACGAAGCCCGCATCCGGTGCGAGATCTCAGCGAAGGCTCGCGGCTATCTCGAACTCGGCTTCTGGCAGCGCGGCCACCAGGGCGGCATGGGCCAGCGCCACCCCAATCTGGACGAGGCGGTCACGGCCTTCCGCGCCTACCTGCCGGCCGATCACAGCATCGTCTACGCCCCCACCGAGGGTGTGAGGGTGGCACCGTGACTAAGGCCGCTTTCGCCCTCGACGCCGACAACCTGCCTCACCGGATGACGGCAGCGCAGGTATGCGAGTTGGCGCGCTGTTCGAAGGTCACCCTCTGGCGCCGGCGCAAGCTGGACCCCGATTGGCTGGCCCCTGCCCCGCTCCAGCTCGGCAAGGATCTCGTATTCGCCCGCGAGGACGTCACCCGCGCCCTCGGATTGACTGGCCCCCAGGAGGGGGTGAAGGATGCCGACCCGCCAGCCCCCACCCCCTACGTCTTCGACCCTGATGCCGCGCGCGCCTACAAGCAAAGAACTCGGACGGTTCGTCAGCCGCCGCGGCCCGCGAGCGGACGGGACATTTCGCGTGCTGTTCGAGCTTCCGCCAAGGCTCCGGCCCTCCGGTTGGTTGCCGACAACGCCCCTACCGATTGAGGGGCAGAGGACCGGGGACCTATTCAACCGGGACGAGGTTCTGCGTATTCAGCGCGACGCCGCCGAGCTCTATCGCCGATACTTGGCCAGCAAGCTGCCATCCGCCCCAAAGCCCCCTGAGCGATCCTTCAAGATCCTGCTCGATTCCTGGCTGGACGAAGCTGGCCGCCGGACCCGGCCCAAGACCATGGCCGGCTATCGTCTCCTGGCGAAGGACATCGAGGCGCTCGTAGAGACTGCCACGCCGAAGCCTGACGCCGTCCGCCTCACCCGCGACGACGTCAGCCAGATGCTCAGGGCGTTCGATGACCGCCCAACGACAAAATGGCACATCCGGAAGGCCATGCGCCTGGTCATGGACCAAGCCGTCGCGAAGGGCTGGCGGCTGGATAATCCAGTCATCGGCGTGAAGCTGAAGATGCCGACCTCGACCGTAAGGATCTGGGAACAGGCCGACGTCGACGCCCACGCCTGGGCTGCGGTGTGGGTCGGTCAGCCCTGGGTCGCGGCGCTCATTCTCACCGAATGGGAAATAGGCCAACGGCTCACCGATTGCGTGCTGCTGACGCGCGCCCTGCGGCCCGGCGCGGTCGGGTACGACGCCTCCTGCGGTATGTTCCGCTTTCACCAGTCGAAGACGGCCGACGGCGAGGGCGGCGGCTATGTCACCATCCAGGTCAGCGAGTACCTCCGAGAGGTCCTGGCGGGGTGCCTGGTGAAGGGCTCGCCGTATCTCTTCCATGATGGCGCGACTGGCCGGCCCTTCGCCGACGTCGATCGCCTGAGCCACGTCTTCGAAGAGGTGCGCGCGTTGGTCCTCGCCTCGGGGAACTGGCGCCACCTGGTGCTCAGAGCCCTACGTCACAGCTGCGTGGTGCAGCTGGCGCGCGCCGGGTGCACCGTGCCCGAGATCGCCTCAATCACCGGCCACAGCATCCAGACCGTCGCGAAGATGCTCACCGTCTATCTCCCCCGCGATTCCGTGGTCGCGCTCAATGCCCAGCGCAAACGGGGGTTGGTGGCCGGCGAGGCGTCGTAAACGCGCCCAAAACCGTCTGACCTGCCATGAAAAACTCGAGCAAATTCAAGTAAGCCCAAGAACCCAAAAAGTCTGACGGTCGGAAGTTAAAACAACGTCAGCCATTCGCTTAGAAGGCAGGTGCTCTATCCAGTTGAGCTAAGGGCGCTTCGTTGGTGCGGACTAGGCGATAGGGCCTTGAGCGCCTGTCCGCAAGCGGCCGGGCAGGCCTTGGCGGGTAGCGTCTGAAAAACACCACAAAGCACAGGAACCAAAAGTCGTTAATTCATCTTAAGCAATCACCGTGAGTACAAGATGCAGTGATTGTAGCTCTCAGATCTCCGCGCGTCGTGGAATCTCACGCCTTAAACAAGGTGGAGCTACACCATGAAACTCTATATTCACGTCATTGCAGCGCTTGCGCTGGGAACACTGGCATCCGGCTGCGCAACCCAACAAACCGCCCGTCTCGACGCGGCGCAAACCTTGGCCGCAGCGCCGGGTGTGCCGCACAACGCCAGCATGGAAACCGGCCTGACCTCGCTGCGGTATGGCGACCTCTACACCGCGACGAACCTGCTCGAACGCGCCGTCGCCGCCCGTCCCTCCCTGCGCAACCGGTTCAACCTGGCCGTGGGCTACGAGAACACCGCCCGTCGCCGGGAAGCCGCCGAGATCTATCGTGGGCTCGTGCGGGATGGCCAGTATGCCTATCTCGACGGAACGTTGAGCGGCGATGGTCCCAGCGCCCCGCGGCGCCGGTTCAATGTGGCGGATGAAGCCCAACAGCGCCTGGCACTGATCGAGAACAGCAGTGCGCCTCAGCGCACGATCGTCACCGCACGGTCGGCTGAAGAAGCGGCGATTCCCGCCTCGGCCACGGTGGGCTCGCCCCGCGCCCGCATCTCAGACTCCGAAGCCGCGCGCCTCGACGGTATTTCCTGAACCCTGGAGCGCCCTGGGCTAGTGGGTCCAGGGCTGCTTGCGGTTGAAGGCGAAGTTGTCGGCGTAGGCCTTCACGATGCGCTTGGCCGGCTTGGGATCGAACAGCTGGAAGGGGATAGCGTGGGCCTGCGCGTAGGCGACCGCGTCCTCCGAGGTGTCGAACGACAGGCGGATCTGGCCGTCGGTGTCGCGGGTCTGGGTCCAGCCCATCAGCGGGTCTGAGGCCCGGGCGTCCTCGGGCGCGAACTCGAGCAGCCAATCCTTGGTCTTGGCCTTGCCAGACTGCATGGCGTTCTTGGCCGGACGGTAGATGCGCGCGAGCATGACAGATCCCTGGCGATAAGTCGTTTTGGCCGGTGCTGGTCGGGGCGAGAGGATTCGAACCTCCGACCCTCTGGTCCCAAACCAGATGCGCTACCAGGCTGCGCTACACCCCGAAAAGCACCGGAGGGCGTGGGATATAAGGCTTTGGCCGTTCCCGCAAACGATAGGAGGCCGCAGGGCTCGATCCCTCGACCTTTGCCGCCTTCGTCTGTTAGGTTTGGGACGGGGAGCCGGCATGCCGAGATCAAAAACAAAGTCGAAACGCACCCGGCGCGGCGAGATGCGCAAGCGCGCCCAGTTCTTCGACCGCCACGCCGAACACATCCGTCTGGTGCTGATCGGCGGCGGGGCGATCCTCGTCGCCACCCTCCTGGCCAAGGTCGTCCTGGGCTAACGCGCCCGCCGGTGCATGAGCTTGAACACACCTGAGGCGCGGACCACATCATGGCCGCCGACATAGGCCCGACCCTCCACGAAGGCCACATCGCGGGTGGCGCGGGTGACACGGGCGTCCCCCATCACCCATTCCCCGATCCGGGCCATGTGCAGGAAATCCACCGACAGGTGGATGGTCACCGACCGGGTCTGGGTCGCGCGCCAGACGGCGGCGGCCAGCAGGCCGTCCAGGAAGGCGGTCAACATGCCGCCGTGCACCAGACCCAGTCCATTGGCGTGCCGCTGCTCGGCGAAGAAGGCTTGCTCGGTCAGGCCCTCCTGCTGCTGGACGCGGTGATAATAGGGGCCGTTGATGGTGGAGAAGTCACCGCGCCCCTGGGACTTGATGAAGCCCTCCGGGGGCGTGATCTCGGCCAGCGCGGTCATCGGGCGTCCTTCAGGGGCTTCAGGTCGATTTGGTAGAGGTTGGGCCAGTACTTGCCGGTGACGAACAGGCGGTCACCCTTCTGGTCATAAGCGATGCCGTTGGCGACGGCGTTGGGGTCCCGGTAGGACAGGGTCTCGGGCAGGCCGGTCAGGTCGATCCAGCCCTTCACCGCGCCCGTCCCGGGATCGATGCGGGCGATGCGGTTGGTCTCCCAGATGTTGGCAAGGATCTCGCCCTTCACCCATTCCAGCTCATTGAGCCGGAGCACTGGCCGGCCCTCGGCGGTCACCTTGATCCGCCGGGTCTCGCGCAGGGTCTTAGGGTCGAGAAACCGCAGGAACGCGGTGCCGTCGCTCATGATCAGGAACTTGCCGTCCTGGGTCAGGCCCCAGCCCTCTCCCGGATAGCTGAAGCTGCCCTTGCGGGCGAAGGTCTTCAGGTCCCACCGGTAGCCCGTCTCGTGCCGCCAGGTGAGGCTCACGATCTCGGAGCCGAAGTTGACGGCGCCCTCGCCGAACTGGTCCGGAGCGATGGCGGCCGATTTCAGGACGACGCCGTCCTTCAGCCGGACCTTACGGATCGTGGATCGGCCCAGCCATCCGGTGCTCTCGAACATGAAGCCGTCGAGATAGAACAGGCCCTGGGTGAAGGCCCGGGGGTCGTGGGGATAGGTGGCGCGCACCTCATAGCCCTGGACCGGCAGGACCGCGGCGGCGGGGCTGCCCACCATGACAGCGGCGAAGGCCATCGCCGCCAGCCATAGCGGCCTGAAGGACAAAGACGACAAGCCGGCCTCCCTGACTAGGACAGTCAGCTATCCTTTGGGGGAGGCTTGCGGCCTAGGCAAGGCGGGCTCAGGCCATGCCTATGGATTCCAGTTCCGCCACCACCAGGCCCTTGGGCCCCTCGGCGAAGCGAACCATGACGTCGTCCCCCGGCTGCAGGTCCTCGATGCCCGAGCGGCGCAGGGTTTCGATATGGACGAAGATGTCGCCGGGCTCGCCGTCCCGCACCACGAAGCCATAGCCCTTGGCGCGGTTGAACCACTTGACCTTGGCGCGCTCCAGGGGGCCTCGCGCCTCCGGCGCCGGACGTGAACTGCGGGCGGGGAAACCGCTCGCCTGCCGGTCGAAGCCCCCGTTGTGGCGATCGAAGCTGTCGCGGTCGCGTCGGAAGCCGTGATCCTCACGCGGCCGACGCTCAGCTGGGGGGGGCGCAGAGCTCTCGTCGAGGTCCACCACTTCCGACACCTGCCAGCCCTTGGGGCGACGGATGACGTCGCAAACAATGATGGCGCCCTCCAGGGCGTGTTCACGCCCCGAGTTCCTCAACGATGTCACATGTAGGAGTACATCTTTCAGGTCGGTCTGGCCCGGATCGTCAGGGACGATGAACCCATAGCCCTTACCTGCGTCGAACCACTTGATCCGCCCACTGATCCGCACAGCATCCTCGTGCGAATCTACACTCTCGAATTCGTAACCAGACATTTGCCCCTCTGGCCCGATCTCCCAATCCCTACGGATACTGGCCAGTCATAACACTGTTCTCGTAACAGGAGAGCCGTCAATGGGGGTTTTTCAGCCAAATGCACGCATTTGGTGTGTTTCTCGCGCTTTGCGCGATGGATTGGCGCCGAGCCTATGTCGGCTGCCCTTCTGAGGGCGAATTCGCGTGGCAGTCCCTAGGGGAGTCGAACCCCTCTCTCCAGGTTGAAAACCTGGCGTCCTAACCGATAGACGAAGGGACCGCAGCGGCGAAGGGCGGCTCTATATCTGCGTTCCTGGGGGTGTGCAAGCGCACTGACCACGACTTGTCGCAGTTCACCACAATGGCCGCGCTTCACCCCACCCGACGCAGGTCGGCGACGTCCTCGATCTCCAGCTCGACGCTGGATCGGCCTTGCCAGTCATCGGGCTTCAAGCGACCGACGATATGCAATCCGCCGCCCTCGGCCAGCAGGCGCGCGCCGATCTCCGTGCCCTCGGATCGCCAGGCCACGGCCTTCAGCTTGCCGCCGGTGCGGTCGGTCAGGGTGACCCGCACATGCCCCCCCTTGAGCGCCATGGCCCGCTCCACGCGGACATCGGAGAGGGCGAAGACCGGCTCAGGGTTGCCGGGGCCGAAGGGGGCCATCCGCTGGAAGCTCTCATACAGCGCCCGGTCGGCGCCGCCGGTGGTGATCAGGGCGTCGATGTCGAGGCCGTCCTCCGCCGCGGCGACCTCGCTTTCGTCGGCGAGGCGCTCGCAGAGAAAGGCGCGCAGCTCGGGAATCGTGTCGGGCTTGACGCTGAGGCCCGCGGCCATAGCGTGGCCGCCCCCGGCGATCAGCAGGCCCTCCTCATAGGCGGCCTGGACGGCCCGGCCGAGGTTCACCCCGGGCTGGGACCGGCCCGAGCCCTTGCCGACATTGGCCGCACGGTCGACGCCGATCACCATCACCGGCTTGCGATAGCGCTCCCGCAGGCGCCCGGCGACGATGCCGATGACCCCAGGGTGCCAGTCGTCGGCCGACACGAGCAGCACCGGCAGGTCGGCCTGATTGCTCTCGCGCTCGATGATCTGGACGGCCTGCTCCAGCACCTCGCGCTCGACTTCCTTGCGCGAGGCGTTCAGGGCGTCGAGTTCGGCGGCCAGGTCGGCGGCCTCGCGGGGGTCGTCAGTGGCCAGCAGGCGCGCGCCCAGGTCGGCGCGGCCGATGCGGCCGCCCGCGTTGATTCGGGGCCCCAGCACGAAGCCCACATGGAAGGCCGTGGCCGGCCCCTGGCTCTTGGCCACGTCCAGCAGCGCCTTGAGGCCAGGGTTGCGCCAGCCGGACATCACCTTCAGGCCCTGGGAGGCCAGGGCACGGTTGAAGCCCACCAGCTGGGTGACGTCGCAAATGGCGCCCATGCAGGCCAGGTCCAGCCATTGGCGGATATCGGGTTCGGGCCGCTCGGGCGTGAACAGGCCCTGGCGGCGCGCCTCGCGGTTCAGTGCGGCCATCAGAACGAAGGTGACCCCAGCGGCGGCCAGCACCCCCTGCCCCGACCCGCAGCCCGGCCTGTTGGGGTTCACCAGCGCCGTGGCGGGGGGAACCTCATCGCCGCGCATCAGGTGGTGGTCGATCACCACCACCTCCAGCCCGATCTCAACGGCGTAGGTCACCGCCTCCATGGCCGCGGCGCCGCAGTCGACAGTGATCACCAGCTCGACGCCCTCGTCCTTCAGGCGGCGGAATGCGGCGGGGGACGGCCCGTAGCCCTCGGTGATGCGATCGGGGACGTAGATGCGCAGGGGCGCGCCCATCGCCCGGGTCCAGCGCACCAGCTGGGCGGCGCTGGAGGCCCCGTCCACGTCATAGTCGGCGAACACCGCCATGGGGCGGCCCTTGGCGACGGCGTCCACCAGGATGGTGGCGGCCTTGTCCATGTCCATGAAGCTGGACGGGTCGGGGAACAGGGCCTTCAGGGTCGGATTGAGGTAGTGCTCGCCCAGGCCGTCCTGCACGCCACGCGAGGCCAGGGCCCGCGCCAGGGGCTCGGGCAGGCCCAGCGCCATCTCATGGCGGCGCACGGTCTCGGGATCGGCGGCCCGTTCGCGCCACAGCCGGCCGCTGAGCGACTTGGTGACACCCAGATAGCCCGCCGGGGTGGAGCCGTCAGCCATCACACCGGCCGTTTCATCCGCACTTCGCGCACCGTCTGGGTGGCGGAGTTCATGACGATGGTGTGGGTGTGAACGAAGCCGTCCTCATAGTGGACGCCGTCCAGCAGGGCGCCGTTGGTGACACCGGTGGCGGCGAAGATCGCGTCGGCTCTGACCATCTCGTGCAGATCATATTTGCGGTCGAAATCGGTGATGCCGATCCGCTTGGCCCGGGCCTTCTCGTCGGCGTTGCGGAACACCAGCCGACCCTGGAACTGCCCGCCGACACACTTCAGCGCCGCACAGGCCAGCACGCCCTCCGGCGCGCCGCCCTGGCCGAGATAGAGGTCAACGCCGGTAGAGGGGTCGGCCGTGTTCATCACGCCCGCCACGTCGCCGTCGGTGATCAGGTAGATGCGCGCACCCACCGAGCGGACGCTGGCGATGATCTCGGCGTGGCGCGGACGGTCCAGGATGCACACCGTGATCTCGCTGGGGTCGACGCCCTTGGCCTCGGCCAGATCCTCGACGTTCTGGGCCGGGGTCTTGTCGAGATCGATGATGCCGGCCGGATAGCCGGGTCCGCAGGCGATCTTGTCCATATAGGTGTCGGGCGCGTTCAGCAGGGTGCCCTTGGGCGCCCAGGCCATGACCGCCAGCGCATTGGCCATCGCCTTGGCGGTCAGGGTCGTGCCCTCCAGGGGGTCCAGGGCGATGTCGATCTTGGGGCCCTTCCCCCGTCCGACCTTCTCGCCGATGTAGAGCATGGGGGCTTCGTCCCGCTCGCCCTCGCCGATCACGATCTCGCCGTCGATATCCAGGTCGTTCAGGGCCGTGCGCATGGCGTCCACCGCCGCCTGGTCCGCCGCCATCTCGTCGCCCCGGCCCACCAGTTTCCAGGCGGCGATGGCGGCGATCTCGGTCACGCGAACAGCGTCGATCACCAGACCGCGATCGAGGATTTCGGAACTCATGGACACGTCTCCTGCCGGAATCCGGCATAGCCGGCGACTATCTTGAGATTCTCAGATGCGCGCGATGCGCAAGAGGCGCGGTCTCTCCAGCACTGAAGGCAGATTGGCGATGCGGTCGATGGCCGCCGTGAGCACCGACTCCGCCACCGCGTGGGTGGTCAGCACGATGGGAACACCGTCGGCGTTCTCCACCGGCTTTTGCAGGAAGCTCTCGATGGAGACGCCGGCCTCGGCCAGGGTCTCGGACACCGCGGCGATGACCCCAGGCTCATCCTTCACCAGGAAGCGCAGATAGGCCCGCCCCATGCTCTTGGAGGGATTCACGGGCGTGAAGGGCTTCAACTCCCCGGCCGGCCGCTGGAAGACCGGACGCACGGCGCCGGTCATCACGTCGGCGATGTCGGCGGCCACGGCGGCGGCGGTGGGACCTGCGCCCGCGCCAGGGCCCTGGATATAGATTGTGCCGATCCGGGTCCCCTCGATGAAGAGCGCGTTCATCGCCCCGCCGGCCTGGGCCAGGGGGTGATTGATCGGTGCCAGGGACGGATGCACGCGGACCAGGACGCCGTCCGACGATCGGTCAGCCGAGGCCACCAGCTTGACCCGGTAGCCCAGGTCGCGGGCCAGCTTGATGTCCAGCAGTTCGATGCCGTCGATGCCCTCGATCTCGGCCGCCGCATAGGTGGGCGCACAGCCGAAGGCCAGGGCCGCGAGGATGGAGATCTTGTGGGCCGCGTCGAAGCCGCCGACGTCCATGGTGGGATCGGACTCGGCGTAGCCCAGGCGCTGGGCCTCGGCCAGGACCTCGGCGAAGGCGCGGCCGCCGGAGTCCATCTCGGTCAGGATGTAGTTGCAGGTGCCGTTGAGGATGCCGGCCACCGACTTGATGTCGTCGCCGACCATGGCCTCGCGCAGCATCTTCACCGCCGGCGTGCCGCCCATGACGGCGGCCTCGAACAGCAGGGGCACGCCCTTGGACTCGGCCAGCAGGGCCAGTTCCGCGCCGTGCTCGGCGATCAGGGCCTTGTTGGCGGTGACCACGGGCTTGCCGGCGTTGAGCGCGGCCTCCACCGCGGCCTTCGCCGGACCGTCCGAGCCGCCGATCAGTTCCACGAACAGGTCATTGTCCGGCGAGGCGGCCAGGGCCACCGGGTCGTCGAACCACGGCAGGTTCGAGATGTCGAAAGGCCGGGGCCGCGAGCGCGAGCGCGCCGAGACCCCGGTGATCACCGCTTGCCCGCCGGCCGGGGCGAACCCCGGCCGGTCGGAGAGGAAGTTCAGCAGGCCGGCCCCGACGGTGCCCAGGCCAGCGACGCCGATGCGCCAGACGTCTTTGGTCATTGGGCCGCCAGGGTGTTGTGGGCCCGGCCGAGGATCTCTTCGGAATTGGCCAGGAACTTCTTCACGTTGCGCGCGGCCTGCCGGATGCGGTGTTCGTTCTCCACCAGGCCGATGCGGACATAACCCTCCCCGTACTCGCCGAAGGCCACGCCGGGAGCGACGGCGATGCCGGCCTCCTCGATCAGCAGCTTGGCGAACAGCATGGAGCCGGCGTCCTTGTACTGCTCGGGCAGCGGCGCCCAGGCGAACATCGAGGCGGGCGGCGCGGGGATGTCCCAGCCGGCGCGCTTCATGGAGGTTACCAGCGTATCACGACGGCTCTTGTATATGGCCCGGATCTCGTCGACGCAGTCCTGCGGCCCGTTCAGCGCCGCGGCCGCCGCAACCTGGATCGGGGTATAGGCCCCGTAGTCCAGATAGGACTTCACGCGGGCCAGAGCCGCGCACATCCGCTCATTGCCCACCACCATGCCCACGCGCCAGCCGGCCATGGCGTAGGTCTTGGACAGCGAGTTGACCTCGACGGCGATGTCCTTGGCCCCGTCCACCTGCAGGATGGAGGGCGGCGGGTTGTCGTCGAAGTAGATCTCGGAATAGGCGATGTCGGAAAGCACCAGCAGGTCGTGCTTCTTCGCCAGCGCCACGGCCTCCTTGTAGAAGTCCAGGTCCACCCACTGGGCCGTCGGATTGGACGGATAGGACAGGATGAGCACGCTGGGGGCCGGGCTGGAGTGGCGCATGGCGGCGCTGACGCCCGACAGGTACTCCTCCGGCGACGGGGCCGGCACGTGGCGGATCACGCCACCGGCCATGATGAAGCCGTAGGCGTGGATCGGGTAGGCCGGGTTGGGGCAGAGAATCACGTCGCCCGGGGCGGTGAGCGCCTGGGCCAGGTTGGCGAAGCCTTCCTTCGACCCCAGGGTGGCGATCACCTCGGTGTCAGGGTTTAGGGTCACGCCGAAGCGCTTCTTGTAGTAGCCGGCCATGGCGCGGCGCAGGCCGACAATGCCCTTGGAGGCGGAATAGCGCCCCGCCTTGGGGTCTCGAGCAGTCTCGATCAGCTTGTCGACGATGTGCTTGGGCGTCGGCATGTCGGGATTGCCCATGCCGAAGTCGATGATGTCCACGCCCTGGCCGCGCAGGCGGGCCTTGATGCGGTTCACTTCCTCGAAGACGTAGGGCGGAAGGCGTCGGATACGGTGGAATTCAGGGGTCATTTTGAGCTCGGGCCGCGGGCCTCGCGGCGGTAGGGAGCTGAGGTCGCGCGAGGCGGGTCCCGTTGCGGGGCTCCGCCAGGCAGGTTCAAGGTCGTCAGCCTCCGCGGGCCTATCTGGGCGGCGGAGGCGGTGTAGCTCGCGCCCGCTGGGCCTTGGCGAAGGCTTCGGTGGCCGCGGTGGTGGATTCGGGGCCGGTCGTTTCGGGGCCTGCCATATCGCGCGCACGGCCGGCGAAGGCCTCGGTGCCGGTCAGGGTCCAGGTGCCGGGCGCGGTCTCGCGGACCAGCTCGACACCTGCCACCTCGAGCTCGTCCGCCGCGCGGCCAAAAGCCGGCAGGGGGCGCACGTCGCTGGGAACCGAAGGAATGTCGGCGAAGGTCGGATAGTTGCGGCTCGCCCGCGCCTTTGCGGCCACCTCGGCGGCGATCGGCGAGGCGGGATCCACAGACGCGGTCACGAAGGGGTTGGAGATCGCGCATCCGCCGAGCATCGCGGCGGCGCAGGCGCAGACAAGCAGGCTCGTCCGCAAAGGTTCCAAGCGACTCATCACGAAAAGTCTAGGCGACGCGTTCATCTTGGCGCTGGTCTTATGCCATGATTGCTTCGGGCGAAAGAGCGCGAGCGCCAAGCCTGCAAGACAAACCTGGGAGAAGACGGTCATGAGCAAACAGCCGACCAAGACCAAGGCCGTGAAGGCCAAGGCGTCGGACAAGGCCAAGACCGGCTCCGCCAAGGCCAAGACCAAGGCCGTCAAGGCCGCCGAACCTAAGGCCAAGCCGTCCAAGCCCGCCCCCGAAGCGCCGCGCGTCGAGCCCCCCAGGGCCGAATCCCCCCGCGCCCAGCCCAGCCCTGCGGCCGCCGCGGCCTTCGGCGCCACCATCGACTTCCCGCAGGCCCAGCTCAGCCCCGAGCAGCGCGACATGATGGAGAAGCTGTCGGCGAACCTGGCCCGCGCGGCTCTCACCGCCCAGGGCGCCATCGCCGAAGCCGCCCTGCGTCAGGCCGAGCGCCCCGCCGCCCTGCAGCCCGACCCCTTCCACGTGGCGCCTGCCCTCACCGACGTCATGGGCCGGCTGGCGTCACAGCCCGACCGCCTGGTCCGGGCTCAGGCCGACCTGTTCCAACGCTATCTGGAGCTCTGGCAATCGGCGGCGCGCCGGGCTTCGGGCGAGACCGTCGAGCCTACCGTCGCGCCTGCCAAGGGCGACAAGCGGTTCATGGACCCCGAATGGAGCGACAACCCGGTCTTCGACGTGATCAAGCAGTCCTATCTGGTCACATCCAACTGGCTCAACGCCCTGGTCTCCGAGGTCGACGGCGTTGATCCCATGGCCAAGCGGCGGGTCGAATTCTTCATGAAGATGCTCACCGACGCCTTCTCCCCCTCCAACTTCCTGGTCTCCAACCCGGCGGCCCTGCGCGAGGCCATGTCGACGCAAGGCCAGAGCCTGCTGCAGGGCATGGAGAACTTCGCCGCCGACCTCACCCGCGGCGGCGGGACCCTGGCCATCAGCCAGACCGACTACGACATGTTCAAGATCGGCGAGAACGTCGCCACCGCCCCGGGCAAGGTGGTCTTCCAGAACGAGGTGCTGCAGCTGCTGCAGTTCACCCCCACCACGGAGACCGTGTTCGACATCCCGCTGGTGATCTTCCCGCCCTGGATCAACAAGTTCTACATCCTGGACCTGCGCCCCGAAAACTCGATGATCCGGTGGCTCACCGACCAGGGGATCACCGTCTTCGTGGCCTCCTGGGTCAATCCCGACGTGGAGTTGGCCGCCAAGACCTTCGAAGACTACATGCAGCAGGGCATCTATGAGGGCACCGCGGCGGCCATGAAACAGGCCGGTGTCGATCAGGTGAACACGGTCGGCTACTGCATCGGCGGCACCCTGCTCTCCTCCACCCTGGCCCATATGGCCGCCAAGGGGGACAAGCGGATCGCCTCGGCCACCTTCTTCGCCGCCCAGCAGGACTTCGCCGAGGCCGGCGACCTGCTGCTGTTCACCAACGAGGACTGGCTGGGGGACCTGGAGAAGCAGATGGACGCCGCTGGCGGCGTGCTGTCGGGCCAGGCCATGGCCGAGACCTTCAACTCCCTGCGGGCCAACGACCTGATCTGGTCATTCTTCGTGAACAACTACCTGATGGGCAAGGAGCCCAAGCCCTTCGACCTGCTGTTCTGGAACTCCGACCAGACCCGCATGCCCAAGGCCCTGCACCTGTTTTACCTGCGCAAGTTCTACGGCGAGAACGCCTTGGCCAAAGGCGAGCTGGTGATGGACAACATCAAGCTCGACCTGTCGAAGGTGAAGACCCCGGTCTATGTGCAATCGTCCAAGGAGGACCACATCGCCCCGGCGCGCTCTGTCTATCGCGGCGCCAAGCTGTTCGGCGGACCGGTGACCTTCACCCTGGCGGGCTCGGGCCACATCGCCGGCGTGATCAACGCCCCGGTCGCCAACAAGTACCAGCACTGGACCAACAACGACCTGCCGGCCTCCGTCGAACAGTGGATGGACGCCGCCAAGGAAACCCCCGGTTCCTGGTGGCCGCATTGGGCGGAGTGGCTGAAGGCGAAGTCAGGCGGACAGGTTCCGGCCCGCGACCCCGCCAAGGGCCCCTTCAAGCCGCTTGAAGACGCGCCCGGCTCCTATGTGAAGGTGAAGTCCTAGGTGGCCAAGACCATCGCCGAGCTGCAGCGTGAGATGGCCCAGGCGATGGACCACGAGGAATACGAACTGGCCGCGAAACTGCGCGACCAGATCGCGGCCCTGACCCCCGGCTCGGCGATTAGGGTCCAGCAGCCGGGCCAGATGGGCCTCGGCACCGACACCCAGGCCGTGCGGCCGCCCGAAGGCTGGAAACCGCCTCCCAAGCCCGACCTGATGACCCGGAACACCAAGCCCCGAGGCGGGCGGAAGTAGCTGGTCAGTCGGGAACGTTTCGCCAGCCGGTGAGCAGGCTGAACCCATCCTTGTCGATCTCGATCCAGCAGCCCCCGCCGGCATGCTGGGGTTTTTCGGCGGCGCCGATGGCGACATCCTGCAAGTGGGCCATCAGCAGTTCGCCCACCCCGCCGTGGGCCACCACGACGATATCGCCCCGGGTCGGCTCGTCGCGGGCCAGGCGCTGCATGGCGTTGACGATGCGGTCCTGGGCATGGCGGGCGGTTTCCCAACCGCGCACGCTCTCATCGGGCTTGCCGAAGAACTCGGCGACGACCTCCCAGAACTCAGGCGGGGCGATGTAGCCGGTGGCTGAGCGGTCGTTCTCACCAAGGTCCGGGTCGATCCGGTGTGGAACGCCGAGGCGACCGGCGATGATGGCGCCGCCATCCAGGGCCTTCTGCTCGTCGCTGGACCAGACGGCGGTGACGCTGCCGCCGGCCAGGGTGTCGGCGAACATGCCCGCGCGGCGGCGGCCCACCTCCGTCAGCGGCCAGTGGGGCACGGGGACGGCAGGGTCGATGACCACCTGCGGGTGGGTCAGGTAATATATGCGCGGCACGGGACGCCTCAGGCTTACAAAGGCGCGACACTATCGGAGCGCGCGCCGGACGCCACGTCCATCAGAGGCCGCGGAGCAGTTCGCCCAGCAGTTCCGGTCCCGACAGCTCGCGCCCCGACGGCCTATCCTGATCCTCCAGGGTGAGGGCCAGGACCAGGGGCGACCAGCCGATCGCGGCCTCGGCCTTGAGCAGGGCGCGGGAAGGATCGCCATCGAGGGGCAGGAGGTCGATGGTGGTCGCCGTGGGCGCGGCGCAGGCCGCCGCCGGCGAGGTCACCAGGTACTCGCGGCAGGAGGTCGGGCGGTCGGAGTGAATGGAGCAGGACTGGTTTTCAAGAAACGGGCAGGCCAGGCCCAGGCGAAAATAATCCATGCCCAGATCCCGCAGGTCGCCATCGCCGCTCAGCCGGTCCAGCAGCCCCGCCTCGGCCAGGGCGCGCAGCACCGCGTCGAAGCGGGCGCGCACCTCGGCCTGGCGTGGCTGCGGCATCGCGGCCACCAGATGGGCCAGGGCCAAGGCCTCTGAAGCCGAGACGGGCACCAGTTGGCTGCAGCAGGCGCCGCATCCAGCCTTGCAGGACAGGGTCTGGCCCGCCGCCGCCGCGCGCGCGATGGCGCGATCGCCCATCAGGTCGCTGAGGCCGTGAAAGATCGGCAGCAGGTCCTCGATGGAGGCTGGGCCGGCCGGAACGGTGAGCTCGAAGTCCACCGCCTCGCCGCCCAGCACCAGGGTCACGCGACCGGTGCTCAGCGCGCCCAGGGCGGGGCCGCCGGCCGAAAGCCGGACTGGCTCCTGCACGGCGCCGTCAGAGGTCATCGCCCGCCGGGGCCCGCCTTGACCGGAGTCTGGCATTGGGCCGCGCCGTCCTTCAACACCACCTGCCCGCCGCCGACCGTGCAGGCCCGCCGCGTGTCAACGTTGTCGATCTTGGGGTATTCGACTTTGAACTTGGTGAAATTCAGGTTCGCACCGGCCTTCTCCATCTTAATGTGGAAGTCCTGCGACGTCTTGGCGGCCGCGGCCGGCTGTGGCCCCTTGACCACCTCCGCCGCGTGACCAGACACCACCATGACGCCGAGATCGAAGGCGATCGCGCCCGCCAGGATCAAAGGTGTCTTGCGCATGAGTGAGCCTTCTTGAAACGAGGAAGCGGGATCATTTCGCCGGAGCGGCCTTGGTCGTGATCTGACATTCCTGGCCGCCGGCCACGTTGACCACCTTGCCGAGCTTGAGGACGCACTCCCTGGCGGTACGGGCGCTGTTGATGCGGTAGGAGCTGATCAGCACGTCGGTCAGCTTGATCTTCAGGTACTCCTGCGTGCCGCCGCCAGCCTTGCGCACCGTGGTAGCGGCAGCGTCCGGCCCCTTGGGGGCCTCGGCGGCCTGCCCTGACACAACCATCAGGCCGAGGTCGAAGGCGATGGCGCCGGCCAGGATGAGCGGGGTCTTGCGCATGAAGCTGTTCTCCGTGTTCCCATGAGGTCGTTGCGAAGCGGCTCTTGGTTCAACGCCGCCGCGTTTGCTCGCCACGGGTCACTATGGCGAACTTCCGGCACCCTGCAGGTCAAAGGAAGCTGCACTACTGCCCCCCTGCGCCGCAGGTCAATGCTCGCCGAACGCCGTCGCGCACGCCCGCGATCCCTGGATGCGCAAGGCTCGCTGGCGCACCGCCCGGGTTAGGCCGGCAAGAACTTCAGCGCGACGCCGTTGTTGCAATAGCGCAGGCCCGTAGGGCGTGGGCCGTCGTTGAAGACGTGGCCCTGGTGGCCCAGGCATTGGGCGCAGTTGTACTCGGTGCGCAGCATGCCGAGGGAATAGTCCGGCCTCTTGATCAGAGCGCCGCCGATGGAAGTGAAGAATGAGGGCCATCCGGTGCCGCTCTCGAACTTCGCCGTGCTCTTGAACAGCGGCCAGTTGCACCCGGCGCAGACGAACGTCCCCTTGCGGTGTTCCTTGAGCAAGGGGCTGGTCCCCGGCCGCTCGGTGCCCTCGTGACGCAGCACCCGGTAGCTGTCGGCCGGCAGCCGGGCCTTCCACTGGGCGTCGGTGAGCTTCTTCCACTTGGGATCGGGCGCGGGCGCCGCCAGAGCGGAGCCGGCGGGCGCGAGCGCCAGGGCGACGGCGGAGGTGGTGAGGAAGCGGCGGCGGTCCAGGGTCTGGGTCATGTCAGGTCATACGTGGCGGCGCGTGCGAAGGTTTCACCCTGCCGACCTAGAGCCCCGCCGCCTCGTCGAGGCCCAGCATCAGGTTCATGTTCTGCACGCAGGCGCCCGAGGCGCCCTTGCCCAGGTTGTCCAGCAGGGCCACCAGCCGCGCGTGGCCCTCGGCCTCGTTGCCGAACACGAACAGCTTCATGCGGTTGCCGCCGTTCAGGCCCTCGGGATCCAGGGTCTTTATTCCCTGGGCCTCCTCAAGGCTCGCGACCTCGACGAACTGCTGGCCATGGTAGCGTTCGGCCAGCACCGCCTGGATCGCCGCCAGGGTCGGCTTCTTCGGCAAGGACCAGAGGTGCAGCGGGATCTCCACGATCATGCCCTGATGGTAGCGGCCCACCGCCGGGGTGAAGATCGGTTTGTGGGTCAGTCCGCCACGTTCAGCGATCTCGGGGACGTGCTTGTGGGAAAGCCCCGTCGCGTAGATGCGGTAGGCGACCGTGGTGTAGTCGGCAGCGCTCTTGTCCTCGAACTCGGCGATCATCTGCCGTCCGCCGCCGGAATAGCCGGACACCGCATTGATGGTCACCGGCTGCTCGGCCGGCAGCAGGCCGGCGTCCACGAGGGGCCGGATCAGGGCGATGGAGCCGGTCGAGTAGCAGCCGGGATTCGACACGCGCTTGGAGGCCGCGATGGCCTCCCGCTGGCCGATAATGGCCTCCGGGAAGCCATAGGCCCAGCCCGGCGCGACCCGATGGGCCGTCGAAGGGTCGACAATCTTGACAGCGGGATTGTGGATCAACCCGACCGCTTCCTTGGCCGCGTCGTCGGGCAGGCACAGAATCACCACGTCGGCGCCGTTCAACAGCTCGGCGCGGGCGGCCGGGTCCTTGCGCTTGGCAGGATCGATGGAGATCAGCTGCAGATCGCTGCGGCCCTCAAGCCGCTCGCGGATCTGCAGGCCCGTGGTGCCCGCCTCGCCGTCGATGAATACCGTGTGGGTCATGTCGCAGATCCAAGCAAAACCAATTCCAGATAGCAGAAGGGGCGCCCCGGTTTCCCGAAGCGCCCCTTTGCAAAACGCGAGTGAACGCGCGCGGGTTTAGCGCTTCGAGAACTGGAAGCTGCGTCGCGCCTTCGCCTTGCCGTACTTCTTCCGCTCGACCACGCGGCTGTCGCGGGTGAGGAAGCCGTGCGGCTTCAGCACCGGGCGCAGGCCCGGCTCATAATAGGTCAGGGCCTTGGACAGGCCGTGACGGATCGCGCCGGCCTGGCCCGAGAGGCCCGAGCCCACGACCGAGACGACGACGTCGAACTGGCCTTCACGGTCGGTGACCTGGAAGGGCTGGGCGAGCATCATGCGCAGCACCGGACGGGCGAAATAGATTTCCTGGTCGCGGCCATTGATGGTGATCTTGCCCTTGCCCGGCTTGATCCAGACCTTGGCGATCGCGTTCTTGCGCTTGCCGGTGGCGTAGGCGCGGCCGAACTTGTCGATCTTCTGCACGGCCGGCTCGGCGGCCGGTTGCGAGGAGAGGCTTTGCAGGGCCTCGAAGCCTTGGGACTCGGACATGCTTAGGCGCTCCGCACGTTCTTGGCGTTCATCTCTTTGAACGCGATGGTCTCGGGGGTCTGCGCTTCGTGCGGATGCTCAGGCGAATTGTAGAGCCGCAGATGGGTCAGTTGGGCGCGCGCCAGGGGGCTTTCCTTGGGCAGCATGCGCTCCACGGCCTTTTCCAGGACGCGTTCCGGGAACTTGCCGTCCAGCACCTGGCCGGCGCTGCGCTGCTTGATGCCGCCGGGGTGACCGGTGTGGCGGTAGTAAATCTTGTCGGTCAGCTTCTTGCCGGTGAACTTCACCTTGTGGGCGTTGATCACGACGACGTAGTCGCCGCAATCGACGTGCGGGGTGTAGTCGGGGCGGTGCTTGCCGCGAAGACGCATGGCGATGAACGAGGCGAGACGGCCGACGACGGCGTTCTCGGCATCGATCACGATCCACTTCTTCGTGACGTCGGCGGGCTTCAGAGAAGCCGTCGTCTTCATCATGGGAACGGGTCCGTAATTGGCGTGGGACCGGAAGATCCCGACGAAAGAGGCGCGCTGATACGTCGGCTGGGTCGGTCTGTCAACAACTTCGCGAACCCGCGCGGCGCAAATCCTTACGCCATAAGGGTTTGGCGGGATGGGTATAATAATACCGCACTTCGCGACCGTGATGGCGCTGGGCTGGAAGCAGGCCCGATGGGCCATGGCCCGGTTTCCGGAGCTAGGGCCTGCGGACCCGCCAGGCGAAGGCGGTGGCGATGGCCAGCAGCAGGGCCGCGGTGACCTGGTGCAGCAGGGCCAGCCAGAGCGGCGTGCCGGCCATCAGGGTGGCGATCCCCAAAGCGGCCTGGACCAGGACCGCGCCGCCCAGCGCCAGGGCCAGGACCTTGGCGCCCGCCGGCAGGAAGCGCGAGCGCTGCGCGGCGACCGCCGCCACCCGGGCCAGGATCACCAGCAGGTAGGCCAGCAACCGGTGGTGCAGCTGCACCGCCGCCTGACTGTGGGCCACGGTCGCCCATAGGGTGGCGCCCGCGTAGTCCGTCGGGAACAGGGCGCCGTTCATCAGCGGCCAGTCATTGTAGACGAAGCCCGCGTCGGTGCCGGCCACCAGGGCGCCCAGCAGGATCTGCAAGAAGATGAGCCCGGCCAGCCCCAAGGCGTGCCGGTTCCAGGCGCTGGGGACGGTCTGCCGGGGGGCGCCTGTCCAGGCGTCGAGCGCCGTCCAGATCAGGCCCGCCAACAGCGCGAAGGCCAGGCCCAGATGAACCGTCAGCCGCTCGGGCGCGACCGACACCAGTTGAGACTGCGAAAGGCCGCTTGAGACCATCCACCACCCGATGGCGCCCTGCAGGCCGCCAAGCGCCAGCAGGACCGCGCAGCGCCAGATGAGCCGCTTGGGAAGCTGGCGACGGATCAGGAAATAGGCGAAGGGGATGGCGAAGGCCGCGCCCACCAGTCGGCCCAGGAGCCGGTGGCCCCACTCCCACCAATAGATGGCTTTGAAGGCCTCCAGGCTCATGCCCTTGTTCAGCTGCTGGTACTGCGGAATTTCGCGGTAGCGGGCGAACTCCTCGTTCCAGTCGCCGGCCGACATCGGCGGCAGGGCGCCCGTGACCGGTTTCCATTCGGTGATGGAAAGGCCGGAGTCAGTGAGCCGCGTGGCGCCCCCCACCACCACCATGGCCAGGACCAGCAGGGCGACGGCGAAGAGCCAGAGGGCGACCGGCCGCGACCGGTCCGAGCGAAGGAAGGACGTCATGGGGGTGACTTGAGACCTTTCGGTGCGTTCCGGGGCGACCGGCTACCTGAGAAGCCAAGCGGCGTCCACGCTTGCACGCCACTTGCAGGTGACATGTGAACCGGGGATGGTCCGGGACACAGCCAGACGGGGGCGTTGAGGCGGATTTATGGACGGCGTCGGCCTCTATGCTCAGATCCTGATCGGGATGCTGGCCGGATGGTTCGCCGCCCTGGCGCTGGGCCGCCGCCACAGCCTGTTCACCTACATGGCCGTGGGCCTGGTCGGGGCCGTCCTGGGCCACGCCATCGCCGGGGGGCTGGACATCCATCTCGTGGGGATCTGGGGCAGCCTGATCGCCGCCACCGTCGGTTCGATCCTGTTCCTGGCGCCCTTCGCCATCTTCCGCCGGCGCTAAGCGCAATCCGAGCGAAGTGGGATCGGAGTGGAATGCGCTCCAGCTCAGCCCTATACCGGCGCCATGAGCGCACGCGTCCGGAAGTTTGTTGGCGGTATCGGCATCCTGATTTTCCTCGCCGCCTATATCTGGGCGGTGACGGCCATCGCCGAACACCTCCCCGATCAGGTCTTCATCCAGACGCTGTTTTACGCCGTGGCCGGCATCGGCTGGGGCGTGCCCATCCTGCCGCTGCTGTCCTGGATGAACCGGGGGAAGTAGCCCCAAACGAAAAGGGCGCCCTCTTGCGAGAGCGCCCCTTCGGCCTTCCGATGGTCGGAGCGACAGGATTCGAACCTGCGACCCCTTGACCCCCAGTCAAGTGCGCTACCAGGCTGCGCCACGCTCCGACATCGGCAAGGCGGCCCTTCTAACCTCTTGCGGCCCACGGGCAAGCTCGAATTTCCGGGCAGCGTCGATATCTGCGCCAGCGCGGCGCAGCTTGCGGCTCAACGCTTCAGGAGCGCGTCCAGACGTCGCTTGGCGGCCTGCAGGTCGTCGAGGGCGAAGACCAGGCGTTCGCGGTCGTCAGCGCCCAGGCGGGCGCTGGAAAGCCCCAGCACGGCTCTGTTATCGGCAGGCTCGGATACGGGGACTGGCGCGCCCTCCCCGTTGGCGGCCGACAGCAGGCGCTTGAGGCCCTGTTCCTTGTGCAGGCGCTGGACGCCCTTGATGGTGTAGCCATCCTCGTGCAGCAGAGTCTTGACCCCGCGCAGCATCGAGATGTCCTGCGGGCGGTAGAACCTGCGCCCGCCCGCCCGCTTCATGGGGCGGATGAAGGAAAACTTTGTCTCCCAGAACCTGAGCACGTGCTGGGGCACGCCCAGCTCGTCGGCCGCTTCCGAAATGGTGCGAAAGGCGTCCGGGCCCTTGGCCACGGGGGGCCTCTCGCTACTTTCCGAGGGCGCGGTCTACTCGCGCCTTCATGACCTGCGAAGCACGGAAACCAATCACGCGCCGAGGTTCGATCGCGGCGGGTTCGCCGGTCTTCGGGTTGCGGCCCATGCGGGCCCGCTTGGCGCGCACCTGGAACACGCCAAAGCCGGAAAGCTTGACCTGTTCGCCGCGCTCCAGAGCCTGGGCGGCCAGTTCGAGCGTACGCTCGACAAGTTCGGAACAATCCTGGCGGGTCAGGCCCACCTCCTCGTGAACCGCCTCGCACAGGTCGGCCCGCGTTACTGTCGCGCCCTTCATCCTCGCCCCTGCCCCCACTGAACCACTGCGACGGGCCGCAATCGCGGGAACGTCGGATAACCGTCATGGCCTGATTGTCGCATCAGGTCAAAGACTTCAAGGCGTAACCGGGCACGGACCCGAAGCTTTCGCCTAGAGGCGTATGACGCAGGCGCCCCAGGTCAGTCCGCCGCCCATGGCCTCCAGCAGCAGCAGCTGGCCGGGCTTGATGCGTCCGTCCGAAATGCCTTCGTAGAGCGCCAGCGGGATCGAGGCCGCCGATGTGTTGGCGTGCTTGGCCACCGTGGAGATGACCTTCTTCTCGTCGATGCCAAGGCGCCTGGCGACGCCTTCCAGGATGCGCTGGTTGGCCTGATGGGGAATGAACCAGTCGACATCGGCCACATTGACGCCGGCGTCCGCGGCGGCGGCCACCACAGCCTCGGAGATGTTCACCACGGCGTGTCGGAACACCTGGTTGCCCTGCATGCGCAGGTGGCCGATCTGGCCGTTGGTGGAAACCCCGCCGTCCACGTAGAGCAGGTCCTGCTTGGTCCCGTCGGCGCGGAGCGCAAAGCCCAGCAGGCCACGGTCGGCGGTGGTCCCATCCCCCTCGCCCGGCTCCAGCACTACGGCCCCGGCCCCGTCGCCGAACAGCACGCAGGTGCCACGGTCGGTCCAGTCCATCAGCCGGGTCATGGTCTCGGCCCCGATCACCAGGGCGCACTTGGACCGGTTGCGGGCCACGAACCCGTCGGCGGTGGACAGGGCGTAGACGAAGCCCGAGCAGACCGCCTGGACATCGAAGGCGATGCCGATGGGGCAGCCCAGCTTGCGCTGCACGATCGTCGCCACGGCGGGGAAGGTCAGGTCCGGCGTGGTGGTGCCGACGATGATCAGGTCGACGTCGGCGGGGGTCTTGCCCGCCGCGGCCAGAGCCTTCTTGGCGGCCTCCACCGCCAGATCGGACACAGGTTGGTCCGGCGCTGCGCGATGGCGCTGGCGGATGCCCGTGCGTTCGATGATCCACTCGTCGCTTGTGTCGACCGTCTTGGAGAGGTCGGCATTGGTGACGATCTCGTCGGGCAGATAACCCCCGACCCCGGTCACGACGCTACGCAGGACTTTAGTCAACGGTTGCAGCTCCATCGGCGGCCGGAGCACTCGACTCGGCCACAGCGGCGGTGAGCCGCGTCATATTCTTTTCGACCTCGCTGGCGAAGTCGCTTTGCGAAAGGCTGGCGGCCATGCGGATGGCGTCGGCGAAGTCCTGGGCCTTGGCGCCCCCGTGCGACTTCACCACCACACCGTTGAGGCCAAGAAGTGGCGCCGCACGGGGCGGGTTCAATTTCTGGCCGAACCTGCGCAGGCCGGACCGGGCCAGCAAGGCCCCAGCGGTGGTGATCAGCGAACTGGTGAGGGCGGCGCGGAGCTCGGCTTCCACATAGCGCCCGGTGCCCTCGGCGGCCTTCAGCATGATGTTGCCGGTGAAGCCGTCGGTGACCGCGACGTCGACGGTGTTCTTCGACAGGTCGTCGCCCTCGATGAAGCCGCGATAGTCGAGGTCGAACTTGCCGGAGCGCAGGATGGCATGCGCCTGGCGAACCTCCTCGTGGCCCTTCACGTCCTCGGATCCGACGTTGATCAGCCCGACCGTCGGCTTGGCGACGCCGTGGAAGGCGCGATGGAAGGCCTCGCCCATGATGGCGAACTCCACGAGGCGCTCGGCGTCGCAGTCAATATTGGCGCCCACGTCGAGCACCGTGGTCAGGCCCTTGGCGCCGGGCCAGCTGGCCACCAGGCAGGGCCGGTCGACATCCACGCTCATCCGCAGGATCAGCTTGGAGATGGCCATCAGGCCGCCGGTGTTGCCGGAAGAGACAGCGGCGACCGCCTCACCCGTCTTCACCGCCTCGACGGCGTTCCACATCGAACTGCCCTTGCCTCGCCGCAGGGCGGTGGCGGGCTTCTCGTCAGAGGCGATGACCTTGTCGGTATGGCGGACCTCGACCAGGGTCTTCAGCGCTGGGTGACGGACGAGCTCTGACGCCAGCGCCGCCTCGTCGCCGTGGGCCAGGAACCTCGTGCCGGCCGGCATGGCCTTGGCGGCGAGCGCGAGAGCGGGGACGGTCACGGAAGGTCCGTGGTCGCCGCCCATCGCATCGATTGAAATGACCAGGGATCGGGTCAAGAGATTGCGTTCAGCCCCCTATTGCGACCGCGCCCGGACGATACAGCCCAGGCCTGGCGATGCAAACCGCGTGAGGACCGCGCGCTCATTCGCCCTCCCCCTTGAGCTTCTTCAGGGCGGCGAAGGGCGACAGGTCGGTGGTGTCCGGGGCGTATTCAAACACTGCCCCGGGCTTACGGGGAAAGGGATCGATCTCCAGCGCCAGCTGTTCGATCAGATAGGCTGAGAGGTCGATCTCCTCATCGGCCAGCACATCCGGCGGATCAGGTTCGTCGGGGTCGAATTCCAGTTCAACCGTGGCGGCTTCCGACTCAGGCGGGGCATGCGGGCTGCCGGCCGGGACCACCCGGAACTCGATGTCGGCGGTCAGCGGCTGTTCGAAGGCGTCCAGGCTGACACCGCAGATCTGCTCCACCACGGCATCAAGCTGGCCCAGAATCTCGGCGCCATCCAGCCAGGCATGGACGGTGACGTCAGCGGTCAGGGCCGGCAGGCTCTCCAGGCCGATCTCCTTGGCGATCAGGGCGCGGGTCTCGGCGTCGGGCTCCAGGCGGACCTTCACCGGGCCCTTGGATAGTTCCTGAAGGCGAATCGTCTGGCTCCAGGCGCGTTTCATGCGGGGTTCCAGTCGACGTTCCCGGCCAACATCGCGTCCAGGGGCTGATCGGCGAGGCGCGCGCGCTGGGCCAGCACATAGGCGGCCAGCTTCGGAGCGGCGGGAGATTCGGCCTCGGCATAGACGGTGCGGACCAGCAGTGCCTCCAGGGCCGCCGTGTCGGGCAGCGATTCGAAGGCCGCCTCATACGACTTCACCCGCCCGTAGAAGGCTTCGCCGAGCTTGCGCATCTTCTTGCCCACCGAGAGGTCGCCCACCCCCATCTCGCGCAAGGCGTCGTCGAGCGAGGAGACATAGGTGTCGAACAGGGCCTGGGCCGTGTCGCTGGCCTGCGCACCCTGCCGTTTCAGGCGGTCCAGCACCAGAAAGACATGCAGGCTGTAGATCTCGAAGCGTCCCTCGACGGTGTCGGGGGCGGCATAGACCTCGTAAAGCGCCGGCGTCCGCGACTGATCGACCACGCGGGCGTACAGCGCGCGCCCGGCGGTTTGGGCGGGCTTGGGGCGGAACAGACGGTCCAGAAGCATCTTGGCCTCGATTTCGCCCGAAGGGGCCTTTAAGGGCGGCATTGCAGTAAGGGGCCGCGAGCGATAGGTCAAAGCCCAGGAAAATTGAACGGGTCTGATCCGCACATGTTTCGCAGTGTCGCCTTCGCCGCAATCGCCGCCGGTCTCATGGCCACGGCCGCCTGTGCGCCGATCACCACCTATTCGGGGTTCCAGGCCATCGACGCCAATCCCAAGGACGTGAAGGTGGGGACTGACACCAAGTCCGTCGTCCGCGGCCGGCTGGGCTCACCCTCGGCGACCTCCACCTTCGACCCGAACGTCTGGTTCTATATCGACCAGGTCAAGGAGACCGTGGCGTTCCGCATGCCCAAGACCACGCGGCGGGACGTGACCGCCATCGCCTTCAACAAGGATAGCGAAGTGGTGGAGAGCGTCAGCCAGTACAGCCTGAAGGACGGCAAGGTCATCGCCTTCAACGACCGCGAAACCCCCACCCGGGGCCGCGAGCTGACCATCTTCGAGCAGCTGATCGGCACCGTCGGACGCGGCACCATGCTGCCCAACGACGACGAGGGCGTCCCCGGCAGCCGCCCTGGCGACCGCCGCTAAACCTACACCCTTCACCAAATTAAAAACGCCCCGGAGATCGCTCTCCGGGGCGTCTTCATGTGCGTGTCAGTCGATTATTGCTGCGCCAGGACAGCCAGCAGCAGCAAGGCCACGATGTTGGTGATCTTGATCATCGGGTTCACCGCGGGACCCGAGGTGTCCTTGTAGGGGTCGCCGACGGTGTCGCCGGTCACGGCGGCCTTGTGAGCCTCCGAACCCTTGCCGTGCAGGACGCCGTCAGAGTCGGTGAAGCCTTCTTCGATCACCTTCTTGGCGTTGTCCCACGCGCCGCCGCCCGAGGTCATCGAGATGGCGACGAACAGGCCGGTGACGATCACGCCCATCAGCATCGCGCCGACGCAGGCGAAGGCGTCGACCTTGCCGGCGATCGCATTGATCACGAAGAACAGCACGATTGGCGAGGCCACCGGCAGCAGCGACGGCACGATCATCTCGCGAATCGCCGCCTTGGTGAGGATGTCGACGGCGCGGCCGTATTCCGGCTTCACCTCACCGGTCATGATCCCCGGGTTCTCGCGGAACTGACGACGGACCTCGACCACGACCGACTGGGCGGCGCGGCCCACGGCGGTCATCGACATGCCGCCGAACAGGAAGGGCAGCAGGCCCCCGAACAGCAGGCCGACCACGACGTAGGGGTTGGACAGATCGAAGGCCACCGCCCCCAGTCCGTCGAAGAACGAGCCCGGCGTCGCATTGGCCGCGAAGTACTTCAGGTCTTCCGTATAGGCCGCGAACAGCACCAGGGCGCCGAGACCGGCCGAGCCGATCGCATAGCCCTTGGTGACCGCCTTGGTGGTGTTGCCGACGGCGTCGAGGGCGTCGGTGGTGACGCGCACCTCCGGAGGCAGACCGGCCATTTCGGCGATGCCGCCGGCGTTGTCGGTGACCGGGCCAAAGGCGTCCAGGGCGACAACGAAGCCCGCCAGGGACAGCATGGCGGTCGTGGCGATGGCGATTCCGAACAGGCCCGCCAGATTATAGGTGACGATGATTCCCACGATGATCACCAGGGCGGGGGCCGCGGTGGCCTCCAGGCTCATGGCCAGACCCTGGATGACGTTGGTCCCGTGGCCGGAGACCGAAGCCTGAGCCACTGACTTCACGGGGCGGAAGTTGGTGCCAGTGTAGTACTCGGTGATCATCACGATGAGCGCGGTGATCACCAGGCCCGCCATGGAGCAGTAGAACAGCGACATCGAGTCGAAGGTCTTCTCCAGCGGGGTGCCGGCGTTGACGGTCAAGGGTTCGGTGACCAGGGCGGGGATCAGGAACCAGAGCGCGATGGCCGAGAGCACGCCGGTGACGATGAGGCCCTGGTAGAGGGCGCCCATGATCGAGCCAGACTTGCCCAGGCGGACGGCGAAGGTGCCGATGATCGAGGTGATGATGCAGACGCCGCAGATGGCCAGCGGCAGCAGCATGATGCTCGGGAGCAGGGCCGAGCCGCCGAAGAAGATGGCGGCCAGGACCATGGTGGCGACCGTGGTCACCGCATAGGTTTCGAACAGGTCGGCGGCCATACCGGCGCAGTCGCCGACATTGTCGCCCACGTTGTCAGCGATGGTGGCGGCGTTGCGGGGGTCATCTTCCGGAATGCCGGCTTCAACCTTGCCCACCATGTCGCCGCCGACGTCGGCGCCCTTGGTGAAGATCCCGCCGCCCAGGCGGGCGAAGATGGAAATCAGAGAGGCGCCGAAGCCCAGCGAGACCAGACCGTCGATCACGTGGCGATCGGCCGGGGCCAGGCCCTGGACCTGGGTCAGGTAGCCATAGTATCCGGCGACGCCGATCAGGGCGAAGCCCGCGACCAGCAGGCCGGTGATGGCGCCTGAGGTGAAGGCGAGCTTCAGGCCCTTGGCCAGGCTCTCCGAGGCGGCCTGGGCCGTGCGGACGTTGGCGCGAACCGAGATCAGCATGCCGGCGAAGCCGGCGGCGCCCGAAAGCACCGCGCCGATCAGGAACCCGGCCGCCGAATAGCCGCCGATCAGGAAGTACAGGGCGATCAGGACGACGACGCCCACGATCGCGATGGCGGTGTACTGGCGCTTCAGATAGGCCTGCGCGCCCTCCTGAATGGCGGCTGCGATCTCCTGCATCTTCGCGTTCCCGGGCGACTCCCGGAGCAGCGCGGCCGTCTGGACGATGCCGTAAAGCACCGCCAGAACGCCGGCGGCGATCACCAGCTCAAGCGTAAAACTCATTATCTGAAAGCCCCTTTTGCAATTGTGCGGAGGGGGGACGACGCCAGCCTTAGGCGCGCGCGTCGGTATGTTCCCGGCCCCATGGTGTTTCCCCAGTGGAGCGCCTTTGGCGACGCCCCTTTTATTTGAGAGCGTGAAGGTGCCAAAACTGGCGCCCGTAAGCAACGCCTGTTGGCCATTCGGTCCCTAGGGCCGCATTCCCCGCGCCGAAGTCACCTCAGAGTAGGCAGGCCGGTGCGCTTCTTGGGCGATTGGGAGAGGACGGCGACGCCCTTCACCTCCTTGGCCCCGCCGATGGCGATGGCTTCGCGCAGCAGGACGGCCTTCAGCTTGGCCTCGTCGATCTTGGTGTAGTCGGTGGCCAGGGTGAAGAACGGCGAGCGGTGCGCGGCCCGCACCAGCGCGTCGCGGAAATATGGCTCCTTGGTTCGCAGCTTGCTGGTGTTGGCCATGGCGGAGAGCTGGATGCGCACGGAAGCGAAGACGTAGTTGACCAGCAGGCCGCGCACGATGATGGGCAGCGCCACTGGCGCCAGGTCCACGTACTGGCCGTCCGTCGCCGCCGCCGCGGGCTTTTTCGGCGCCGAAGCTCGCGCCGGGGCGGCGATGAGCGCGAGAGGCGCAAGGGCGATGAGGGCGCGACGATCCATCTCGCCACCCTGACAGGATATGGTTTCCGGAAGCTTGCAGGGCGTGACAGCTGAGGTGGAGACATGGTCAGGCGGCCGATATGCGCCAGGTCAGGCGTGGGTCCAGCCGCCCACGCCGGGGTCGATCACCTCATCGCCCACCCGGACCTCTATCCCCTCGCCCTCCACCATCTCTCCGATGACGGTCAGGCTGCTCAGCGCCGGATGCTCGGCCGGCGCGGTGCAAACGATCTCATAGTCATCGCCCCCCGTGGCCAGCCGCAGCAGGGCGGTGGCTTGATCGTCCTGCGTGGCCAGCCAGGCGCGGGCGGGCTTGGAGAGGGGCATTCGTTCCAGGTCGAGCCTCAGGCCCAGGCCGCTGGCCTGGGCGATGTGGCCGGCGTCGGCCACCAGCCCGTCGGAGACATCGGCGGCGGCGCTGGCGTGTGCGCGGAGTGACCCTCGCAGGTCCAGGCGCGGATTGGGCAGGCGGTGCGCCTCCGCCAGCCAGCGGCGATCCAGTTCACCCCATCCTGGGCCCCAGTCCAGCCAGCCGTCGCCGATCGGTCCGCTCACCATCAGCAGGTCGC
The DNA here is from genome assembly GCF_030693625.1 of Phenylobacterium sp. GTDB lineage: Bacteria > Pseudomonadota > Alphaproteobacteria > Caulobacterales > Caulobacteraceae > Phenylobacterium > Phenylobacterium ferrooxidans. Next base: position 95,990 of record NZ_JAUYAF010000019.1, read on the forward strand.
CGGCCTTGGCGCCGCCCCGACGGATCATGGTCCCGCTCGGAACCCAGCCCAGCAGGGTCATGGAGACCACCAGCGGTCCAGGTGTGGAGACCGTGTCGCCGCCCAGCAGGATGACGTCATAGGCCAGGCCATCCTCGTCCAGTCCGCGGGCGAACGCCTGGCGCTGGTCCCAGCCGAACCCGGCCGGCCAGGCGGTCATCAGGAAATAGCCGTAGGGTTCGGCGCCCTTGGCCGCCAGGTCGGAAAGATTAGAGCGGAGAAGTTTGCGCGCCACGATGTCAGGCGGGTCATCGGGCCGGAAATGCACGCCGGCCACCAGGGCGTCCTTGGTCACCACCAGGTCGAAGCCCGGCCGCGAGGGAATCGCCGCAGCGTCGTCCAGCAGATCGAGGGCCTCAGCCGCGCCGCGGGTCAGCGGCCGGAACAGCCGGGCGATCTGTTCGAATTCATCCGGCGCGGACATCCTGGGCCACCTTGTCCAGGGCGCCGTTGACGAACCCGGGCTCCGGTCCTTCGAAGAAAGACTTGGCCAACTCGACATACTCGTCGATCACCACCTCGACCGGCACGTCGTCGCGGTGGGACAACTCATAGGCGCCCGAGCGGAGAATGGCGCGCACGGTGGCGTCCAGCCGGTCCAGCTTCCAGCCGGTGGCCAAGCGCTTGACCACGGCGGCGTCGATCTCACGCTGGCTCTGCACTACGCCGCGCACCAGTTCGGCGAAGAACAGCTCGTCGGCGGCGGCCAGGGGGTCACCCTCCCCGTCACCCTCGATGCCGCGATCAAAGCGGTGGTCGGTGAATTCCCGGATCACCGCCTCGACGCCGACGCCGGAGACTTCCATCTGGTACAGGGCCTGGACGGCGGCGAGGCGCGCGACCGAGCGGGCCTGCTTGGGCTTGCTCATCGGACGCCCATCAGCTGGCTCTTCAGAGAGATCATGGTCAGGGCCGCGCGGGCCGCGCCGCCGCCCTTGTCGCCCTCGCTGGCCTTGGCGCGGGCCCAGGCCTGGTCCTCGTCCTCGACCGTGAGTATGCCGTTGCCGATGGCCAGGCGCTTGCCGACCGTCAGGTCCATGATGCCGCGGGCCGACTCGTTGGAGACGATCTCGAAATGATAAGTCTCGCCGCGGATCACCGTGCCCAGCGCCACATAGCCATCATAGCGCACGCCGGTGGCGCCGCCTTCCTCGGCAAGCGCGATGGCGCCGGGAATCTCCAGGGCGCCGGGCACCGTCACCACGTCATACTCCGCGCCCTGCGAGGTGATGGCGTCCGCCGCCCCCTGCAGCAAGGCGTCGGCCAGGTCGGAATAGAAGCGCGCCTCGACGACGAGGATGCGGATTTTGTCTTCGAGCATGGGTTCTTTCCGGACGGCCACCTACTTGGCCGCCCCCTTTAGGCTGTTTCGCGCCAGCGGGCGAGATACCGGGCCAGCATGTCGATCTCGAGATTGACGCGGGAGCCGACGTTCAGGGTCCCCAGCGTGGTCACGTCCCACGTGTGGGGGATCAGGTTCACCCCGAACACGTCGTCCTCGACCTCGTTCACGGTCAGAGAAACGCCCTCGATGGTGATGGAGCCCTTGGGGGCGATGAAACGATGCAGGGGCCGGGGAACCCGGACCTGCACACGGTGCGATCCGCCCTCGCTCTCGATGGAGATCACCTCGCCGACGCCGTCGACATGGCCCGAGACGATGTGGCCGCCCAGTTCGTCGCCCACCCGGGCGGCGCGCTCCAGGTTGACCGGACGGCCCTCCTCCCAGTCCGAGAGGGTGGTGAGGGCCAGGGTCTCGCCGGAAACCTCCACGGCGAACCAGCCGTCGGACTTCTCCACCACGGTCAGGCAGCAGCCGGCATGGCTGATCGAGGCGCCGATATCGACGGTCGAGAGATCAAACTTCGTCTCGATCTCGAACCTGCGGTCGCGGTTGGTGTCGCGGACGGCGCGGACGCGGCCCACATCGGTGACGATGCCGGTGAACATTCAGATCCTCTCGTAGCGTTCCCACACATCGGGACCCAGCAGCTGAAGATCAACCCGCTTAAGCCTGGGCGCGTCGGAAAGCGCCTGGATGGCCAGGGCGCCGATCCCCGGCCGCCCCTCCCCGCCGATGATGATGGGCGCCCGGAACCACTCCAGCCGGTCCACCAGGCCGCAGCGCAGGAAGCTGGCCGCCACCTGTCCACCGCCTTCGACGAACAGACGATCCAGACCCTCGGCGGCCAGGGCCCGGACGACATCGTGCAGTTCGGGCCGCTCGTCGCCAACCGCATGGACCTGCAGCACCCGGACGCCGGCGTCGATCAGGCGAGCTTCCGGGGGTGTGGTGGAAATCAGATAGGTGGGGATATCGCGGGCCGTGGTGATCAGCTTGCAGCCGTCCGCCAGGCGTTGGCGGCTGTCCAGCACCACCCGGGCCGGCTGCGGACCGTTGAAATCGGCCAGCCGCACGGTGAGCTCGGGGTCATCGGCCAGGGCGGTCTCGACGCCGACGACGACCGCGTCATGCTCGGCGCGCAGGCGGTGGACCTGTTGGCGCGCCCCACTCCCGGTGATCCAGCGGCTCTCCCCGGTTCCGGTGGCGATGCGACCGTCGAGGGAGGTGGCGAGCTTGAGGCTAACGCTCATCCTCTGGACCTTCGCTCAGGCCTTCTTCCCCGAGGAAGGTGGCGAACTCGCCGGCCTCACGGAAGTCGCGATAGACCGAGGCGTAGCGGACATAGGCCACGTCATCGAGCACCTTGAGCTGCTTCATCACCATCTCGCCCACGGCCGACGACGGCAGCTCGGTCTCGCCCATGCTCTCAAGCTGGCGCACGATGGTGGAGATCATCTTTTCGATGCGGTCCGGTTCGATGGGCCGCTTGCGGGTGGCGATCGCAATCGAGCGCGCAAGTTTGTCGCGTTCAAATGGCGTACGCCGACCCGACCGCTTCAGGATGGTCAGTTCGCGCAGTTGCACCCGCTCAAAGGTGGTGAAGCGGCCGCCGCACTCGGGACACAGCCGCCGCCTGCGGATGGCCGCGCCGTCTTCCGACGGACGGCTGTCCTTCACCTGGCTCTCAAGATGACCGCAGAACGGGCAGCGCATGATCTAGCCCTTCCGGCCAATCGAACCCCTATTAGAGGGATTAGCTGTAGATCGGGAAGCGTTTCGTCAAGGTCAGGACCTCGGCCTTCACCTTGGCTTCCACGGCGGAATTGTCGCCGCCGGCCGCGACGCCGTCCAGAACTTCACCGATCCAGGTCCCGACCTGACGGAATTCCGCCGGGCCGAAGCCGCGAGTCGTGCCGGCCGGCGTGCCGACGCGCAGGCCCGAGGTCTGCATGGGAGGAAGCGGGTCGAAGGGGATGCCGTTCTTGTTGGTGGTGATCCCGGCCCGCTCCAGGGCGATCTCGGCGTCGGCGCCGGAGACGTTCTTGGGCGTCAGGTCCACCAGCATCAGGTGGCTATCGGTGCCCCCCGACACGATCTTGAAGCCCGCCGATTGCAGGCTGTCGGCGAGGGCGCGAGCGTTGTCGATCACCTGGCGGGCGTACTGCTTGAACTCCGGACGCAGGGCCTCGCCGAAGGCCACGGCCTTGCCGGCGATGACGTGCATGAGCGGACCGCCCTGCAGGCCGGGGAAGACCGCGCTGTCGATCTTCTTGGCCCACTTCTTGGAGTTGGTCATGATCATGCCGCCGCGGGGACCGCGCAGGGTCTTGTGCGTCGTCGTAGTCACGATGTGGGCGTGCGGGAACGGGTTGGGGTAGGCGCCGCCCGCCACCAGGCCCGCATAGTGGGCGATGTCCACCATCAGCAGGGCCTCGACGCTGTCGGCGATCTCGCGGAACCTGGCGAAGTCGATGGCCCGCGAATAGGCCGAGCCGCCGGCGATGATCACCTTGGGCTTTTCGGCCAGGGCCACTTCAGCGGCCTGATCATAGTCGATCATGTGGTCCTGCTGGCGCACGCCGTAGGCCACGGGCCGGAACCACTTGCCCGACTGGTTGACGCTCTTGCCGTGAGTCAGGTGGCCGCCGGCCGCCAGGTCCATGCCCATGAAGGTGTCGCCCGGGCTCATGGTTGCCATGAAGACCGCCTGGTTCGCCTGGCTGCCGGAGTGGGGCTGCACATTGACGTACTCACAGCCAAACAGCTGCTTGGCGCGCTCGATGGCGATCTCCTCGACCTCGTCCACCACCTCGCAGCCGCCATAATAGCGTTTCCCCGGATAGCCCTCGGCGTACTTGTTGGTCAGGACCGAGCCCTGGGCCTCCAGCACGGCGCGGCTGACGATGTTCTCCGAAGCGATCAGTTCGATCTGATCCTGCTGGCGCTTCAGCTCCCGCGTGAGCACGCTGGAAACCGCCGGGTCGCTCTCTGAAGCGGGCGCGGTGAAGAAGGCGTCGATGAAATTAGCGGCTTGGGCGGTCATGAGAGGGCCTTTCGGGAATCTGGGGAGGACGGGCCTGGGCGGCTCTTTACCGCCTTGCGGGCCCGGGGCCAAACGTTGGGAACCATGTCGGGTCGGAGGCGTTGACGCCAAGTCCGATGACCCTGGGCGAAGGGGTGGTCGGGCTTTTGCAATGCCATGTACCCAGGGGGCGCTTGATGAGTATCGATAGGGAAGCTGACGGCACGGACGTCGAAGAGGTTTTGTCCCTCGCCACCGGCATCGTCTCGGCCTTCGTCAGCCGTAACTCTGTGTCTCAGAACGACCTGCCAGAATTGATCCGGTCGGTGCACCAGGCTCTGCAGGGCCTTGGCCAGGCCGCGCCCATCGCCGTGGAAGAACGGCCCAAGCCGGCGGTGCCGATCAACAAGTCGATCCAGCACGACTTCATCGTCTGTCTTGAAGACGGCAAGCGGCTGAAGATGCTGAAGCGGTACCTGCGTTCGCGGTTCGACATGAGCCCCGATGACTATCGGCGTCGCTGGGGCCTGGCGCCCGACTATCCGATGGTGGCGCCGGCCTATGCGGCGCGCCGTTCGGACTTCGCCAAGCAGATCGGTCTCGGCAAGGGCGTGCGGCGGCGGACCTGAGTTGGGCGGCCTGGCCGCCTGATCGTTCAGATGAATATAGAAGTTGAGGCTTCTCCGAAGCGGTGAGTGCGCTCCCCGTATGCGCCTGCACGCCTCAAATCGCAAGCTGACGACGGCTTTTCCTGACCGCCGCCTCGGCGAGCTCTGCCGTCAGGCGGCGTATCCGCCGACGCGCTTGATGTTGCAGTGGGCCCAGAGCCTTTCGAGGGCTTGGGCCAGGTCGTCCATCATGGCGTCGGTGTGGGCGGGCGACGGGGTGAAGCGCAGGCGCTCGGTGCCGCGCGGGA
>NZ_JAUYAF010000087.1 GCF_030693625.1 Phenylobacterium sp.
GGCGGCGTGGCGGGCGCCATCACCTCGGGCGGCGTCGGGAGCGGCGCGGCCGGCGGCGCGGTTTGCGCGGTCGCCGAGGTGGCGATGCCGGCGGCGAGCAGACTGATGATGGCGGTACGCATAGACGGGTCCCCTGACTGGCGCTCTATCACACTCAAACTATCCGTCCCTCGCAAGTCCCGTAATGCGACAATGCGGCGACGGCGAGGCGTTGCTTAAAGTGCGACCTCGACCGCCTGCTCGGCCAGGATGGTCAGACCATCCGGCGTCACGTCGGCGAACCCGCCCTGGACATCAAAGCCCAGGGTGCGGCCGTTGTCATACACCTTCACCCGACCTGACTTGAGGGTGGTCATGAAGGGCGCGTGGCCGGCCAGCACCCCGAAGTCGCCTTCGGAGCCCGGCGCGTCGACCTGGTCGACCTCGCCCGAGAACAGTTCACGCTCGGGCGAGACCAGGGAAAAGTGCAGCTTGCCGGCCATCAGGCTTAGGCTTCCGACGCGAGTTGTTCGGCCTTGGCCACCGCGTCTTCGATGGTGCCGACATTGTAGAACGCGGCTTCCGGCAGGTGGTCATACTCACCCTCCACCACCGCCTTGAAGGAGCGGATGGTGTCTTCCAGGCTGACGAAGATGCCCGGCATGTTGGTGAACTGCTCGGCCACGTGGAAGGGCTGGGAGAGGAACTTGGAGATCTTGCGGGCGCGCGAGACCACCAGCTTGTCGTCTTCCGACAGTTCGTCCATGCCCAGGATGGCGATGATGTCCTTCAGGGCCTTGTAGGCCTGCAGGGTTTCCTGGACGCGGCGGGCGACGTTGTAGTGTTCCTCGCCGATCACCAGCGGGTCCATGATCCGGCTGGTGGAGTCCAGCGGGTCCACGGCCGGGAAGATGGCCTGGGCGGCGATGTCGCGCGAGAGCACGGTGGTGGCGTCCAGGTGGGCGAAGGAGGCGGCGGGCGCGGGGTCGGTCAGGTCGTCGGCGGGCACGTAGATGGCCTGGACCGAGGTGATCGAACCCTTGGAGGTCGAGGTGATGCGTTCCTGCAGGTTGCCCATCTCGGTGGCCAGGGTGGGCTGATAGCCCACGGCCGAGGGGATGCGGCCCAGCAAGGCGGACACTTCGGAGCCGGCCTGGGTGAAGCGGAAGATGTTGTCGATGAAGAGCAGCACGTCCTTGCCCTCTTCGTCGCGGAAGTACTCGGCCTGGGCCAGGCCGGTGAGGGCCACGCGGGCCCGCGCGCCGGGGGGCTCGTTCATCTGGCCATAGACCAGGGTGCACTTGGAGCCTTCGCCGCCGCCGGGCTTGTTGACGTTGCTCTCGATCATCTCGTGATAGAGGTCGTTGCCTTCGCGGGTGCGCTCACCCACCCCGGCCAGCACCGAATAGCCGCCGTAGGCCTTGGCGATGTTGTTGATCAGCTCCTGCATGGTCACGGTCTTGCCCACGCCGGCGCCGCCGAACAGGCCGATCTTGCCGCCCTTGGTGTAGGGGCAGAGCAGGTCGATGACCTTGATCCCGGTCACCAGGATTTCCGCCGAGGTCGCCTGCTCGGCGAAGGACGGCGCTTCACGGTGGATCGGGGCGTAGAACTGGGAGTTGATCGGACCGGCTTCGTCGATGGGATCGCCGATGACGTTCATGATCCGACCCAGGGTGGCCGGGCCGACCGGGACGGTGATCGCGCGGCCGGTGTCAGTCACCGGCTGTCCGCGGGTCAGGCCCTCGGAGGTGTCCATGGCGATGGTGCGGACGGTGTTCTCGCCCAGGTGCTGCGCCACTTCCAGGACCAGGCGGAAGGGCTGGCCCGTCCGCTGGTCGGTGTTGGTGGTTTCCAGGGCGCCGAGGATCGGCGGCAGGTGGCCTTCGAACTCGACGTCGACGACGGCGCCGATGATCTGGACGATGCGGCCGGTGGCCACGCCGGCGGCCGGGGCCACCGACTTGGGCGTCACGGCCTTGGCGGCCTTGGCCGGCGCCTTGGCGGCGGCGGCTTTCGGGGCGGGGGCGGCCTTGGTGGCGGCCGGCTTCTTCGGGGTCGTAGCCATGGGTTGAACTCTTTTCAGTCTAGAGCGCTTCGGCGCCGGAGATGATCTCGATCAGCTCCTTGGTGATCTGCGCCTGGCGAGTACGGTTTTTCTTCAGGTTGAGGGCGGCGATCATGTCGCCCGCATTGCGAGTGGCGTTGTCCATCGCCGCCATCTGGGCGGCGTAGAACCCGGCCTGGTTCTCGAGCATGGCCGAGAGCAGCTGGACCGTGAGGTTCCGGGGCAGCAGGGTTTCGAGGATGGTCTCCTCGTCGGGCTCGTATTCGTAGGCCGCGCCCTTGAGGTCGATCGTGGCGGCGGCGCCGGCGATCTGGGCGGGGATGAGCTGGGTCAGGGTCGGGGTCTGCACGACCACCGACTTGTAGCGGCTGAAGGCGAGGGTCACGACATCCACCTGGCCGGTCTCGAACAGCTCGGTGATCTTGTCGGCCACGGGCTGGGCCGAGGCCAGGCCCGGCACGCCGGCTTCGAAGGTGGCCACGAAGCGGTCGCCGAACACGCGGCGGAACTGGTCGCGCGCCTTCTTGCCCACCGTGATGATCTTCACGTCCTTGCCTTCGGCCAGCAGGGCGTTGATCCGTTCGCGGGCCGCGCGGATGATCGAGGAGTTGAAGCCGCCGGCCAGGCCGCGGTCGGAGGAGGCCACCACCACCAGGTGACGGTCCTGACGGCCCGTGCCCACCAGCAGCTTGGGCGCCCCGTCGCCGGAGACCCCCGCGGCCAGGTTGGCGATCACCGTGGCGATCCGCTCGGCATAGGGCCGGGCGTTCTGGGCGGCGTCGGTCGCGCGCCGAAGCTTCGCCGCGGCCACCATCTGCATCGCGCGCGTGATCTTCTGCGTGGATTCCACGCTTTTGATCTGGTCGCGCATTTCCTTGAGGCTAGCCATTTCTCGCCTCAGACCTTTCTAAACAACCACCAGGTGCAGTTATCCATCACGGTCGTCCGTTTCCAGAAGAAGCCGTAATCGACCAGCACGAGGTCGGAAAACATATCCAGGTAGAGCCCGCCGAAGTCGTTCTTGAAGAGCAGGTCGGTTTCCCCGCGATAGGGAATGGCCTCCGGCTTCGGCGAAAAATACTCAGAACAAAAAACGTACTTGGCGGCGACCCGGTGAACTTCCCGCATCGTCGCCTCGAGCAGGCTGGGATCCACATGGATCAGCACGCCCGATGTGAAGGCCAGGTCGACCGCCTTGTCGGCCATCGGGATCGCGTGGCCGAAGCCCTCGATCACGTGGTCGGCCGGCAGGACGCCGTCGGCGACAAGCCGCTCCCGGGCCGAAGCGTTGGGCTCGATGCCCCACAGCTCCATGTCCGACAGCGCCGCGATGCCCATCAGGTTGAGGCCCAGGTTCGGGCCGACCTCGATGGCGCTTCCCGGCATGTCGCCCTCCATCTTCGACAGCACCTCGGCCCATACCCGCGCGCGGCCGCGAACGGCGTCGGCCGAAGCGCCGCTGCGCTCCGTATACCGATCGCCGAACGCGCCGGACCAGGCGCTCAGGGCTTTGGGCTCGGGGGCCATCGGCTCAGGCCTTAGGCGAAGGTCGCGACGAAGGCGGCCAGGGCGTCCTTCAGAGCCTGCTCGGTGTCACCCTTGAGCTCCTTGGTCGTCCGGATGGTGTCCAGCAGACCCTGGTGCTTGGCGTGCAGGTGGCTCAGCAGCTCGGCCTCGAACCGGCCGACCTGAGCGGTCGGGATGGTGTCGAGGTAGCCGCGGGTGCCGGCATAGATCACCGCGACCTGCTCTTCGACCGTCAGCGGCGAGTATTGCGGCTGCTTCAGGAGCTCGGTCAGGCGCTCACCACGGGCCAGCTGGCGCTGGGTGGTGACGTCGAGGTCGGAGCCGAACTTGGCGAAGGCGGCCAGCTCGCGGTACTGGGCCAGCTCGCTCTTGATGGGGCCGGCGGCGGTCTTCATGGCCTTGATCTGGGCCGAGGAGCCCACGCGGCTCACGCTGGCGCCGACGTTCACGGCGGGGCGGATGCCCTGGAAGAACAGGTCGGTTTCCAGGAAGATCTGGCCGTCGGTGATGGAGATCACGTTGGTCGGGATGTAGGCCGAGATGTCGTTGGCCTGGGTCTCGATCAGCGGCAGGGCGGTCAGCGAGCCCGAACCGTTATCCTCGTTCAGCTTCGCAGCGCGCTCCAGCAGGCGGGAGTGCAGGTAGAAGACGTCGCCCGGATAGGCTTCGCGGCCCGGCGGGCGGCGCAGCAGCAGGGACATCTGGCGATAGGCCACGGCCTGCTTGGAGAGGTCGTCATAGATGATGACGGCGTGCATGCCGTTGTCGCGGAACCACTCGCCCATGGCGCAGCCCGAGAACGGCGCCAGGAACTGCAGCGGGGCCGGCTCGGAGGCGGTGGCGGCGACCACGATGGTGTAGTCGAGCGCGCCGCGCTCCTCGAGGGTCTTGACGATCTGGGCGACGGTGGAGCGCTTCTGGCCGATGGCGACGTAGATGCAGTAGAGCTTGGCGCTCTCGTCATCGCCGGCGTTGATCGACTTCTGGTTCAGGATGGCGTCGATGGCGACGGCGGTCTTGCCGGTCTGACGGTCACCGATGATCAGTTCGCGCTGGCCGCGGCCGACCGGGATCAGGCTGTCGATGGCCTTCAGGCCGGTCTGCACGGGCTCGTGCACCGACTTGCGCGGGATGATGCCCGGGGCCTTCACGTCCACCCGGCGGCGCTCGGCCACGTTGGTGATCGGACCCTTGCCGTCGATCGGCTCGCCCAGCGGGTTGACGACGCGGCCCAGCAGGCCACGGCCCACCGGCACGTCCACGATCTCCGAGAGGCGGCGGACTTCGTCGCCTTCCGAGATGGCGCGGTCGTCGCCGAAGATGACGACCCCGACGTTGTCGCGTTCGAGGTTCAGGGCCATGCCCTTCACCCCGGCTTTCGGGAACTCGACCATTTCACCGGCCTGGACATTGTCCAGACCGAAGACGCGGGCGATGCCGTCACCGACGGACAACACCTGGCCGACGTCGGAAACGTCAGCCTCTTCGCCGAAATTGGCGATCTGCGACTTGAGGATGGCCGAAATTTCGGCGGCGCGGATATCCATGTCTTCTTACGCTCTCTTCAGGGCGAACTTGAGGGAATCGAGCTTCGAACGAAGTGAAGCATCGAACAGTCGCGAGCCGACCCGCACCTTGATACCGCCCAGGATGGACGGATCGACACGGGTCTCGATTTCAGGGTCCTTGCCCAGGGCGGTGCGCAGCGAGGCCGCGACGCCCTTGGCTTGGGCCGCGGTCAGGGCGACCGCGGTGGTGACGGTGGCCGCGACGACGCCGCGGCTCTTGGCCGAGAGGGCCTCGAAGGCCGCGATCGCCGCCGGCAGCGCCGCGAGGCGGCCGTTGGCGGCCATCAGGCCAAGGAACTTCCGGGTGGTGTTGTTGAACTGGGCCTTGGCCGAAAGGGCCGCGATCGCGCGGCTCTTGTCCTCGGAGCTGAAGGCCGGGGAAGCCAGCAAGGTGCGGAAATCCTTGGACTCTGCGCGCATGGCCTTGAGCGCCTTCAGGTCGGCCTCAACGGCCGCCAGGTTCTTGTCTTCGGTCGCGAGGTCGAAGAGGGCCTGAGCATATCTGCCGCCCACATTCGAAGTCTTGGAATCGTCCGCCACTTAATTTGTCCGCCCGTGCGTGTCGAAAGCCGCGAATAAGGTGTCCCTCACCGCGGCCTAAAGGCTTGAAAGCGCTTGGAAAAGCACATTGGCCGGCTGGACCTGGGAAACCCTGGCCCGAAGCCGCGCGCCTGATAGCACGCGACTTTACAGGCCGCAACCAAACCGGACCGTATAGAGCCGTCCCAATTCATTTAAACAGCGACCAGGGCGGGCGCTTGCCGCCGAAACACCGCCGAACCGCTCGCCACGAGATCGCCGTTCGCCGTGGTCAGGCGCGCGTGGGCGAAGACCAGGGTGCGGGTGGCCCGGTCGATCCAGGCCTCCGCCGTCACGGGATCGCCCGCCGACGGAACGCGTCCATAGTCCAGGGTGATAGAGACAGGCTCCGCGCCCACGCCCGCGGCGCCGGCCAGCAGGGGCTCCAGCAGCGAGGCGGCGGCGGCCGGGCCGCCCGGGAAGGCGGCGTCTTGTCGAAGCGTGTCGGTCATGTGGCCGCTCTCTTAAGCGGACCCGCGCAAAAGAAAAAGGGCGCCGGGAATATCCGGCGCCCTGAAGTTGGGCTCGACGAAAAGTTTGGAGCGGCTGGGAGGCTGCGCCGCGAGCCGGGTCGGCGGGAAAGGACGGGAGAGCCGCCCATCCCCGCCAATAGAGACTACTGGGCGGCCATCTGGGTGGCCGGGGCGGCCGCGGCGTTGCAGGCGCCCAGCTTGTCGGCGTCCAGGGTCTTGCCGCCGACGCCGAAGGAGGCGATCGCGCCGACGTTCTTGGCCACGGCCTTGCAGGTCGAGGCGGCGAAGGTCTGTGAGGACGGGGCCGAGGCGACGCAGGCGTCGGCTTGGCAGAGGAAGACGGCGCCGCCGGCGATGAACTTGGTCTTTTCGGCGACCGGGTTGGCCAGCTTGGCGGTGACCGGCTCGGCGGCGAGGGCGCCGCCGGCGAAGGAAAGGGTGAAGGCGGCCGCGCAGGCGGCCGAAAGGGTTTTGAGCTTCATGGAGCCCTCCAGGCGTTTCGGGGAGAAAACAGATCCCCGGGGGAACCTGGCCGTGCGGACCGTGGGCCGCCTCGGGTATCCCCACTCTTGGCGCGCTCCGAACTAAGCAACGCTAAGATAACACTGTTAAGATCGGCCGCAATCGCTTTTTTCGCAACGCCGTTATGCGTTATTGCACAGGTCGGGCGGTCGGTCCCGAAAGCGCCCCATTCACACCCCGTCAATCTTGTCGCGTGTTTGGTGCGGCTGGGCTATCAGTCGCCCCGAGCGGGACGACCCTTTCAGGACCAAAGACCCTATGGCCAATGCGCAGTCGCCCCGTAGGGCCCCTCGCACACCCGCCCAAGCCGTTCTCTACTGGAGCGCGGTGATCGGGGTCTGGGGCCTCATCTTCCTGGTGGCCTTCTTCGCGGTGTTCGCGGTGGACCTGCCCGACACCTCCAAGCTCTATGACGTCAAGCGCCAGCCCTCGATCTCCTATCTGGACCGATCGGGCGCCCTGGTGGCGGTGCGCGGCAGCCAGTACGCGCCCCCCGTCGACCTCGACAAGCTGCCGCCCTACGTGCCGAAGGCCTTCATCGCCATCGAGGACCGCTGGTTCTACTGGCACTGGGGCTTCAACCCCTGGGGCATCCTGCGCTCCACCATCTATAATGTGACCCATACCGGCGGCCCCCTGCGCGGCGGCTCCACCATCACCCAGCAGCTGGCGCGCAACCTCTTCCTGACCGCCAACCAGACCTACCGCCGCAAGGCCCAGGAGCTGATCCTGGCCGTCTGGCTGGAGGCCAAGTTCTCCAAGAAGGAGATCCTCTCCCTCTATCTGAACCGGGTCTATTTCGGCGCCGGGGCCTATGGCATCGAGGCGGCCGCCCAGCGCTACTTCAACAAGCCCGCCTCCCAGCTGACCATCGGCGAGAGCGCCCTGCTGGCCGGGATGATGAAGGGCCCCTCGCGCTATTCGCCGGTCTCGGCCACCGACCGCGCCGCCCGGCGCGCCACCATCGTGCTGGACGAGATGGTCCGCACCCGCGCCATCACGCCGGAGCAGCGCGCCGAGGCCTTCAAGACCCCCGTCCGCGTCAACCCGGTGCTGGCCAACCAGCGCGCCCAGTACTTCACCGACTGGGTGGACGATCAGGTCCGCTCCCTGGTGGGCGAACCCACCGAGGACCTGGTGGTGGAGACGACCCTGGACCTGCCGATCCAGACCGCCGCCGAACAGGCCCTGCGCCGCGGGGTCACGGGCTCCAAGGCCCAGGGCGTCGGCCAGGGCGCCCTGGTGGCCATCGATGGCGAGGGCCGCATCCGCGCCTATGTGGGCGGCTCATCCTATGCCGACAGCCAGTTCGACCGCGCCACCATGGCCCAGCGCCAGGCCGGATCGTCCTTCAAGCCCTTCGTCTATCTCGCCGCCATGGAACAGGGCCGCACGCCGGCCACGCCCGTGGTGGACGAGCCGGTCAAGATCGGAACCTGGGAGCCGAAGAACTATACCGGCCGGTTCCTCGGCCCCATGAGCCTGCAGACCGCCCTGGCCCAGTCCATCAACACCGTCGCCGCGCGCCTGGCCAATGAGGTCGGCACCGGCAATGTGGCGGCCACCGCGCGGCGTCTGGGGATCACCTCCCACATCCAGCTCGACCCCTCCATGGCGCTCGGCGCCGTCGAGGTCAGCCCCATGGACATGGCCCAGGCCTACGCCCCCTTCTCCAACGGCGGCTACCTCGCCAAGGGCTACGGCATCGAGCGTATCCGCACCGCCAGCGGCAAGGTCCTCTACGACCACGGGATGGACAGGTCCGCGCGCCGCTCGGTGATCGGCTCTCCCGCCCTGCAGTACATGAACCAGATGATGCGCCAGGTGATCACCAGCGGCACCGGGACCAAGGCGCGCGTCGCCGGCTTCGACATCGCCGGCAAGACCGGCACCACCAGCGACTACCGCGACGCCTGGTTCGTCGGCTACACCGGCGGCTTCGTCACCGCCGTCTGGGTGGGCCGCGACGACAACACCCCCATGAAGGGGGTCACCGGCGGCGGCGCCCCGGCCGGCATCTGGCGCGACTTCATGACCGCCGCCCTGCCCCGCCTGAAGACCCAGGCGATCCCCGGCGGCACGGCGGCTCCGCCCCCGGTCCAGGCCCCGGCCCCGGCCAGCGACCCCATCGGCGACCTGCTGTCCGGCGACGGCCCGGGCGCAGGTCCGCCCCCGGAACGGCAGCCGGCGGAAGATATTCCGTTCTGATTTTCTGATCCTTCTCCCCTTGCGGGAGAAGGTGTCGGGCGAAGGCCCGACGGATGAGGGGTCGCCGCCTTGTCCGGCAAACCATCCACGTCATCCCGGCCGCAGCGAAGCGAAGAGCCGGGACCCAGGGGCCCAGCCCAGTCACCTGGGTCCCGGGTCTCCCCTGCGGGTCGCCCGGGATGACGGCTATTGTTCTGAAAGCCGTGCGACCCCTCATCCGACCGGCCACCTTCTCCCGCAAGGGGAGAAGGAAACCTGAATTAGGCCCCGAAGGCGTGCAGCCTCGCGCCTTCGGCCCGCAGCCAGGCGCGATGCGGGCGCTCATCTCCCACCAGGGTCTTTACGTGGGCCCAGAAGGCCGCGCCGTGATTGAGCTCCAGCAGGTGGGCGCACTCGTGGGCCACCACATAGTCGGCCACCTCGAAGGGGGCCAAGGCCAGACGCCAGCTGTAGCGGATCGAGGCCGGCTTGCCGATCATGCCCGGGCGGCATGAGCCCCACCGGCCGCGGGCGTCCATCACCGTCACCGCCGGCATCCTGGCGCCGAGGGCCGCGCAATAGTGGGCGGTTCGCTCAGCGAACGTCGCCAGGGCCTGCTTCTTCAGAACGCGCACCACGGCGCGAGCATAGGTCTCCCCCTCGCCGCGGGCCGCGATCCGGGCGGGCTCGGTCTCAGTGGCCGGGAAGAACCGCACCGGATGGGCGGCGCTCTCCAGGCGGCAGGGCTGGCCAAACAGGCTGATGGTGACGCCCGGCGCGATGGACTGGCTCTGCGGCAGCTCAGCCAGGCGCGCGGCGATCCAGGCGGCGCGCTCCGTGGCGAAGGCGGCGGCCTCGCCGAGCCGCCGGACCGAGGGCGCGGTGGCCACCACCTCTCGCCGGGTGCGGTCCAAGCGCAGGGAGACGCGGCGGGCGCGGGTATGGACTTTCAGGCGAACGACGGCCCCGGCGACATCCAGCCGGTCGCCGTCAGCCAGGGGGCGGCCGAACAGGGACATGACCCCTATCTAAGCTGCTTTTCCCGCAGCGGGAGCCCCGTCGCGCGAGACAGGGGGTCAGGCCGCGTTGGCGGCGTCGCGGGTCTTTTCGAAACCGGCTTCCGACTTGCGGATGAAGGCCCGCACCCGGGGATAGATCTCCTCGCGGAACCGGCGGCCGTTGAAGACCCCGTAGTGGCCGACGTGCGGCTGGACGTAGTCTTCCTTGAACCCCTCGGGCAGGCCCGAGCACAGGGTGTGGGCCGCCTGGGTCTGGCCGATGCCGGAGATGTCGTCGTTCTCACCCTCGACGGTCAGCAGGCCGATGTCCTTGATCAGCGCCGGCTGCACCGCGCGGCCCCGGTGAACCAGCTCGCCCTTGGGCAGCAGGTAGGACTGGAACACATAATCGACTGTCTGAAGGTAGAACTCCTCGGGCAGGTCCAGCACCGACAGGTACTCGTCGTAGAATTCCAGATGCTTGTCGGCGGCGTCGCCGTCGCCCTTCATCAGGTCCTGCAGATACTGTTTGTGGGCGTCCTGGTGCTTGTCGGCGTTCATCGACATGAAGCTGTAGAGCTGCACGAAGCCCGGATAGACCCGCCGCCCCAGGCCCGGATAGGGCGCCGGAACGGTGTCGATCATGTTGGACTTGAACCAGGCGAAGGGCTTTTCCTCCGCCAGCTTGTTGGTGACCGTGGGCGACAGCCGCGCATCGATGGGCGAGCCCATGAAGGTCATGGTGCCGGGGCGACTGTCCTCGTTGTCCTCCGCCATCAGGGCCGCGGCGGCCAGCACGGCGGGCCCGGGCTGGCAGACGGCGACGACATGCGGGCGCGGGCCCAGCAGCCGCAGCATCTCGCGCACATGGTCGAGGTAGTCGTGGAAGTCGAAGCGGCCGGCATGCAGCGGCACGTCGCGGGCGTTGGACCAGTCGGTGATGAACACCTCGTGGTCCTGCAGGAAGGCCTCCACCGTGCCGCGCAGCAGGGTGGCGTAGTGGCCCGAAAGCGGGGCGACGATCAGCACCGCCGGCTCCAGCTCACGGCGGCCGGCCTTGCGCATGTCGGCCATGTTGCGGCTGAAGTGGGTGAGCGTCACCCAGGGGCTGGACCAGACCTCGGTCTGGGTGACGCGGACCGCCTTGCCGTCGATCTCGACGGAATCGACGTTCCAGGCCGGGCGGCCGTAGCGGCGGGTCAGGTTGGCGAACAGGTCCGCGCCGGCGAACAGCCGTCGTCCCAGGTCGCTGTCCTTGGCCGGATTGAGCGGCGACGACCAGAAGCCGCGTGCGGCGCGAGCCGCGAACCGGAGCGGCGAGGCGGCGTAGTAGCCGGCTTCATACATCGTATAGAGCATACGCAATGGTCCCGTTGTGCATTGCAGCATGCACGCTGAGGCTTAAGAGAGTCTAGCCCTCTTGAGTTCCATCCTGCGGCGTGACGACGCGGTGAAGCTCCCCTCCTTCCCGGGCGGGAGAGCTTCCTATTCGCGCATCGCGGCGGAGATCTGGGTGACGATCTCGTCGGGCCCGATCCCGAACGGCAGGACCCGGTCGAAGCGCCCCTGCGGGTTCATCAGGTAGCTGGGGGTCGAGTGATTGATCAGGTAGTCGGCCCCGGTCCCCTGCTTTTCGTAGAACACCCGATAGGCCTTGGCCGCCGCCGCCGCCTGGGCGGGGGCGCCGGTCAGGCCGATGGTCCCCTTGGGAAAGACATCGTTGTCCAGATAGGTCGCCATCTGGGCCGGGGTGTCGCGCTCCGGGTCCACCGAGATGAAGACGAACTGGACGTCCTTGGCCTTCGCCCCCAGCCGCTCCTGCGCCAGGCCCATCGCCTGCAGGGTGGAGGGGCAGACGTCCGGGCAGTAGGTGAAGCCGAAGAACACCACGCTCCACTTGCCCTTCAGGACCGCCTCGGTGACCGGCTTGCCGGTCTGGTCCACCAGCTGGAACGGTCCGCCCACCTGCGTGGCCGGCGCTGGCTTGAAGGCCCCGCTCTTCCAGGCCAGGGCGCCCCCCAGGATCAGCCCCAGGACACAGGCGGCGATCACGATCAGGTTGCGGCGGGTCATGGGTGAACCTTTTGTCTCGTCACGAGGTGCGACTTGCAGGATGCTCCTGCCCGAATGGCGTCCGTCAAAACTCCGACGCCGTCGGG
Organism: Phenylobacterium sp.; assembly: GCF_030693625.1. Lineage (GTDB taxonomy): Bacteria > Pseudomonadota > Alphaproteobacteria > Caulobacterales > Caulobacteraceae > Phenylobacterium > Phenylobacterium ferrooxidans. The sequence goes on from NZ_JAUYAF010000087.1 coordinate 12,061, forward strand.
GCCGGCTACCGGCCTCGATAGGCAAAGCCCGGTCCAGGCGCAAGACGAGCTGGCCTGGGACATGCGCGGCGCCGGCCACGGGCGGTTGCGCATGCGCACCCTCGTCACCCTGCGCTGGACCCTGATCCTCGGCGAGGTGGCCATCCTGCTGATCGGCGGGGTCTTCCTGGGGTTCAAGGCGCCTTACGCCATCTGTTTTGGCCTGATCGGGGTGGCGGCCTGGATCAACCTGCTCACCGGGGTGGCCTCTCCGGGCCAGAGGATGATGGCCGACTGGGAGGCCACGGCGCAGCTCGGCTTCGACATCGCCCAGATCAGCATCCTGCTGTTCCTCACCGGCGGCGCCGCCAATCCGTTCATCCTGATGCTCATCGCGCCGATCACCCTGGCGGCCGCCACCCTGCCCCTGAAGCCCCTGCTGATTCTCGGCGGCGCGGCGGTGGCGGCTTCGGTGGCCCTGGCCTTCTTCCACCTGCCGCTCCCGGCCGCGGGGGGCGCCACCATGAACTTCCCCCTGAGCTTCATGATCGGGGCGGCGGCGGCCAATGTCGCCGGCATCGGGGTGATCGCCGGCAGCGTGCGCCAGGCGGCCCAGGAATCCATCCGCATGGCCCTGGCCCTCGACGTCACCCAGACCGTGCTGTCGCGGGAGCAGCGGCTCTCGGCGCTCGGCGCCCTGGCCGCCGCCGCGGCCCATGAGCTGGGCACGCCCCTGGCCACCATCGCCATCGTCGCCAAGGAGCTGGCCCGCGAGGCGCCCACCCCGCAGGTCAAGGAGGACGCCGACCTGCTGATCGCCCAGGCCGCCCGCTGCCGCGAGATTCTGCGCCGCCTCACCGACGCCCCGGCCGAGGCCTCCGACGAGGTCCACGAGCGCATGAGCCTGCTGCAGCTGGTCCATGAGGTGATCGAGCCCCATGCCGGGGTGAAGGGGGTGCGGGTCGAGGCCATCGTCACCGGGGCGGCCGGCGTCCAGTCCCCCGACATCTGGCGCATGCCCGAGGTGCTGCACGCGCTTACCTCCTTCGTGGAGAACGCCGTCGATTTCGCCACCTCGGAGGTGCTGATCACCGCCCGCTTCGACGCCGTCAGCGTCTCCATGGAGGTCCGCGACGACGGCCCGGGCTTCGCGCCCGAGGTGCTGGCCAAGCTGGGGGAGCCCTATGTCACCACCCGTCCAGGCGCGGAGGGTTCGCGCACCGGCCACATCGGCATGGGGCTGGGCTTCTTCATCGCCAAGACCTTGCTGGAACGAACCGGGGCGGCGGTGACTTTCCAGAATGGGTGCCCGCGTGGCGCGGTGGTTTCCGCGCGCTGGCCGCGGGCCAGGATCGAGGCGCCCCTGGTCTGAACAACGTCCGGTTTGCGCTTGCGCAGGCCCCCGAACGCGACATGATGCCGCAGAGGGCGACACTGACAAACACGACTATCCGGGGTTGCGTAATGACAGATCTCTCCGCCGATATCGCCGCCCTTCCCGACAAGAGCCTGCTTGTGCTCGACGACGATGCGCCGCTGCGAACCCGGCTTGGCCGCGCCCTCGAACAGCGGGGCTTCGAGCCGGTGTTGGTGGGCAGCGTCGCCGAGGCCCTGGCCGCGGTGCGCACCTTCGCCCCGGCCTATGCGGTCCTCGACATGCGGCTTGAGGACGGCACCGGCCTGAAGGTGGTGGAGGCCGTCCGCGACGCCCGCCCCGACGCCAAGGTCATCATGCTCACCGGCTACGGCAACATCGCCACCGCCGTGGCCGCGGTGAAGTCGGGCGCCATCGACTACCTCTCCAAGCCCGCCGACGCCGACGATGTGGCCCGCGCCCTGCTGGCCCGCAAGGACGAGAACCCGCCCCCGCCGGACAACCCCATGAGCGCCGACCGCGTTCGCTGGGAGCACATCCAGCGGGTCTACGAACTCTGCGGCCACAACGTCTCGGAAACCGCGCGCCGCCTCAACATGCACCGCCGCACCCTGCAGCGCATCCTGGCCAAACGGGCGCCGCGCTAGGGCATTTCGAGCCGCCTGGGCGGGTCCCGGATCTGCCTATCGGCCGTCCGGGATGACGTTGTTTTGAGGGCTCATGCCTCCAGCAGCGTCCCCTGCCCTCCGGCCGCTCTCAGGGCCGCGAGACGTCCGAAGGCGATGGTGAGCGCCTTGCGCCTCGCCCCTGCCAAGGGAACGCTCGGCGCCTCGCGCAGCACCGCGCCGCCGAAGCCGTCGCAGACCACCAGGCCCGGCTCATCGGGCAGGATCTCCCGCGGAAACTCCGGGGCCACGGCGAAGGCGAAGGCGTCGCAATAGGGCATGTACTCATGCCACTTGCGGTCCACCCGGAAGTCCTCCAGCCCGGACTTCACCTCGAGGATCAGGATGTGGCCCTTGCGCGACAGGGCCATCAGGTCGGCGCGCCGGCCATTGGGCAGGGTCACCTCCGCCAGCGGCGCATAGCCCAGGTCGATCAGCAGCCGCGCCGCGCCACGGGTGACGGTGGTGGTGATCTGCGGCCGGGTGACGGTGACGATGACATCCATCGCCAAGTCTTGTTCCGGCTTCGTTCCGGAATCAAGGCCCGCGGCGTCAGTTGCGCGCCGGAGTCGGGTATTCCAGCCGGCTGACGTCGTAGCCCAGCTGCTTCACCCGGGCGACGGCCTGGGCCTTGGCCTGGGCGCTCAGCGTCGGGCGCTGGGACATCAGCCACATGTAGTTGCCGTTGGGGGTGCCCAGGATCAGCCAGTCAGACTTGTGGGCCAGCACCCAGTATTCCTGGCTCAGCATGCCGCCGAAGAAGCTCATCTTGATGCGGGCGTTGGTCTTGGGATCGATGACCTTGGCCTTGGCCTTCCACTCGGTGGCCGGCGCCGTCAGGGCGCCCTTGTGGCAGGCCTGGACCACCGAATAGCCCTCGCCGCTGCGCACCCAGTCCGACGTGCCGCCCTGGCAGTCCTTCTGGGTCTTGTTGGGCATGCGGGCCACCTCGTACCAGCGGCCGGTCATCTTGGTCAGCTCGATCTTCTCGGCCGGCGGTGAGGGCGCGGCCAGGGCGGGCGCGGTCCCCATCAGGACAGCGGCGGCGGCGGCGAGCAGGGTGGCCAAGGAACGCATGGTCGACATCGCTAACCGGTACCCGTCGATTGTGAAATTTAAAACGCCCCCGGCGCGAACCGGGGCCCTATTGCGTTCAACAGCACGAATTGGACCATTGCACGGCAGCTAAGCCGTAGAGAAGACTCGCATTTCCGCGACATGGCGCCCGCTCGCGGCCGCGAGCCTCGAACACCTGCGCCGTTTCGGCCTCCCGCCACCTACCCCTTCTGCGCCGTCACCCAGCGCCGGACCCGCGTCTCCAGCACCGGCAGCGGCAGGGCGCCGGCCCCCAGCACCAGGTCGTGGAACCCCCGTTGGTCGAAGCGCGCCCCCAGGGCCTCGCGCGCCTGCGCCCGCAGCGCCAATATCCGCGCCTGCCCCACCATGTAGGAGGTCGCCTGGCCCGGCATGACGAAGTAGCGGCGGATCTCCGAGCTGATCTTGCCGGCCGGCTGCGGCGAGTTGGCGGTGTAGTAGGCGGTGGCCTTCTCCTCGCTCCAGCCCTTGGCGTGGATGCCGGTGTCCACCACCAGCCGGATCGCCCGCCAGATCTCGCGCCCCAGCCGCCCGAAGTCGCTGTAGGGGTCGGTGTAGAACCCCGCCTCCTTGGCCAGCCGCTCCACATAGAGCCCCCAGCCCTCGACATAGGCGCCGTAGCTGTACTGGGTGCGGAACACCGGCAGGCCGGTCAGCTCGGCGGCCAGCGAGATCTGCAGGTGATGCCCCGGCCAGCCCTCGTGATAGGCCGTGCCCTCGATCTCGTAGATCGGGGTGGCCCGTACATCGGCCAGGTGGACGTAGAACACCCCGGGCCGCGAGCCGTCCGGCGCGCCCGACGAATAGTGCGCCGCCCCGCCCGGCTCCTCGCGGAACGCCTCCACCCGCTTGACCACCAGGTCCGACTTCGGCAGCCGCCCGAACATCTCCGGCAGCCGCGCCTTCATGGCCGCCAGATGCCCCTCGGCGAGCGCCAGGTACCGCGCCCGGCCGGCCTCGTCGTTGCTCACATAGAAGCGGTCGTCGCTGCGCAGGTGGACGAAGAAGTCCTCCAGGGACCCTGAGAACCCGATCCTGGCCTTCAGCGTCTCCATCTCGGCCCGGATGCGCGCCACCTCCGACAGGCCGAGCGCATGGATCTGATCGGCGGTCATGTCGGTGGTGGTCTGCTGGCGCAGCATGGCCTGGTAATAGGCCGCCCCGTCCGGCAGGGCGCCGGCCCCCTGCGGCAGGGCCGAGGCCTGCCCCCGGTCGCTGGCCAGCCAGGCGCCGAGCCGGTCATAGGCGGGCTTCATCGCGCCGGTCATGGCCTCGGCGACGGCCTTCACCGCCGCGGCCTCGGCGGCCGCATCGATCTTGCCGGACGCCCGCAGCTTGCCGGCCTTGGCCTTGGCGTCGGCGAACAGGGCGGAGTCGGCCCCGCCATCGAAGGGCGCCCCGGTGGTCAGCCGTCGCACTTCCCCAGCCGCCTGGTCATAGGCGAAGCGCGGCGCCCGCACCCCCTTGGCCGCCGAAGCTTGAGCCTGGGCCAGCCGAACCTCCAGCGCCGGCCCGATGGCCGCCACCCGCGCGGCATAGGCGGCCAGGTCCCCGGCGCTATCGACCCGGTGCTGGTTGATGATGAAGTTGGGCAGGCTGGTGTGGGGCCCGTTGCGGTCGAAGACATAGCCATGCCCCCGCCACCTGTGAGCCTCCTCGGCCCGCGCCAGGGCCAGGACCCACATGTCGTAGGAGGTGCGGCCGTCCTCCGAGAGCCCGGCCACGGGGAACCGCCGCTTCATCTCCGCGACACTGGCGCGGCGCCAGTCCAGCCGCGCGGCAAGGGCCGCCTCGCTCTGGTCGGTGAGCTGGTCATTGGCGGTCTTGCGCCCGATCCGCGTCAGCCGCTCCGGCTCCAGGGCCAGCTCAGCCTCGAAGGCCGCGTCCAGATAGGCGGTCAGGCCTGCGTCGAGGTCGCCAGCCGCCGCCCGCGCCGAGCCCGCCACCGCCGCGCCCGCGACCCCAAGTCCAAAGTCACGCCGCGAAAGCCGCATCGGAAACTCCTGTCAAAACCCGAGGGCCCGACCTTAGTCGCCTTGCCAGCGGGTCGGAACAGGCGCGGCTCGCGCAGGCGTGGTTTGACGTGCCGGGCGCCCGAAGGTGGGCCAGGGATCGGTTCGCACACAGGGATAGGCGCGTCCTTCTCCCCTTGCGGGAGAAGGTGGCCCTGCGGAGCAGGGTCGGATGAGGGGTCGATAGCCCTATCGGGTTGGGGCGTTTCAGGAACTGCGGAGAAGGGAGCGTAACCCCTTGTCTGTTGGGGTGGTGCTAGATTGTGGCTGTCTTCCGGGACGTCCGCCTGGCGTTGGCGCGCCAGGCGGACTGTCGGTGGAGGGACCGCTAACCCCTGAGCTATTGAGCTGAGGATGAGCAGGGTCGCCACTGACGTTTCCATGACCCGGATGGTTGCAGGGACTTTGAGGTCCGGAGCCACAAGGAGGGGTCGGTGGAACAGGTTCAGTCTAACACGAAGGTTGCGGGCGTCGATGTGGGCAAGCA
>NZ_JAUYAF010000091.1 GCF_030693625.1 Phenylobacterium sp.
CGCCTGGAACACAGACTTGGCGATATCCAGACCAATGATGGTAACGTCTCCCATGGACGCCTCCCTTGAGTGAAGATCAACACCCTCACTCTGGCACGTAGATGCCGTCGGGGGGCGTCCACCCCATCACCCTTCACGGTCCCTCAGTCGCGCCCGCCTACAACCGAGCGCCCAAAAGTCTCGTGATCCTGCTGCACGGCTACGGGTCGAACGGCGCCGACCTCATTGGTCTGGTCCCGCACTGGCAGCACGCCTTCCCGGATACTCTGTTCATTTCCCCGAACGCGCCCCAGCCCATGCCGGGCATGCTCGACGCCTATCAGTGGTGGCCGATCACCAACATGGATGCGCAGGCTCGTATCAACGGCGCGCGGGAGGCTGCGCCAGTGCTCAACGCCTTCATCGACCAGCAACTGGCCAAGTATGGGCTCGGCGAGGACCGGCTGGCCCTGGTGGGGTTCAGCCAGGGGACAATGATGGCCCTGCAGGTCGGTCTGCGACGGTCGCCACAGGTGGCGGGCATCCTCGGTTATTCCGGCATGCTGGTGGATGAGACCGGCCTGGATTCCACCAAGGTCAAGCCTCCGATCCTGCTGATCCATGGCGACGCCGATCCGATGGTGCCGGTGGCCGCCCTCCATCACGCCGGCGCCACCCTCCAGAAACTCGGCTTTGAGGTCGGCGGACACGTCTCTCCAGGCCTCGGCCACAGCATTGACATGGAGGGCCTGCAGATGGGCGGAAACTTCCTGCACAAGTTTCTCGCCTGACACAGGCGCGGCTTGGCGTCTGAGTTAACCTGGCGATCATAGGCGCCGTTAACGAGCGCCCACAGCAGGTGAGGCTCCCGATGGACGACGAAACCAATCCCGCCAGCGCCAACCGCGACTCGCGCCTGACCCGCCGCGGTTTCGCCACCGTCACCATGGCCACCGGCGTGGCCCTCGCCGGACAGGCGCTGGCGGCTGAGGTGGTCGAAACCGACGTCACCATCACCACCGCCGACGGGGCCTGCGACGCCGCCTTCTTCCATCCGGCGGGCAAGGGCAAGTGGCCCGGCGTGGTGATCTTCACCGACATCCTAGGCCTGCGGCCAGCCTTCCGCGACATGGGCAAGCGAATGGCCGCCGAGGGCTACGCCGTCGTCGTGCCCAATCCCTTCTACCGCACCCGCAAGGCGCCGGTGATCACCGGGCCCTTCGAGTTCTCAAACCCCACCGACCGGGCCAAGCTGGGTGAGCTGACCGCACCGCTGACACCCGAGGCCAAGGCCCGCGACACCGCCGCCTATGTCAGCTGGCTGGACAAGCAGCCGCAGGTGAACACCCGGAAGAAGATCGGAACCCAGGGCTATTGCATGGGCGGCCTTTACACCTTCCTCGGCGCCATCAACCACCCGGACCGTGTCGGCGCCGCGGGCTCCTTCCACGGCGGCGGCCTGGTGACCGACAGGCCCGACAGCGTGCATCTGCAGGTCGGCAGGGCGAAGGCCGGCTTCCTGGTGGCCATCGCCGAGAACGACGACGCCAAGCAACCGGACGCCAAGGACAAGCTGAAGGCGGCTTTCGCGGCCGCCAGGACCAAAGCCGTCGTCGAGGTCTATCCCGCCCAGCACGGCTGGTGCGTGAGGGATAACGCCGTCTATCACCCGGCGCAGGCCGAGCGCGCCTGGGCCGCCCTGCTGTCGCTCTACGCGCAGTCGCTCGGCTGACGCGCAAGCTGCTCAAGCCCGCCCAGGGCGATCTTCAGGCACATGTCCACCGCGGTCGGGAGGTCGAGGTCCCCCTGCGCGACCAGCCGGCCGGCGCGGTCAGTGACCGCCATCAACAGGTCCACCGCCGCAATCGCCCGGTGCAAGGGCAGCCCATAGGCGCGCCGGGTGGCCCGTACGAAATAGCGAACCGTCTGGTCGCGACTGACCCGGCTCTCCGCCTCCATCAGGGCCGCGGTCGCCGGGTCGCCGAGCAGCGCGGCGATCAGCGGACCTCGGTCTCGGACATGCTCGAGGTAGAGGCGTGTCGTCTGAGCGATCAGCTCGGGAAAGGACTGGGCCTGCAAGGCCGCGCCCATGCCGCGCGCGCCAAGCTCAGCCTGCTCTCGCTGCAGCAGAGCGCCCAGCAGGACGTCACGCGTGGCGAAGTAGTTATAGACCAAGGCCTTGCTGATCCCCGCCGACCTGGCCAGCTGTTCCATTGTGGCGGCCTGCAGGCCTTCTTCCACGATCAGTCGCGCGGCCACGTCCAGAATCTGGTCACGGCGGGCGGCGGGCGTCAGCCGGGTCCGGGTGCGCGAGCTCATCACTGACCCATGCCCGCCAGCGCCTATCAGGTCCAGAGCGGCGAAGAGCCCTTGAGCAGGCGGGTCATCAGGATCATCCGCGACACCTCGCGCAGGTCGGCGGCGTCCTTGAGGGTGCTCTCAAACCAGGCGACTTCAGTCTTTGGCGATTCGGAAAGCGCCAGGATGGTTCCGTCGGCCAGGTAGTCGTGCTCCATGAAGACCGGCCCGTCGAGCCACTGCACTTCAATCGCTCCGAACAGTCCAACGAAACCGTCCTCTGGCCTGAACAACGGCTTCTCCACCTCACGCATGGCGTCGATGGCGATGGCGGGCGGCGCCACCCGCTCGCCCCACACTGACGGGTCCAGATATTCGGGCAGCGGCTCGGTGATGAATTCCAACCGGTTGTCATTGCGGGCAAGCTCAAGCCGGGCTGGGACATCCAGACACCTGTCACCGACCTTGGAATTCCGCAGGATCCGCAGGTCTTCCGGCGCACGCACGGCCTTCAGCCGCTGGCGCAGGGCCGATTCCAGGTCTGGCGGCCCGGACGCGGCGGTGCCCTCGCAGACCCGCCGGCCTTCGCTGTCCTCCATCCACACCTCCGCCCGCAGCCCGCCCTCTGGCCTCACGACCGGGTCGCGCGCGAAGACCTGGACCGGTTCACCGTCTGTGGTGGGGCTCAGGAAATAGAGGGAGAGGTTGCCGGTCTGAAACCACGCCCGGCCGAAGAGCTCCGCCATCAGCGGCGGAAACTGCTCGAAGTGGATGTTCCCGGCCACCGTACCGCCCTTGAACCCCAGCCCCTGCGCTGTGGCGTTGTCGTGAATCGAGCCCTTGGCATGCTTGGAGAAATTGTCAGGGCGGCGCACCGGTCCGGCCGTCACGCCAGCCAGACGGGTCGTCGTGAAGGGGACGTCGGACATCGGGCCTCTCTGTCGGTTGACCAAGTCTCGTGAACCCAACTATTATTACACGGACCTTATAATAACAAGTCGGACACCTCATGAACCTCGACTTCTCCGAAGACGAGCTCGCCTTCCGGCAGGCGGTGCGGGACTTGATCGCCGAGGTTCTTCCGCTAGGTCATGCCTTCGATGGCTCGCGCGCCGACGAGGCGCGATGGCACGCCGCCCTGCTCGCCAAGGGCTGGGCCGTGAACAGGTTTCCCGTCGCCTTTGGCGGGCCCGGATGGACACCGGCCATGAGCTTCATCTGGGAACGGGAGACCGCCGCCGCGGGGCTTCCGGGCCAGGTCGGCGGCATGGGACCGGGCATGTTGGCGCCGGTTCTGTTCGCCTACGGCAGTCCAGAGCAGCAGGCGCGCTTCCTGCCCGATATCGTCGCCGACCGCGTCCGCTGGTGCCAGGGCTACTCCGAACCGGGCGCCGGATCGGACCTGGCCGCCCTGCGTACGCGGGCGGTAAGGGAGGGCGAGGTCTATGTGGTGGACGGCGAAAAAGTGTGGACGAGCGGCGCTCACACCGCCGACTGGATGTTCTGCCTGACCCGGACAGCGACCGAGACCAAGCCCCAGGCGGGGATCACCTTCCTGCTCCTCGACATGCGCACCCCTGGGGTGGAGGTGACGCCCATCATCTCCATCGACGGTCGACACGCCTTCAACCGCGTGACCTTCGACGGCGTCCGGGTCCCGGTAGAGAATCGCATCGGTCTGGAGGGCCAGGGCTGGACCTATGCCAAGGGCCTGCTCACCCACGAGCGCACTGGCCAGGCCTTCGTGTCGCTCTCGCTCAACCTGCTGCGCGGAATCCGCGTGGCGGCGTCAACTGAACTTGCCGGATCGGCGGGAGGTCAGTTGATCGAGGACCCCGGCTTCGCGAGCCGGCTGAGCGCCGTGGAGATCGAGCTGCGCGCGCTAGAGATGACCGAGTTGCGCACCCTGTGGGAAGTCGCCGCGGGCTCAGCGCCAGGCGCGCAGTCCTCCATGCTGAAACTCAAGGGGACGGAGATCGTGCAACGGCTCACCGAGCTTTATGTGGAATGCGCCGGACCCTACGCCGCGCCTTGGTTTCCGGAGACCGATGGGCCGGCCGAGCCGCTGGGGCCCAGTTGGGCGGGCCGCGAAACGGTGCGATATCTGGAAGGCCGCGCCGCCAGCATCGCGGGCGGCTCAGACGAGGTCCAACGCAACATCATGGCCAAGCACGTGCTGAAGATCTGAGCCCACCGGAACCTTGACCGTGAGGGCGCGTTTCCGGCTCATATCCCCAAGTCCCCGGAGACCGCCATGTCCAAGTTCACCGCCACCCTCGCCATGATCGCCGGCGCGGCCGCGCTCACCGCCTGCACCACCACCGACCCCTATACGGGCATGCCGGTGCGCAACAACACCGGGACCGGCGTCCTGGCCGGCGCGCTGGGCGGCGCGGCGCTCGGCTATCTGACGAACACCAACAGCGGTGAGCAGGGCCGCAAGAACGCCCTGATCGGCGCCGGGATCGGCGCCCTGGCCGGTGGCGCAGTCGGCAACTACATGGACCGCCAGCAGGCCGACTTCCGCCGCTCGCTGGAGGGCTCCGGCGTGCAGATCCGCCGTCAGGGCGACGACATCGTGCTGATCATGCCCAGCGACGTGACCTTCGCCGTCGACCAGTCCGACGTGCAGCCGCGCTTCGCGCCGGTGCTGGGCGACGTCGCCCGCACCCTGAACGCCTACCCCCAGACCACGATCGATATCGTGGGCCACGCCGATTCCAGCGGCGCCGATGACCACAACCAGGCCCTGTCGGAGCGTCGCGCCAGTTCGGTGGCCAACTATCTGGTGGGCGCCGGTCGCGTCCTGCCCGCCCGCATCTTCGTGGCCGGCGAAGGCGAAAGCCGTCCGGTGGCCACCAACGGCACCCCCGAAGGCCGCGCCCAGAACCGTCGCGTCGAGATCATCCTGCGCCCGATCCAGGGCTAGGCGGAATCGACATTCATCGCATCCAGATCATGGCTGCTGCGAGATGGACGAAGCCTAGGAAGTGGATGGCCCTTCGATCGTATCGGGTTGCGAAGCGCCTGAAGTGCTTGAGCTTGGAGAAGCATCGCTCGATGCGG
>NZ_JAUYAF010000092.1 GCF_030693625.1 Phenylobacterium sp.
TTACCGGCACGAGGGTCTGACACGGCCCCAAAGTAGTCAGAAAACGTCCCCACAACCCCGTCTCCAAACACCAAGGAGACATCTGCAGAATCCGCTTCGACCTAAGATTTCGACTCCAACGCCATATGCGATTCCCCTGCCGTTCAGGGGGAGAGGGTAGGGTGAGGGGGCGCGCAGCAGGGCTGCGCGTCTCGGCCTCGGAGCAACAACGGAACTTCAGAAAGAGCCCTCACCCTACCCTCTCCCACAAGTGGGAGAGGGGGCGACAAAGCCCTAGATCTGCCGGGCGCGGCCTTCCCAGTAGGGGGCGCGGACCTTGTTGCGCTGGATCTTGCCGGCCTCGGAACGCGGCAGCTCGGTGACGAAGTCCAGGCCGCGCGGCACCTTGTAGGCCGCCAGGGTTTGACGTCCGAAGCCCAGGATCTCCTGGGCCAGCTGGTCGGAGGGCTCGTAGCCGGGCTTCAGCATGATCACGGCGCGGACCTGTTCGCCCCACTCGTCGTGCGGGATGCCGACGGTGGCGCTGTCGGCCACGGCCGGGTGCTTGATCAGCTCGTTGTCGATTTCCTGCGGGTAGATGTTCACCCCGCCGGAGATGATGGTCTCGGCGTTGCGGCCGGTGAGGAACAGATAGTCGTCCTCGTCGAAATAGCCGACGTCGCCCATGGTGAAGAAGCCGTCGCGCCGGTTGGCGTTGGTCTTGGCCTCGTCCTTGTAATAGGTGAAGCCGCCGCCGGGCGGCAGCTGGTGATAGATGCCGCCGGGCACGCCGGGAGGCAGTTCATTGCCTTCCTCGTCGAGGATGCGGACCTGCAGCATCTGCGGGCGCTTACCAACGCTGCCGGGCTTCTTCAGCCACTCTTCGGCGGTGATGGTGAAGCCCGCCCCGCCTTCGGAGCCGGCATAGTACTCGCTCAGCACCGGGCCGAACCACTCGATCATGGCGTGCTTGACCTCCGGCGGGCAGGGGGCCGCGCCGTGGACGATGTATTCCACGTGGTCGATGGGATAGTTGGCCTTCACCTCCGGCGGCAGGGACAGCAGCCGCTGGAACATGATCGGCACCAGGTGGAAGTGGGTGACCTTCTTTTCCGAGATGGTCTTCAGGACGTGCTCTGAATCCCACTTGTCGATGAAGTGGAGCGGCACGCCGGCGTTCATCGAGGCGTTGACGTCGAAGGCCAGGGGCGCGGCGTGATAGGCCGGGCCGGCGCACATCTGCACCGAGGTCTTGGGATCGTAGCCGCGCAGGGCCAGCATGCTCGGCGGGATCACCGGGGCGTTGGCGCGGTGCACGCCCTTGGGCCGCCCGGTGGTGCCGGAGGTGTACATCATCTGGCCGCCGCGCACGGGGTCGGGGATGTCCGAGCCGTCCTCGGCCGCCAGGGTGGTCTCGTAGTTGAGGAAGCCCTCGATATCGCCGCCCACCGACAGCTTGATCAGCAGGTCGGGGCACTCGGCGGCGGCCGGGGCGGCGGCGGCCACACGGGCCTCAGCCACCAGGGCCTTGGCTTCGCAATCCTTGATGATGTAGGCGATCTCGTCGACCGTCAGGTGCCAGTTCACCGGAGTGATGCGCAGTCCGCTGCGCTGGGTGGCCGCCAGGGTCTCGATGAACTCGGCGCGGTTGGAGCAGAGCAGGGCCAGGCTGTCGCCGGCCTTCAGGCCCGCCTTGCGCAGGGCGCGCACCAGCTTGTTGGCGTTGGCGTTGACCTCGGCGAAGGTCTTTTCGCGTCCGGAGGGGTCCACCACCGCGGTGCGGTCCGGCGCCTGGTCGGCCCAGAACGCCACGGTCATTCCGTGGTTGGCCGACTCGTCCAGAGCCGCGTTAAATTCTTCTGGCGTCTTAAATTCTTGCATTCAAATTCCTCCCGTCGCCCGGTGGCCGGCAGCGGCTTTCACGCGGTGCAATCAATTTTGTAGGTTCCGGCGCGGAGGTCGCTCGGCGGTCGCGCGCGCAATATGCCCGTGACCTGCCGTTCCGTTCCGGAAACCCACCATCACACGCCTCGGCGCGCTCGACAACGCCCCGGAAATCCGGACGGCGATCGGATGTGGAACCTCAGCCATGAAACTTCGTTGGCGCCGAGATCGGGGAGCCCATCACGAACTAGGCCGTTATGTGCTGTCAACGGTGAGCGGCCACGCTCGCCGGTCCTTGAAACGATGCGAGTGAGGCGCTTGAGCGATCAAGAGAACAAGCAATCAGACCGGATGGCCCGCACCGGCGTGGCCGGTCTTGATGACATCCTAGGGGGCGGCCTGACCCGCAATCGAATCTATCTAATGGAAGGGACCCCGGGCTCCGGCAAGACCACGGCGGCCATGCAGTTCCTGATGGCCGGGGCGGAAGCCGGCGAGACCGGGCTCTACATCACCCTGTCGGAGAGCGTCGAAGAGCTGCAGGCCACGGCCACGTCCCATGGCTGGGTGCTGCCTGACCAGCTCAAGGTGTTCGAGTTGATCCCGCCCGAGGATCTGCTGGACGAGCAGCACCAGCAGAGCCTGCTCTATTCCTCCGATCTCGAGCTCGGGGAGGCCACCCGGATGATCTTCGGGGCTATGGAGGATACGAAACCCTCCCGCGTGGTCATCGACAGCCTGTCGGAGATACGCCTGCTGGCCGGCGGCTCCCTGCGCTACCGCCGCCAGATCCTGGCCTTGAAGCACTACTTCTCCCGAAGCGGGGCCACCGTCCTGATGCTGGACGACATGACCGCGGAGGCCGACGACAAGACGGTGCACAGCGTTGCTCATGCGGTGATCCGGCTGGAGGAGCTGGCCCCTGTCTACGGCGCCGAGCGCCGTCGGATGCGGGTGATCAAGTATCGCGGCCAACCTTTCCGCGGCGGCTTCCACGATTTCGCCATCCGGCATGGCGGCCTCATCGTCTTTCCGCGCCTCGTTGCTTCGGAGCATCGCCTGGACTTCAAGCGCGACATCCTGGCCAGCAGTGTCACCCAGTTGGACGCCTTGTTGGGGGGTGGCGTGGCTCGCGGCTCCAGCACCCTGGTCCTCGGGCCGGCGGGCGCCGGCAAGTCGCTGCTGGTGATGGAGTTCGTCGTCGCCGCCATCAAGCGCGGCGAGAAGGCGGCCATGTTCATCTTCGATGAGGAACTGGGCCTGCTGTTCGCCCGCGCCAAGGCCATGGGCATCGACCTGGCGGCGATGCGTGACTCAGGGGACCTGCTCATTGAGCAGGTGGACGCCGCCGAGCTCTCGCCGGGGGAATTCACTCACAAGGTCCGCGAGTGCGTCCAGGCCCGCAATCTGCAGACCATCGTCATCGACAGCCTCAACGGCTACCAGGCGGCCATGCCCGAGGAACAGTTCCTCGTGCTGCACATGCATGAACTGCTGACCTTCCTGAACCGCCGCGGCGCCAGCACCTTCCTGACCGTGGCCCAGCACGGCCTGGTGGGGGACATGAAGGCGCCGGTGGACATCACCTATCTGGCCGACACCGTCATTCTGATGCGCTACTTCGAGGCCTCCGGGCGGGTGCGCCGGGCGATCTCGGTGATCAAGAAGCGCACCGGGTCCCACGAGGACACGATCCGCGAATACGTGATCGATGGCCGTGGCCTCACGGTCGGGGGGGCCATCGAGGGCTTTCAGGGCGTGTTGCGCGGCGTCCCGGTCTATGTCGGCAAATCCGACTTCCTGCTGGACGAACGCGTGTGACCAGCGTGGCCGATCTACGGGGAGAGACCGCCCTCATCCTCACCCCGGCCGGCCGCGACGCCCAGATCGCGTCCAGCCTGCTGGGGGAGGCGGGAATCGAGAGCCGCGCCTGCCGCAACGTGGAGGACCTGTGCCGTGAGCTGGCGCAAGGCGCGGGCTTCGCCCTGCTGGCCGACAACGCCCTGCACAACACCGACATCGGCGGTCTGGCGCTCTGGGTGTCCGAGCAGCCGCCCTGGTCGGACTTCCCCTTTGTTCTGCTCACCGAACGCGGCGGCGGGCTGGAGCGCAATCCCCAGGCCTTCCGCCTGACCGAGACCCTGGGCAACGTCATCTTCCTGGAACGGCCCTTCCATCCCACCAGCCTGGTGAGCGTGGCCCGCACCGCCCTGCGGGCGCGGCGGCGCCAGTACGAGGCCCGCCAGCGGATCGACGAAATCCGCGAGGCCGAAACCCTGCTGGAGCGCCGGGTCGAGGAACGCACAGCCGAGCTCGGCGCCGCCAACCGCCAGCTGGTCACCCAGATCGAGGAGCGCGAGAAGGTCGAGGCCGCCCTGCGCCAGGCCCAACGCCTGGAGGCCGTGGGCCAGCTGACCTCCGGCGTCGCCCACGACTTCAACAACCTGCTCACCGTCGTGTTGGGCAATGTGCGCCAGTTGGCCAAGGCGGAGGCTGACCCAACCACCCTCCGCCGCCTGGACATGATGGAACAGGCCGCCCAGCGGGGCGCCAAGCTCACCGCCCAGCTCCTGGCCTTCTCCCGTCGCCAGAAGCTGGAGCCGCAGCTGGTGAACCTGAACCAGACCGTCGAGAGCATGCGCGACCTGCTGCAGAGCACCATGGCCTCGCACGCCCGCATCGAGACCGAACTCGATTGCGATCTGTGGGGCGCGATGATCGATCCGACCCAGATCGAGCTGGTGATCCTCAACCTGGCGATCAACGCCCGTGACGCCATGGAGGTGGGCGGCGTGCTCACCGTCGGCACCGCCAACGTCACCCTCGGCCAGCCCCGCCGCGCCGAGGAGCCGCCGCCGGGCGACTATGTGATGGTGGCGGTTTCCGACACCGGCACAGGCATGTCCTCCGAGGTGCTGGCCAAGGTCTTCGAACCCTTCTTCACCACCAAGGCGGTGGGCAAGGGCTCGGGGCTTGGTCTTTCCCAGGTGTTTGGCCTGGCCAAGCAGTCCGGCGGCGGGGTGCGCATCGACACCGCCCCTGGAGAGGGGACCTCGGTGAAGGTCTACCTGCCGCGTTGCGACGACATGGCCGCGCCCCGCGCCCTGCCTCCCGAAGCGCCCCGGGGCATAGATGGCCGTCCGGTGGTGCTGCTGGTGGACGACGACAGCGCCGTGCGCGAAATCACCGCCGGCATGCTGGACGAGCTGGGCTACTGCGTGGTGGAGGCCGGCAGCGGCGGCGCGGCCCTGGAGACCCTGCAGCAGCGGCCGGACATCGACCTTATGCTGCTGGACTTCGCCATGCCCGGCATGAACGGGGCCGAGGTGGCCCGCGAGGCGATCACGCGGCGGCCGCACCTGCCGATCGTCTTCGTCACCGGCTATGCCGATGTCGAGGCCCTGGCCCATGCCGGGGACGCGGGCGTCATCCAGAAGCCCTTCGAGGACCACGAACTGGCCAGCAAGCTGCGGGCCGTGCTCGAGGGTCTCTCCGCCTAGAGCATGTCAGGCGCAAGTGGGCACCGGTTCGCCGCCCGGACATGCTCTAGATTCAAGAAGATAGACCCTTTTTATCCGATCAGGTTGATTCAACCTGATCCGGAAAGGGTCTAGCCGAACTTCGCGCGCGCCCAGCGCAGGGCGAGGTAGCCGGCGGTCGCGGCCAGGGCGGTGACGAAGGCGCCCCAGGTGATGTCGGCCAGGGTGATCTTGGTGGACCAGACCTTCAGCGTCGCCTGGTTGGTCAGGTCGTAGGTGGCGTAGCAGACCGCCCCCAGGATGGCCCCGGTGGTCATGGCCTTGGTCCAGGAGGTGGCCGGCGAGACGGCGAGCGCCATGATCCCCAGGATGTAGACGATGTAGAAGACCGCAGCGGCCTTCAGATTGACCTCGTCGGCCAGGACCGGATTGAGGGTCGGCCGATAGAGCCGCTCATTGCTCCAGGTCAGCCACACGGCGTCCACCACGGCGAAAACCAGGCCCGTGGCCAGGTAAGCGATGACGTATTTCAGCATCTGGTGCTCCCTCAGGCCGGCCGCAGGCGATAGTGGCTGACGCCCCATTCCGCGCCGCCGCGATGTCCGAACAGGCCGGCGGTGGCCAGGAAGAACAGCCGCCAGCGTCTCCGCCACAGCACCGCCTGGTCGCCATAGACCTCCCGCAGGACCGGCCGGATCACGGCGGCGTTGCGGTCGTAGTTCTCCAGCCACTGGTTGGCGGTGGTCTCGTAGTGGGCGCCGCTCCAGCGCCAGTCGGCCTCGACGGTGAACAGGTCGGGGAACTGCCGCATCAGGTCGTGGCTGGGCATGACGCCGCCGGTGAAGAAGTGCTGGCCGATCCAGTCGGCCTCGTCATTGACGTCGAACCGGTAGGGCGTGGTCCTGTGCGTGAAGACGTGGATGAACATCGCCCCGTCCGGCTTCAGCCATCCCTTCGCCCGGGTCAGCAGCCCGCGCCAGTTGGCCATGTGCTCGAACATCTCCACCGAGACGATGCGGTCGAAGGCGCCTTGCGCGGCCGCGAAGTCGTTCATGTCGGCGGTGATGACGGTGAGGTTGGTCAGGCCCTGGGCGGCGGCTCGCCGGCGGATGAACTCGCCCTGGCTCCTGGAGTTGGAAACGCTGGTGACCCGCGCTCCGGGCAGGTTGCGGGCCATCCACAGCGATAAGGACCCCCAGCCGCAGCCGAGCTCGAGGATGTGTTGGCCATCCCTCAGGTCGGCATGGGCGGCGGTCTCGGCCAGCGCCTTTTCCTCCGCCTGTTCCAGGGTGGCCGCGCCGTCGCCATAGAGGCAGCAGGAATACTTCAGCTGCGGCCCCAGCACGGCTTCAAAGAAGGCGGCCGGCAGCTCATAGTGCTGATCGTTGGCTTCTCCGGTGTGCTCGGCGATCGGCCGCTGGGCCATCTCCAGAGCGAACGTCGCTTCGGCGTCGGCCGGGGCGCCCGCCAGGTTGCGGCGCGCATTGGCCACCAGGAAGTCCACCGCGGCGCGGCGCACCAGGTCGGGAAGCGGCGCGCCCTCGAAGGCGTTGATGGTGCTGGCGACGAGACTCATGGGGCGGCCCTCTCCTGGCTCCCGGAAAGAAGCCTTCAGGAGCCATACGGATGCAGCTTGGCCGCGGATGCGGCGTTTGCATCCGCAGACAGTGGCGTCGCGTAACTCCACCATGCCAGCCCCAGGAGGTTCCGTGACGCCGCAATGCCCCGACAAACCGCTCCGTATCGCCGTCGTCGGCGGTGGTATCGCCGGCCTGTCCGCCGCCTGGATGCTGGGGACCAAACATGCGGTGACCCTGTTCGAGGCCGACAGCCGCCTGGGCGGCCACGCCAATACGGTCGAGGTGCGCGAGGCCGAAGGGGCGACCCCGGTGGACACCGGCTTCATAGTCTATAATCCGCCGAACTACCCCAATTTCAGCGCCCTGCTGGATCACCTGGGCGTCGCCAGCCAGCCGGCCGACATGGCGCTGAGCGTCTCCCTCGACGACGGCGCCTTCGAATATTCCAGCGGCGCGATCTTCGCTCAGAAGCGCAACCTGTTCAGCGCGCGGTTCTGGGGCATGCTGCGGGACGTCAACCGCTTCTACCGCCATGGCCCCAGGGACCTGGCCAGCCTCGAGGCGCCGCTCACCTCCCTGGACGACTATCTGTCGCAGAAGGGCTACTGCTAGGCGTTCCGCGACGATCACCTGATCCCCCAGGCCGCCGCCATCTGGTCCACGCCGCTCACCGCCATCCGCGACTACCCGGCCGCCGCCCTGATCCGCTTCTTCCAGAACCACGGCATGATGACGATCTTCGGCCGGGGCGCCTGGCGCACGGTCACGGGCGGCAGCCGCGCCTACGTCGCGAAGCTCTCGGCGGCCTTCCGGGGCGAGGTCCGGTCGAGCGCCCGGATCGTCTCCATCCGCCGCGACGCGCTCGGCGTGGAACTGCGCGACGCGCACGGCCACGCCGAACGCTTCGACCAGGTGGTGATCGCCACCCACGGCGACCACGCCCTGCGCCTGCTGGATGACGCCACGCCGGAGGAGCAGCGCCTGCTGTCGGCCTTCAAGTACAGCCGCAATCTGACCGTCCTGCACACCGACCCCGCCCTGATGCCCAGGCGCCGCAGCGCCTGGACCAGCTGGAACCACATCGGCAAGCGCTCGGCGCCGGGCGAGGGCTGCGTCACCTACTGGATGACCCGGCTGCAGGGGCTGAAGACCGCCACGGACTACTTCGTGACCCTCAACCCCACGAAGGAGATCGCGCCCGAGGCCGTCGTCCACACCGACGTCTACGAGCATCCTCTGTTCGACGCCGGGGCCATCGCCGCCCAGCGCGAGATCTGGTCGCTGCAGGGGGTGCGCCGCACCTGGTTCTGCGGCTCCTATCTCGGCCATGGCTTCCACGAGGACGCCCTGCAATCGGGCCTGGCGGTCGCCGAGGAACTGGGCGGGGTCCGCCGCCCCTGGACGGTGGAGAACGAGTCCGGTCGCATCCATCTGGACGGCGGGGTTCCCGCGCCCGCCGTGCAGGCCGCCTGACCATGTTCGCCTCCGGTCTCTATTCCGGAGTCACCACCCACACCCGGTTCCGCCCGCGCGGCCACCGGCTGCGGTACGCCATCTTCATGCTGCTGCTGGATCTCGACGAGCTTCCGGCCCTGGACGCCCGGCTGAAAGCCTTCGGCCAGGACCGCTTCCGGCTCACCAGTTTTTCGCAGCGCGATCACCTGGACGGCTCGGCCACCCCGCTCAAGACCCAGGTCGAGGCCCACCTCGCCGCCGCCGGCATCCCGTCCGGCGGGCCGGTGCGTCTGCTCTGCATGCCGCGCATCCTGGGGGGGGTGTTCAATCCCCTCAGCGTCTATTTCTGCCACCGCCCCGACGGCGCCCTGTCGGCCATCCTCTACGAGGTCAGCAACACCTTCGGTGAACGCCACAGCTACCTGATCCCCGCCCATGGGGCAGGCGTCATCGAGCAGCAGGCGCCCAAGGCCTTCTATGTCTCGCCCTTCATGGACATGGATCTGGCCTACGCCTTCCGCATCGCCCCTCCCGGCCAGCAGGTCTCCATCACCGTCGACGTGCACGACGCCGAGGGACGCCTGCTGGCCGCCAACTTCGCCGGACAGCGCGCCGAGCTCACCGACGCCGCGATCTGGAAAGCCTGGCTCAGCCACCCCCTGATGACGCTCGGCGTCATGGCCGCCATCCACTGGGAGGCGCTGAAGATCTGGCGCAAGGGCGAAAAGCTCCGCCCCCGTCCGAAGGCCCCGGGCGCGCCTGTGACTGTGGTTCCGGCGGCCCAGGTCAGCGCCGCCTAGACTCTCTTCCTCCCCCGGCAAACAGGGGAGGAAATCGTTCTCGCCTCGCCAAATCCCGGCGCAGACACATCACCGCAACCTTCCCCGCCTATTCGCCACCTGCGTCAAAACAGGTCTGGCGCGCCTAGGGCGGGCGCCTCAGAATGTTTCCATACTAGACGATGGAAATTTGAGATGAGTGATTCACACCCCTCCCGGCGGGGTGCGGCCTCGGCTGACTCCGAGCCAATCCAAGTCGATGTGAAGACCATGCCCCGCGTATTGCAGCGGATCGTGTTCTTGGCTCTAAGATACCCGTGGCTGGTGGCCCTGGCGATGGCCGCCTCGCTGGGCGCGGCGCTCGCCAGCCTGGCCCTGCCGAACCTGCTGGGCCGCGCCGTGGACCAGGCGCATGGCCTGCTGCTGCAAGGCGCCACCCAGGCCGACCAGGCCCGCGAGGCCCTGTTGATCACCGCCGGGCTGGTGATCGGCGCCACCATTCTGCGCGGGGCCATGACCATGTGGTCGGGCTATCTGGGCGAACTGGTCAGCCAGAAGGTCGGCCACGACCTGCGCCTCCAGTTCTTCCAGCAGCTCCAGCGCCTGTCCTTCGGCTTCCACGATCGCATCCACTCGGGCGACCTGGTCACCCGCGGCATGCTCGACCTGGAGGGGGCCCGGGTCTTCATCCAGGGCGGCCTGATGCCGATCCTCACCCTGACCCTGCTGCTGGTGTTCGCCTCCTGGCAGATGCTGGCCATCGACCAGACGCTCGGCCTGATCGGCCTGGCCTTCGTGCCCTTCTCGGCCCTGGCGCTCGGCCGCATGGGCTTCCTGCTGCGGGTGACCTGGCTGCGGTTCCAGGAGCTGATGGCGCAGTTGACCCTGACCATGGAGGAGAACCTCCAGGGCATCCGCGTGGTCCGCGCCTTCGCCGGCAAGCTCTTCGAGATGGCCAAGTTCGACCAGGCCTCGGTGGACGCCCTGGCCTATTCCTACAAGCGCATCACCCTGCGCTTCCGGGGCGTGGCGGTGATGCAGGTGACCTTCAACGCCTCCATGGCCGGCGTCCTCTGGTATGGCGGCCACAAGGTGGCGGCCGGCACGATGAGTGTCGGCACCCTGACCGCCTACCTCACCTACATGACCCTGCTGCAGGGCCCGATCCGCCAGATCGCCATGATCTTCAACGCCGCGGCGCGGGCCACCTCCTCCGGCGCCCGGGTCTTCGAGGTGCTGGACCTGGAGCCGGAGATCGCCGATGCGCCGGGCGCCAAGGCGCTTGCGCCATCCAAGGGCGTGCTGCGCTTCGAGAGCGTGGACTTCGGCTACGTCCCCGGCAAGCAGGTCCTCACCGGCGTCGACTTCGAGGTCGGGCCTGGCCAGACCCTGGGCATCGTCGGCCCGCCCGGCTCGGGCAAGTCCACCATCGCCAACCTGATCCCCCGCTTCTACGACGTCACCGGCGGCGCCATCACCATCGACGGTGTCGACATCCGCGACGTGACCCTGCCGTCCTTGCGCGAATATGTCGGCCTGGTTCAGCAGGAAGCCTTCCTGTTCGACAGCTCCATCGGCCACAACGTGGCCTATGCCGATCCCTGGGCCGAGGAGGAGCGCATCGTCGGCGCCGCCAAGACCGCCCAGATCCACGAGCACATCGTGGGCCTGCCCGCCGACTACGAGACCCGGGTCGGCGAGCGCGGCGTGGCCCTGTCCGGCGGCCAGCGCCAGCGGATGAGCATCGCCCGCGGCGTGGTGCCCGGTCCTGGCGTCATGATCTTCGACGACTCGACCGCCGCCATCGATGCGGTGACCGAGCGGCGGGTGCGCGACGCCCTGGCCGAGGCCACCCGGACCAAGGCCACCATCATCATCGCCCACCGGCTGTCGTCCCTGATGCACGCCGACCAGATCATCGTGCTCGATGACGGGGTGGTGGTGGAGCGTGGGACCCACGCGCAGCTGCTCAAGGCCGGCGGGGTCTATGCCGACCTCTATGAACTGCAGTCGCGCTCGGACGCCTCGGCGACCCTGGACGACGTGACCTTGGAAGGGGCGCCCGCGTGACCGACACCACCGCCAACGCCGCGCCCAAGCGCACCACGCCGCGGGCCTCCCTGGGCTCCTCCGAGGGCGACGACGTCTTCGGCACCTTCGACATCAATGTCGCGCGGCGGTTCCTGGCCTTCCTGGGCCCCCACAAGCGCTCCCTGGTCATCGCCCAGGTGGCCGTGCTGATCTCGGCGGCCACCCAGGTGGCGGTCCCGGCCATGATCGGCGCGGCGGTCAATGCGGCGGTGGCCAAGGACGGGCCTCTGCTGGACCGGACCCTCATCGTCTTCGCCGCGGTGGCCGCGGCCTACGCCACCTTCTTCTTCATCGGTGAATGGCTGTCGTCGCGCCTGGCGCAGCGGGTGATCTTCGACATCCGCCGCAAGATGTTCGCCCACTTCCAGGACGTGTCCCTGTCCTTCATGGACAAGACCCACGTCGGCCGGATCATGGCCCGCCTGCAAGGCGACGTGAACGCCCTCCAGGAGTTCCTGGAAAACATGAACGGCGCCATCGGCGACTTCGTGATGCTGGTGGGCATCACCGTCGTGCTGCTGATGACCGACCTGAAGCTCGGCCTGCTGACCCTGACGGTCCTGCCGGCCCTGATCGCCATTCGCGCGGTCTGGCTGCCCTTCTCGAAAAGAAGCTTCCGCCTCGCCCGCGACGCCTCCTCCACCGCCAACTCGGCCCTGGCGGAGAACATCAACGGCATCCGCACCGTCCAGGAGAGCCGCCGCGAGCAACTGAACTTCGAGCTCTACAAGGAGAAGGCCCAGGAGAACTTCACCGCCCAGGTGGGCGCCTCCTGGATGACCCAGATCATGGTCCCCACCGTGGACGTGCTGACCGGCCTGGCCATGGCCATCGTCATCATCGTCGGCGGTAACGCGGTGCTGGGCGGCACGCTCAACGTCGGCGTGATGGTGACCTTCATCCTCTATGTGCAGCGGTTCTTCGAGCCGGTCCGCATGTTGTCCATGCAGTACACCATCATGCAGAGAGCGATGGCCGCGGGGCACCGGATCTTCGAGGTGATCGACGTCCCCGTCACCATCGCCGACAAGCCCGGCGCCATCGAGCTGAAGGACGTGCCGGCCACGGTGGAATTCCTCAACGTGACCTTCGGCTACGATCCCAAGCGCCCGGTCCTGCACGACATCAGCCTGATGGTGCGGCCCAAGGAGGTCGTGGCCCTGGTGGGTCCCACCGGCTCGGGCAAGACCAGCATCATCGCGCTGGCCCACCGCTTCTATGAAGTCGATCAGGGTCAGGTCCTGGTGGGCGGCCACGACGTGCGCGATGTCACCCTGGATTCGCTGGGGGCCAATATCGGCATGGTGCTGCAGGAGCCCTTCCTGTTCACCGGCACCATCGAGCAGAACATCCGCTACAACACGCTGAGCGCCACCAAGGACGACGTGATCGCGGCGGCCAAGTCGGTCAGCGCCCACGACTTCATCATGCGGCTGCCGGACGGCTACGACACCCAGCTCGGGCAGCGGGGCCGCAACATCTCCATGGGCCAGCGCCAGCTCATCAGCTTCGCTCGCGCCCTGGTGGCCAACCCGCAGATCCTGATCCTCGACGAGGCCACGGCCAATATCGACTCCTTCACCGAGCAGGCGATCCAGAAGGCGCTCAAGGTGCTGTTCGCCGGCCGCACCTGCATGGTCATCGCCCACCGCCTGGCCACCATCCGCGACGCCGACCGCATCGTGGTGCTGCAGCAGGGCCGCATCCTGGAGCAGGGCAGCCACGACGTCCTGATGAAGACCGGCGGGCTGTACTCGCACCTCTACACCTCGGCGCACGCTTCCTTCGATGACCAGGTGGTGGCGACGACGGGCGACTCCGAGTTCGCGACGCGGACGTGAGGCGGCCTATTCCGCCAGAGGGTCAGTCGCGCCCCGGGGTGGCCAGGACCTCGATCTCGCCGCCATAGCCCAGGTCGCGCACGCGGCCGATCAGGGCCTCGACCTCGGACCGAGGCGGGGCGACGGCCCGGGTGAAGACATAGACCTTGTCGAACTTGGGCTCCGACGAGACGAACCACTCGCCCTGCGCCCCGGCGGCGATCACCCGATACTCGCGCGACGGGCGGAACGGGCCAAAGCGGTAGCGGACGTCCAGCACCGCATTCTGGCCGGGGTCGCGGATCGTGCCGATTCCCGACAGGGCCCGTTCGCGGCCCTGGGGTCCGTCCTGCCGGCAGGCGTCGCGCACCGTGATCCGGCCCTGGGTGTCGCGGCCATGCTCGGTGGTGGCGTACTCGCAGCCGCGCGTGAGGCTGGTGGGGGTGCGCGCCTGCTCGTACCAGGTGCCGAGATAAAACGTGTCGGGGTTCAGCGGCCCCGCCGTGGGCGGCGTGGTCGGGCGGCTCTGGGCCAGGGCTGGCGCGCCGAAGGCCATTAGGGCCGATACCGCCATGAGGCCCATCAGGGTCGTGCGCATCTCGGGATCTCCAATGAGGCTGGAGTTGAGTTTACGCAGGCCGGGCGCCGGCGGATGCGCTGCGCGGGCGAGGCGCGCGCAGCGCTCCCTTGAGACGTCTGACGAATGCTCGCCATGCGTCTCCTGGGGCGCCTAGCTCAGCGGCCCACCGTCCAGGGTGATGCGGTGCATCAGGCGGTACTGGCCAGGATAGTCGTTCATCGCCTGGTGCCAGGTGCAGCGGTTGTCCCAGATGGCCATCGACCCCTTGGCCCACTGGAAGCGGTGGACGAACTGCGGCTTGACGGCGTGCTGGTAGAGATAGCCCAGCAGGGCCATGCTCTCCTCGCGGCTCCAGCCGACGATGCCGGTGGTGAAGGCTGGATTGACGTAGAGCACCTTCTTGCCGCTGCCTGGATGGGTGATGACCACAGGGTGGATCGCCTCGGGCACGTCGGTATTGCCGGCCAGGTCGGCGCGGTCGGTCATGGCGTAGACGCTGGTCTTCCCGAAGACGTGCTCCGAGGCGTGGTGGGCCTTGAGCGTCGCCAGCGTCGACTTCAGGCCATCGGACAGGGCGTCATAGGCGGCGTACATGTCGGCGAACAGGGTGTCGCCGCCGGTGGGCGGGGTCTCGACGGCCAGCAGCACCGAACCCATGGCGGGCGCGAGGTCGTAGCTGTGGTCGGTGTGCCAGCCGCCGCCGATGTTGGTCTGCTGCTCCGGCGTCTTCTCGACCTTGGCGATCTCGGGATAGCGCTCGGTCTTGGGGAAGTAACGGTTGACCACGATGGGGGCGAGGCGCCGGGCGAAGGCGATCTGCTGCTCGGGCGTCATCTGCTGGCCGTGGATGAAGGCGACGCCGCGGTCGAAGACGGTGGCGCGGATCAGGTCGATCTCGGCGTCGGTGGCCCGGTTCAAGTCGACACCCTGAACCAGGGCGCCGCAGCCTTCGGTGGGGCGGATCGAGAGGTCGAGGGTGGTGGTCATGGCGGGCTCCTGTTGAGGAGAGCCTAGGCCGGCGGCTTGGCGGAGTTTGTCACCAGGGTTACAATTGGGAATGAGTCCCCGCGAGCGCGCCGCCGAACTGCTGACCCGGTCCGTCTGGTTGCAGGGGCATGGGCCGCCGATGATCGAGGCGCTCCTGACCCACGGCCGCATCGTCCACCTGCCCACCGGCGCCTGGGCCCAATCGGAGGGGGATGAGCAGACCGGGATCACCCTGGTGGTGGAGGGCGCGGTGCAGATGATGTGCGCGGCGCCCGGCGGACGCGAGGTGCTGTTTGGCCAGGCCGGCCCCGGCGTGGCGCTCGGCCAGACCCTGCGGTTCGGCGGCGGGCCGCGGCTGGTGACCCTGATCTGCGTGGAGCCGAGCGTGCTGCTGGTGGTCCCCGACCATGCCCTGACCCGCATCGCGGCCGACCGGCCGGAGGTCTGGCAGGCGGTGGCGGCGCTGGTCTATCTGCAGCTGCGCGGCGCCCTGATGATCGCCGCCGAGGCCGTGGCCCTGCCGCCCCGCCAGCGGCTGGCCGCCCGACTGGACATCATGGCGCGCACCGGCGGCCCGTCCCTGCGCATGAACCAGCAGGCCCTGGCCGAGATGCTGGGGCTGAGCCGCAAGACCGTGAACTCCTACCTGCTGGGCTTCCAACGCGCGGGCCTGCTGACCCTCGGCTACGGCCAGATCGAGGTCTGTGACACCGCGGGCCTGCGGCGGGTCGCCGAGAGCTAGCCGGCGTTCGCGCCCCGGGAGAAACCGGCCGGTGGTCTCCGGGAATGACCGTGAAGGGTGATGGGGTGGACGCCCCCCGACGGCATCTACGTGCCAGAGTGAGGGTGTTGATCTTCACTCAAGGGAGGCGTCCATGGGAGACGTTACCATCATTGGTCTGGATATCGCCAAGTCTGTGTTCCAGGCG
>NZ_JAUYAF010000021.1 GCF_030693625.1 Phenylobacterium sp.
AGCTGAGGATGAGCAGGGTCGCCACTGACGTTTCCATGACCCGGATGGTTGCAGGGACTTTGAGGTCCGGAGCCACAAGGAGGGGTCGGTGGAACAGGTTCAGTCTAACACGAAGGTTGCGGGCGTCGATGTGGGCAAGCATCAGCTGGACGTGGCGGTGCATGGTCTTGAAGACGCGACGCAGGTCGACAACGGGCCTGCGGGCCTTGCCGAGCTGGTCGCCTGGCTGAAGGCGCGCGAGGTGGGCCGTGTGGGTCTTGAAGCGACCGGCGGCTACGAGCGGGCCGCGCGCTCGGCGCTAGAGGCGGCGGGGCTGGAGGTGGTGGTCCACCAGCCGATGGAGGTGAAGCTGTTCGCCAAGCTGAAGCGTCGCCGCGCCAAGAACGATCGGCTGGACGCCCGGCTGATCGCGGCGGCCACCGCCCAAGTGGAGGCGGTGAAGGCGGCCCAGGACCCCAGGCTTGTCGAACTGGCCGAGCGGCTGACGGCCTATGAGCAGATCACCGACAAGGCCGCTGAGCTGAAGACCTTCCTGGAGCACGTCACCCTGAAGGACGTGGCCAAGGCGCTCAAGACCCAGATCGCCTCCCTGACCCGGCTGAAGGCCAAGCTCGCCGCCCAGGTGCTGGCCCAGATCAAGGCCAATCCCGATCTGCTGGCCCGTTTCCGGTTGCTGATCTCCCTGCCCGGCGTCGGCCCCATCGTCGCCGCCACGCTGGTGGTGCGCATGCCCGAGTTGGGACAAATGAAACGTGGCCAGGCCGCAGCGCTGGCCGGCGTCGCCCCCTACGACCGGGACTCAGGACAATGGAAGGGCCAGCGCTTCATCGCCGGCGGACGAACCCGCCCACGGCGGATGCTCTACCTCGCCGCCATCAGCGCAAAGCGGCACGACCCAAGCCTCAAGGCCTTCGCCGATCAGCTCGTCGCACGAGGCAAGCCCGCAAAGCTCGTCGTCGTCGCCGTCATGAGAAAACTCATCGAGGCCGCAAACCTCGTCCTCAGCCGGCAACAGCCCTGGATTAGACAACCCACTTAACATGGTTGCTCATCCGGCGCGCTCTCGCGCGCCACCTTCTCCCGCAAGGGGAGAAGGTGGCGAACACCTAGTCCAGCGTCCGCCGATACCGCGCCATCGCCAGCGCCGTGACCACGCACACGAACGCCAGCAACGCCGCCAGCTCGCGCCACATGTCCTCGAGCCCCTGGCCCTTCAGCAGGGCGCCGCGCACCACCCGCAGAAAATGGGTGACCGGGATGATCTCGCCCAGCGCCTGGGCCCAGCCCGGCATGCCCCGGAAGGGGAACATGAAGCCCGAGAGCAGGATCGACGGCAGGATGTAGAAGAAACTCATCTGCATGGCCTGCAGCTGCGATCGCGCCACCGTGGAGATCAGGAAACCCAGGGCGAGCGACCCCACGATGAACAGGCTGACGCCGACGCCAAGGCCGAGCCAGCCCCCCAGCATCGGCACCTGGAACAGCAGCTTGGCGATGGTCAGGATGATGAGGGTCTGGGCGACCCCCACCAGGACATAGGGCGCCAGCTTGCCGATCATCACCTCGATCGGTTCGACGGGCGTGGCCAGCAGGCTCTCCATGGTGCCACGCTCGGTCTCGCGGGTGACGCTGAGCGAGGTCATCATCACCAGGGTCATGGAGAGGATCACGCCGAGCAGGCCCGGCACGATGTTGTAGGCGGTGACGGCTTCCGGATTGTAGCGGCGGTGGACCACCACCTCGAACGCGGGCCTGGCCTGCATCCGCGGCGCCAGCGCGCCCTTCAGATCGCCCACCAGCGCCTGGGTCGGCAAAGCCGCCAGGGCGGCGAGGGCGGGGCCGGTGGCCGAGGGATCGGAGGCGTCGGCCTCCACCAGAATCTGGGCCTTGTCGCCCCGCGCCACGCGACGGGTGAAGTCGCCGGGGATGGTGATGGCGAACTGCACCTCGCCCCGGCGGATCAATTCGTCCAGTTCGGCGGGACTGCGCGCCTGGGCGACCAGGTCGAAATAGGCGCTGTTGTGCAGAGCCGAAAGGACCGAGCGGGCGAAGACGCTGTCCTCCTGCACCAGGACGGCGGTGGGCAGGTGGCGGGGCTCGGAATTGATCGCGTAGCCGAACAACAGCAGCTGCACCACCGGCAGGGCCAGGATCATGGCGTAGGTCAGGCGGTCGCGGGTGAGCTGCTTGAACTCCTTGATCAGCACCGCCCAGACCCGCGTCGCGGAGAAGGCGCTCATCGGAAGTTGTCCTCCGCGCCGTCCATCAGCTGGATGAAGACGTCCTCCAGGGTCGGCTCGACCTCGGTCCAGCGGAAGGGTTCGCGGCGATAGGGGGCGATGGCGGCTTCGACGGCAGCGCGGTCGGTCCCGCTGACGTGCAGGGCCGCGCCGAAGGGGGCGGCCATCTCGACGCCGGGCCGCCGGCTGATCTCGCCGGCCAGCCGGTCGATCCCGGCGCCCTCGCCGTTGAAGGTGACCAGGTGGGAGCCCGCGATCACCTGGTCGGCCGTGCCCCGGGCGATCAGCTGGCCATAGGCGATGTAAGCGATCTCATGGCAGCGCTCGGCCTCATCCATGTAGTGGGTGGAGACCAGCACGGTCAGCCCCTCGGCCGACAGCGCGTGGATCTCGTCCCAGAAGGTGCGGCGCGCCTTGGGATCGACCCCGGCGGTGGGCTCGTCCAGCAGCAGCAGCTTGGGTTCGTGCAGGGTCGCTGTCGCCAGGGCCAGCCGCTGCTTCCAGCCGCCCGACAGCGTGCCGGCCAGCTGGCTGCGCCGCTCGATCAGGCCCAGGCGTTCCAGGGCGTGGGCCACCCGGTCCTTGCGGCGATCCAGGTCGTGGACGCGGGCGGAGAACATCAGGTTCTCCTCCAGGGTCAGGTCCTCATAGAGCGAGAACTTCTGGGTCATGTAGCCGGCCTGGCGCTTGATGGCGCCCGCCTGGCTGATGATGTTCAGGCCCAGGCAGGTCCCTTCACCGCTATCGGGGGTCAGCAGGCCGCACAGCATCCGCAGGGTCGTGGTCTTGCCCGAGCCGTTGGGGCCGAGGAAACCGCAGATGCGCCCCTCCGCCACCTGCAGGGAGACGTCCTGGACGACATGCTTGTCGCCGAAGCTCTTGTTCAGGCCGTGGACGTCGATGGCCAGCGTCACCGGACCGGCTCCAGGGGCGTGACGTCCACCGGCTGGCCCGGGTTCAGCCGGGCGCTGGGCCTGGCCTCCACCATATAGACCAGCCGGTCGCGCGCCTCGCGGCTGTAGATGATCGGCGGAGTGAACTCGGGGCGCGGGCTGACGAAGGTGATCTTGGCGGTCAGCCCCTTGGCGCAGCCATCGCAGGCGAAGCGCACGACGGAGCCGGGGCGATAGGCCGACAGGCTCTGTTCCGGCACAAAGAACCGCAGCTTGATGCGGTCGTCAGGGAGCAGGGAGACAACCGGCTGGTTGGCCACCGACCATTCCCCCTGCTGGAAGAACACCTCCTCCACCCGCGCGTCGGAGGGCGCGACGGGGGCGAGGTCGGAGAGGCGGGCGTCCGCCGCCGAGAGGCCCGCCTCAGCCTGGGCGACGCGGCTGTCGGCCGCCTGGACCTGGCCGTCACGGGCGCCCAGGGCGGCGGCGTCGCGCTGCCGCCGGGCGGCCGCCAGCTGGGCGTTGGCGGTCTGCAGGGCAGCGCGGACATCGTCCAGGCGGGCCGGCGCATAGACGCCCTTGCGCACCAGGGGCTCGATCCGGCGCATGTCGGCCGCGGCGTCCCGGGCGCGGGCCTCGGCGGCGATGATGTTGGCGTCATAGACAGCCAGTTCGACCGGCCGCAGGCCTTTGCGCGCGTCCCGCGCCTGGGCCTGAGCGGCGCCCACCTCGGCCTGGGCCTGCTGGCGCTGGGCCGCCAGCTGCTTGGGGTCGACCACGAACAGCCGGTCACCGGCCTTCACCCGGTCGCCGCGCTGGACATGGACCTGGGCCACCGCCCCTGAGACCGGCGCGGCCAGATAGAGCGGCTCGCCCTCCACATAGCCGGTCAGCACGTTGGATCGGTTCAGCCTGGGGGTCAGCACCAGGGCGGCGATCAGGCCGGCGGCCGCCAGCAGCAGGGCGATGACGAGCAGGCGTTGTTTCATGGGACCATTCCCCGCAGCTGGGTCTCGACGTGTTGCTCCATCAGGGCCGGCAGGTCGAAGGGCTCGGCGCCGACGGGGGTGAAGGTCTCGCGCCAGATCACCCCCACCAGCAGGGGCGAGATCAGGCCCGCCGCATAGTGGCGGGGGTCGCCGGGGCGGATCTCCCCGCGCGCCTGGGCCGCGGCGATGGCGCCTGTCAGGGCGCCGAGGGCCGGGACGATCAGCCGGTCGTGCCAGACCCGCGCCAGCTCCGGGAAGTTGCGCGCCTCTCCGATCACCATCTTGATGATCCCCCCGATCGGCGTGGTGGAAGCGACGTGGGCCATGACCTTGGCGAAGGCGCGGATCAGGTCGGGAAAGGTCTGCGGATTGGCGGCGGCCAGGGCGGCCAGATTGTGCAGGTTGGGGGCGACCCCCTGTTCCACCACGGCCTGGAAGATGTCCTCCTTGGTGGCGAAGTAGAGGTAGATCGCCCCCTTCGACACCCCGGCCCGGGCGGCGATGTCGTCCAGCCGCGCGGCGGCGAAGCCCTTTTCCGCGAACACCTCGAAGGCCGCCGCCACGATCTCGTCGGGGCGATCGGCCTTGCGGCGTCGGAACTTCGGCTGGCCGGCGGGGAGGGACATGGGCGCTCTAAATAACTGACTGGTCAGTTATCAATACGCCCCAAGCCTGGGCGTGGCAAGCCGACTCTATTCCATCAATCTGCCAAGCTTGTTGGTGCTCGCCGCCCGCCATGCGACCGTGAGGTGAGTTGGGGAGGAACCATCATGTTCGCCGGGGAAACTGATCACGGTCAGGCGTCACGACCGATCGCCATCGCCCGCGTCGCCATCGGGTTCGCCCAGGGCCTGGCGCTGTACGGCCTGAACGAGTGGGAGAAGCACGGCCTGATCGACGGCGTCTCCTCGCCGCTGTTCTGCGCCTGCGCGATGCTGATCCTGTTCCTGCCCGTGGTGCTGCTGGGCGGCCTGCACCCCCTGCGGACCCGGACCCTGGTCATCTGGGGCGCCGCCGTCGCCGTCGTGGTGGCCGCGCTGGGCGCCTATCACGGGACCATCGCGGTTCCCGACATGGGCGCCGAGCACTGGCCGGGCCCGCCCCTGGTGATCTTCACCGCCGTGAGCCTGTTCATCGCCCATCACCTGGTGACCGGCGCCGACGCTGATCGCCGCTGGATCGCCAGCTACGATCGCTACTTCGAGCAGACCTGGAAGGACGGCGTGCGCCTGGCCCTGGCCGTGCTGTTCGTCGGGGCCCTGTGGCTGCTGCTCTGGCTGGGCGGGGCGCTGTTCGACCTGATCGGTATCAAGTGGGTCGGCGAGACCATCCAGAAGCCCTGGTTCGCCTTCCCGGCCACCACCACCTTCTTCGCCCTGGCCATCCACCTGACCGATGTGCGCGCCAGCCTGGTGCGCGGCATCCGCACCGTGGCCCTGACCCTGCTGTCCTGGTTGCTGCCGGTGATGGCGGTCATCGGGGCGGGCTTCCTCATCGCCCTGCCGTTCACGGGCCTGACCCTGCTGTGGGACACCAAGAGCGCGGCGGGCATCCTGCTCTCGGCCGCCGCGGCCCTCATCGTCCTGCTCAACGCCGCCTATCAGGAAGGCGAGGCCGAGGACCATCCGCCCGTCGCGCTGAAGTGGGCCGGCCGGGTCACCGGTGTGATCATCGCGCCCCTGGTGGCCATCGCCGCCTATGGCCTGATCCTGCGCATCGGTCAGTACGGCCTGACACCGGACCGCATCTACGGTGTCGCCTGCACCATCGTAGCCGTTGTCTATTCCGTGGGATACGCGGCCAGCGTCTTCTGGCCTGGGCCCTGGCTGAAGCGCCTGGAGGTCACCAACGTCATCGCCGCCCACCTGGTGGTGGCCATCCTGCTGGCCCTCTTCTCGCCCCTGGCCAATCCCAGCCGGCTGTCGGTGAACGACCAGCTTGCGCGCCTCGATCGTGGCGCGGTGACGCCAGACAAGTTCGACTACCTGTTCCTGCGTTTCGAGGCCGGCAAGCCGGGGATGGACGCCCTCAAGGCGCTCGCCGCCCGCAAGACCGGGCCGGGCGCCGCGGAGATCGCCAAGCGGGCCGCCTCGGCCCTGGCCCGCAAGGCCCGCTACGGCGAGGCCACGACCTCGGTGGTGGAGCGCAAGGAACTGGTCCGTGTCGCCGGCGGCGGCGCCTTCCCGGTCGGGTTCCTCGAACAGACCTGGAAGAGCTTCGAGGACCCGCTGCAGAACTGCGAACCCGGCCGTCTGTGCGACGCCGTGGTGGCCGACCTTGACGGCGACGCCTCGCCCGAAGTGGTGGTGTTCGCCATGGGCGACCGCCGCGTCTACCGGCAGGCCGGCGGCGTCTGGACCCGGATCGGGACGCTCTCCGGATCTTATTGCGACAAGGACGGCGAGGCCTTGAAGGCGGGCCAGTTCGCGGTGAACGCCGATCCGAATCCTTTGGCGGACGTCGTGGTGGCCGGCCGCCGCCTGCGGGTCGTGCCCGAAAGCGACAAGTGCCCCGATGGTACGGCGGGCGACGTCGCCATCGTGTCCGAGATCAAGCCCCCGCCGCCGGAGACCAAATGAGCGACCAGGTCCGCAACCTCGTCTTCCACACCCTCTCCGACGAGTGGGCGACGCTGAAGCGGGTGACCTTCGACTACCGCCGCCACGACGGGACCTGGGAGACCCAGGTCCGCCAGACCTATGATCGCGGCGATGGGGCGGTGATCCTGCCCTACGACCCTGATCGCGGGACCGTGCTGCTCACCCGCCAGTTCCGCATCCCGGCCTATGTCACCGGCCATATCGAGCCGCTGATCGAGGCCGCCGCCGGTCTGCTGGACGCCGACGATCCGGAGACCGCCATCAAGCGCGAGGCCGAGGAGGAGCTGGGCTACCGGTTCTCGTCGGTCACCCCGGTCTTCAAGGTCTATATGAGCCCTGGCAGCGTCACCGAGCAGCTCAGCTTCTTCACCGCCCGCTACTCGCCCGCCGACAAGGTCAGCGCCGGGGGCGGCCACGCGGGCGAAGGCGAGGACATCGAGGTGCTGGAGGTCCCCCTCACCGACGCCCTGCGGATGGTCACCGACGGCGTCATCGTCGACGCCAAGACCATCATGCTGATCCAGCACCTGCTGCTGACCGAGCGCACCTAGAACTTCGCGTTGATCCCCACGAAGAACCGCCGGCCCAGGATGTCGAAGGTCGAGGGATCGGTGTTGGAGTTGGGGTAGCTGGTGAAGTAGGGCGGGTCCTTGTCGGCGAGGTTGTTCACTCCACCGCGCAGGGTGACCCGGTCGTCGACCTTCCAGGAGCCCGACAGGTCAAAGACGTCGTAGTCGGGCGTGTTCACCGCCGTGGGGCTGAAGGTCGGCACGCTGCGGGCGTCGGTCATGGCGGCGATATGGCGCCAGCGCAGGGTGGTCCGCACCGGCCCGACGGCCCAGGTGGCCGACAGCACCGACTTCCACTCCGGCAGGGCGCCGCCCGAGAGGTCGGCGCCGATGGTTCCGGCATAGTCGATGAAGGCCGCGTTCGGCCGCGCCTGGCGCTCGAAGCTGTCGAGCTTGGAGATCACCAGGTTGAAGGCCAGGGCGCCCGTGCTCTCCGGCAGGCCGAGGTCGGCCAGCCCGAAGCCCCAGTCCACCTGGGCGTCGATCCCGGAAGTCTTCACCGAGGCCAGGTTCACCTGGGTCTGGGCGACGCCGGTGATCTGGCCCGAGCTCAGGCGCGAGAATCGGCTGCAATAGAAGTTGGCGTTGGAGAGGCCTGGGTTGGATCCATCGGCGTTGAAGCAGGAAGCCAGGATGGTCGGGACGCCGATCGTCCCCACCACGTCGGCCACCTCGATCTTGTAGTAGTCCAGACTGACGCTGAACCGCCGCAGGAAGGGCGCGTCGACCGCAGGCGTCCAGACCACCCCGGCCGTGAAGCTGTCAGCGGTCTCCTCGGTGAGGCTGGGATTGCCGCCGCCCACGATCTCCACCTGGGTCGAGGCCTGGTTGAAGGTGTCGATGATCGCGGCGGGCACGCCCTGCGACAGGCACAGGCCGCGCACCGCCGCCGCGCTCGCGCCGTTGCGGAACGAGGAGCGCACGTCGCAGGGATCGCCCGCCGTGGTGCCGGTCCCGGGCGAGCCGATGCCGAGGAAGCCCACGGACTGGGGCGAGAACAGCTCGGCGATGTTGGGGGCGCGGACCGCTCTCTGATAGCCGCCGCGGATCAGCAGGCCTGACACCGGTTTCCAGGTGAGGTCGGCCTTGTAGGCGCTGACCTGGCCGGTGGTGGAATAGTCCGCCACCCGGCCGCCCAGCGTCACGTCCAGGCTCTGGATCAGGGGCAGGTCGGCCAGCGCCGGGACCAGCAGCTCGGCGTACAGCTCCCTGGAGGTGATGTCGCCGCTGACCGGGACCGCCGGGTTGAAGCCGACGATATCGGGCCCCTGCAACTGCAGGTCGGGTGAATAGTCGAAGTCGTCCTTGCGATGCTGGGCGCCGGCCGAGAACTTCAGCGGCCCGGCCGGGAGGTCGATGAGGCTGCCGGTCACATAGCCCTCGACGACCGTCTGCTTGATGGTCGTCGAGTTGGCGACGTCGCGGGCGATATAGGCCGCGCAGCCCGGGCTGACCTTGCCGGCCCCGAAGATGTTGAATCCGCCGCAGATGGAGACACCGCCGTCGGGAGCGAAGGTCAGGGTGCGCATGGCCGACCGGCTGACGTTGCCGACCTGGCTTTCGGTGTGATCCATCTGGCCGTGGCTGGCGTAGAGGTCCCACTTCCAGTCCTTGATCGGCAGGGCTCCACGGAGGCCCGCCACCAGCTGCATCGTCTCATAGGTGTTGTTGGAGAGCCGGCCGCCCACCTCATTGAAGGCGCGGCGGGGATAGAAGGCCGCGGTCGGATCGGCGCGCGACGCCAGCAGGGTGCGCAGGTCGGTGGGGATGAAGGGGTTGGTGACCGGGACCACGATGTCGGGGCCGGGGAAGGCGCCGTCGCTGGCCGAGGCGGGGCCCAGCTGCCGCGAGACATCATAGGTGGTGTAGCTGGCCGTGCCGTAGGCCTCGAGGCTGTCGGTCAGGTCGTAGCGGCCCGAGGCGTAGAGGCTCCACCGTTCCAAGGGCAGGTTCAGGTAGCGATAGGCGGCGCTGTTGAAGGTGTAGCTGGCGGCCGAGAAGCCCGCATCGCGCACGCCCGTATAGTTGTTCACCGGGGCGGTGGAGAACAGGCTGCCGTCGGCGTTGAAAGAGAGGCTGGCGCCGCGGGCCACCGTGCCGGGTGCGAAGCCATAGGCGCCGAACACTGTGTTCATGGCCGCCTGGCTGGGCAGGTTGGCTGCGCCGCCGGCGTTCGATGCCGGATCGAAGCGCCCGTCGGGGATCGTCGCCGCGCCTGAGGGCGTCAGGCCGGTGGTGAGGATCGAATAGCCCACGGCCGACCAGTCGCGGTCCGCCGCCAGCAGGCCCTCGCGCTTGTCATAGGTGGCGGCGACGGCGAGGGCACCGCGCTCGAAATTGCGGCCCCAGCCCACGGACGCCGTGAGCTGGCCGGCGTCGTTCTGCTCTGTGACGCCGAACTGGGCGTCGACCTGCAGGCCCTCGAAATTGCGCTTGAGCTTGAAGTTCACAACGCCCGCGATGGCGTCAGAGCCATAGACCGCCGAGGCGCCGCCGGTGATGGTCTCCACCGTGTCCACCAGGAAGGTCGGCACGGTGTTGAGATCGACCACCGCATTGGGGTTTCCCGCCACCACCCGGCGCCCGTCGATCAGCACCAGGGTGCGGGTCGGCCCCAGGCCGCGCAGGTTGGCGTAGGCCTGGCCGGGCGTGGTCACGAAGTTGGTGGTGTTGGTGCCCGAGCCATTGGACGGCGTGAACTGGGGAAGCTGGTTCAGGGTGTTCTCGATCGTCACCATGCCGACGGCGGCGATCTGCTCCTGGCCCACCGTGACGATGGGGCTCTCGGAGACATAGTCCTTGCGGGCGATCCGGCTGCCGGTGACCACGATCTCGGAGACCTCGGCGTCCTGGGCCAGGACCGGAGCGGCAGGCAAGCTCAGCAACCCCGCCAGGGCGCCGGCGCACATCAGGTCCGCTGTCTTCATGTTGAACGCCCGTCCCCTGGATCCACCCATGCGGGTGATTTGCAGCCCAAGCTAGGGGAAGGCGAGCCTTCTCGCTACTGACGGAAAAGGAGTGGGTTAAGGTTCAGGCGGCGGCGCCGGAACGTGGCCGCAACGAATCAGGACCGAATCGCTGACTCGGCCGGATTCGGGATTTGTTCCCTACAAGGTATTGTATCCTAAGGGCTTGGGGACACAAGACGGTCGGTCCGCGGGTGGTTTGGCGTGGCGACAGGAAAGTGCGATGAAGCGGTGTGAAAGGCGGCTCCGCCTTGACGCCGCCGCTTACCTTCGACTATATCGCCCGCTCTCGCGCGGGTCCGCCCGCCGTCACTCTTTCTCGCTTAGGTCTTAAGCCATGTCGCGTCGCTGCGAACTCACCGGTATCGGCCCCATGGTCGGCAACAATGTGAGCCACTCGAATATCAAGACCAAGCGCCGCTTCCTGCCGGCGTTGGCCCCTGCCAGCCTGCAGTCCGATGCGCTCGGGCAAACCTTCAAGCTGCGCATCTCCAATGCGGCCCGCCGCACCCTGGACTTCCGCGGCGGCCTGGACATCTTCTTGGTCAAGGCCAAGGACGAGCAGCTCTCGCCCCGCGCCCTCAAGATCAAGCGCCAGCTGAAGGCCAAGCTCGCCGCGCAAGCGCCAGCCGCCGCCGCCTAGGCGCAAGCGCCAAGCAGATTTGGAAAAGGCCGGCGGTGACGCCGGCCTTTTTCTTTTCTACCCGCTCGTCCCGGCGAAGGCCGGGATCCAGGTCGTAGGTCGCGACCTGCGCCAAGCATCCTCAGAGCGGTGGATGTATCTGGGTCCCGGCCTTCGCCGGGATGAGCGGATGAGGGGGTTCTATTTCAGCGTCTCATCGAACAGGGCGATCAATTCGCGCCAGTGGCGCTCGGCGCCGTCGGGATTGTGCACCGGCATGTCGGTGGGCACCCAGCCGTGCTTGCAGCCTTCCCAGATCGACACCTCGGCGTCCACGCCCGCCTCGCTCAGGGACTTGATGAGCCGGGTGTTCTGGGCCTCGTCATAACTGCGGTCCTCTATGGCCCCGGCCACCAGCACCTTGGCCTTGATCGCAGGCGCCAGCAGATGCGGGCTGCGCTCGTCGTCGGTGGCCATGTTGCCGCCGT
Source organism: Phenylobacterium sp. (assembly GCF_030693625.1). GTDB lineage: Bacteria > Pseudomonadota > Alphaproteobacteria > Caulobacterales > Caulobacteraceae > Phenylobacterium > Phenylobacterium ferrooxidans. Next base: position 11,368 of record NZ_JAUYAF010000021.1, read on the forward strand.
GGAAGGAGGCCGCCGCCCCGATGCGGTCCGGGTAGGTTCCCGCTGCGCGCAGGGCGATGGAGCCGCCCATGCAATAGCCCGTGATTCCCACCTTGCCCGGCTTGGCGGCCGGATCGGCCGCGATGAAGTCGAGGCAGGCCTTCACGTCGGTCATCTGCCGGCCCGCGCCCGTGCTGGCCCGCAGTTTGGCGAACAGCTCGCTGGCCTCCTTGTCGCCCGCGCGGGCCGCGGCGATGTCCAGGGGCGGGTAGGGGCCGGCGCGCCAGAACAGGTCGGGCAGCAGCACGTAGTAGCCGGCGGCGGCCAGGCGCTCGCCCATCTCGAACAGGGCCGGCCGAATGGCCGGGGCGTCCATGGCGATGATCGCGGCGGGCCAGGGGCCAACGCCTGAGTCGGGTTTGAAGATGAAGGCGCGCGCCTCGCCCTCCGGGGTGGGAAGGGCGATCTCGGTCTGGCTCATAATGGCGGCCTCGCTAAGCGGGATGAGGAAAAGTGGGAACCGGTTTTCCGCCCGCATCCCGCGCTCTGAAAATCTACTTCGCGGGCTTCCAGTCGAAAGCCAGCAGGATGGTCTTCTGGGAATTGGAGAAATTGTCGTCGGAGAGCAGGTAGAACCGGATCGCGCCGTCCTTGCCGGGCACCGCCGATACGCCTTCGAGATTGTCGACGGTCAGGGGCTTGGCCATGTCCATGCGCGCCACCTCGCCGGCGGGGCCAAGGATCTTCAGGGTGATGCGGCTGCCGCGCACGGGGTCCCAGGCGCGGAACAGCCAGGCGGTCTTCCCGTCGGCCAGCCTGTCGACCGCAACCACCCCGAACTCAGGCGGCTTCTCCAGGGTTGGACCCTTCACGCAGGCCGCGGTGACGCGGCAGGTCCAGGTCTCGCCGGAGTCCTCACCGACGGTGATGTAGCCGTCGGGGCCGACAGCGGGATCGAAGGCCAGGGCCTCCATGCCGCCGTTGGGGGGGAAGCCGGCGTCCACCGGCGAGGGAACAACCCGGGCGGCGCCGCCCTTTGCCGGATAGAGCAGAATGCGGTCGATGGCCTCGAAGCTGACCAGCCGGTCGCCATTGGGCATGAAGGCCAAGCCCTCAGAATCGGCCTCCTTCTTGCCCTGAAGCGGCTTTCCGTCCGGCCCGGTGAGGACCGTCAGCTTGCCGGGACCGACGCCGACCAAGCGGCCGGTCTTGTCCAGCAGGACGCGGCTTTCCAGCAGGTCGCCCTCGTCGCTCATCGAGACCAGCTTGCGATCCTGGGTCACCCGAAGGTCCGACAGTCCATGGAAGCGCGAGGTCTGGTCCGACGAGAGCACCAGGCCGCCCGCATAGACGAAGTCGCCGATGCGATCCTGTGACGGGTCCTGCGGGTTGAGCGCGACCGGCGTGGCGGTGATGGTGATCCCGGAGCCTGCGGCCATCGGCCCCTTGGGCAGGGTGGACGGTTGCGCGCAGGCGGTGAGCGCGGCGAGCGCGGCTCCCAGGATCAGTCGTTTCACGCCACGGCTCTCCGGACTTCCTTGAAGGTGGACCGCCGGGTCGCGCCGCCCTGGGGGCCTTGCGTATTGGGCGGTGGGGCCAGCAGGCCCGCGGTCTTGCGGGTCTGCCTGCGCGGCTCTTCATTGAACAGCTCAGCCAGCTGGTCGACGATGGCGCCGGCCAGTTGCTCGACATCCACGATGGTGACAGCGCGCCGGTAATAGCGCGTGACGTCGTGGCCGATGCCGATGGCGATCAGCTGCACGGGGCTCTTGTCCTGGATCTCGGCGATCACCTCGCGCAGGTGGCGCTCCAGGTAGTGGCCGGAGTTCACCGACAGGGTCGAGTCGTCCACCGGCGCGCCGTCGGAGATCACCATCAGGATGCGGCGGGCCTCGGTGCGGCCGATCAGCCGCTGGTGCGCCCACATCAGGGCCTCGCCGTCGATGTTCTCCTTCAACAGGCCTTCGCGCATCATCAGGCCAAGGTTGCGCTTGGCGCGGCGCCACGGGGCGTCGGCGGCCTTGTAGATGATGTGGCGCAGGTCGTTCAGGCGGCCCGGCTGGGCCGGCTTGCCGGCCTTCAGCCAGTCCTCGCGGCTCGTGCCGCCCTTCCAGGCCCGGGTGGTGAAGCCCAGAATCTCGGTCTTCACGCCGCAGCGCTCCAGGGTGCGGGCCAGGATGTCGGCGCAGACGGCGGCCACCATGATCGGGCGGCCGCGCATGGAGCCGGAATTGTCGATCAGGATGGTGACCACCGTGTCGCGGAACTCGGTGTCTTCCTCTTCCTTGAAGGCCAGCGAGGCGGTGGGGTCGGTGATCACCCGGGTCAGGCGGGCCACATCCAGGAGCCCTTCCTCCAGGTCGAAGGTCCAGGAGCGGTTCTGCTGGGCCATCAGCTTGCGCTGCAGCTTGTTGGCCAGGCGCGAGACCACGCTGGAGAGGCTGGCGAGCTGCTGGTCGAGATAGGCGCGCAGCCGGGTCAGCTCCTCGAGGTCGCAAAGCTCCTCGGCCGCCACGATCTCGTCGTTGGCGGTGGTGAAGACCTTGTATGTGGGGGTCTTGGCGTCGCCCTTCGGGTCCGGCCGCGCGGGTTGCTCGCCCTCGCCCAGCTCCGGCGGCTCGTCAGAATCCTCGGCGTTGGGATCATCCTCGGCCTGCATCATCTGGCTGTCGGCGTCCTCGCTTTCGCTGTGGGTCGCCTCGCTGTCGTCCATGGAGGCCTGCTGCGGGGACTGCCCCTCGCCATCGCCCTCATCGCCGTCCTCGGCGGCTTCAGCCTCGCCCTCGTCGCCATCCTCGTCGTCCTGGTCGGCCTGGTCGGGGGCGTCCGAGAGGTCGTCGCCCATCGACAGGTCGCGCAGGATGGTGCGCGCCATCTTGGCGTAGGCCTTCTGGTCGTCGATCTTGTCGATCAGCTTGTCGAGATCCTGGCCCGCTCGGGCCTCGATCTCGTCGCGGAACATGTCCACCAGCAGCTTGGCGTTCGGCGGCGGCTCCACCCCGGTCAGCCGCTCGCGGGCCATCAGGGCGACGATCTCGGCCATCGGAGGATTGGCCTGGGCGTCGACGGGATTGAAGGGGCGCTTGAGCCAGGCCTGCTCGTGCACGACCTTCAGGTTCTCCCGCACGCCGCCGAGCGCATTGGAGCCGATGGCTTCGATCCGAACCTGTTCCAGGGCGTCATAGGCCGGCGCGCCCAGGGCCGAGCCGGGGCGGGTGCGGGCATGGACCTGGGCGTCGTGGTGCGAGATGCGCAGGGCCATCTGGTCGGCCAGGCCACGGATGCGCGCGGCGTCTGTCGGCGTGAGGTCGCGGGGCGGGTGCGGCAAGACCGCGCGATTGCCCGACAGCACGGGACCTTCCCCGGAGTAGACGATCTCCAGGTCGGGCGACTCGGCCAGCGAGCGCGCAGCGTTCGCAAGGGCGCGTTTGAAGGGCTCGAGCGGGCTTTCCGGGTTCTTGGCCATGGCCAACTTCCATAGCGCGTCGGAGTGAACCGAGGAAAGTCCTGTTGGTGGTGCGGCTGAGTGCCGCAGGCCGGTCGTAGGATGTGTTTACACTTTCACGCGCCACGATGATCCGAGGAACAGGTGGAGTGAGTGCGGTGACGGCGGTTGCGTGTCTGAGAGTGGCGGTGGATGCGGAGAAGACGGGCCTGAAGCCGGCCGTCCTCGGGCCATTGGTCGCCAAGTTCTCAGGGATCTATCTTGAGGGAAAATGGCAGTGGCCGCGCCAGTTCACGCCCCTGACCCACTACTCCTTCCTGCTGACCGATCCGCGCGCCGATGAGCTGGACGTCCAGGAACTGGCGCGGCTGGGCGACGACCTGCAGATCAAGCTGTTCGGCGAGGGTGACGACGAGGCCGGCAAGGTCGGCCTGCTGCTGTTCGAGGGCTCCGCTGAAGCGGTCCAGGCCTTCGCGGCCCTCGACGACGCGGCCGTAAGCGCCGCCCTGCTGGATCCGTCCCTGTTACCGCCCGGCGGCCGGCTGAGCCGCGTCGAAGCCGCCCCCAACCGAACCGGCGACGAACCTGCCCTGTCGCCCGGAGCTCCCGTCGGACCGATCTGGGTGACCCAGCAAGCAGCCCTGGCGGATATCGCCGAGGCGGCCGCCAAGCACCCCATGCCGTCCCTGGACGGAGTCCAGGGGATCTACTTCACCCTGCGCAGCGTCTTTGTCGGCGACGTGGTCAGCTCAACTCCAGGATCCCTGAGGACCCACCTCAGCCTGGTGGAAGGCGACGAGCACATGCCCGCCGATCCCCAGGCTTTCGACGCCGATTGCCTGGCCGTGGCGGCACGGATGCTGGCGGGCCCTGGGCCCCATTCGATGCTCTACCTGCCCATCTGCTACTCCAACATCGTCCGCGCCTCCCAGCGCGCGGCCTATGAGGAGATGCTCGCCACCCTGCCTCCAGCGGCGAAGGGCCAGTTGGCGGCGGCGGTCTATGATGTACCCCGCGACCCGGCCTTCACGGCCCTGGCCACCGTCCGGGCCTCCCTGTTGAAGTACGTGACCAATATCGACCTGCGCACGCAAGATCCCGGCTTCGAGGTGGAGAAGCTGGCGCCCAACGCGGTCACGAGCGTGACCCTTGTCCTGCCCAGCGGCGACCAGCGGGCTCGGCTCGCGGTGTTGCGCCGGTTCGCCGAACGGCTGGGGCTCTATCGCAAGAAGCAGATCTGGGCGGCGGTCACCAACGTCCGAAACCGCGTGGAGCTGGAAGCCTGCATTGCAGCTCACGTGCCGTTCGTGACGGGCTCGGGCGTCTGTCGCCTGCAGACGGCGCCGGTCGGCGGCCGCATGCAGCCGCCGGAGGCTCTGCCTCTGCTGGCGGCCTGATCGCCACAGGAACGCGACGGCGTTGCCCCGCGTTGAGCCAGCAAGACCCCTGATGTCTTTGGCTGGAGTTCAACATGTTGAAATGGGCCCTGATTTTCGCCGTGGTCGCGCTGATCGCGGGCGCGCTCGGCTTCACCGGTATGGCCGGCGCGGCGGCGGGTATCGCCAAGCTGCTGTTCTTTGTGGCCGTGATCGGCTTCGTGCTGTTCCTGGCGCTGGGCGCCTTCGTCGGCAAGAAGATCAGCGGAGGCTGAGCCGCCTCTGAAATCTGAGACGGACAAGGGCGCGGAGTCACCTCCGCGCCTTTTCTGTTTCGAGCCTGTCGCGTGAGCGAGTCGGCCTCGTCGGCTGCGGGGTTGGCTCTAGGCCACCCGCACCCGCGCCGTGGATTCCGGCAGGTCCTGACCGAAGGCGCGCTGGAAGAACTCGGCGACGGTGCCACGCTCCAACTCATCGCACTTGTTCAGGAAGGTCATCCGGAAGCCGAGCGCAATGTCGCCGCCGAAGATCTCGGTGTTCTGCGCCCAGGTGATCACGGTCCGCGGGCTCATGACCGTGGAGATGTCGCCGTTCATGAAGGCGTTACGGGTCATGTCGGCGACCCGGACCATGGCGCTGATCGTGCGCTTGCCCTCGGTGTTGTTGTAGTGCGGCGCCTTGGACAGCACGATCTCGGCTTCCACGTCGTGGGCCAGATAGTTCAGCGTGGTCACGATCGACCAGCGGTCCATCTGGCCTTGGTTGATCTGCTGAGTGCCGTGATAGAGCCCCGTCGTGTCGCCCAGGCCGATGGTGTTGGTCGTGGAGAACAGGCGGAAGAACGGGTTGGGCCGGATCACGCGGTTCTGGTCCAGCAGGGTCAGCTTGCCCTGGGCTTCCAGAATGCGCTGGATCACGAACATCACGTCCGGGCGGCCGGCGTCGTATTCGTCGAACACCAGGGCCACGGGCCGCTGGATCGCCCAGGGCAGGATGCCCTCGCGGAATTCGGTGATCTGCTTGCCGTCCTTCAGGACGATGGCGTCCTTGCCCACCAGGTCGATGCGGCTGACGTGGCTGTCCAGGTTCACCCGGATCAGCGGCCAGTTGAGGCGGGCGGCCACCTGCTCGATGTGGGTCGACTTGCCCGTGCCGTGGTAGCCCTGGACCATCACCCGGCGGTCGAAGGCGAAGCCGGCGCAGATCGCCCGGGTGGTCTCCGGATCGAACTTGTAGGACGGATCGAGGTCCGGCACGTGACTGTCGCGCTCGCTGAACGCGGGCACGGTCATGTCGATATCCACCCCAAAGGCTTCGCGGACCGAGACCTTCTTGTCCGGGACCAGGGTGAGGAGCTTGTCGTCTTGATTTTCAGCGAACGAGGTCATGGTCCGGTTCGATTACAGGCTTACGCATGCGAAGCAAACGTGTGTTTGATGGGGGCAGTCCCTGCGACCCATACCGGAATGACGAAGGGAGCGTCCACCCATGTTGAAGCAAGCCCCGCGGTCCTATCGCGCAATCCAGGTCTTCGCATCCGAAGAAGGCTTCGGCGCCGAGATCGTCGGCGTCGACCTGTCACGCCCGCTTTCCCCAGAGGCCCGCGAGGAAATCCGCGCCGCCTGGGCCCGCCATTCGGTGGTGAGCTTCCCCGATCAGCCGCTCAGCCTGCATGAGCTGGAGGCCTTCACCCTGCAGATGGGAAAGTTCGGGATCGACCCGTTCATCGCCCCCATGCCCGGACACCCCAACGTCCTGGAGCTGCGCCGCGAGCCCGACGAGAAGGCGACGAACTTCGGCGCCGGCTGGCATTCCGACTGGAGCTTCCAGGAGAAACCACCCGCCGCCACCCTGCTGCATTCCAAGGTGACGCCGCCCGTGGGGGGCGACACCCTCTTCGCCGACTGCGCCAGCGCCTATGACGCCCTGTCACCGGCCATGAAGGCTATGCTGGCTCCGATGAAGGCGGTCCACTCCGCCGGCCGCGCCTACGGGACCAAGGGCGTCTTCGCCCGCGAGACCGAGAAGCGGACCATGGCGATCATCGTCTCCGAGGAGGCCGACCAGAGCCTGACCCATCCCCTGGTTCGCACCCACCCCGTCACCGGCCGCAAGGCGCTGTTCGTCAGCCCGGTCTACACCGTCGCCATCGAGGGCTTCGAGGCCAAGGAGGCCCAGGCCATCCTGGCTTTCCTGTTCGGGCACATCACCCAGGACCGGTTCATCTATCGCCACAAGTGGCGGCCAAACATGCTGCTGATGTGGGACAACCGCTGCACGGTCCATCTGGCCGAGGGCGGCTACGACGGCCACCTGCGCCTGATGCACCGCACGACGGTGGCGGGCGACAAGCCGGTCTGACGCGAACGTCTTCCGGCGGCTACGCCATCTTCGCCTTGCGCAGCTGCTGGTAGGCCTTGATGACCCGCTGCAGCTTGTGTTCGGCCGAGCGGTCCCCGCCGTTGCTGTCGGGGTGAGTGCGCTTCACCAGCTCGATATAGCGGGCGCGGATGGTCGGGCCGTCGGCGTTCTCGTCCAGGTCGAGGTCGGCTAGGGCGTTGCGTTCCAGCTTGCCGAGGCGTCGAGTCTCCGGCGCATTCGCCGGCCGAGCCCCGCCATTGCCGCTGCCAAACAGGTTGAACGGATCGCGGTAGCCCTTGCCCTGGCCAAAGCCCTGGGCGGCCGCGGCGGCTTCGCGGGAGAAGCGGCCGGCCTTGAAGTCCCAGGTTGGACGGTCGCCCTGGGCGCTCTGGGCCTGGCGCTGCTTGATCTCGCCCTCGCTCATGCCGGCGAAGAAGTTCCAGTTGCGATTATATTCCGCGGCGTGCGGCTGGCAGAACCAGTAGTGCTCGTTGAGCATGTCGCGGGATTTCGGCGCGCGCGCCGTCGCCGCCACCCGGCACCCCGGATGGTCGCAAGCCCGTTCCCCGGGCTTGAGCGCATAGACGTCGTCGGTCTGCGCGGCCTCCCCGGGGGTCGGCGGGCGCACCCGGATATCGACGAACTTAGGCTTGTATTGAAACGCGCCGGCCATGACCCAAGTATGAAGCGGTCTGAGACCCTTTCAAGAATTGAAGATTATCCAAATGGGCGCCATATTTGAGGCCATCCAACACAAGCTCACCGAAGCGTTCTCGCCAACCCGCCTGGAAATCGAAGACGATTCCGCCCGCCACGCGGGACATGCGGGTGCCAGCGCCTCCGGAGAGAGCCATTTTAACGTTATTATTCAAGCCCAGGCCTTCGCGGGCGCCCCAAAGGTGGCGCGGCAACGGATGGTCTACCGGACATTGGCCGAAGAGCTGGCGGGTCCCCTGCATGCGCTTTCGGTGAAAGCCCTCGCTCCCGGCGAGGACTAACCTGACTTTCGAATAGGCGCCGCTGACCAAGGCGGCCCGCGCTGGGGAGGCGTGCTTGAAGACGACCATCACCGTAAATGGGCAAGCCCGTTCGCTTGACCTCGACACCCGCACCAGCCTGCTCGACGCCCTGCGTGAGCATCTGAACCTCAAGGGCTCCAAGAAGGGCTGTGACCACGGGCAGTGCGGCGCCTGCACCGTCCTGGTGAACGGGGTGCGGATCAATTCCTGCCTCAGCCTGGCCGTCATGCACGACGGCGACGAGGTCACCACCATCGAGGGCATCGGCGGGGAGGAAAACCTCCACCCGATGCAGCAGGCCTTCCTGGAGCAGGACGCCTTCCAGTGCGGCTACTGCACGCCCGGCCAGATCTGCTCGGCGGTGGGGATGCTGAAGGAGGCCGCCGAGAACTGGCCCAGCCAGGCCAGCGAGGACCTGACTGGCGCGATCGCGCTGACCGACGCCGAGATTCGCGAGCGGATGAGCGGGAACATCTGCCGCTGCTCGGCCTATCCCCAGATCATCGCGGCGATCCGCGACGTCGCGGGAGAGGTCGCATGAGGCCCTTCACCTACGAGCGTCCCACCGATGTCGCCGCCGCCGTGAAGGCCGTCGCAGCGACGCCGGGGGCCAAGTTTCTGGCCGGCGGCACCAACCTGCTGGACCTGATGAAGCTCGACATCGAGCAGCCGACCCACCTTGTGGACGTCAACCGGCTGCCGCTGGCCGGTATGGAGGACACCTCGGACGGCGGCTTGCGCATCGGCTCAATGGTGACCAACAGCCACCTGGCCGCCGACGCGCGCGTCCGGAGCCGCTACTCGGTCCTGACCCAGGCCATCGTCTCGGGGGGGTCGGGCCAACTTCGCAACAAGGCGACCGCGGGCGGCAACCTGCTGCAACGGACCCGCTGCGCCTATTTCTATGATCCCTCCAAGCCCTGCAACAAGCGGCTGCCCGGGTCGGGCTGCAGCGCCCTGGACGGGCTGAACCGCAACAGCGCCATCTTCGGCGCCAGCGAAGCCTGCATCGCCACCCATCCTTCCGACATGGCCGTGGCCCTGACGGCCCTGGGCGCGAGCCTCGAGACCATGACCGCCGACGGCGCCACCCGCACCCTGGCTGTGGCCGACCTGCACCGCCTGCCCGGCGACACCCCGCATATCGAGACCACCCTGGCGGCGGGCGAACTCATCACCGCCGTTGTCCTTCCCCCGGCTCCGGCCGGCGGGCAGGTCTATCGCAAGGCCCGCGACCGGGCCTCCTACGCCGGTGGCCTGGCCAGTGTCGCGGTGGTGGGGAGCCAGGTCGCCTTCGGCGCCGTGGCCCACAAGCCCTGGCGCGCGGAGAAGACCGAGGCGGCGCTCGCATCCGGCGCCGGCGCGGTGGAGGCCGCCCACGCCGAATTGGCGGGCGCGCAGGACAACGGCAAGAACGGCTTCAAGATCGCCCTGGTGGCCCGCATGACCGCGGACGCCCTGGCGCAGGCACGTGAAGGGAGAGGCGCATGAGCTCGGTCAAGGATTGGGCGGCCCCGAACCCCGTCACGGAGAACCGTAGCGGGATCATCGGCAAGGGCGTCGAACGCTACGAAGGCAAACTGAAGGTCACCGGCACGGCGGCCTACGCCTACGAGGTCGAGCCGCCCTCGGCTCCAGCCTATGGCTACCTGCTGGCCGCCACCATCGCCAAGGGCCGGATCACCGCCATCGACATCAGCGCCGCCGAGGCCTCGCCGGGCGTGAAGCTGGTCTGGACCCACCTCAACGTGCCCAAGCAGGCGCGGCGGGGCGAGCGGATCAACCCCCGCAGCCAGCGGCCAGCCAACCCGGCCCTGGCTGGTGATCGCGTGGAGTTCTTCGGCCAGCCGGTGGCCTTTGTGGCCGCCGACACCTGGGAAAATGCGCGGGCGGCCGCAAACCTCATCCGGGTGAGCTATGCCGCCGAGCCTGCTGTTCTGGACTTCCGGGCCAGCCTCGACCTGGCGGAGATGCCGGACGGTGAGGAAGACGTCCTGATCGGCGACTTCGAGGGCGCCTACGCCAGGGCCCCGGCCCAGATCGACGAGACCTATTTCAGCCCCCTGCAGAACCACGTGCAGATGGAGCCCTGCGCCACCACCGCCTGGTGGGAGGGCGACAAGGTCACCGTCCATACCTCGATCCAGATGGTGAAGGGCGGCCAGCACGCCCTAGCCGAGACCCTGGCCATCCCCTCGGAGAAGGTCCACCTGCTGACCCGCTACATCGGCGGCGGGTTCGGCGGCAAGGGCCAGGCCTATGACGATCTGACCCTGGCGGCGCTCGGCGCCCGCGCCCTGGGACAGCCGGTGAAGCTGACCTACACCCGCCAGCAGATGTTCCAGGCCACCATCCACCGGCCAGCCGTCAGCATGCGCGTGCGGCTGGGGGCGGAGCCGGACGGACGGCTGAACGCCTTCGCCGTGGAGGCCGTCACCCACTGCGCCCGCAGCGCCTCCTTCGTCGAGCACGCCGCCAACTTCTCCCGCAACCTCTACGCCGCGCCCAACCGGCTCACCGGCCACCGGCTGGTGAAGATGGACATTCCCCACGCCGGACCCATGCGGGCGCCGGGCGAGGCCTCCGGCATGCTCAGCCTGGAATGCGCCATGGACGAGCTGGCGGAGAAGCTGGGGATCGACCCCATCGAGCTGCGCCTGCGCAACGAGCCCGATGTTGATCCGGAGACCGGCAAGCCGTTCTCGATCCGCCAACTGACGGAATGCCTGAACACAGGCGCCCAGCGCTTCGGGTGGAGCAGGCGCAATCCCAAGCCCGGCCAGGTCCGCGATGGCCGCTGGCTGGTGGGCATGGGCATGGCCGCCGCCATCCGCGGCAACTTCCTGCTGCCGGCCAAGGCGGGCGTCCGGATCGATGGGACCGGTGTCATCACCCTGCGCCAGGGCATGACCGACATCGGCACCGGGACCTATACGATCCTGGCCCAGATCACCGCCGAGACCATGGGCGTGACCATGGACGAGGTGAAGGTCGAGCTAGGCGATTCTGAGTTCCCTCCGGCGCCCGGCTCCGGCGGCCAGTTCGGCGCGGCCACCGCCGGTTCGGCGGCCTTCGAGGCCAATATGAACCTCCGCCGGGCCCTGGCCGAGCTCGCCATCGGGGACCCGAATTCGCCGCTCTACGGCGGTGATCCCACCTACGTCACCTTCGGCAACGGCAACATCGCCATCGAGAACCGCTCGGAAAGCCTGGCGACCCTGGTCAGCCGCGCCGCGCCCGACGGGGTCTATGTGGAGGGCGCCATCAGTCCGGCCGCCGACGCCCGCGACTATTCCCAGCATACCTACGGCGGCCACTTCGCCGAGGTGGGCGTGGACACCGTCACCGGCGAGGTCCGGATGCGCAGGATGTTCGGGGTGTTCGCCGCCGGCCGCATCCTCAACGCCAAGACCGCCAAGAGCCAGGTGACGGGCGGCATGATCTGGGGCGTGGGCACGGCCCTGACCGAGGGCAATGTCGTGGATAACCGCTACGGATCCTTCATCAACCAGGACATGGCCGGCTACCTGGTCCCCAGCCACGCCGACATTGTCGACCTGGACGCCATCTTCCTGGAGGAGGCCGATGACAAGGCCAATCCGATGGGGATCAAGGGCGTCGGCGAGCTTGGCATCTGCGGGGCCGGCGCGGCGGTGGCCAACGCCATCTACAACGCCTGCGGGGTTCGCCTGCGCGACTTCCCCATGACGCCGGACAAGGTGCTGGAAGGCCTGATGGCCAAGGGCCTCTAGCGGCCCTCAGCCTAGGCGGTCACTTGTTTCGCTTGAGATAGGTGACCGCCAGGGCCGCGGCGCAGCCCAGGAACAGGATGCCGGCGATCACCCGCACGGCGTCGATCAGGAAGCCGGCGACCGCCGCGGCCACCATGACCGCCAGGAAGATGCCGGCCCAGCGCGCCATGGGCTAGCCGACCTTGGCGCGCAGTTCGCCCAGGATGCGGGCCAGGTCGGTTTCCCGGAACGGCTTCTGCAGGACCAGAGATCCCTTGTCGACGTCACGCAGGCCGGCGTCGCCGTAGCCGGTGGCGAAGGCGAAGGGCGCGCCCTTGGCCCTCAGGATGTCGGCGAGCGGAAAGATCGGCTGGCCGCCGAGGTTCACATCCAGCACGGCGCAGTCGATCTGTTCACGCTCGGCCAGGGCGATGGCCTCGTCCAATCGCGCGGCGGGGCCGACGACGATGCAGCCGAGATCGGTGAGCATGTCTTCGATCAGCATCGAGACCATCATCTCGTCTTCAACAACGAGGACCCGTAGGCCGGCGAGATCGGGGACGCTCATTGCCAAGGCTCCAGCAGGTTCATGAGCCTATCCATAGGCCACCACGGACTCGGCTGACTATAGCCAAGTCGCACGCGACCTGCCGCGTCCATACTGCTCATCACTGCGCCCGGTCCCCTCGCTCCGCGACTCTCTAAAACCGCTGACCGACCGTTCGGTTCCATCGTCGGACTCTAAGCTTCAGAAGCCGACGTGTTGGCGTCGAGGGGAGCCGACACCCGCAGGGTGGTGATCTGGTTGCGGACCCGCTTGACCACCTGGAACCGGTGACGATGGAAGATGAAGGTCTGGCCGATCTTCGGGATGGTCTGGGCCTCATGGATCACCAGGCCGGCCACGGTGACGGCGTCGTCGTCCGGCATGTCCCAGTCCATGGCGCGGTTCAGGTCGCGGATCGTCACCGAGCCGTCCACCACCACCGAGCCGTCGGCCTGTTTGCGCACGCCCTGGATGGCGCTGTCGTGCTCGTCGTCGATCTCGCCGACGATCTCCTCGAGGATGTCCTCCAGCGTCACCAGACCCTGCAAGGCCCCGTACTCGTCCACCACCAGGGCGAAGTGGCTCTGGCGCTTCAGGAAGGCGTTGAGCTGGTCCTTGAGGTTGGTGGTGTCGGGGATGAACCACGGCTCGCGCAGGATGTCGTCGATGGCCAGCTTGTCGATCTTGCCGCCGGAGTTGGCCAGGGCCTGCAACAGGTCCTTGGCGTGCAGCACGCCGACGATGTTCTCGGCGTCGCCGCGATAGAGCGGCACGCGCGTGTGGGCGCTCTCCAGCATGGCGGTCACCACCTCGGCCGGCGACAGATCGGCGTCGATCATCGAGATCGACATGCGGTGTACCATCACCTCGCTGACGTCCATGTCCGAGAGGTCGAGCACGCCGCCCAGCATCCGGCGGTCGCGTTCCTCCACCAGTCCCTCGGAGTGGTGGTACTCCACCGCCCCGCGGATCTCCTCGTGGGCCGCCAGGACGTCGGTCTCCATGGAGAGCTTGATACCGAAGGGCCGCAGGGTCTGGCGCACCACCCACTGGGCGCCGTTGGCGAGGGGGCCAAAGATGCGCACCACCCAATAGGTGGGGATCGACAGAGCGCGGGCGACGTCGTCGGCGCGGGCGATGGCCAGGGACTTGGGCAGGATCTCGCTGAAGATGACGATCAGAACCGTCATGATTCCGGTGGCGATCAGGGCCCCCAGCGCGCCTGGGAAGGCCGCCGAGAGGGCGAGCGTCGTCAGGGCCGAGGCGCCGATATTGATGACGTTGTTGGAGAGCAGGATGGCCCCGATCATCTTCTCCTGATCGGCCATCATGATGTTGATGCGCCGGGCCGCGCGGTCGCCTTCGCGCTCAAGCTGGTGCATCCGGCCGCGGCTGGCCGCCGTCATCGAGGTCTCCGCCGCCGAGATCAGCCCTGACAGGCTCAGCAGGGCGACGAGGATGGGGGCGAGACCCGCGAGGATCGCGATGACGCTCACGGTCGAGCTCCTTCAGACACCAGGAAATCGCGCACGGCCTGGGCGCTCACGTCCTTGGCGACGAAGGTGTCACCGAGCGCGCGGGCCAGGATGAAGGTCAGCTTGCCGCCCTGGGCCTTCTTGTCCTGGCCCATGTGGCGGACCAGGGCTTCGGCTGCGAAGGGGGTTTTCGCCACGGCGTCCATTCGGGTGGGAAGGCCGGCGGCGGCGATGGCGGCCTCGGCGCGCACCGCGTCCTGAGTCGAGCAAAGGCCCTGTGAGGCGGAGAAGCGGAAGGCGATGGCGCAGCCGGCGGCCACCGCCTCCCCGTGCAGCAGGGCCTCGCCGTAGCCGGTCTCGGCCTCCAGGGCGTGGCCAAAGGTGTGGCCGAGATTGAGCAGGGCGCGTCGACCCGCCTCCTTCTCGTCCTCGATGACGATCTCCGCCTTCATCTCCACCGAGCGCGCGACGGCATGGGAAAGGGCGGCGGGTTCGCGGGCGAGGACGGCGGCGGCGTTGGCCTCCAGCCACTCGAAGAAGGTGAAGTCGCCGAGCAGGCCGTACTTGATCACCTCGGCATAGCCCGCGCGCATGTCGCGGTCGGTGAGGGTGCCGAGTACGTCTAGGTCGGCCAGCACCAGACGCGGCTGATGGAAGGCGCCCACCAGGTTCTTTCCACGCGGTGTGTCGATGGCGGTCTTGCCGCCGACCGATGAGTCCACCTGGGCCAGCAGGGTGGTGGGGATCTGCACGAAGTCGATGCCGCGCTTGTAGATGGCCGCGGCGAAGCCGGCGAGGTCGCCCACCACGCCGCCGCCGAAGGCCACGATCAGGTCGCCACGGTCGAGCTCCAGGGCCAGCAGGCGGTCCGAAAGGTCGGCCAGGCCGTCGAAGCTCTTGGTCTGTTCGCCTGGCGGCACGACGATCGCCGGGCAGGTGATGCCAGCCCCCGTGAGCGACGCCGTCAGGCGGGCCCCGTGCAGGGCCCAGACGGTTTCATCGCTGACGATGGCGACGCGCCGGTTTTTCAGGAAGGGCGCGATCCGGGTTCCCGCCTCGTCCAGCAGCCCCCGCCCGATCACCACCTCGTAGGAACGGTCGCCCAGGCCGACAGGGACGATGCGCGGGCTCACTGGGGAGGTTCCTCGGTCTTGGCGAGATGGGCCAGAAGGGCCTGGATCACCTGGTCGACGGTGACGTGGTGGGCGGCGTCGCCGGTCTCCACCATGACGTCGGCCAGCTCATAGATGGGATAGCGCAGGGCCGCCTGCTCCTTCAGCACGTCCATCGGATCGCGGCCGGTGATGAGCGGGCGGTTGTCCTTGCGCGACACCCGCCGGGCCAGGACTTCAAGGTCGGCCTTCAGCCAGACCGAGAGCGAGCGCGCCTTGATCAGGGCGCGGGTCTCGTCGTTCATGAAGGCCCCGCCGCCGGTGGCCAGCACGTGGGGCGGCTCGTCCAGCAGCCGCGCGATCACCCGACGCTCGCCCTCGCGGAAGGCGGGCTCCCCCAGATCGGCGAAGATGTCAGGGATTGAGCGGCCCGCGGCGGCCTCCACCTCGGTGTCGGCGTCGCGGAACGGCAGCTCCAGAGCGTTGGCCAGACGGCGGCCCACGCTGGATTTGCCGACCCCCATCAGGCCGACGAGGGTGATGGTGCGGGCGCGTAGCGGTTTGTAACGGTCCATGAACGGCGCAGGTCTACATCAGGGCGACCCCCCGCGCCAATGCCCGCGCTGTGAGTTAGGATAAGACCATGTCCGGTCGAAGCACTTCCCTGGCGGTCCTGACCGCCCTCGCCCTCTCCACACCCGCCCTCGCGCAGGAGGTCCAGGTCGCGCCCCTGGCGGCGCCCGACTTTTTCTCGACGGGGGCGCGGGAGACCGGCCTGACCGCGGAACTCTGGCGCGGCGCCTCGGGGCAGACGGCCCGCACGGTGCTGCCGCTGCTGGCCGCCAAGCCGCTTTCCCCAGCGGCTCAGGCCTTGACGCGCCGCGTCCTGGCCACGGGCGGCTCGGGCCCGGAAGGCGCGGGGCAGGACGCCGGCGTGGCGGGGGCTCGCATCAGCGCCCTGATCGCCCAGGGGGGCGTGAAGGACGCCGCCGCCATCCTTTCGCGCACCGCGGGTCTGGAACAGAACCCGGTCCTGGCCCAGGCCGGCGCCGAAGCGGCCCTGCTGTCTGGCGACGCCGAGGGCGCCTGCGCGATCTCCGACCGCCTCGTGGCGGGGCGCGAAGAGGTCTACTGGCTCCGCCTTCGCGCCTATTGCCAGCTCAAGTCCGGGAACTCCGGCGCCGCCCAGCTCACCTTCGACCTGGCCCAGGCCCAGAGCCGCGACCCGGTCTATGGCCGGCTGATGGGCGCCAAGCTGGCCGGCGCTGGCGATCCAGGCGAACCCTCCCTGCGCAACGGCCTCGACTACGCCCTGACCCGGGACCTGGGTCTTGCGGTGACCGGCCCGTCCGCGCCCGCCGTCGCCGCGGCCCTGGCCGCCAGTCCCTCGGGCTCGGCGACCTGGACCATCGAAGGCGGCCCTGGGCCGGTAAAGGCCGCCATGGCGGCGCTGGCCGGCGGCGACCTCGGAACAGCCCAGACCCTGCGCGCCAGCCTCACCTCCGACACCATTCCCGGCGCCACCATCACAGATCTCGCCCTGCTGGACGCCCTGCTGGCCGCCGCCTCCGGCAGGGCCGATCCCCAGACGCTCGACCGCCTGATCGAGCGCGGCGCGACCGCAGACGCCAAGACCCGGATCCGCGCGCAGCAGGGGGCGCTGATCCTGGCGGCGCTTGGCGGTTCGATGAGCCCCCAGGCCCGCGGCCAGTTCGCGGGCTTCACGGCGGGCGAGACCAAGGCGCCCGCCGCTCGCGCCTTCGCCCTCGACGCCGCCGGGGTGGAAAAGCTCCAGGGCGAGACCGCCTTGCTGGCCCTGTGGATTTCCGCCGACGCGGGAGCCGCCGGGCCCGCCGCCGGAGACCGGGCGAGGATCATTCGGGCGCTCAGGGCCGCCGGTCTTGAGGACGACGCCCGCGCCTTCGCTGTCGAAGGCCTGCTGGGGCTCCGATGAGCGCCTCGTCGGGTTGGGCCGAGGCCTTCCTCGAGATGATGGCTGTCGAGCGAGCGGCGGCCAAGAACACCATCACCGCCTATGGCAAGGACCTGGCCGACGCTTCCGGCTATCTGGCCGGCCGGGGCCGGGACCTGGGCGACGCCAGCGCCGAGGATATCGAGGCCTATTTCGCGGCCCTGGGCGCGCGCGGCCTGTCGCCCGCCACCGCCTCGCGCCGCCGCGCCGCCGTCCGCCAGTTCTACCGGTTCGTGCTGGGCGAGGGCTGGCGCGCGGATGACCCTTCCCGCCGGGTGGACGCCCCCAAGCGCGGCCGGCCCTTGCCCAAGGTGCTGAGCCGCGACGAGGTGGACGCCATCATCGCTGCGGCCTCGGCCAAGGACGGTGCCCAGGGATTGCGGATCGGCTGCGTGGTGGAGCTGATCTACGCCTCGGGCCTGCGGATCTCCGAGCTGACGGCCCTGCCGCTGGCCGCGCTGGCCCGCGATCCAGCCTATCTGATGGTCACCGGCAAGGGTGGCAAGGATCGCCTCGCGCCGCTGAACAACGCCGCGCGGACAGCGGTGAAGGCCTATCTGGAGGTCCGAAAAACCTTCCTGCCCAAGGGAGACCTCGCCAATCCCTGGCTGTTCCCGTCCCGCGGCAAGGCCGGCCGCATGACCCCGCGACGGTTCGCCCAGCTGCTGGACGAGGCCGCCGCTGACGCCGGGATCGATCCCGCGCGCGTCAGCCCCCACGTGCTGCGGCACGCCTTCGCCACCCACCTGCTGGAGGGCGGCGCTGATCTGCGGGTGGTGCAGAAACTGCTGGGCCACGCCGACATCGCCACCACCCAGATCTACACCCACGTGGCCGGAGATCGCCTGGCCCAGGTGGTCGCCAGCAAGCACCCGCTGTCCCGCAAGAGCTGAGCCGGGAACGAGAAAGGCCGCCCGCGTGAGCGGACGGCTTCCTCAGGACCTCAGATCAGGCTGGGGGTCAGCCGGTGATCCGATAGCGGCCCTGGCGGTCGGGGCAGACGCGGACGTAGCGCACTTCATTCCCGTAATCGTCCGTCGGCGCCAGGGCCAGGCGGCAGCGCTGACGGTTGTAGTAGCTGTAGTCGTACTGGCCGGTGCGCTGACCGCGGTCATAGCGGCTCTCGCGATAGGGCTTGGTCTCGGCGTAGTTGTAGTAATAGCCGGCCTGATCGCACTTGGACTTGCCGGCCTGCTTGCCGATGCTGGCGCCCAGGGCGCCGCCGACGACGGCGCCGAGCACCGCGCCCTCGGTCCGGGCATTGCGCGCGGCGATGTTGGAGCCAAGGGCCGCGCCGGCAAGGGCGCCGATCAGGCCGCCGGCCACCTGGTTGTTGTTGTTTTTATAGGGCCCGCAGGGGTCGGCATAGCCGGAGCCGGCATAGGTGGTGTCGCGGCCATAGCGGTTAGCGTCGGTCGAACCCCAGGCCGGGGCCGGGCCGTAGCTGCGGGCGTAGGCGCCGTAGCCGTAGCGCGCATCATAGCGGGCGCGGTCGCGCTCGTAGCGGTCGCGTCGGGCGTCATAGTCGGCGCGGGCGCGTTCGTAGTCGGCCAGCTTCGCCTGATAGTCGGCCTGCTCCTGCTCGTAGCTGCGCATGTCGCGCTGGTATTGCTGAGTCGGTTGATACTGGGCGAAGGCGGGGGCGGCCGTGGCCAGCATCGCCGTCGCCACCAAGGCGGTCTTAAGCGTCTTCATGGTGAGTTCTCCTGGAACTAACGACGGACCGATCCCGTCCGGGCGGTCTCGTGAACAATGGGGTCCTTGCGACCTCGGAGAACCTAACGTGGAGCTTGGACCGGGGTTGCACGAACATTGTTCGATTGCGCTCAGCCCTTGCGCGGGTCGGCTTTCAGCAACGCGATCAGCGCCTTGGCCAGGGCGTCGGTGGACTTCAGCTTGTCTCTCAAGCTCAAGGCGATCACCGGCCCCACATCGGTCTTGTTGACGTCGACGATGTAGATGCGGCCGCTGGGCTGGTCGCGCAGGATGTCCAGTCCGCCCCAGTCCAGGCCCATGCGCGCGGCGAAGGCCGCGATCAAGGCCAACTCCTCGGCGCTGTATATCTCCGCGGGATCGACGCGGGTGACCGCGAGATTGTGGATGGAAAAACGATTGTCCGCCGGCTTGCGCTTGATCCAGACGACGACGGGCTTGCCGCCGACGCAGGGGGTTCGCAGGTCGTGGATGAAGGGCCCCACGGCGGTGTCCACCAGCCGCTGGTAGGTCTTGCCGGGCAGGCGTGGATGCGGGCAGGCGATGATGCGTCCGTCATGCACGCCATTCAGCTCGCCCTTCTCGACCGCGTCCCCGACGTAGATCTCGGGGTCGATGGCCAGGGGATAGCCGAACACCTCCTCGAACACGGCGGCGACGTGGCTCTTGGAGACGTCCAGACAGGTGAAGTTGAAAGCCCGCTCGTGGGTGGGCAGGGCGCGCTGGCCCCAGGTGGCGTCCTCGAAGCAGAAACAGGCGTCGGCTTCCTTGGGCGTCTTGGCCATGCGGCAACCGCTCCAGGCCATGGCCGCCCAGATCAGATACCACGGCCGCGGCCGGTCCGGCGTTAACCAGATGGCCGGGCCCGGCCCCCGCGTGGCCGCCAGAGCCCAGGATCTGGCCCGGACAAGGATGTGATAGCCGAACCAGATGAGGCATTCGCCGATCAGGGTGGCGTCGAGGCGGATCTGAGTCCCGGTCTTGTGGACCGTGAGGCCGCCATCATGGAACTCGAAGTCTGTGAGCCAACCGCCCCCTGGGGGAAGGCCAGGCAGGAACCCGTCCGGCGCTGGGGTGTGCAGTTCGCTCATGGACGCCTCAGGGCCTGAAGGAAACCGGGCGATCCCAGAGTGAACCCGTCTGCCGCCATGCTCAAGCTGGTAGAGCGCTTCCAGGCTTCTCCAGTACGGCGCCGACGGCCGCGATGCGGTCGACGCGCCGGTACGCCGGGTGCATCAGCGTGGACCCGAAGACGTCGGGGTCGATCTCGCGGTAGCGCAGCTGGGCGCCTCTTCCGGAGGCGATGGCTTCCAGCTCCGCCTTCAGCCGGTCGCGCCCGTCGACGATGGCGCTGCCGGTGTAGAGCAGCAGCCGCCCTCCCGCCGGCAGCCGGTCCATGGCGGCCTTGGCCCAGTCCAGCGACAGCCGCGCGCCAAGCAGATCGCCGCCGTCGCGATAGGTGCGGCCGCCCGAGCCCAGGATGTAGGGCGGATTGGCGATGGCCACGTCCATGGCCCCGGTGACCTTGGAAAGCCCGTTGCTCTCGATGACCTCCACGCTGACCACGGCGGCGGCGGCGTTGATTCGCGCCAGACGAAGGGCCGCAGGATTGATGTCGGCCAGCACGATGGCGGCCTGGGGACAGACTCGCGCCGCCACGATCCCGCCGACCCCGGAGCCCGCGCCAATATCGACGATCCGGTTGGCGTGTCCCAATTCCTGACGGACGAAGTCGGCGTAGCGGTAGCTGTCGGGCCCGAAGAACACCGCGTCCCTCGCCCTGGGCGGATAGGCCGAGTGGAGGAAGAGGTCTTCACCGAGGCTGGAGACCCGCAGGGCGCTGGAGAGACGCCGCCCGCGCTCGACCAGGATTCCGGCCTCGCGCATCAGGGCGAGGATTTCCACCTCCAGGTCGCCGTCGCGGAATGGCCGGCTCCACCCGAAGATGTCCCGCAGGGTGTGGCGTGTTCCCTGGAACAGCCGCCAGGACACCAGCCGGTGGGTGTCGTTGGTGGGGGTGACGAACTGGTAGTCCCGGGCCTTCAGCGCCGCCAACAGGGCGACCAGGGCTTCGTCTTCACCGGTCATGAGCGTTGCGCCTGGGCGAGCGCTTCCTTGCGCAGGGCGCGCATGGAGGCGGGCATGCCTTTGGCCACCGCCCCGCGCACCAGGCTCGCGGGGACGGGCGCATCGACAGCCACGTGCAGTTCATAGGTCACGTGGGTCCCACCGGGTATGGCGGTGAGCCGCCATTCGCCGTCGGAGCGCTTCCAGTCGCCGCCGGTGCGGCGGAACGCCAGGCGGTGCGGCGGCTCCAGGGTGGTGCGGAACACGTTTCGCATCACCGGCTTGAACGCGTTGCCCTCCAGCCGGTGCTCGCGGACGTCCCACTTGCCGGCCGGGTCGCGCTCCAGGGTCTTGCAACTGAGTAGCTTGGGCATGTAGCGCGCGGCGTTGGCGCAGTCGCTCAACACCTTCCAGACCACGGCGGGCGGGGCGGCGATGTCCATGGCCGCGCGTATCACACCGGCCGATCCGCCCTCCGCCTGCGCCGAGACGGTGGGGGCGGCTTCGAATCGCCCGGCGGCGAAAGAAGGGCCTGCGAGGGCGACAAGTGCGAGGACGAGGACAGGCTTCATGCTCGGTGAGGTCCCGACGGATGATTTCGTTCCCGACAGATAGCTAAGCCACGGAACTGGCGCGACGCCACGTACTTGTTAGGCTGCGGGTTCCCGCCTAGTTTCCGGCGCTTCCGCCAACGGAAGGAAGAGTCCCCGCATGGTCGCGCACTATCTCGAGTTCGAGCGTCCCATCGCCGACCTCGAAGCCAAGATCGAGGAGCTCTCCAAGCTGTCGGAGACCACCGGGTCCGGGGCGATGGACGGTGAGATCGAGGTGCTGCGGACCCGCGCCCAGACCCTGCGCCGCGAGGCCTATTCCAAGCTCGACGCCTGGCAGAAAACCCTGGTGGCCCGACATCCGGACCGTCCCCATTTCGTGGACTACTGCGCCGGACTGATCGATGAGTTCGTGGAGCTGCGCGGCGACCGCAAGTTCGCCGACGACCAGGCGATCATGGGCGGCCTGGGCCGCTTCCGCGGCCAGCCGGTGGTGGTCCTGGGCAACGAGAAGGGCCGCGACACCGTCACCCGCGTGAAGCACAATTTCGGCTACGCCCGGCCGGAGGGCTACCGCAAGGCCATCCGCCTGTTGGAGATGGCCGAGCGCTTCCACCTGCCCGTGATCAGCTTCGTGGACACCGCGGCGGCCTATCCCGGCGTCGGCTCCGAGGAGCGCGGCGTCGCCGAAGCCATCGCGCGCGCCACTGAGAAATCCCTGATGCTGGCCGTGCCCATGGTGGCCGTGGTCACCGGCGAGGGCGGCTCCGGCGGCGCCATCGGCACCGCCTGCGGCAACCGTGTCCTGATGCTCGAGCACGCCATCTACACCGTGATCCCGCCCGAGGGCGCCAACTCGATCCTGTGGCGCGGCGCGCGCACCGCCGAGGAAGCCGCCAAGGCCCTGAAGATCACCGCCCAGGACCTGATCGGCATGAAGATCGTCGACCGGATCATCGCAGAGCCCGCGGGCGGCGCGCACTCCGATCCCGAAGCCACCATCGCCTCGGTGGGCGACGCGGTGGAGGAGGAACTGGCGATCCTGACCAAGATGACCGCCCCGGAACTCAAGAAGCAGCGGGCCGAGCGCTTCTACGCCATCGGCCGGAGCGGCCTGCAATGAGGACGGGCCTGCTGGTCGTCGCGCTGCTGCTGGCCCCGGCGGCCGCGCAGGCCGCCCCGGAGTCGGCTCTCGACCGCTGTCTGGCCTCGGAGGCCGGCGCCACCACCATCGGCCAGATCCAGTGCATCGGCGACGAGCTCAAGGTGCAGGATGCGCGCCTGAACCGGAACTACGCCAAGGCCATGAAGGACCTCACCCCGGAGCAGAAGGCCAAGCTGCGCGCCGCCCAGCGCGCCTGGCTGGCCTTCAAGGACGCCGATTGCCGATCCCTGCAGGACGACGCCTGGGGGACCCTTTCGCGGGTTAGCGCCAACATGTGTGTCCTTGAGCGCACCATCGAACGCGCCGACGAACTGGCCAGCTACCCGGACCGCTGACCGGAGAGGGTGAGCATGCCCCCCTTCCGCGACTATGCCGGCCCTTCGGACCTGCGCGCCATGCAGGGCCTGACCCAGCGCGTCTGGTCGGAGCGGAGCCCCTTTCACATCGGCAACCTGGCCTGGGAACGGTTCGAGCATGTCGGGCGCGATCCCGAATGGCCGACGCGGCTTTGGCTGGAGGGCGACACGGTCCGCGCCTGGGGTTGGATCCAGGATGGCGGTCATCTCTACTTCCAGATCGACCCGGCGCGCGCCGACCTGTTTGATGATGTCTTCGCCTGGTTCGAGGCCACGGCGACCGGCGACCTAACGACGGTGGCTCTCGACAATGACCCGGACGGCGTGGCCCGGCTGGCTGGCCGCGGCTATCGCGCGCTCGGCGAGGAGCACCCCTTCGCCCTGCGTATGTCCCGGACCCTCGACGACCTGCCGCCAGTGGTCCTGCCGGGCGGCTTCCACGCGCTTTCGATGGCGCAGGTCGGGGATCCCGAGCGCCGGGCCCTGGCCCATCGCAACGCCTGGAGCCGGATCGCCGGCCGTGAGGCTGATCCGCCCGGCCGCTCCCGCGTCACGGGGGAGAGCTATCGGCAGGTGATGGCGGCCTGGCCCTACCGCCCCGACCTAGACTGGGTGATCGAGGCGCCCGACGGCCGGCTGGCCGCCAACGCCTGTCTCTGGCTGGACGAGGTCCATGGCGCGGGCCTTTTCGAGCCGGTGGGCACGGACGCCGACTTCCGCCGCCTGGGCCTGGGACAAGCCGTCTGCCTGGCCGCGCTTCACGCGCTGAGGGCCGTGGGGGGGCGCATCGCCCTGGTGGGGCCGCGCGGCGACGACGGCTATCCCGTGCCCCGCGCGCTCTATGCGGGCGTCGGCTTCACCGCCTATGCCAGGGACATCGTCCACGCGCGCAAACGGCTTGCTTGACCCTGCGTCGCGGGCTTCAACTGTCTCAAACATCCGTTTGGGAGGACGTCATGGCGTTGAAGACCCGTTTCACCGAGCTCGTCGGGGTCGAACACCCCATCGTCCAGGGCGGCATGCAGTGGGTCGGCCGCGCCGAGCTGGTGGCCGCCGTCGCCAACGCCGGCGGGCTGGGCTTCATCACCGCCCTGACCCAGCCTACGCCGGACAAGCTGCGCGAGGAGATCGAGCGCTGCCGGTCCCTGACCAAGAAGCCCTTCGGCGTGAACCTGACCATCCTGCCGGCCATCAACCCGCCGCCCTACGCCGAGTACCGCCAGGCGATCATCGATAGCGGCGTCAAGATCGTCGAGACCGCCGGCAACAAGCCGCAGGAACATGTCGACGAGTTCAAGAAGCACGGCATTATCGTCGTCCATAAGTGCACCAGCGTCCGCCACGGCCTCTCGGCCGAGCGCATGGGCGTGGACGCCATCTCCATCGATGGCTTCGAGTGCGCCGGCCACCCGGGCGAGGATGACGTGCCCGGCCTGATCCTGATCCCGGCCGCGGCCGACAAGATCAAGATTCCAATGATCGCCTCGGGCGGCTTTGGCGACGCGCGCGGCCTGGTGGCGGCCCTGGCCCTGGGCGCCGAGGGCGTCAACATGGGCACCCGCTTCATGGCCACCAAGGAAAGCCCGATCCACCAGGCCATCAAGGAACAGATCGTCGCCAACGACGAGCGCTCCACCGACCTGATCTTCCGCACCATGCACAACACCAGCCGGGTGGCCCGCAACGCCGTCAGCCAGCAGGTGGTGGCGCTGGAGAAGCAGGGCGCCAAGTTCGAGGACGTCCGCGAACTGGTGGCCGGCAGCCGTGGCCGCAACGTCTACGAGGTGGGCGACAACGACGCCGGCATCTGGTCGGCAGGCCAGATCCAGGGCCTGATCCACGACATCCCTTCCTGCCAGGAACTGATCAGCCGGATGGTGCGCGAAGCCGAGGAATTGATCTCAGGGCGTCTGGCCCGCTTCGTCAGTGGCAAGCAGATGGCGGGCGCCTGACAACGCGGGGTTGCTGAGGGCGGGAGTCGTGTAAGCTTGGGGATCCCCCGAGCCCAGAGACGACACCCGCCGTGCCGCCCGACCTGACTCCCAAGGCCAAGGCCAATGTCTCGATGGTGATCGAGACGATGTACGCCATCGCCGCCGAGCCAGACAAATGGGAGCAGATCGTCCAGGCCCTGGACGTTGAGGCGAGCGATGCGCCCCCCGAGGCCGAAGGCGCCGCGCGCCTCGCCGTGCTCGCTGGCGATCGGGGGGAGGCCGCCCAGGTGGGCGTCGTGCTGATCAACGCCGCCGGCGGGGCCAGCGCCTGGAACGCGGCCGGCGAGGCCGTCTTCCATCAGCGCCTTGGGGTGATCGAAGCCCAGGGCCTGCGGTTCTTCAATCCCGCCAACCACGAGGCCCTCGACCAGGCCCGTCATCGCCTGCGTGGCACCCAGGGCCGCCAGGTCATCGTCAAGTTCAGCCAGGCCGACGACGAGGCGCCTCACTTCGCCTATGTGGTTCCCGCCAGCGGCCTGCCCGCCGCGCTCGCCGCCGGCCTGGCCGGGGCCGTGACCCTGGGGGAGGGGGCCTGCGCCGTCGTCTTCCCGGCCGTCGAGGCCACCGACCGGCTCTGGGCCAACCTGCGCGAGAGCTTCGGGCTCACCCCCGCCGAGACCCGCCTGGCGGCCCGCCTGAAGGACGGCCTGACCCTGAAGGAAGCGGCGGTGGAGCTGAACGTCAGCTTCAACACCGTCCGCAACCAGCTCCGCGCCATCTTCGAGAAGGTGGGTCTGTCGCGACAGAGCGAGCTGATCCGCACCCTGACCCAGCTCGGCTCCCTGGCCACCTCCTTCCAGGAGAGCTCGGGGCGGGGCCTGCTGGGACCGCCCATCGCCGCCACCGAACGGGGCGCCTTGGAGACCTCGCCGCCGATCCGGTTCCTGGCCCTCCCCGATGGCCGCCGCCTGGCCTGGCGCGCCTATGGGGATCCGAAGGGCAAGGCCGTGCTGGTGGTCCACCAGGGCCTGGGGTGCAGCATCATGCCCCGCGGCACCGACGCCCTGGCCCGCGACCTCGGACTGCGCCTGCTCTGTCCCGACCGGCCGGGCGCGGGTCGGTCCGACATCCGGACCGACTACAGCTATGAGGCGGTGGGGCGCGACTTCGCCGACCTCTGCCGTGACCAGGGCCTGGCCGAGGTGCAGGTGGCGGCCTTCATGTCCGGCGCGCCCTTCGCCCTGGTGGCCGCGCGCGAACTGGGGCCGATCGCCAGCCGGGTGCTGCTGGCCTCGGCGCGGCCTTCAGGCCAGACGTTGGAAACCGAGCGGGACAAGGGCCACGCGGTGGTGCTGTTCCGCCGCCGCATCCTGCGCAACGCCTGGCTGGCCGACATGGTCTTCGCGATGATGCGGCTGCAGCTGACCCGCAAGCAGCTGGAAAAGTTCGTCCGGGCGGCCGCCTCCGCGCCCGGCGACGCGGCCTATCTGCGCACCCATCCCGGCGTGCTGGAATTTATCGTCGACTACATTTCGGAGTCGCTGGCCCTCACCAGCCGGGGCATCGCCGACGAGATAAAGTGTTCGGCCCGCAGCCCGACCCTGGACCTGTCGCGCCTGTCGGCCCCCATCACCGTATGGCATGGCGAGCAGGACCCCATGAACACCGCCGCCGATGTCACGGTCTGGCTGAACGACCGCCAGGAGAGCCTCCGCACCTTCCCGGACGCCGGCCACTTCCTGCCCCACAAGCATTGGCCCGAAGTCCTGGGCTGGCTGGCCCGCTAGCGGATCGACTGGAGCACCACGCCCAATTCATCCACCACCTCGGAGGTGGTGGCCCACGAGCACATGAAGCGCACCGAGCCATCGATGAACCGGTAGACGAACCAGCCGGCGGCGTGCAGCCGCTGCAGGGTCGGCTCGTCCATCTCCACGAAGACCGCATTGGCCTCCACAGGGTGGGCGATGGGGAAGGGCATGAGGGCGGCCAGACGCTTGGCCATGGCGTTGGCGTGGGCGGCGTGGCGGACGAAGGCGCCGTCCTCCAGCATGCCGATGAAGGGTGCGGCGTAGAAGCGGCCCTTGGACGGCAGTTGCCCCGACTGCTTCAGCCGCGCGTCGAAGCGGTGGGCCAGGACGGGGTCGAAGATCACCACGGCCTCGGACGGCGTCATGCCCGATTTGGCCCCCCCCACCACCAGGATGTCGACCCCCAGGGTCCTGATGGCCTTGAGGTCAAAGCCCGCCGCCGCCGCATTGGCCAGCCGCGCCCCGTCGAGGTGGACGCGGTAGCCCTTGGCCTTCACCGGATCGATCAGGGCCTTCAACTCGGCGACGGAATAGACCGTGCCGTACTCCGTGGCGTTGGTGACCGAGAGCGCCGCCGGCGCCTGCCAGTGCGGTTGGTCGGGAGCGGCCAGCGGCCCCACCAGGCTCCCAGGATCAATGCGTCCCGAGTCCCCTGGGAGGGTGATCATCCCCAGGCCATGGCCGAAGAAGCCCGGCGCGCCTGTCTCGTCGGTGGCGATGTGGGAATGCTGGTGACACAGCACGCCCTCGAAGGGCTGGCAGAGGGTGGCCAGGGATATGGCGTTGGCGGCCGTCCCCGACGCCACGAACCGCACGCTGGCGTCGGCGTCCAGCAGGGCGCGGACCGCGTCGGCGCCGGCCTTGGTGATGGGGTCGGAGCCGTAGCCGGAGGTGACGCCGGCATTGGCGGCCACCAGGGCGTTCATCGCCTCGGGCGTGGCGGGGGCGGTGTTGTCGGATGCGAAGTCGTATCGGGCCATCCGCCGAATAGAACCGATCGCCAGCCGTTGAAAAGAGCTAGACGCCCTTTCCCCAGTCCCGCACGTCGGCGACGAACAGGTCGGGCTCCTCCATGGCCGCGAAGTGCCCGCCGCGGGGCATCTCGGTCCAGCGGGTGATGTTGTAGGCGCGGTCGGCCCAGGTGCGGGGCGGGGCGGTATAGAGCGGCTCGCCGGGGAAGTTGGCGAAGGCGGTCGGGGTTTCGCAGCGCTCGCCTTCCTTGAAGGCGATCCCGCCTTCCTCCAGCAGGCCACGATAGTACCAGGCGCCCGTCGCGAAGCTGCCGGTCATCACATAGATCATGATGTTGGTCAGCAGGCGGTCCTTGGGGTGGACCGCGTCCAGGGGCTTCGCCCGCAGGTCGGACCAGTCGTGGAAGCGCTCGGCGATCCAGGCGGCCTGGCCCACGGGGTTGCCCGCCCCCATCCAGGCCAGGGACTGGGGCTTGGAGGCCTGTAGGCGGAAATAGGCGCCCATGACGTCCATCATGGCGCCCTGCCGGGTGAGCCAGCCGATCTCGTCGGGGGTCTGTGGACCGCCGAAGGGGCGAAAGGCCATCATGTTCAGGTGGATGGCGCGCACGGTCTGGCCGTGGTCGTGTCCGAGCCAGGAGGTCACCATCGCCCCCCAGTCGCCGCCCTGGGCGATGTAGCTCGGATAGCCCAACACCTGCGTCATCAGGGTGTTGAACAGCCGCGCGGTGGTGCGCTGGCCGATGGGCCGGGTTGGCTTTGACGAAAAGCCGAAGCCGGGGAGGGAGGGGATCACCAGGTCGAAGGCGTCGGCGGCCTGGCCGCCGAAGCGGCTGGGGAAAGCCAGCTTCTCGATGACCTGCCAGAACTCGTAGTGCGATCCCGGCCAGCCGTGGGTGACGATCAGCGGCCGCTTGCCCTTGGCCTCGCCCACCACATGCAGGAAGTGGATGTCGAAATCCTCGACCTTGGCGGTGAACTGCGGGAAGCGGTTGAGGTCGGCCATGGCGGCGCGCCAGTCATAGGCGCCCGTCCAATGGTCGCAGAGGCTCTTCAGCCAGGCGCCGTCGCAGCCATAGGCCCAGCCATCGGGAACCTCAGGGATCGGCGGCCACGCATAGGCGGCGACCTTGCCCAGGACATCGGCCACCCGGGCCTCGTCCCACTGAACCTCAAACGGCTGAACCTGGCTCACGGCGCGCTCCCTG
>NZ_JAUYAF010000004.1 GCF_030693625.1 Phenylobacterium sp.
TCGGCCAGCAAGGCTCGACCCGACGGCGTCAGACGGGCATTCTTATGGACGTTCATCCGGGGTCTCCCGGTTAGAGGTTGGAGCTTCGCAACCCCACTCTCTCAACCCGATCCCGGGTGAACAACCTTCATAGCTTCGACATCTAGGCCACGGAAACCCCTCATCTTCTCCATAGGTTCCTTTTTTGTTCTTGATCCGACCCGCGCGGCGTGATGGGGTTGTGGATAAAACATGCTCAAACCGGGGACGTGAGCCATGGCAGCACGGGTCGTCACGCTGGCGTTTCAAGGGGTTGAGGCGCGGCGCGTCGATGTCGAGGTGCAGCTCACCGGCGGCGAGTTCGCCTTCATCGTCGTCGGCCTGGGCGACAAGGCGGTGGGCGAAAGCCGCGAACGGGTGCGGGCGGCCTTCTCCGGCCTTGGCCTGGCGCTGCCGGGCAAGCGGATCATCGTCAACCTGGCGCCGGCCGACCTGCCCAAGGAGGGCAGCCACTACGACCTGCCCATCGCCCTGGCCGTCATGGCCGCCATGGGCATCATTCCCCCCGACCGGCTGACCGAGTGGGCGGCAATGGGGGAGCGCTCCCTCGATGGCCGCATCGTCCAGGTGGCCGGCGCCCTGCCCGCCTCGGTGGCGGCCGGGGCCCTGGGCCTGGGCCTCATCTGTCCGGAGGCCTGCGGGGCCGAAGCCGCCTGGGCCGGAGACACCCAGGTCCTGGCCGCCCCCTCTCTGATCTCGCTGGTGAACCACTTCCGCGGAACCCAGATGCTGGGGCCGCCCAAGCCGGGCGCCATCCTGGACGGCGAACGGGTTCCGGACCTGAAGGACGTCAAGGGCCAGGAGAACGCCAAGCGCGCCCTGGAGATCGCCGCGGCGGGGGGCCACAACCTGTTGTTCACCGGACCTCCCGGCTCGGGCAAATCGATGATGGCCGCCCGCCTGCCTGGCCTCCTGCCCCCGCTCTCGCCCGCCGAGCTGCTGGAGACCTCGATGATCCACTCGGTGGCCGGCTTGATCGCCAAGGGCGAACTGACCCGAGCGCGCCCGTTTCGGACCCCGCACCACTCCGCCACCATGGCGGCCCTGACTGGCGGCGGCGTCCGGGTGAAGCCGGGCGAGGTGTCGCTGGCCCACAACGGCGTGCTGTTCCTGGACGAACTGCCGGAGTTCTCGGCCCAGGCCCTGGACTCCCTCCGGCAACCCCTCGAAACCGGCGAGGTGGTGGTGGCCCGCGCCAACGCCCACGTGCGCTATCCGGCTCGCTTCCAGCTGGTGGCCGCCCAGAACCCCTGCAAGTGCGGCCATGGCGGGCCTGGACGCGGCGCCTGCGGCCGCGCGCCTCGCTGTCAGACCGACTATCAGATGAAGGTCTCGGGCCCCTTCCTCGACCGCATCGACCTGCAGATCGACGTGCCCCCGGTCAGCGCCGCCGATCTCGCCCTGCCCGCGCCCACCGAAGGCACCGCCGAGGCCGCCGCCCGCGTGGCCCAGGCTCGCGACCTGGCCGCCGAGCGCGCGACGACGTCGGGCCATGAGCACGCCGCCCCGGTCAACGCCCGGGCGGAGGGGGAATGGCTGGAGACCATCGCCGAGCTTGATCCGCAGGCCAAGGCCCTGCTGGCCAGGGCCGCCGAGGCCAATGGCCTGACCGCGCGGGGCTGGACGCGCACCCTGCGGCTGGCCCGCACCATCGCCGACCTGGAGGGGGCCGGGCCGATCAAGCGGGTGCACGTCGCCGAGGCGCTGATCTATCGGCGGGTCGGCGCGGGCGGCCTAAGCCCGGTGGGCTAACCGTTCGCGGTGCATGTTCCAGGCGCCGACGGCCAGCGCCCCCAGCACCAAATAGCTCCAGATCACCAGGCCCCGGAAATAGGCCAGGGTGCGGACCCCGGGATCGACGGCGATGGCGACGTGGGTGATCACCGCCAGCAGCTGGAAGGCCGCGGCGAACAACAGCCAGTTTCGGTCGGTGGTGGCCGCGAACCAGACCAGCAGCAGCATGAACATCCCGTCCACGATGAAGACCCCCCACTGGGGGTCCATCAGACTGTTGCGGTAGGCGAGCGGAGTCAGGATCCAGGCCGCCAGGTTGGCCAGGGCGATGGCCCGCTCAGGCCCCTTGCCCCGCCACAGGGCGAAACCGGAGACCAGCAGCATCAGGGCGATCCAGGTCTGCTGCGCGAGGGTGGCGAAGACCAAAGGCGTCGGGCCCCCAGCGACTGAGGGCCCGACCTTGGCAGAAGTCGGCCTTGGCTTGTAGCGGTGTGTTCAGGCGGCGCGCGCGGCCCGGGCCACGGCGCGCAGGGTCGGGGCGGCGTCGCCCGCCATCTGCGGCTTGGGCAGGGAGTCGCCGTACATCACGGCGCCCAGGCCCATCTGCTTCTGGGCGAGGCTGAGTTCCATGTGGGTCTCGCAGATGGCGCGCCGCGCCGTCGCCAGGGCGGCGAGGGCCTCACTGGCCCGCTCCACGGCGCCCTGGCCGATCAGGGCCGAGATGCCGGCTTCGGAGCGCAGGCCCGGCATGATGCCGGCCAAGGCGGCGGCCTTGGCCAGGGCGAGGTCAATGGCGGCTTCGGCTTCGAAGAGGCTGGCGGCGACCTGGTCGGCCACCAGACGGCGTTGCTTGAGCATGAGGGATCTCCTGCACGCCGGGCGACCCGGCGCGGTGCTGCTAAAACGAATGGGGTTTGGGGGTTAGCTAGGCGAGGTCTTGCAGGGCGCGGAGGCCGGCCAGCATGCCCCCGAAGGCCAGCGCGGTGATGATGGCGATCAGGCCGATCAGCCCCAGTCGGACGGCGGGGGTCAGGGCATTTCGGCCGATCCCTCCGGCGGAGGCTGAAAGCCCTCGTCCAAGAGCGCCCAGGTCATGCAGAGGATTTCCCGCAGGACCATTTCCGGGGGCTTGAAGCGCGACATCTTGCGGGTGGCCGAGACCAGGTCGCGAGCCATCCCCGCCTTGACCGGACAGCCCGCCAGATCGGCGAGCTGCCGCTCCAGCTGGCTCCAGGTGAAGCTCGGGGTCGGATACGCCTCGTCCTCCAGCGCCGGCCAGCGGGCCTCGAAGGCCTGCACCTCCTGGCCCAACCGCGTCACCCGGTTCACCGCCGCCCTCTGCTCCTGGCCTTCCCAGTCCGGCTGGGACGGGTCCACCTCGAGCAATGCTTTCATCCAGTCGGCCATCGGCCTGTCCTCCCCTGTCGCCCCGAGAAGGCGCTGCGGGAGGTCGGCTGTCTGTCCTGATCGGATCGTGTCCTGACGCGATCAGGACACCGCGGTCGTGGTCGACCAGGCGCCGCGCGGCGGTGTAGCGGTCATCGACCCCCAGCTTGCGCCGCGCGCGGTCGCAATAGGTGTCGACGGAGGTCTTGGACATGCCCAGTTCACGGGCGATCTGCTTGGAACTCAGATGTCGGTCCACCAGGCGAAGACATTCCCGCTCGCGCGGCGTGAGGAGTTCGACGGGGTCCTCGGTCATTTCCAGTGCTCGCCCATAAGGTGGATAGTTAAGAGCGGGCCCGAACCTGCGTCCAGCCGTAACGGTGCAGATGCGCCAGTTTCGCTTATCGATCAGTCATTTGCGGCCTGCGGGCGGCCAACTCACATACCGCCGTTCGCTACGCCAGAAAGTTGCATCCGTCGCGCGGGGCGGGGCGGGCGCTTGACCGCCCGTTAAGCCGCGCGGGCTAGGCTGCTTCCATGGCCCGCAAAACCCCGACCACCCCCGCCCCCGACGCCCGCGTCAGCGCCGAGCAACTCGCCTCGCTCAGCCACGAGTTCCGCACCCCGCTGAACGGAGTGCTGGGGATGGCGCGCCTGCTGGAGGGCACCGGCCTCACGGCCGAACAGCGGGCCTATGTCGCCGCCCTGCGGGACTCCGGCGAACACCTTCTGGCCCTGGTCAATGACGTGCTCGACTTCGCCAAGCTGGGCGCCGACAAGATCGAACTGCATCCGGCCACCATGGACGTGGAGGGCCTGCTGCGCTCGGTGAGCGAACTGCTCTCGCCGCGCGCCCAGGAAAAGGGCCTCGAGGTCGCCTGGGCCGCCCCTCCCGGCATCGGCCAGGCTCTGGCCGACGAGGGCCGTCTGCGCCAGATCCTGCTCAACTTCGCCGGCAACGCCGTGAAGTTCACCGAGACCGGCGGGGTCCTGCTGAGCGTCACCGAGCGCGACGGCTCGCGCCTGCGCTTCAGCGTCTCCGACACCGGCCCCGGGGTCACCCAGGCGGCGCGGGAGAAGATCTTCGAGGCCTTCGCCCAGGCCGACCCCTCCTATGACGGCGCCCAGCTGGGCGGCGCGGGCTTGGGCCTGGCCATCGCCCGCAAGCTGGCCGCGGCCATGGACGGCGAGGTGGGCGTGGAAGACGCCCCCGGCGGCGGCGCGCTGTTCTGGTTCGAGGCGGCCTTCCCCCGCATCACGGCGCTCGGCGAGGCGCCCCTGGCCGGCCGGACGGTGGGCGTGCTCTCCCCCAACCCGGTGGTCGCCGAGGCCGCGCGCCGCCAGATCGCGGCCGCCGGCGGCAAGGCGGTCATTGGCGAGGGCAAGCAGGCCCAGGTCCTGCTGGTGGACCACGCCCTGGCCCCCTCCTGCCCGCCGGACTCCCGCCCCGCCATCATCCTGCTGCCGCCGAACGAACGGGCCCGCATCGAGACCTACCGGGCCCAGGGCTTCGCCGGCTACCTGATCAAGCCCCTGCGCCGCGCCTCCCTGGCCGAGCGGGTCCTGGCCGTCCTGGGCGAAGGCGCCCAGCGCGCCGACGCCGTCGAGGACGAACGGATCGCGCCGGCCATCGCGCCCGGCGCGCGGGTGCTGCTGGTGGAGGACAACGCCATCAACGCCCTGCTGGCCCGGACCCTGCTGGCCCGCGAGGGCTGCAAGGTCGACCATGCCGGCGGCGGCGAGGACGCCATGGCCGCTCTCAAGGTCGGCCGCTACGACCTGATCCTGATGGACATGCGCATGCCCGGCATGTCGGGCCTCGACGCCACGCGAGCCCTTCGCGCGTCGGGCCTCGACACCCCGGTGGTGGCCCTCACCGCCAACGCCTTCGAGGACGATCGTCACGCCTGCCTGGCGGCGGGGATGAACGACTTCCTGGTCAAGCCGCTGGCCCCGGACGCCCTGCGCGGGATCCTGGCCAGGCTGACCCGCGGCGGCTGGACGGAAACCCCGGACCGCGCCAAGGTCGGCTAGGTCGGGGCCTGCCCCGACGACGATCCGGGGGAGGCCGCCATGACCATCGAAGCCGCGCCGAAGCGCAGCGCCTGGAGCGCCATCAAGGTCTATGGCGAGCGCCGCGCCCTGGTCATGCTGGCCCTGGGCTTCGCGTCCGGCCTGCCCAACCTGCTGATCTTCGACACCCTGTCGGCCTGGCTCCGTGACGCCGGGCTGAGCCTGGAGGTGATCGCCTTCTTCAGCCTGGCGACGCTCGCCTATTCTCTCAAGCTGCTCTGGGCCCCGATGATCGACCGGGCGGCCATACCGGGCCTGACCCAGTGGCTTGGCCACCGCCGCTCCTGGATGCTGGTCTGCCAGGCCCTGATCATGCTGGGCCTGTGGCTGATCTCTGGGGTGGATCCCAAGACCAGCCTCGGCCTGATGGCCGCCTTCGCGGTGTTCGTGGGCTTCACCTCGGCCACCCAGGACATCGTCATCGACGCCTGGCGCATCGAGGCGGCCGACACCGAGAAGCAAGGCGCCATGGCGGCCGCCTACCAGTGGGGCTACCGCATCGCCATGATCGTGGCCGGCGTCGTTCCGCTGGCCATGTCCGACGTGGTGGGCTGGAGCCTATCCTACGCCCTGATGGCCGGCCTGATGGTGGTGGGGGTCGCAGGCGTGCTGGGGGCGCCGCGCGAGGCCAAGCACATCCTGCGGGATATCGACTTCCAGGGCGTCGCGGGGGTTCCGTGGCGCGACGGGATCGAGTGGGTCATTCGCCTGGCCATCGTCCTGCTGGGCGCCCTGATCTTCGGCTCGGGCCTGGCGGGCAACGCCACCGTTCTGCAATCGGTCACCACCGCCATCGGCCAGCCCCAACTGGGCGACGCCATCAAGGCGGCCTGGGAAGCCAAGCCCTTCGGGGTGTTCGCGCAGGTCGGCGGCATCCTCACCGGCGTGGCCCTGATCGTGGTGGCCGCCCTGCCGATCCCCGGCGCGCCGACCAGACCCGGCCGCTACCTGTCAACGGCGCTGGGGGCGCCCTTCATCGACTTCTTCCGCCGCTACGGCGACGTGGCGGGGCTGATCCTGGCCCTGATCTGCGTCTACCGCCTGAGCGACTTCGTGCTCAACATCATGAACCCGTTCTACATCGACCTTGGCTTCGACAAGCTGCAGATCGCCGAGGTCCGCAAGGTGCTGGGCGTGGTGATGTCGGTGATCGGGGTGGGCCTCGGCGGCTTCTGCGTCGCACGCCTGGGCCTCATGCGCTCCATGGTGATCGGCGCCTTCGCTGGCCCCATCTCCAACCTGGTCTTCGCCTGGCTGGCCTTCCAGGGCCCCAACCTCTGGGCGCTCAGCGTCGCCATCGGGGTGGACAACATCGCCTCGGGCTTCGCCGGCACCTGCCTGATCGCCTACATGTCCAGCCTGACGGGCGCCGGCTTCACCGCCACCCAGTACGCCATGTTCTCGTCCTTCTACGCCCTGCTGGGAAAGCTGGTGGCGTCCCAGTCGGGCAAGGTGGTGGAGGGCTCGGCCAAGGCCGCCGACCAGGGCGGCATGTTCGCGGGGCTCAAGGGCCTGTTCACCGGCCTGCCGCCGGAGACCTTCGCCAGCGCCATGGAGAAGTCCGGCGTGACGCCCGCCGCCCTCGGCTCCGGCTATGTGGTGTTCTTCGTCTATTCCGCCCTGCTGGGCGTGCTGGGGATCATCCTGGTCTTCATCGTCGCGGCGCGGACCGCCGACATGCCGGCCGGCGGGACAGAGGCCGACCCCGAACCCGAACCCGAACCGGCCTAGTTCGTCGACAGACAGATCACCTGGGCCACCCGCAGGTCGCGGCGCAGGGCGTCGGCGACGCGGCCGTAGTTGTCGGTGGTGACGCTCTCGCCGACCGCGAAGCTGGCGGGACGTTCGTGGGCCTCGGACATGGCCGCGCCAAGCGTCTCAGGCGCGGTGGTGTAGATGCGGCCCCGGCGGGGGGCCTCGGCCACGGTCACCCCGATCACCCGGCCCGCGCTGTCGAGGGCCGGCGCGCCCGACAGGCCAGCCAGCGTGCCCTTCAAACCGTCGGTGCGACCGGTCTCGGCCCAGACCAGCACCGGCTCGGTGCGGGCGCCCCGGCCCCGCACCACCAGGTTCTCACGCCCCAGCAGCCGCGAGGTGGCCTCGCCGGACTGGCCCTGGGGGAAGCCCGGATGATAGGCGCGGTCGCCCCGGCGCAGCTTCTGGTCGAGGCCCAGGGGCAGCGGCGGCGCCCCGCCCTCGGTGGTCAGGATCGCGGCCTCGCCCCGCTGGTCGATGCGGACCTTGGCGGCCACGCCGCGGCCCTCGGCCACCACGATGGCGGCCTGGGTGCAGCCGTCCACCACGTGGCGGGCGGTGACCCAGACCCCGCGCTCGGCCACGGAAAAGGCGGTCCCCAGCCCCGGCTCAGCCTGGGCGGGGACGTCCACCACGATGGAGGGATCAAACGGCGAGGCGGGCCCCAGCGGCACGCCCTCTTCCCCGGGCACCGGCGGCGGCGGCGGCGGGGCGTCGGCGCGCTCCTGCCGGCCGACCGCGGCGATCAGCAGCGCCAGCACCACAGCCGCATAGACCAGCCAGTCCGGCAGCTTGGGGAAGAGCATGGCCCCCTCAGCCCGCCACGGCGGCGGCGAGGATCAAGGCGGTGGCGAGCTTGGCGCCCACCAGCAGGGCGGCGGCGGAGATCTCGCCTTCCTGGATTCGCTGGGGCAGGCCGCGCAGCAGCATGTCCACCAGGCGGAAGATCAGCAGTTGCACCACCACCGTCGAGGCGCCCCAGATGCCGATCTCGATCAGCGATGTGGAGGCCGTCAGCGACACCGCCAGCGGGATGGACAGGCCGATCATGACCCCCCCAAGCGAGAGGGCTGCGGCCGAGTTCCCCTCGCGGATCAGGGCGATCTCGCGGTGTGGGG
The DNA here is from genome assembly GCF_030693625.1 of Phenylobacterium sp. Taxonomy (GTDB): domain Bacteria; phylum Pseudomonadota; class Alphaproteobacteria; order Caulobacterales; family Caulobacteraceae; genus Phenylobacterium; species Phenylobacterium ferrooxidans. The sequence continues at coordinate 8,106 of NZ_JAUYAF010000004.1, forward strand.
TCAGCAGCACGTAGAGGACGCTGCCGAGGAACAGGATCAGGACCGTCAGCCCCGCATGCAGCAGGGTGATGGGAAAGCCGGTGGCGAAGGCCTGGATCTCAGGCGACTGGAGCTCTGGCGGCATCGGGATCCTTGGGCGAGGAACTGGCGGTCCCCATCGTTAGCATGGACTTTTCGGCGAGGCGAAAACCGTTCAGGCGGCGGGCGAGTCCAGGACCTCGGGCTCCGCCACGGCCTTGCGCCGGGCGCTGGCGCGGACCTTCTCGCTCTCGCTCTTCAGCTGACCGCAGGCCGCCAGGATATCGCGCCCGCGCGGGGTGCGGATCGGCGAGGCGAAGCCGGCCCGGTTGAGGATGGCGGCGAACTTCTCGATCGCCCCCCAGTCGGAGCAGACATAGTCGGTCCCCGGCCAGGGGTTGAAGGGGATCAGGTTGATCTTGGCCGGGACGCCCTTCATCAGCTTCACCAGGGCCAGGGCCTCGGCGGGACTGTCGTTGACGCCCTTGAGCATCACATATTCGAAGGTCACCCGACGGGCGTTGGACAGGCCCGGATAGGCGCGGATCCCAGCCATCAGCTGTTCGATCGGGTACTTCTTGTTGAGCGGCACCAGCACGTCGCGCAGCGGATCGTTGGTGGCGTGCAGGGAGATGGCCAGCATGGCCTGGGTGCGGTTCCCCAGCGCCTCCAGCTCCGGGACCACGCCCGAGGTGGAGACCGTGATCCGCCGCCGCGAGATGGCGATGCCCTCGCCGTCCGAGATGATGTCGATGGCGTCGGCGACGTTGTCCAGATTGTAGAGCGGCTCGCCCATGCCCATGAAGACGATGTTGGAGAGCCGGCGATCCTCCTTGGGAGACGGCCATTCGTCCAGGTCGTCGCGGGCCACCTGAACCTGGGCCACGATCTCGGCGGCGGTCAGGTTGCGGACCAGGGCCTGGGTGCCGGTGTGGCAGAAGGTGCAGTTCAGGGTGCAGCCCACCTGGGACGAGACGCACAGCGCCCCGGCCCGGCCAACGTCGGGGATGTAGACGGTCTCCACCTCGATGCCCGGCGCCATGCGGATCAGCCACTTGCGGGTGCCGTCCTTGGACACCTGGCGCTCGACGATCTCAGGCCGGGTCAGGGTGAAGGCCTGCGCCAAGACCGCGCGGGTCTCCTTGGCGATGTCGGTCATCGCCTCGAAGTCGGTGACCCCATAGTGGTGGATCCAGCGCCACATCTGGTTGGCGCGCATCCTGGCCTTGGGCGCCGGGACCACGTCGGCGGCGATCAGCGTCTCCACCAGGCCCTTGCGGGTCAGGCCGCAGAGGTTCGGCTTCGTCGGAGCGGCCGCCACCGAGGCGGCGCGCGAAAGGTCGAGGGTGAAGCCCAAGGGGAGGAACTCGCTGGCTGGAAGCTCGCCAATATAGGGCCTGGCGCCTCCCACGCCAAATCGGCCCATCGCCGCGCAGGGTCAAACAAATGTTCGGCGCCGGACTTCCGCCCAGGGAAGGGCTGCGCTAGCGTCCGCCAACTTTCGAAAAACGATGTCCGGGAGACGATGATGAAGGCGCTGCTGAGCAAGACCACCGGGGGCCCTGAGACCCTGTCCTACGAGGATGTGGACTCCCCGGAAGTCCGTCCCGGCTTCGCCGTGATCAGCACCAAGGCCGTGGGGATCAACTTCCCCGACGTGCTGATGATCGAGGACAAGTACCAGATGAAGCCGCCCCGGCCCTTCTCCCCCGGCGGAGAACTGTCGGGCGTGGTCAAGGCGATCGGCGAAGGCGTCACCAATGTGAAGGTCGGCGACCGGATTCTCGCCAACACCGGCTGGGGCGGCCTGGCCGAAGAGGTCCTGCTGCCGGCCAACCGTCTGTGGCACATCCCCGACAGCATGCCCCACGACGTGGCGGCGGCCTTCATCCTCACCTATGGCACCAGCTATCACGCCCTGAAGGACCGCGGTCACCTGAAGGCCGGCGACACCATGCTGGTCCTGGGCGCCGCCGGCGGCGTCGGCCTGTCGGCCGTGGAGCTGGGCAAGGCCATGGGCGCCCGCGTCGTGGCCGCCTGCTCGTCCCAGGAGAAATGCGACCTGGCCATCAAGCACGGCGCCGACGCGGGCGTCGTCTATGGCCGCGGCCCCTTCGACCGCGACGGCCAGAAGGCGCTCGGCGCGCTCTTCAAGGAAGCCGGCGGCGAGAACGGCTTCGACGTGATCTATGACGCGGTCGGCGGTGACTATGCCGAGCCCGCCCTGCGCTCCATCGCCTGGGAGGGCCGCTATCTGGTGATCGGTTTCGCCGCCGGCGACATCCCGAAGATCCCGCTGAACCTCACCCTGCTCAAGGGCTGCGACATCGTCGGCGTCTTCTGGGGCACCTGGACCACCAAGAATCCGGAACTGTTCGCCAAGTCGGTGGAGGAGCTGCTGGAGCTCTATGCCCAGGGCAAGGTGAAGCCCCACGTGTCGGAGCGCTTCCCGCTCTCCAAGGGCGCCGACGCCATCGCCCACCTGGGCAGCCGCAAGGCCATGGGCAAGGTCGTGGTGACGGTCGACTAGGCCGGCGCCTCTCGACGCGGCGACCACCGCGCTTTAGTGATCGCCGATCATATAAGGGGAGAGCGCAATGGCGGGACGTCTTGAGGGCAAGGTCGCGGTGATCACCGGGGCCGCCTCCGGCATCGGCCTGGGCACGGTGGAGCTGTTCGTGTCCGAGGGCGCGTCCGTCGTCGCCGCCGATATCCAGGACGAAAAGGGCGCCATGCTGGAGAAGCGTTTCCCCGGCAAGGTCGCCTACGCCCACTGCGACGTGACGCAGGAGGCCGAGATCGAGGCCGCCCTGAAGCTCGCCAAGAGCGAATTCGGCGGCCTCGACATCCTGTTCAACAACGCCGGCATCTCCGACCGGATGACCTCCATCGCCGAGATCACCGCCGACGGCTGGAGCTGGATCTTCGACGTCCTGGTGCGCGGCCCGGCTCTGGGCATGAAGCACGCCGTGCCCCTGATGCTGGAGCGGGGCGGCGGCTCGATCATCAACACCGCCTCCATCGCCGGCCTGCAGGCCGGCTGGGGCCCCATCGCCTATTCCAGCGCCAAGGCCAGCGTCATCCACATGAGCCGCGCCGCCGCCGCCCAGCTCTCGCCGCAGAAGATCCGCGTCAACGCCATCTGCCCGGGCCTGATCGCCACCTCGATCTTCGGCGCCTCGCTGGGCCTGCCCCGCGAGGTGGCCGACCAGATGGCCGCCCGCGTCGCCGACAACGCCGCCAAGGTGCAGCCGGTGCCTAAGGCCGGCATGCCCGAGGACATCGCCAAGGCCGCCCTCTACCTGGCCTCCGACGACTCGGCCTTCGTCTCGGGGACCCACATCGTGGTGGACGGCGGCATCACCGTCGGCGGCCGCCATGCCTGGGACGCCACCGCGGGCTCGCCCTTCGCCGCCCTGTTCGGCGACGCCCTGCCCGGCGCGACGGCCTGAGGCTTGGCCCGGGCGCTGCAACTCAGCCGGGGCCTCGACTCCGCCAGGCTGCGCCCGGCCTTTGAGCGCTTCGGCCGCCTGCACCTGCCTGGCATCCTTCCAGTCCGGGACGCCCAGGCGATCCATGCGGCCCTGATCGCCGCGCCCTACCACCGCTCCCTGACCGCCTCGGGAAAGAGCTACGACATCGCCCTCGACACCCTGGCCGCCATGCCGCCCGAGCGCCGGGCGGAGCTGGAGGCGGCGATCCTGGAGGGGGGCAAGACCGGCTTCCAGTATCAGTTCGACGCCTGGCGGCTCTCGGACCTGATGGAGGCCGGCCAGCGCACCGGCGGCGCCCTGGCGCCCCTCGAGGCGGTCTATGATCTGATCAACAGCGAGGGGTTCCTGGCCTTCATCCGCACCCTCACCGGCGACCCCCGCTGCGCCTATGCCGACGCCCAGGCCACCCGCTACCGGCCCGGCGACTTCCTCACCGCCCACGACGACGACGTGGCGGGCAAGAAGCGGCTCTACGCCATGGTGCTGAACTTCACGCCGGCCTGGCGGCCCGACTGGGGTGGACTGCTGGCCTTCCACGACGCCGATGGCCATGTCAGCGAGGCCTATACGCCTACCTTCAACGCCCTGAACATCTTCCGCGTCCCCCAGCAGCACGCGGTGACCCAGGTCGCCAGCTTCGCGGGCGCGGAGCGGCTCTCCATCACCGGGTGGATTCGTGAGCGCTGACGCCCCGGCCAAGCCCGGCCTGTCCCCCAACCTGCACGGCGCCCTGTGGATGGTGGCCTCGGCCCTTGGCTTCACCGCCATGACCACCCTGATCAAGTATCTGGGGGACGACTACGCCGCCTCGCTGCAGACCTTCTACCGGCAGTTCTTCGGCTTCCTGATCATGCTGCCGGTGATCCTCAAGCACCGCGGCGCGGCCTTCGCCACCACCCGGCCCGGCATCCTGATCTTCCGCTCGGCGGCCGGCACGGTGGGGATGATCCTGTCCTTCTACGCCTTCCAGAAGATGCCGCTGGCCGACGCCAACGCCCTATCCTTCACCCGCACCCTGTGGCTGGTGCCGCTGGCCTTCTTCGTGGTGCGCGAGCCGGTCGGTCCGCTGCGCATCGGGGCCGCCGTCGTCGGCTTCCTGGGTGTCCTCATCATGCTGCGCCCCGGCGGGGGCGATGAGTTCGTCATCGGCCTGCCGGCCATGGCCATGCTGGCCTCGTCCTTCCTCTTCGCCCTCACCATCACCGGCATGAAGGTGATGACGCGCGATCATGCCCCCATGGTGCTGCTGGTCTGGTCGGCGACGCTCGGCCTGGTGCTGGCCGTGCCCGGCGCATTCCTGACCTGGCGTTGGCCAGAGCCTGTCGACCTGGCCCTGCTGGCGGCCATGGGCGTGCTGGGGACCATCACCCAGGGCTGCTACATCAAGGGCATGTCCATCGGCGACGCCGGCGCCATGGCCCCCATCGACTATATCCGCCTGGTCTTTACGGTGATCGTCGGCTTCGCCCTGTTCCAGGAGGTCCCGGGGATCTGGACCATCGTCGGCGCGGCCGTGGTGGTGGTCTCCACGCTCTTCATCACCTGGCGCGAGCACGTGACCAGCAAGGCCAAGATGGCCGCGGCGGCGCTGGTGGAGCCCGTCTAGAGCCTGATCCGTTGAGGCGGAATCGCTTCGCGATTCCGCCGATGCGGTGAATCAGGCTCCAGATATAAGCGAGAGCATGATTCACGCCTGAGCCGGGACCGCTGCGCGGTTCCGTCTCAAGCGATCATGCTCTAGGTCGTCATTGGGAACCGGGGCGACCTACCGCCCCATCCGCTCCAGGAAACCCTTGGCCGCCGCGCGGTGCCGAGGCTTCAGGTTCTTGCCCACCACCGCCATCATGGCGGCGAAGACCGCCGCGTCGTCGGTGAAGCCGATCACGCCCAGGATATCGGGGAGCGCGTCGGTGGGCAGGACGAAATAGGCCAGCGCCGCCATCATCAGGCCCTTGGCGGCCTTCGGGGTCGCCGGGTCGCGGGCGCAGTACCAGACCGACAGGGCGTCGTCGGCGAAGGGGATCTTGGCCGCCACCTTGCGGAACTTGGGCCAGAAGCCCTCCGCCACCCGCTGCTCATTGACCTTCTGCACCGCCGGGACCAGGGCGCGCTTGGGGTCGACCTCAGACCTTGGGTCGAAACCGTCGGCATTGACGTCGGGTGACGCTTTTGACTTGGAGCTCATCGGGCTAAAGCCTCGGGGGAAACAAGATCTGATCTAAACAGAACCGGGAGCGACGCGTCCATGAAACTCAATTCCTCTATCGCCGCGGTTGTCACCGGCGGCGCCTCGGGCCTCGGCGAAGCCACGGTCCGCCAACTCGCGGCCCAGGGCGTGAAGTGCGCCATCTTCGACATGAACGAAGCCAAGGGCGAAGAAGTCGCAAAAGAAGTCGGCGGCATCTTCTGCAAGTGCAACGTCACCTCCGAGGAAGAGGTCGACGCGGCCTTCGCCAAGGCCCGCGCCGCCCACGGCCAGGAGCGCATCCTCGTCAACTGCGCCGGCACCGGCAACGCCATCAAGACCGCCGGCCGCGACAAGGCCACCGGCGAGACCAAGCACTTCCCCCTCGACGCCTTCAACCTGATCATCCAGATCAACCTGGTGGGCACCTTCCGCTGCATCGCCAAGTCGGCCAAGGGCATGCTGGACCTGGAGCCCCTCGAGGACGGCGAGCGCGGCGCCATCGTCAACACCGCCTCGGTGGCGGCCGAGGACGGCCAGATGGGCCAGGCGGCCTATTCGGCTTCCAAGGGCGGCGTGGTCGGCATGACCCTGCCCATCGCCCGCGATCTGGCCAGCGAAGGTATCCGGGTCAACACCATCCTGCCCGGCATCTTCGACACCCCGCTGATGCGCGGCGCCCCGGAAGCGGTGAAGCAGGCCCTGGCCAACTCCGTGCCCTTCCCCAAGCGCCTGGGCCAGGCCGACGACTACGCCCAACTGGCGCTGACCATGATCACCAACGGCTATTTCAACGGTGAGGACGTCCGCCTGGACGGCGCGATCCGGATGGCCCCGCGCTAGAGCCCTTTCCGATCTGATTGCTTCAATCAGATCGGATAAAAGGGCTCTAATTCAAAACGTTAGAGCATTTTTCGATCCGATAAACGTTTCACACTTATCGGAAAATACTCTAGGCGGAACACCCTGCGGCGGAGGGAACCTGAAGCCAAGCTTTACGTTCCCTCCGGTTAGGGGTTCGGTATGCCCGGAACCCTGAGTGGGGGCATTGTCGCGTCATGATGGGTCGGTGGGCGCAGCGCTTCGCAGTCGCGATCGAGCGCCCTCTCGTCGGCTATCCGGCGGCGCTCGCCGCCGTCGCCGCGGCCGTGCTGGTGCGCGCCGTGGCCGGCCTGGTCATGACCTCGCCCCCCAACTTCATGGCCTTCTTCCCCGCCGTGCTCTTCGCCACCCTGGTGGCCGGACTGCGGGGCGGGCTGCTGGCCACGGCCCTGAGCGCCGGCGCGGTCTGGCTGCTATGGATCCCCAAGACCACCCTGGAGGAGACCTGGCGGTCGCAGCACGTTCAACTCCTGCTGTTCGTCGTCACCGCGGGCCTCACCGTGCTCATCGCCAAGGCCATCCGTGTGGCCGTCCTGCGCGGCGCGGCGGCGGAGGAGCGGTTCCGCATCTTCCAGGAACAGGCCCTCGACGGCTTCGTGATCATGGAGCCGGTCCGTGAGGCGGGCCAGGTGGCCGATTTCAGATGGACCTACGCCAATCCCGCCGCCGAACGAATGGCGCCTGGAGGCCAGGGCCTCACCGGGCGTCGGGTGAGCGAGGTCTTCACCGGCCAGACGGCCAGCGACATGATCGAACGCCTGCGCCTGGCGCTCGACAACGGCGTTCCCGACGACCTGGACGTCCGCCGCGTCATCGACGGGCAGGAACGCTGGATGCGCTCGAGCGCCATGCGGCTGGGCGATGGCCTGGCGGTCAACTTCCACGACATCACCGACCAGCGCCGGGCCGAGGAAGAGGCGCGCCGCAGCCGCGACGAGTTCGAGCACATCGCCAACGCCGCCCCGGTGATGATCTGGATGAGCGGGGTCAATATGGGCGCCATCTGGTTCAACGCCTCCTGGCTGGCCTTCACCGGCCGGCGCATGGAGGAGGAGTTGGCCCGCGGCTGGCTGGAGGAAGTTCACCCGGAGGACCGCCAGCGCGTCCTGGCCACCTATGACGAGCACTTCGCGGCCCGAAGCCGAGCCCGGCTGGAATACCGCATCCTGCGCCACGACGGGGTCTACCGCTGGATCGATGAGGCCGCGGCGCCGCGCTTCGACCGGGACGGCAAGTTCCTGGGCTATATCGGGTCCTGCTCGGACATCACCGACCGCAAGGCCGCCGAGACCCAGCTTCGCGGCGGCGAGGCCCGGGTCCGGGCCCTGGTGGACTCCCTGCCCCAGCTGCTCTGGTCAGCCCGCCCCGACGGGGATTTCGACTATCTGAGCCCGCAGTGGGTGAACTTCACCGGCGTCCAGGCGGCCGCCCACACCGGCGAGGGCTGGCTGCACGCCGTCCACCCCGACGACCGCGACGACCTGCGGGCGGCCTGGTCCCAGGCCATCCAGGGCGGATTGCCCTTCGACCTCGAGCATCGCCTGCGCCGCCATGACGGGGTCTGGCGCTGGTTCACCACCCGAGCCTCGGCCGTCCGCGAGGAGGACGGCTCGATCCGCCGCTGGTTCGGCTCCTCCTCCGACATCACCGAGATCGTCGAGGCCCGTCGCCATCTGGAGGAGCGCGTCGCCGAACGCACCCGCGAACTGGAGGCCAGCCTGGAGGAACGCGCCCGCGCCGAGGCGGCGCTCGCCCAGGCCCAACGCCTGGAGACCGTCGGGCGGCTGACCGGCGGGGTGGCCCATGACTTCAACAACCTGCTGACCGTGGTGATCGGCGGCCTCGACATGATCCTCAAGAACCCGGCCGACACCGCCCGGGTCAAGCGCCTGTCGGAGGCGGCCCTGGCCGCCGGCCGCCGCGGCGAGCGCCTCACCCGGCAGTTGCTGGCCTTCTCACGCCGCCAGGAGCTGAAGCTGGAGGTCATGGATGTCGGCGCCCTGATCGAGCAGGTCGAGCCCCTGGTCCGCCGCGCTGTGGGCGAGGCCATCGAGCTGAGCGTCGACTGCGAGGCCGGCGTCGGCGCGACCCGCCTGGACCCGGCCCAGTTCGAGGCCGCCCTGCTGAACCTGGTGGTCAACGCCGCCGACGCCGTGGAGGGTAGCGGCAGGATCAACATCCACACCCGCCGCGTGACCCTGGCGGACGGCGAGGTTTCCGGCGCCTCGGCCGGCGAGCACGTGGCGGTCAGCGTTTCCGACACCGGGGCCGGCATGAGCCCGGAGGTGATGCAGCGCGCCTTCGAGCCCTTCTTCACCACCAAGGACGTCGGCAAGGGCACGGGGCTTGGCCTGGCCCAGGTCTACGGCTTCATGAGCCAGTGCGGCGGCGCGGTGGCCATCGACTCGCGCCCCGGCGAGGGAACGACGGTCACCCTCTACGTCCCCGCCATCGACGCGGTTCCCACCGTCGACCCGGTCCGGCCAGTCACCGACGACAGCTGGGCGGCGGGAACCGCCATCCTGCTGGTGGAGGACGACGCGGCGGTCCGCGCCGTCACCGAGAGCCTGTTGCAGGAGATGGGCTGCGAGGTCACCACCGAGATCGACGGGCCCTCGGCCATGGCCCGCCTGCAAACCGGCCAGGCCTTCGACCTGCTGATTTCCGACATCGTCATGCCCGGCGGCATGAACGGCGTGGAGTTGGCGAGCTGGACCCACGTCCATCGCCCCGACCTGCCTATCGTGCTCACCACCGGCTATGCGGGCGACCAGTTCGCCAATGGCGCGACAGAGATCACCTGGCCCGTGGTGCGCAAACCCTTCCGCGCCGAACAACTCAGCGCCGCCGTGCGCGACGCCCTGGGCCGAGTCCCGAGCTAGCGCCTACTGGGAAGCGCCGCGGCCCTCGACCCTCACCAGGTCCACCAGCACGTCGCCGCGCACCATGTGCAGGAGGTCGTAGCGGTCGATGGTGGGGTCGCAGTGGGGGGCCGTGAACTCGACTCTGTCGCCACGGCTCACCGTCCGATGTTTCGGCCGCGTGACCATGCCGTGCTCGTCGCCGAAGAAGCGGTACTTCGATCCCGCCCAGTCCTCCCCCAGAGGCTCCGGATCGGGCCCATCTGTGGCGAAGGCCTTGAGGCCGGCGTCCACCGTCACCCAGCGTTCTGCGTTGGCGCTGATCACCCGGCCCTGGACCATCAGGCTTGTCTCAAAGGTCCCGTCCTCGTCAGATCCCAAGGCCTCGCGGTACTCCCGGTCCATGAAGGCGTAGGAGCCGGCCTGGATCTCGTTCAGCACCCCCTGGGCCGCGTCGGCCGAGAAGGTCCCGGTGCCGCCGCCGGTCATCAGCGTGATCTCATGGTCCTGCGCCCTCAGGGCCGACGCCACCTCCGACAGCTTGCCGATGCCGTCGGCCACGGCGGCGGTGCGGGCGTTGGCCCCGCTCATATGCTGCCAGTGACCGCCGTAGCCCTGCACCCCGATGAGCTTCAGCGAGGGCTGGGCGGCCAGCGCCGCCCCAACCGCCACGGCCTGCTCGACGCTGGCGACACCCGTGCGGCCCATGCCCAGATCGACATCGATGACCACCCGCACCGTGACGCCTGCGGCCTGCGCCGCCTGGCCGATCTCGGTGGCGCCGTCCGGGTGGTCGACGGTGATGGCGAAGTCCGGGTCGAGCCCCGCCAGCTTCGCCGCCCGCGCCGCCGAGGGGGCGCCGGCCAGGGACGAGGTTATCAGGATGCCGCGAATCCCCGCCGCCGACAGGGCCTCGGCCTCCCCCAGCTTGGCGCAGCAGACCCCCACGGCGCCGGCGGCGAGCTGTCGCCGGGCCAGGGCCGCGCACTTGTGGGACTTGGCGTGGGGCCGCAGGGCGAGACCCGCCGCCTTGGCCCGCGCTGCCATGCAGGCCACGTTTCGGTCAAAGGCGTCGAGGTCGATGACCCCGGCCGGGGTCGGTATCCGCCAGCGCGAGCCCGGCTGGCCGATCAGGGCCAGGGAGAGGGCGGTGGATGGCCGCTCGGCCAGGGCGCCGAGGTCGGCGGCGATGACCTCCAGGGGACGTTCGGCGCTCATCGGCGGCTCCGCTTCAGGCCGCCCATCAGGCCGCGCATGATCTCGCGGCCCGCCGTGCTGGCCACGGTCCGCAGCAGTTGCTTGGCGAAGGTCTCGCCCATGGACTGGCGGTTCGAGGCGCGCGCCGCCGGACGCCGGGCGGGTGGGGGCTCATCTCCCCAGGGCGCCGTGGCTGGCTCAGCCCGGCGTGTCTGCACCGGCGGGGCCGCAGCGGCTTCGGCCGCGGCCGTCGCGCGGGCCGCCAGCTTCTCGAAGGCCGAGTCACGATCCTGGGCCTCGTCATAGAGGCCGCGCACCGGGCTGGCCGCCATCACCGCGGCGCGCTCAGCCGGAGTCAGGGGGCCAAGCCGCGAGGCGGGCGGCCGGATCAGGGTCTTCTGCACCATGGTGGGCGCCCCCTTTTCGTCCAGCACCGAGACCAGGGCCTCCCCGACCCCCAGGGCCTGGATCGCCTCGGCGGTGTCGAAGGCCGGGTTGGTCCGGAAGCTGTCGGCGGCGGCCTTCAGGCCCCGCTGGTCGAGGGGGCTGTAGGCCCGCAGGGCGTGCTGCACCCGGTTGCCGAGCTGGCCCAGCACGGTCTCGGGGATGTCGGCCGGGTTCTGGGTGACGAAATAGACTCCGACCCCCTTGGAGCGGATCAGCCGCACCACCTGCTCCACCTTTTCCAGCAGCGGCTTGGGGGCGTCGCGGAACAGCAGGTGCGCCTCGTCGAAGAAGAAGGCCAGACGCGGCTTGTCGGGATCGCCGATCTCCGGCAGCTCCTCGAACAGTTCGCTCATCAGCCACAGCAGGAAGGTGGCGTAGAGCCTCGGGCTGGCGATCAGCTTGTCGGCCGCCAGGATGTTCACATAGCCGCGCCCCGAACCGTCGGTGCGCATCAGGTCCGAGAGCCGCAGGGCCGGTTCGCCGAACAGGTTCGCGCCCCCCTGGTCCTCCAGCGTCAGCAGTTTGCGCTGAATGGTGGCCACCGTGGTCGTGGAGACATTGCCGTAGCGGGCGCCCAGTTCCTTGGCGTTCTGGGAGGTGTAGGTGAGCGCCGCCTGCAGGTCCTTCAGGTCCAGCAGCAGCAGGCCCTCCTCGTCGGCGGCGCGGAAGACGACGGAGAGCACGCCTTCCTGGACATCGTTGAGCTCCAGCATGCGGGAGATCAGCAGCGGGCCCATCTCGGAAACCGTGGCGCGGATCGGGTGGCCCTGCTCGCCGAACAGGTCCCAGAACACCACCGGGGCGGCGGCCGGGCGCAGCTCCAGGTTCATCACCTTGGCCCGGGCCAGCATCTTCTCATTGGGGGTCCCGGCCGCGGCGATGCCGCAGAGATCGCCCTTCACGTCGGCGGCGAAGACCGGCACCCCGGCGTCCGACAGACCCTGCGCCAGGGCCTGCAGGGTCACTGTCTTGCCCGTGCCCGTGGCCCCGGCCACCAGGCCGTGGCGATTGGCGCGGTCCAGCCGCAGGGTCTCGAGGTGGTGGGAAAACCCGATCAGGACGCCGTCGTCGGCCATGGAATGCTCCTTGGAATTCGGGGGCCACGCTATCGTCAGCCGCGCGCCGCATCCACGCCCAAGCGCAAACAATCGCACCGGGCCAGATTGTTTCGCCGATCCGGTCTGATCTGGCCCAGCCTTGCCGCTTGCGCGGTGATTCGCGCGAAGAACGCACCATCGTCCCCGGAAAATCAGGCTAGAGGTCACCGTCATTGACGACGCCCGCGACCCCGAGGACAGTCGGCCCCATGCCCGCCGCCGAACCGACCACCAACGTCTCCCGCACCTGTCTCGTCATCCTGGCGGTGATCGCCAGCGGCGCCACCATCTACTGGCTGGCCGACATCCTCACCCCCCCGGCCATGGCCATGTTCCTGGCCATCGTCATCGACGGGTTCGCTCGGGTGCTGAAACGCCGGCTCCCCTGGATGCCGACCCGCGCCGCCATGCCTCTGGCGGTGACGGTCTCGATCCTGCTGTTCGGCACCGCCCTGTTCGTCATCGCCGACAACGGGGCCAGCTTCGCCACCCAGCTTGTGACCTATGTGCCCAAGCTCAACACGCTGATCGCCCAGGTGGCCACAGTGGCCGGGATCGACGCGGCGCCCACTATCGACCAGCTTTTCCGCCGGCTCGACCCCAGCAAGTACCTCGGCGACGTGGCCCGGGGCGTCCAGGGCTTCGCCTCCAACGCCCTCTTCATCCTGATCTATCTGGGCTTCATCATCGCCTCGCGGCACGCCTTCGAGCGCAAGATGGTGGGCATGTCCGACAACCGGGCCCGACGCCACGAGGCCCTGGAGGCCTTCCAGCGCATCCGTGACGGGGTGGAGCAGTACCTCTGGGTCCAGACCGTCACCGGCCTGATGATCGCCGGCGGGTCCTGGCTGGTGATGGCGGTGATCGGCCTCGACAACGCGGTGTTCTGGGCCTTCCTGATCTTCATCGCTTCCTACATCCCGATCATCGGCGGGGCGGTGGGCATTCTCGCGCCACCCCTCTTCGCCCTGATCCAGTTCGAGCCCTATTGGCCCGCCATCGTCCTGTTGGGGGTGCTGCAGCTCATCCAGTTCGTGGTCGGCAACGTGGTGCTGCCGCGCATGCAGGGCGACAGCCTGAACATCGACCCGGTGGTGGTCCTCCTCAGCCTGGCCTTCTGGGGCGCGATCTGGGGCGTGGCCGGCATGTTCCTGTCCACGCCTCTGACGGTGATGGCCATGGTGATCCTGGCCCAGTTCGACGGAACCCGCTGGGTCGCCGTGCTGTTGTCGGCCGATGGGGAGCCCGGAAAACTGCGAGACCGAAAGCAGGGCCTCGCGCCTGACGAAACGCCGAAACCGAAACGCGGCCGCAGCGTCACGCAAGCGTGAGGCGGGCCGCAAGACCGGGGTCTTAAACTTGGCCATTCAATGCCTATCTGAGTGTGGCTCGGGCAAGACCCGACACCTCGACGCCCGCTTTCTCAGCCCCCGGGCGCCACGAGGACCGAGTGTTCCGCCACCCCCCCCAGGCGGAACAAGGCGCCGCCGGACACTCTCCTCCGGCGGCGTTCTCGTGTCCGGAGCCCGCCGATGACCCGTCGCTCGAAGTCCGCCAACGCCCTCACCAAGGCGTTCCTGGCCCTGACGCCGGAAAACGGCGCCAGCAGAGCCTTCATCGACCAGGCCGCCGCCGACGCGGCCCCGGACGAACTGCCCGAGCTGCCGATCGAGGAGCTGGCCGCCGCGCTGGCCGATTTCTGGGCCTTCGCCGAGACCCGCAGAAGCAAGGCGCCGACGATGCGTCTGGTGCACGGGGAGGCGGGCCTCGACCGACTCGAGATCGTGCAGGACGACACCCCCTTCCTGGTGGACAGCGTCATGGGCGAGATCGCCGACCAGGGCCTGTCGGTGCGGGCCATGTTCCATCCCGTGGTCAGCGTCGCGCGCGACCGCAAGGGCGCAAGGAGCGAGACGGGCCCCTTGCGCCGGGAATCCATGATCCAGGTCGTGCTGGAGACCGTGGGCGAGGACCGCGAGGCCGCCCTGATCGCCGGCCTGAAGACCACCCTGGCCGACGTTCGGGTCGCGGTCGGCGACTTCCCCGCCATGCTGGCCCTGATGGCGCGCGCCATCTCCGAACTGGAGGCGGCGCCCAGGAGCGAGGTGCGCGACGAGGATGTCGCCTTCCTGTCCTGGCTGCACAACGAGCACTTCGTCTATCTCGGCGCCCGAGTCTACGAGTACCCACGCCTGAAGAACGGCGACTACGCGCCCGAGGAACCCCTTTATCAGCCGGAAGACGGACTGGGCGTGCTGCGCGATCCCGAGCGCACCGTCCTGCGCCGCTCGTCGGAGCCCGCGGTCCTCACCTCCCAGATCCGCTCGCGGATGACCGATCCGCCGGTGACGGTGGCCAAGTCGAATGTTCGCTCCCGGGTCCATCGGCGCGGGTACATGGACTATGTGGGGGTCAAGCGGTACGGAGCCGACGGCAAGCCCTGCGGCGAGGTCCGTTTCGTCGGCCTGTTCACCTCCGAGGCTTATGACGAACCGGCCCACGACGTGCCGCTGCTGCGCGCCAAGGTGGCTCACATTCTCGCCAAGGCGGGCGCCGCCCCGGGCGGCCACAACGAAAAGCGCCTGCGCAACATCGTCGAGAACCACCCCCGCGACGAGCTCTTCCAGGCCAGCGAGGCTGACCTGCTGGCGACCTCCCTGGCCGTCCTGCACCTCTATGACCGACCGCGCGTGCGGGTGTTCGAACGCCGCGACCCCTATGACCGCTTCGCCTCGATCCTGCTGTACGTGCCCCGGGAGCGCTACGATTCAGAGCTGAGGACCAAGGCTGGCGAGATGCTGGCCCGCGCCTATGGCGGCCGTGTCTCGGCCTACTATCCCCACTTCTCCGACGCGCCCCTGGCCCGGGTCCACTTCATCATCGGCTTCACCCCAGGCGCCCATCTGGAGCCCGATCTGAAGGCGGTCGAAAGCCAGATCGCCGCGGCCAGCCGCACCTGGGAGGACCGCTTCGACGCCGCGGTCCGGGCCAGCGGCCGCGCGACGGCCGAGGTCACCGATATCCTCACCCGCTACGCCCAGGCCTATCCTGCCGGCTACCGCGACCGCTATGACGCTGCCGAGGCCCTGGCCGACCTGGCGGTGATCGACAGCCTGGAGGCCGACGAGCCGGTCCGTGTCCGCGCCTACCGGCGGGCCTCCGACGGCAAGACCCAGTTCCGGTTCAAACTCTACCGCCCCGGAGCGCCGGCTCCGCTCGCCGACGTCCTGCCGATCCTCGAGAACATGGGCCTGAAGGCCATGGTGGAGACCGGCTATCCCGTCACCCGCGCCGGCGCCCCGCCCGTCTGGGTCCACGACTTCGAGCTGAACGACGAGCGCGGCGAACACCTGGTCTTCTCCGAGGTGAAGGCCGCCTTTGAATACGCCTTCGTCGCCGTCTGGAGCGGCAAGACCGAGAACGACGGCTTCAATCGGCTCGTGCTGGAACTCTCCATCACCTGGCGCGACGCCGCCCTGATCCGCGCCCTGGCCCGTCACCGCCAGCAGTCGGGGCTCGATCCCAGCCAGCGGGTTCAGGAAGAGGCGCTGTCCAACCACCCCGGCGTCGCCCGCCTCATCCTGGATCTCTTCCGCACCAAGTTCCATCCGGCCATCAAGGCGGGGCTCGAGGCCCGCCAGACGCAGGCGGACGCGGTGATGGCCGAGATCATCGAGGCCCTCCAGCTCGTCGAAAGCCTGGACGACGACCGGGTGCTGCGGCGCCTGGCCCTGCTGGTGGGGGCCATCAAGCGGACCAACTACTACCAGCCCAATGCCGACGGCTCGTCCAAGCCCTACATCAGTTTCAAGGTGGCGTCGGGCGAGCTGGCCGACCTCCCCCTGCCCAAGCCGTTCCGCGAGATCTTCGTCTGGGCGACCCATGTCGAGGGCGTCCACCTCCGCTTCGGTCCGGTGGCCCGAGGGGGGTTGCGCTGGAGCGACCGGCGCGATGACTTCCGCACCGAGGTCCTGGCGCTGGCCAAGGCGCAGAACACCAAGAACGCCGTCATCGTCCCCGTCGGCTCCAAGGGCGGCTTCTATCCCAAGCAGCTTCCCAAGGGCGGGACGGCCGACGCCGTGCGCGCCGAGGGCATCCGGGCCTATACGACCTTCCTGCAGGGCCTGCTGGACATCACCGACAACCTGACCCCGGACGGCAAGGTCATCCACCCTGAGTACGTCGTGGTTCACGACGCCGACGATCCCTATCTGGTGGTCGCCGCCGACAAGGGCACCGCGACCTTTTCCGACATCGCCAACGGCATCGCCGAGTCCTACGGCTTCTGGCTGGGGGACGCCTTCGCCTCCGGCGGGTCGGCGGGCTACGACCACAAGGTGATGGGCATCACCGCGCGGGGCGCCTGGGAGGCGGTGAAGCGCCACTTCCGCGAACTGGGCAAGGACATCCAGACCGAGCCCTTCACCGTCGTGGGCGTTGGCGACATGTCGGGCGACGTGTTCGGCAACGGCATGCTGTTGTCCCCCGCCACCCGGCTGCTGGCGGCCTTCGACCACCGCCACGTCTTCCTCGATCCCGATCCGGACCCGGCGACAAGCTACGCCGAGCGGGCCCGTCTGTTCGAGCTGCCGCGGTCCTCCTGGGAGGACTACGACCGCCAACTGATCTCCAAGGGTGGCGGGGTCTTCCCCCGCAGCCTGAAGTCCATCCCGCTCTCCGCCGAGGTCCGGGCGATGCTCGAGATCGACGCCGACAGCGCCACGCCGGCTGAACTGCTCTCGGCCATCCTCAGGGCGCCGGCCGAACTGCTCTATCTCGGCGGCATCGGCACCTATGTGAAGGCCCGCACCGAGGGCCACCTGGAGGTGGGGGACAAGACCAACGACGCCCTGCGGGTCAATGGCGCCGACCTGCGGGTCAAGGTCGTCGGCGAGGGCGCGAACCTGGGCTTCACCCAGGCTGGCCGTATCGAGTTCGCCCTCAAGGGCGGCAGGATCAACACCGACGCCATCGACAACTCCGCCGGGGTCGACAGCTCCGACCATGAGGTCAACATCAAGATCGCGACGGGGATTCTTGAACGAACAGGCGTTCTGACCCGACCCAAGCGCGACAAGCTGCTGAAGTCGATGACCGATGACGTGGCCGCTCACGTCCTGGCCCACAACTACGACCAGACCCTGGCCCTGTCCCTGATGGACCTGGACGCTCCCGGCGAGCTGGAACCCCACGCCCGCTTCATGTTGTCCCTGGAGTTCGCCGGCCGCCTGGACCGCACGGTGGAGGGCCTGCCCGACGCCGCGGTCCTCGCCGCCCGCGCTGAGTCCGGCCTGGGCATGACGCGGCCCGAGGAAGCCGTCCTGCTGGCCTATGGCAAGCTGGAGCTGTCCCATGACATCGTCGCCTCCCGCGCCCCCGACGACCCGCACTTCGAGGCGGTGCTGGAGGGCTATTTCCCCAAGGCGCTGCGCAAGTACGACGACGCCCTGCGCAAGCACCGCCTGCGCCGCGAGATCATCGCCACCGTGGTGGCCAACGATGTGATCAACCGCTGCGGACCGAGCCTGCCGTCGCGGCTGATGGCGGCGGCCTCCTGCGACCTGCGCGCCTTCGTCGCGGGCTACGAGGCCGCCAAGGCGGTGCTGGGCCTACCCGCCGTGTGGGACGCGGTGGCCGCCCTCGATCCCGAGATCCCGGGCCAGACCCCGGCCGCGGGCCAGATGGCCCTGTTCCGCCGCCTGGCCTTCACCCTGCGCGGCGAGACCTTCTGGCTGGCGCGCCGGGCCGGGCGCACGGGCGCCAGCGTGGGGGACCTGATCAAACGCTATGGCCCCGGCACCGCGACCCTGCGCAAGCTCGGCCCCCAGGTGCTGTCGGAGGTCGAGCAGACCCGCACCGCAGCCCAGATCGCCAAGCTGGTGGAGGCCGGAGCGCCCGAGGCCCTGGCGGCCCAGGTGGCTAACCTGCAGCCCCTCACCACCGCGGTGGATCTGGTGGACCTGGCTGAGGCCTCGTCCTGGGCTCTGCCCAATGTGGCGCGCCTCTATCACCAGACCGGGGCGGTCTTCGCCTTCGACCGCCTGCGTGCCGCGGCGGGCGGTTTCACGGCCGGCGACGCCTTCGAGCGCACCGCCGTGCGCCGCCTGCTGGAGGACCTGCTGGCCGAGCAGGCGGTTCTGACCCGCTCGATCATGACCTTCGCCGCCAGTCCCCAGGCCGGAGAGACCCCGGAAGCCGCCCGCAAGGCCATCGCGTCCTGGACCGCCCTGCGCCGTGACGCCGCCGAAGCCGCGGCCAAGTCCATCGCCGAGATCGAGGCGGCCGGCGGCGGCTGGACCTTCGCCAAGCTCACCATCGCCAACGCCGCCCTGCGCGAACTGGCGGCGAGCGCGACGACGGAGAGGAAGGCCTAGGCCGAAAGCTCCGCCCGGCGGCACCAGCGGTCCAGGTCCCGTTCCCGGCCCATGAGCGCCAGGCCCGAGGCGATGGATTCCAGTTCGCTGCCGCTCTCGATCCGCGACGGGTCAAACCGGCGATGGAAGATGGCGCGCACCGCCGGCACCAGGGACGAGCCGCCGGTGAGGAAGATGCGGTCGATCTGCCCCGGTTGCAGCCCCGCCTCGGCCAGGGCCTCGTCGACGGCGGTCTCGATCAGGCCAAGCTCCGGCGCGATCCACGCCTCGAACTCCCCGCGGGGCACGTCGCGAACGATCTCGATGCTGCCCGCCTCAAAGCGGAACTGGGCGCTGGTGTCCCGCGACAGGGCCTCCTTCAGCCGGCTCACCGAGCGGTACAGCAGGTAGCCGTAGTTCTCATCCAGGGTCTCCACCAGCCGGGCGATCTTGTCGGGTTCGACCGCCTCGCGCACCAGCTTGCGGATCTCGCGCATGTCGCGGCTGGCCCGCATCAGGGCCAGCTGGTCCCAGCGGGCGAAGGTGGAATAGTAGCGGTTGGGGATCGGCAGGGTCTTCCCGAAGGAGGTGTAGCTGCTCCCCTTGCCCAGCTCCGGCGACACCAGATGGTCGATGATCCTGTAGTCGAAGGCGTCCCCCGCCACACCGACCCCCGACCGCCCCAGCGGCGTCGAGGTGATCTCGCCGTCCTGGCGGGAGAAGCGAATGATCGAGAAGTCGCTGGTGCCGCCGCCGAAGTCGCCCACCAGCACCGTGGCGTCCTCCTTCAGCTCGCGGGCGAAGAAGAAGGCGGCCCCGACGGGCTCGTAGGCGTAGAGGATCTCCTTGAACCCCAGCCGCGCGAAGGCCGTCTCGTAGCGCCGCAGGGCCAGCTCCGGATTGGGCGCGCCGCCGGCGAAGGTCACCGGCCGGCCGACGATCACCCGGTCGGGCAATTCCGCGAGCCCCGCCCCCGCGTGGTCGCGCATCTTCAGCAGGAAGGCCGAGAGCAGGTCCTCGAACTGGTAGCGCCGCCCGAGAATCTGGGTCTCGGTGAAGCTCTCCGAGGCGGCGAAGCTCTTGAAGGACTGGATGAAGCGGGTCTCCAGCGGGTCCTCGACATAGGCCTCGATGGCCCAGGGGCCCGCCTCCACCGTGCGGTCGTTGGGCCGGTCGGGGGGCGCGTGGAAGCTGATCGCCGAGCGGAAGGCGAAGAGCTCCCCCTCCGGCGCGGGGAAGGTGACGAGGGTCGCGGGCCCGGCGTCGCCGGCCAGGGCCACAACCGTATTGGTGGTGCCGAAATCGATGCCGATCGTACCGGCCATGGCGCGCGCTCCGTCTTTGCTTTGTCGCGTGACGGGCGCCTGAACCGGCATCCACTTCGGGCTGTCACGCTTCGGCGGGTGAGAGACGACGGATCGCCACCCACCCAACGGCGCGCGACCCGCTTAGTTCGTGAGGCCGGCCCGACGCATCAGGTTTGAGCCTCCACCAGGTCCTGCTCATAGGCCGCCACGGTGGCCATCTGCAGGATGCGGCTGACCGAGGCCGAGAGCGGGCAAATCTGCACCGACTTCGACAGCCCCAGCAGCAGGGGGCCAATGACGGTCGCCCCGCCCACGGCCTGAACCAGCTGGGTGGAGATGGCCGCCGAGTGGATGGCCGGCATGATCAGCACATTGGCCGGACCGGTCAGGCGCATGAACGGGTAGTTGACTCGCTTCTCGGGATCCAGCGCCAGCTCCGGCGGCATCTCGCCCTCATACTCGAAGTCCACGTCCATCTCGTCGAGCATGGCCACCGCCTCGCGCACCTTTTCGCTGCGCTGGCCCATGGGGTTGCCGAAGGTGGAATAGGACATGAAGGCCACGCGCGGGGTGTAGCCCAGCACGCTCACCGTGCGGGCCGCCTGCAGGGCGATCTCCACCAGCTCGTCGGCCTCCGGCATCTCGGTGACGTTGGTGTCGGCGATGAACAGGGTGTGGCCCTTGGCCAGCACCACGCTCATGCCCATCACCCGGCCGTCGGGGGCCGGGTCGATGACCTGCAGCACCTCCTCCAGCACCTGGTCGTAGGAGCGGGTCACCCCGGTCACCATGCCGTCGGCGTGGCCCAGCGCCACCATGGCGGCGGCGAAGGAGTTGCGGTCCTGGTTGATCAGCCGCTGGACATCACGCTTCAGGAAGCCCTGCCGCGCCAGCCGGCCGTAGAGATACTCGACATATTCGGGATTGCGGTGCGACAACCGGGCGTTGATGATCTCCAGTCCGCTGTCCTTGGGATCCAGGCCGGCGGCGACCATGTTCTCCAGCAC
This sequence comes from Phenylobacterium sp., assembly GCF_030693625.1. Taxonomy (GTDB): domain Bacteria; phylum Pseudomonadota; class Alphaproteobacteria; order Caulobacterales; family Caulobacteraceae; genus Phenylobacterium; species Phenylobacterium ferrooxidans. The sequence continues at coordinate 28,954 of NZ_JAUYAF010000004.1, forward strand.
CAGGTCCTCACGTCCCACCAGCACCGCCTGGCCGAGGCCGGCGCTCTGGAAGGCGTAGGCGGCGCGGATCACGCTGGGCTCCTCGCCCTCGGCGAAGACGATGGTCTTCTTCGGCGCCGTTTGCACCGTGCCCTGCAGCTTCTGCAGGAAGGCCGCGGTGGGGTCGAGGCGCTGGGCCAGCGAGGCCCGGTAGGCGTCCATGTCCTCGATGGGCCTGCGGGCCACGCCGGAGTCCATCGCCGCCTGGGCCACGAAGGGCGGGATGTACCAGATCAGCCGCGGATCGAAGGGCGAGGGGATGATGTATTGCGGGCCGAACTTGAGCTGCTGGCCGTGATAGGCCGCGGCCACCTCGTCGGGCACATCCTCACGGGCCAGCTGCGCCAGGGCGTTGGCGCAGGCGATCTTCATCTCCAGGTTCACCCGGCGGGCGCGCACGTCCAGCGCCCCGCGGAAGATGTAGGGGAAGCCCAGCACATTGTTGACCTGGTTGGGATAATCGCTGCGGCCGGTGCCGACGATGGCGTCGGGACGCACGGCGTGCACCTCCTCGGGCAGGATCTCGGGGTCGGGGTTGGCCATGGCGAAGATCAGCGGATTGGGCGCCATCTTCATGATCATGTCCTGGGTCAGGACTCCCTTGGCCGACAGGCCCAGGAAGACGTCGGCGCCCACCAGGGCCTCGGCCAGGGTCCGGGCGTCGGTGTCCACCGCGTGGGCCGACTTCCACTGGTTCATGCCCGCGGTCCGGCCCCGATAGATCACCCCGGTGTTGTCGACGGCGATGCAGTTGTCATGGCGCACCCCCATGGCCTTCATCAGGTCCAGGCTGGCGATCCCCGCCGCCCCGGCCCCGCAGAGCACCACCTTGACGTCCTTCAGCTCGCGGCCAGTGATGTGGCAGGCGTTGATCAGGCCCGCGCAGGAGATGATCGCTGTGCCGTGCTGGTCGTCGTGGAAGACCGGGATATCCAGCAATTCCTGCAGCTCGGTCTCGATGCGGAAGCACTCGGGGCTCTTGATGTCCTCGAGATTGATGCCGCCGAAGGTGACCCCGATGTTCTTGACCACCGTGATGACCTCATCCGGATCGGTGGCCGAGACCTCGATGTCGATGGAGTCGACATCGGCGAAGCGCTTGAAGAGCACGCTCTTGCCCTCCATCACCGGCTTGGCGGCCAGGGCGCCAAGATTGCCGAGGCCCAGGATCGCCGTGCCGTTGGAGATCACCGCCACCAGGTTGCCCTTCGACGTGTAGTCGTAGGCCAGCTCCGGGTTCTCGGCGATGGCCAGGACCGGCACCGCCACGCCTGGCGAATAGGCCAGGCTTAGGTCGCGCTGCGTCGCCATCGGCTTGGTGGGCACAATGGCGATCTTGCCGGGCGTCGGGTCCCGGTGGAAGCTGAGGGCTTCCTCATCGGTGAAGGTACGTTTTTCGGCGTCGCTCATAGGGGCGGCGTGTCCTTGGGCGCTGAGGTCTCGGGAACGGAAGGGCACCAACCTACAGAGGCCGGCGCCCTGAAACAACCTGCCGCGGGCCAATGCTTCGCCCGACAGGGTCGCGGCCGATCAGCCCGCGCGGCGGGCCGCCAGCGCGGCCTGCATCTCGGCCAGCACCTTGGCGGCGCCCGGCTCCTGCTGCACGCGGCTCCAATAGGCGGCGACCTTGGTGTGCTTGGCGAGCAGGTCGCCCTTGCGGAACACCATGCCGAACACACCCACGAACATCAGCATGGGGACCAGGGCGCAGTCGGCGGTGGTGAGGCTGTCGCCCACCGCGTAGGTGTCTTCGGTCATGAAGACGTTGAGATGCTCCAGGCCGCTCTCCAGCTTGACGAAGGCGTCGTCGACCACCGCGGCGTCTCGGGTCGCGGGGTTCATCTGCCCAAACAGCGCGCCGCCCGAGGCCATGACATAAAGTTCCGCCACCCGGGCGATCAGCCGGCCGCGGGCGATGTCAGCCGGCTTGGCGGGGCGCAGCTTAGCCTCCGGATAGGCGTCGGCCAGGTATTCGACGATGGTGTCGCTCTCCGGGATCACCGTCCCGTCATCCAGCACCAGGGCCGGCAGCTTGCCCATGGGATTGATCGCCAGATACTCGGCGCTCTTGAGGTCCGCCGGATGGGCCAGGATCTCCACGGGCAGGTTCTTGGCGTAGATCGCAACCCGCGGGCGCGCGGCGAAGGGCGAGAGTTCGGCGGAGTAGAGCTTCATGACGTGTTCCTCGGCGCCTCTTCGAAGCGGGCGCGCTGCGGGGGTGTTCATAGTCAGGCGTGGCGAGCTAGGCCAGTGCGCCACCAACTCCGCTCAATCCCGGCGAAGGCCGGGACCCAGATACATCCCGGACCATCGATCGGATCCCGTTCGTGTGGTTCCTGTGGTTTGTGGACAATCTGATGGGCCTCACAGGCCGCGCGGCCTGCAGAATTGGGACGACGAACCACACGAACCACACGAAAATTATCGCAGCGTCGGTCCTTGATGCGTCCTGGCCTTCGCCGGAAGGCGCGGATGGGGCTACCGTCCTGCGCGCCCGCAGATCAGGTCCACCACCGAGGCCCCCATGGCCCGCAGGGTCGCCAGGTCGCCGCCGGCCCGGGCGCGGACGGCCATGCCGTTCAGGACCCCGGTCGCCACCCGCGCCATGCCGGCCGCGTCGCTGGAGCCGGGAAGGTTCCCCACCTCCATGGCGCGGCGGATGCGGCCCTCGAAGGCCGCGTCGATCTCGGCCAGGGCGGCGGCGAGGACGGCGCGGACGTCAGGATCATCCACCGCCTCGGTCACCGCCGTTCCAACGAGAAAGCAGCCGCGGGGCCCGGCCTCGCCGCGCATATAGATGGCCGCCGTCGCCTCATACACCCGGGTCAGCGCTGTGCGCAGGTGGTCCTCGGGAGCAAAGGCGGCGGCGAGGCTGACGTTGATCTCGGCCCGGGATTTCTCCAAGGCCTGGATATACATCGCCTTCTTGTCCCCGAAGGCGCCGTAGAGGCTAGGCCGGTTCAGGCCCGTGGCGGCGGAGAGATCATCCAGGGACGTCGCCGCATATCCCGTATTCCAGAAGGCGGCGCGGGCCTGGTCCAGGGCCACGGCGGGATCGTAGGTGCGCGGACGGCCGCGGGGGCGGGGCTCCATCTGTACCACTTCGAATCAAATTCCTGAGGCGATTAATTTACTACCGTTAAGGACTTTAATGCCCGGCGCCAGCGGGTATTTCGGCCACGCGACGGGTGAGGAAATCGCCCGCCGCGCGAACTCGTTTCTGTACCATTTCGCACGAAACTATTGACGCGTATTATTTTGTATCGGACGGTACGTAACTCAACCGACCGGAGGCCGTCATGGACCTGTACTTCTCGCCCCTCGCCTGCTCGCTCGCCTCGCGCATCACCATCTATGAGGCGGGCGCGGAGAGCGCCGTCGCCCTCCAGCGGGTCGACACCAAGACCCAGACGACCGCCGACGGCGCCGATTACCGCGCCATAAATCCCAAGGGGATGGTTCCGGCGCTGCGGACACCCAGCGGGGACGTTCTCACCGAGAACGCCGCCATCCTGCCCTTCATCGCCGACCAGTTTCCGGGCGCGAACCTCGCCCCGGCCAGCGGCATCGAGCGCTCGCGCCTCGCCCAGTGGCTCAGCTTCATCGGCTCGGAGCTGCACAAGACGGTGTTCACCCCCCTGCTCAGCCCCAAGGCCAATGACGGCGCCAAGACCTATGCCCGTGAGGCCGCGCCCGGCCGCCTGGCCTATCTCGACGCCCACCTGGCCGGCCGCGACTACCTGCTGGACCGCTTCAGCGTCGCCGACGCCTACCTGACGGCCGTCCTCAACTGGGGCCCGTTCGTCGGCGTCGACCTGGCGACCTGGCCCAATGTCGCCGCCTACTATGCTCGCGTCACCGCAAGGCCCCACGTGGCCCGCGCGATGCAGGAGGAGATGGGGCTGTTCAAGGCGGCGTAGGCTTTCCACCACGTCATCCCGGCCGCAGCGAAGCGGAGAGCCGGGGACCCAGGGGCCACGCTCCCCGCCCCTGGGTCCCGGATCGGCCTGCCGGCCGTCCGGGATGACGGGAAGTGTTCTTGACCCAACCCTCACCCACGCGGGACAAGCGATGTACGCACTTCCGTAGATCGCCCGGAGAGACCCCGCTGACCGCTCCCATCCGCATCGCCATCGCCGGCGCGCTCGGCCGCATGGGACAGGCGATCGCCGCCGTGGTGGAGGGCCGCGACGATGTCGTCCTGGCCGCCCGCTTCGACCGGCCAGACGTCACGGCGCAGGGCCTGGTCAGCCGCGACGAGGCCCTGGCCGCCTGTGACGTGGTGATCGATTTCACCACGCCCGCCGCCTCCGTGGCCCTGGCCCAACACTGCGCCCAGCGCGGCGGCCCGGCCCTGGTGATCGGGGCGACGGGCATCTCCGATGAGGACGGCGCCCTCATCGACGCCTGCGCCGCCGCGATCCCCATCGTGCGGGCACGCAACTTCTCCCTGGGGGTCAACATGCTGATGAGCCTGGTGACCCAGGCCGCCAAGGCTCTGGCCGCCAGCGACTACGACATCGAAGTCTTCGAGGCCCACCATAGGCGCAAGGTCGACTCACCCTCGGGCACCGCCCTGATGCTGGGAGAGGCCGCCGCCGAAGGCCGGGGCGTGAACCTGAACGACGTGGCCGACCGGGGCCGCGACGGCATCCATGGCCCACGCAAGACCGGCGACATCGGTTTCTCCGTCCTGCGCGGCGGCGACATCATCGGCGAGCACTCGGTGATCTTCGCGGCCGAGGACGAGATTCTGACCCTGAGCCACTCGGCCCGCGACCGCGGCCTGTTCGCCCGCGGCGCCGTCCAGGCCGCCCTGTGGGTCGGGAGCCAGCCCAAGGGCGCCTACAACATGCAGGACGTCCTCAAGGGCTGAAACGAAGAGTTTTTTACCGGTAAGGGACGACGCGCATGGCTGAAGACATCCTCCTCCAGGACGCCACGAGCCAGCTCGGCGCCCTGCAGAGCAAGCGCATCTCCTCCGAGGAGTTGCTGAAGCTGGCGCTCGGCCGCCATGAAAAGCTGCACAAACGCCTGGGCGCCGTGGTCAACGCTGACCTCGCCCACGCCCTCGAGCGCGCGCGCTCCATCGATGACACCCGGGTGAAGGACGGCGCCCTTGGCCCCCTGGCCGGCCTCCCCATGACCCTGAAAGACACCCTGGACGTTCAGGGCATGCCGGCGTCGGCGGGCCTGGACCGCTTTCGCCATCGGATCTGCGAGGACGCTGACGCGGTCTCCGGGGCGCGGCGGGCCGGGGCGGTGATCTGGGGCAAGACCAATGTGCCGGTCATGGCCGGGGACTGGCAGAGCTACAACGACCTCTACGGCGCCACCAGCAACCCCTGGGACCTCGAGCGCACCAGCGGCGGTTCGTCGGGCGGAGCCGCCGCGGCCCTCGCCGCCGGCATCACCCCCCTGGAGATCGGCTCCGACATCGGCGGCTCGCTGCGGGTGCCGGCCAGCTTCTGCGGCGTCTTCTCCCACAAGCCCACCTGGGGCCTGGTCTCGCAGATCGGCCACGTCCCGCCCCATCCGGGCGCCCACGCCGAGCGCGACCTCAACGTCATCGGCCCGATGGCCCGCTCGGTCCGCGACCTGCGCCTACTGCTGTCCCTGATCGCAAACGGCCCGGTGGCCGCCCGAGCCCCGGCGGCCGATCTCACCAAGACCCGGATCGGGGTCTGGATCGAGGCGGACGACTTCCCCCTGGACGGTGAAGTCCGCACCGTTCTGGAGGCCTTCGTCACCCAGCTCGCCGAGGCCGGGGCCGAGATCGAGATCATCTCCAGCCCGGTCCCCACCGACCAGCTGATGGGCGCCTACCAGGTGCTGTTGGGCTCGATCATCGGGTCGGACATGCCCGAGGCCCAGCGCAAGCAGATGGCCGCCATGCGCGGCGTCTCCAAGCTGGCCGTCACCCTGGGCGCCGACGAGCGCTCGGCCCTCGCCCAGGTGCGGGCCTATACCGCCACCCACGCCGAGTGGCTGGAGGCTGACGAGGTCCGCTGCCGCCTGCGCAACGGGCTCAAGACCGTGTTCTCCAAGTACGACGTGATCCTGGCCCCGGTCAGCCCGGTGCCCGCCTTCCCGCACAACCATAAGCCCTTCAACGGCCGCAGGCTGTCGCTCTCGGACGGCCGGACCATTCCCTATGGTGCCATGTTGAACTGGATCGGCCTGGCGACCGCCTGCTACCTGCCGGTCACCACCGTCCCCGCGGGCCACACGCCTTCGGGCCTTCCGGTCGGCGCCCAGCTGATCGGCCCCCAGGGCGGCGACGCCAAGACCCTGGCCGTGGCGCAAGCCATCGACGAGAACATCCGCGGCTTTGTGGCTCCGGCGATGGATTTCTAAGTTGCGCCCGTCGACCCGAATCCGCCCGTCCCGCGCGCCGTCTCGTCGAGGTCGCTGACCTCGGCCACGGAGGCCTGAATCACCGGCGCGATGACCATCTGGGCGATGCGGTCGCCGCGGCGAACGGTGAAATCTTCTGCGCCGAGGTTGATCAGAATGACCTTCACCTCGCCGCGATAGTCGGAGTCCACGGTGCCGGGCGTGTTCAGGCAGGTGATCCCCGACTTCAGCGCCAGGCCCGAGCGCGGCCGCACCTGGCCCTCGAAGCCACGGGGGATCGCCATGGCCAATCCGGTCGGCACGGCGTGGCGGTCGCCGGGGCAGATCACCAGCGGTTCGTCCTTCGGCACCGCCGCCCGCAGGTCCATGCCGGCGGAGTCTGCGGTCTCATAGGCCGGCAGGGGCAGTTCCAAATTATGCGCCAGGCGCTTGATGGGCAGGTTCAAGACAGCTCCTGTGCCATGCGCGCCGCCAGCTTGCGGGCGACGTCGGACTTCGCGGTCCGCTCCCATCGCTCGATTCCCTGGGGCGTGACGATGGAAACCGCATTGTCGTCGCCCCCCATGGTGCCGGCGATGCTGACGTCATTGGCGACGATCCAGTCGCAGCCCTTTTTCGCCAGCTTGGCCTGGGCGTAGGCCTCGACATTGTCAGTCTCGGCGGCGAAGCCCACCACCAGCTTGGGGCGGGGGAACCCGTTGGCCAGCGTCGCCAGGATGTCGGGGTTCTCCACCAGCTTCAGGGCGGGGGGACCCTCAGAGCCCTTCTTCATCTTGGAGCCGGCCTCGACCTCAGGGCGCCAATCGGAGACCGCCGCCACGCAGACGGCGATATCGGCGGGCAGGGCGGCCTCGCAGGCGGCCAGCATCTCGCGGGCCGTCTCCACGTCCACGCGCCGGACCCCCAGAGGGGTGGGCACGGCCACGGGCCCGGCCACCAGGGTGACGTCGCACCCCAGTTCGGCCAGGGCGGCGGCGATGGCGAAGCCCTGCTTGCCGCTGGAGCGGTTGGTGAGCACCCGGACCGGATCGATGGGCTCGGCGGTGGGGCCGGCCGTGACGATGGCGCGCTTGCCGGCCAGGGGCTTGGCGGCGGGGCCCTCCAGGGCCTTCATGATGGCGGCGAAGATCTCCGGCGGCTCAGCCAGGCGGCCTGGCCCGAACTCGCCGCAGGCCATGGCCCCCTCGTCGGGTCCGACAAAGGCGACGCCATCAGCGGCCAGGGTCGCCCGGTTCCGCTGGGTGGCTGGGTGGTTCCACATGCGCACGTTCATGGCCGGGGCCATCAGCACCCGCTTGTCGGTGGCCAGCAGGGTGGTGGAGGCCAGGTCGTTCGCCAGGCCGCCCGCCGCCTTGGCCATCAGGTCGGCGGTGGCCGGCGCCACCACCACCAGGTCGGCGGAGCGGGAGAGCTGGATGTGCCCCATCTCCGACTCGTCATCCAGCGAGAAGAGCTCGGAATAGACGCGATCTTCGCACAGGGCCGACAGGCTCAGCGGGGTGACGAACTGGGCGCCGGCGGCCGTCAGGATCGGCCGGACCGCGACGCCCGCCTTGCGCAGCAGCCGCACCAGTTCCAGGGACTTGTAGGCCGCGATCCCGCCGCCCACGATTAGGAGAATTCGCTTTTCCGACAAGGCTTCGCGCCCCCCAGGTGATGGTCCCCGGTCATAGGCCAAACAGACCGACTGGACAAATCCGGGAAGTTGTTCTTAATTTGTTCCAAGCTTCACTTGGCCGTGCAGGGAGAGAACACGATGGCTGGGTTCAAACTTTGGCTCAGCGCGGGCGCCGCGCTGGTTTTGCTGGCCGCCTGCGAGCGACCCTCGGCGGTGGCGAGCAAGGCCTCCGACTCCTCGGCGCCGGCGGCCTCCGCCTCTGACAATGGGCGCGACGCGAGCACGAACGTCCGCGCCGAGCGTCGCGACGAGGCCGTGCCCCAGGTGGACGGCAAGCCCATGTGGTCGGCCAGCCGCCAGGGCACCGCCCAGGAGAACGCCGCCAAGAGCTTCGAGCGCAACGGCGAGGACTTCGGCGCGAGAGACCTCGACGCCTTCGTGAAGAAGGCCCACGCCTTCGTCGACCATCCGCCAGCCGGAACCCAAACCCTGAAGCGGTCGAACGGGGACACCCTGTTCTACGACCCCAAGGGCAATGTCTTCGCCGTGGCCAACAAGGACGGCGCCCCGCGCACCATGTTCAAGCCCGACGAGGGCGCGGCCTATTGGGATGAACAGAAGGCCCGCGAGGCCCGGCGCGAGACCGCCCGCTCCGAACGGCGCAATAGCGACGATGGATAGGCGCATCGTCCGCACCCGCGACCTGGACTGGTCGTCCCGGCCATCTGGCCGCCATCCGTTCAATCCGGCCTCGGAAATGAAATTGGTTCCGCTGGGGGACCAGACCGGCATGAAGCGGGTGCTCACCAACCTCATCCGCCTGCCGCCGGGCAAGGAGAGCTTCATCGCCCACAGCCACGCCGTGGAGGAGGAGTTCATCTTCGTCCTGGAGGGCGAAGGCGAGATGATCCTCGACGGGGTGGCCCACGCGGTGGGCCCCGGCGACTTCGTGGGCTTCCCCACCGATGGGGTGGTGCACGGCTTCCGCAATACGGGGCCTGGCGACCTGCTCTACCTTACGGCGGGGGAACGGGCGCGGGTGGAGGTGGCCGAGATGCCCAGCATCGGCAAGACCGCGCTCTTCCGCCCCGGACGCATCACCATGTTCGGAGAGGGCGGTGTCGAGGAGCTGACTCCCGCGGAATGGGAAGCCAGATCCCGGCTGCCCTAGAGCATTTTCCGATAAGTGTGAAACGGTTATCGGATCGAAAAATGCTCTAACTTTTTGAATTAGAGCCCTTTTTACTGACTGCTTAATCAGATCGGAAAGGGCTCTAGCGCAGCCAGACCGCCAGCAGGAAGACCGCCGCCGCGGTCACCGCGCCAAAGGCGAACCAGCGGGCCGGGTGGGCTTCCTCGACCTCCACCACCGCCACGGCGGGCTGCGGCGGGTTTTCCAGCAGGCGCGCCAGGTTGCGCAGGGCCGATAGCCCCTCCTCGGCGAACCGCTTGGCCTTGGCTGCCGGGGACAGCTCCCGCAGCATCCAGCGCCGCACCACCGGATCGGCGGCGGCCCAGATGTCGTGCTCGGGGCAGATCCGGCGGGCGACCCCCTCTACGGTCATCATGGTCTTCTGCAGCAGCACCAGCTCGGGCCGCAGCTTCATGTCGAACAGCGCGGTGATCTCGAAGAGCTGGATCAACACCCGGCTCATGGAAATCTCATTGGCCGGTCGGCCGAACACCTGCTCGCCCACCGCCCGCAGGGCCTGGGCGAAGGCCGCCGGGCTGTGGGCGGCCGGGACGTAGCCGGCCTCGAAGTGGACCTGGGCGACCCGGTCGTAGTCCTTCTCCAGGAAGCCCCAGAGGATCTCGGCCAGGTAGCGCCGCTCCGGGGCCCCCAGCCTTCCAATGATCCCGAAGTCGACGGCGGTGACCTTGTCCGGCGCGGCGACGAACAGGTTCCCCTCGTGCAGGTCGGCGTGAAACACCCCGTGGTCCAGGGCCTGGGCCAGGAAGGCGCGGATCAGGTTGTCGGCCAGGGCCTGGCGGTCGAGGCCGGGCAGGGTCAGGGCCGCCTCGTCGGAAAGTGCTACGCCCGGCGCCCATTCCTGGGTGAGGACGCGCTTGCCGACCCCCTCCCAGACGATCCTCGGGGTCGACATGTAGCCGTCGCGGGCCATGACGCCCGCCAGCTCATCGGCGCCGGCGGCCTCGAGGCGCAGATCCAGCTCCAGCTCGGTGGCGCGGACGACGGTCGCGGCCAGCGCCCGGGGCTCCAGCCGCCGGGCGGCCGGGCTCCAGCGCTCCACCAGCCGGCCGGCGAGCGCCATGACCTCAGCGTCCTGGGCGACGCGCAGGGCGATGCCGGGACGCAGCACCTTCACGGCGACCTTGCGGCCATCCAGCAGGGTGGCCGGATGGGCCTGGGCCAGGGAGGCGGCGGCCACCGGCGGTTCGAAGCTGGCATAGAGGCTGTCGAGCCGCCGACCCAGGGTCAGCTCCACCTCGCGGCGGGCCTGGTCGGTGGGGAAGGGATCGAGCTTGTCCTTCAGCCGGGCGAGGTCGAGGGCGAAGGTCTCGCCGAAGATGTCGGCCCTCGTGGAGAGAAGTTGACCCAGTTTGATGGCCACCGGGCCCAGCCGTTCCAGGGATCTGGCGAGCCGTTCGCCGGGGCGGCCGATACGGGAGGACGGTCCGGCGGCGATGCGCGACAAATTTGCGAGGAATTTCAAGCCCGGCGGATAGAGAGCGTCCAGTTCACGCGGCAGGAGCGCATCGTTGCGCGCCAGCAGGAGACCGGCCGACATTAGCCGACAAGTGGCCGTCAGGGTCCCCACCGATCAGACAGCCCAACCATGGTGCAGGGCCGCGACCCCGCCGGTGAAGTTGGTGTAGCCGGCCCGGCTGAAGCCCGCCCGGGTGATCAGGTCCACGAAGCTTTTCTGGTCGGGGAAGCGGCGGATGCTCTCCACCAGGTACTGGTAGGAAGCGCGGTCCTTAGCGACCAGCTCGCCGATGGCCGGGATCACCTTGAAGGAGTAGGCGTCGTAGGCGCGGCGCAGGGCCTCGGTGGCCGGCTGCGAGAACTCCAGGCACAGGAACCGGCCGCCCGGCTTCAACACCCTGCGCGCCTCGCGCAGGGCCGCAGAGATGTCGGTGACATTGCGGATGCCGAAGGAGATGACATAGGCGTTGGCGCTGGCGTCGCGCAGCGGCAGGCGCTGGGCGTCGCCGACGCTCCAGGTGATCTCCGGCTCTCCGCCCCGTTCGCGGCCGGCGGCGATCATCTCGGCGTTGTAGTCGATGATGTGGATGGCCGCGTCGTCCCCGCCCCGGCGCAGCTGGGCGGCCCGCGCCATCTTGGCGAAGCGCCGGGCCATGTCGCCGGTGCCCCCGGCGCAGTCGATGATCACCTCGCCCGGCTGCGGGTTCAGGCGCGCGGCGGTGGCGTCCTTCCAGAGCCGGTGCACGCCGGCGCTCATCAGGTCGTTCATCAGGTCGTAGCGGCCGGCGACCTTGTCGAAGACCCCGCGCACCAGGCGCGGCTTCTCGGCGGGGTCCACGTCGCGGAAACCGAAGGTGGCGGCAGGTCCTGTCATGGTCCTGGGTCTTAGACCGCAAGGCCGGCCCGCGCCAGCCTCGCGGCCACCGCCTTGAGCGCGCGCCCGACCCATGCCACTTCACGGTCATGCCTGAACTTCCCGAGGTCGAGACCGTCCGCCGCGGACTGGCGCCCGTGCTGGAGGGCCAGAGGCTCTCCCGCGTGGAGGCCCGCCGCGCCGACCTGCGCTTCCCGTTCCCCGAGGGCTTCGTCCAGCGCCTGACCGGGGCGACGATCCAGCGCCTGGAGCGCCGGGCGAAATATCTGATGGGGGAGCTGGATCGCGGCGAGACCCTGGTGATGCACCTGGGGATGAGCGGCCGCTTCGAGATCGCCCGGCCCGAGGGGACGATCCGCCCCGGCGAGTTCGTCTACGCCCAGGACCCCGACCCCAAGCACGCCCACGTGGTGTTCGACACCGAGGCTGGCGGCCGGGTGACCTATTACGACCCCCGCCGCTTCGGCTACATGGCGCTCATTGAGACCGCCAAGCTGGAAGAGCACCCCTGGTTCGCGGGTCTCGGCCCCGAACCGCTGTCGCCCGCCTTCAACGCCCAGGGACTGAAGGCCGCCTTCGCCGGTCGCAAGCAGGGCCCAAAGACCCTACTGCTGGACCAGCGGGTGGTGGCGGGCCTGGGAAATATATATGTGTGCGAGGCGCTGAACCGGGCGCGGATCTCGCCCTTCAAGCCCGCAGGCACGATCGCGGCGAAGAAACTGCCGGCCCTGGTCACCATCATCGGCGAGGTTCTGGAGGAGGCGATCGAGGCCGGCGGCTCCACCCTGCGGGACTATGCCTCGGCCGACGGGGCCCTGGGCTATTTCCAGCACCGCTTCCGCGCCTATGGCCGCGAGGGCCAGCCCTGCCTGAATGACGGCTGCACCGGCGTCATCGCCCGACAGGTCCAGGCGGGACGCTCGACCTTCTTCTGCCCCGTTTGCCAGAAATAGCGCGCTTTTCCCGTCATCCCGGACGCCGCTAGGCGATCCGGGACCCAGGGGCGGTGCGCGCCGCCCCTGGGTCCCGGATCTCCGCTGCGCTTCGGCCGGGATGACGTGATGGTGGCGCCGGCTCCTCCTCCCCCCTAGATTCCCCACATGTTCAAGCTTGGCCTGCTCGCCCTGACGGCGTTCCTGTTCGCCGGCCCCGCCCTGGCCAAGCCGCCGGTCTGGGTGGTGCGCGACGCCGATTCCGAGGTTCTGATCTTCGGCTCAGTGCACGTCCTGCCGCCGGGCCTGGACTGGCGCCCCCCCAGGCTGGACCAGGCGCTCACCCAGGCCGAGGACCTGTGGTTTGAGCTGCCCATGGGCCAGGCCACCGAGACCGAGATCGCCGGGCTGGCGGCGTCCAAGGGGGTCCTGCCCAACAACCAGACCCTCAGCGCCCTGCTCTCGCCGACCGGCGCCCAGGCCCTGGTCAGGGCCAGCCAGAAGTACGGCCTCGCCCCAGGCTTCCTGGACCGGCTGGAGCCCTGGTTCGCCGAGGTGGCCCTGGCCGGGGCTGAGTTCCGCGCCGCTGGCGCCAGTACGGACTCCGGCGTGGAGAAGTCGGTGAACGCCACCGCGCCGGCGAGCGCCCAGCGGATGGCCTTCGAGACCGCCGCCCAGCAGATCGCCCTGTTCGACGAGGCGCCGGTTCCGGCCCAGCTGGCCTCCCTGGAGGACAGCCTGGCGCAGATGGACCGCGATCCGGACGCCTATGACCGGCTGGTGGCCGCCTGGATGGCCGCCGACACCGCCGCCCTGGAGAAGGACGCCCTGGCCCCGCTGAAGACGGCCTCGCCGGCGCTCTATGCGCGTCTGGTAAGTGACCGGAACGCCGCCTGGACCCGGGTCCTGGATCAGAGGCTGAAGGGCAAGGGCCGCACGGTGGTGGTGGTGGGCGTCGGCCACCTGCTGACCGCCGATGGCGTCCCGGCCCGGCTGCGGGCGCTTGGCTATTTCGTCGAGGGGCCGTAATCGGGTCTCCACCCTTATGAGGAGCCGGCCATGGCCTATGAAACCCTGATCGTCGAGACCACGGATGCGGTCACCCTGATCCGGCTGAACCGGCCCGAGGCGCTGAATGCGCTCAACAGCCAGCTCCTGTCGGAGTTGACCGCCGCCCTGGACGCCGCCGAGGCCGACGACGGCGTCCGCTGCCTGGTGCTCACCGGCTCGGACCGCGCCTTCGCCGCCGGCGCCGACATCAAGGAGATGGCCGACAAGACCTATGCCCAGATGTTCGCGGCTGACTTCTTCGGCGCCTTCGCGCGGCGGATGGAGCAGTTCCGCAAGCCGGTGATCGCCGCGGTGGCGGGATACGCCTTGGGCGGCGGCTGCGAACTGGCCATGCTGTGCGACTTCATCATCGCCGCCGAGACCGCCAAGTTCGGCCAGCCGGAGATCAATCTCGGCGTCGCGCCCGGCATCGGCGGCACCCAGCGCCTGACCCGCTTCGTCGGCAAGTCCAAGGCCATGGACATGATCCTGACCGCCCGGATGATGGACGCCGCCGAGGCCGAGCGCTCGGGCCTGGTGTCCCGCGTCGTGGCCCCCGACAAGTTGATCGAGGAGGCCATGGCGGCCGCCGCCAAGATCGCCGGCCAGTCGCCCCTGGCGGTGATGATGAACAAGGAACTGGTGGAGGCGGCCTATGAGACCACGCTCTCCACCGGTGTGGCCCTGGAGCGGCGCCTGTTCCACTCGCTCTTCGCCTTCGACGACCAGAAGGAGGGCATGGCCGCCTTCGTCGAAAAGCGGAAGCCCACCTTCAAAGGGTCGTAGGCCCACCTTGTTCGGGTGGTTCGTGTGGTTCGTGGACCCTTTGAGGGGCCTGCAGGGCCGCACCGTCATGAGATTTGGAACCACGAACCACACGAACGGCACGAACGGGTCTGGTTCTGGAGGCCCGGTGATGAATCTGGGTCCCGGCCTGCGCCGGGATGAGCGGTGTTGAGATGCGGCTGATCGCCTTCGGAGAGAGCTTCGTGGTCGGGGCCGGGGATCCCGACCATCTGGGCTGGGTGGGGCGGGCGATCGCCGGCCGCCGCGAGATCAGCCTCTATAATATGGGCATCCGGCGCGAGGCCTCCGACCAGCTGTTGGCCCGATGGGAGGCCGAGGCGCGGCTGCGGCTGGTGGACTATGAGCCCATGCGGATTGTCTTCTCCTTCGGCTGCAACGACAGCCATCTGGTGGCCGGGGGCCCCAGGGTGGCTGTCGCCCAGACCCTGAAGAACGCGCGCGCCATGCTGACGGCGGCACGCGCCCTGGCGCCGGTGCTGATGGTCGGGCCGCCCCCGGTGGTCGATCCTGGGGTCTGCGCCCGCGCCGAGGCCCTCAACGCCGCCCTGCTGGCCCTGTGCGCCCGGCTGCAGGTCCCCTTCATCGACGTCTTCCAGCCCCTGATGGCCGGCGGCCTGTGGCAGGCCGAGGCCGCAGCCTGGGACGGCGCCCATCCGGGCGCGGCCGGCTATCAGCAGATGGCCGACCTGGTGGGCGCGCACCCGGCCTGGCGGCGATTCACGCAAGCTGCGGAATAGCGTCCGAGCCGCATTGACCCGCAAGGAACCTTCCCGTATATCCGCGCCTCCAATTTACCCGCCCGAGCGCAGGTTCGGGCGCGAGCCGTTTTGAGAGCTGAAGCATGGCCAATACGCCTGGCGCCAAGAAGGCCGTTCGCAAGATCGAACGCCGCACCGAAGTCAACAAGGCCCGCCGCTCGCGCGTGCGGACCTATCTGCGCAAGTTTGAAGAGGCCCTGACCTCGGGCGACGCGGCCGCCGCCAAGGCCGCCTTCGTCGAGGCCCAGTCGGAGCTGATGCGCGCCGTCACCAAGGGCGTCGTGCACAAGAACACCGGCTCGCGGAAAGTGTCCCGCTTGGCCGCTCAGCTCAAGAAGATGGCCGCTGCCTAAGGTCGCGGCGCCGGGCGTATAGCCCGGCAGCTATCTAGCTGAAATAACTCGCTATTCTGACGCACCCGCTGGTCGAAAGACCGGCGGGTGTTTTCGTGCGCTGCAGCATTTCATTCACGCCCCTGCGACGAATCTTCTCAGTTAACGGAGGGTCGAAATCAGGATTCCCTTGCCGCGCGAGGGGTCGATTTGAGTCAACGAAAATATCGACTTGAGCTGCGAAGAATCTGCGTTGACCCCCCCGGCTCCCTGACTAGTGTTCAGGTCTTAAGCGCGTTCTTCCATCCCATCTCGGATGAAAATCAGCGGCGGGAGGAGTCTACCTTCTCGCCGGCTAAGAACTTGTGTTTGTTGAACAAAGATCCGGTAAGGCGCGGGGCCTCAGACCGGGCGGGCAGGTGATGGTTGGTGATGACGATGACGACCGGGGGCATTGCGGGCGAGATGGCCGAGGCGACGGCTGGCGCCGTCTGGACGAAGACTTGCGTGGCGCTGAAGCGCGAGCTGGGTGAAGCCACCTTTGGCTCCTGGCTCGGCCAGGCCGCCCTGCGCGAGCGCGGTGAGGATGTGTGCCTGGTGGCCGCCACCGGCGTGGCGCGGGACTGGATTCGCCGCCATGCCTGGCGCAGGATCGGCGAACTGTGGGCGCAGAACGATCCGATGGGCCGCGCCCTGGACCTGAAGTCCCGCATGGAATTCGACCAGGCCGCTCCGGCCTCGCCCATGGTCACGGCTGCGTCCCCCGTGGCGGCTGTGGCCGTCGCGCGTGCGGAAACCGGTCTCACCGGCAATGTCATCGAAATCGAGGTCGACCTGACCGCGCCCCGGGCGGCGCGTCAGCAGGGCCTGCAGGAGCGCTTCTCCTTCGACACCTTCGTCGCCGGCCCCGCCAACGAGTTCGCCTTCGCGGTCGCCCGCCGGGTCGCCTCCTGGGCCGACGGCCACTTCAATCCCGTGCTCTTCCACGGCCCCTACGGCTTCGGGAAGACCCACCTGCTGAACGCCATGGCCTGGGAGGCCATGCGGACGGCGCCGGGCAAGCGCGTGGTCTATCTGACCGCCGAGCGCTTCACCTCCACCTTCGTCAAGGCCGTGCAGGACCGCCAGACCGCGGCCTTCAAGGAGGAGCTGCGCAACGCCGATCTGCTGCTGATCGACGACGTGCAGTTCGTGGCCGGCAAGACCTCCACCCAGGAGGAGCTGTTCCACACCCTGATGGCGCTCATCGAGGACGGCCGCCGGGTGGTGATGACCGCCGACCGCTCGCCGGCCGAGCTGTCGGAAATGGAGCCGCGCCTGCGCAGCCACCTGCAGGCCGGCCTGGTCTGCGGTATCGAGCCCGCCGACCGCACCCTGCGTCTGGGCATCCTGGAACGTAAGCTGGCCACCCTGGCCGGCCAGGGGCGCTTTGTCCCCTCGGCCAAGGCCGAGGTGCTGGAATTCCTCGCCGACCGCTTCACCGACAGCGTGCGCGAGCTGGAGGGGGCCTTGAACACCCTGGTGGCCCGGGTGGGCGGCGAGGTCGCCCGCCTGTCCCTGGACGAGGCCCAGGCCATCCTGCGCCCCAACCTCTCCTGCACCGAGAAACGGGTGACGGTGGACCAGATCCAGAAGGCCGTGGCTGAGCACTACGGCCTCAAGCAGGCCGACATGATCTCCGAGCGCCGGGCCCGCGCCGTGGCCCGCCCGCGCCAGGCGGCCATGTGGATCGCCAAGCAGATCACCACCCGCTCCCTGCCCGACATCGGCCGCCGGTTCGGCGGCCGCGACCACACCACCGTCCTGCACGCCGTGCGCCGCATCGAGGCCCTGAAGGCGGACGATCCCGTGTTGGCGCGCGATCTCGACACCCTGCTGCGCAAGCTGCGCAGCTAGACTTCAGCCAAATTCCAGGTTGAAACGAAGGCCCGCCACCCCGGCGGGCCTTTCGCTTTGGGGAAAGCATCTCCTCTCCCCGTTCAGGGGGAGGGGGTAGGGTGAGGGGGCGCGCAGCAAGGCTGCGCGTCGCGGCCCCGGAGTGACAACGGAATTTCAGAAAGCGCCCTCACCCTACCCTCTCCCACAAGTGGGAGAGGAGGCGCTGACCTCTGGCCGCCTACGGGGAAGCGGCCGAACTACGCCCAAACAAAAAGGGGCGGCCGCATCGCTGCGGCCGCCCCTTCGATGTCTCAGAGACTTAGGCGCTTACGCGTCTTCGCCCTGCTTGGCCGAGAGGTCTTCGCCGGTTTCCTGGTCGACGACCTTCATGGACAGGCGGGTCTTGCCGCGATCGTCGAAGCCCAGGAGCTTGACCTTCACGGTCTGGCCCTCGGTCAGGACGTCGGAGACCTTGGCGACGCGGTCGCTGGAGATCTGGCTGACGTGCACCAGGCCGTCCTTGGCGCCGAAGAAGTTCACGAAGGCGCCGAAGTCGACGATCTTCACGACCTTGCCGGTGTAGATGGCGTTCAGCTCGGGCTCCGAGGCGATGGAGCGGATCCATTCCTTGGCGGCGTCGATCTTGGACTGGTCGGAGGCCGAGACCTTGATGGTGCCGTCGTCCTCGATGTCCACCTTGGCGCCGGTCTTTTCCACGATTTCGCGGATGACCTTGCCGCCCGACCCGATGACTTCACGGATCTTGTCGACCGGGACCTTCATGGTCTCGATCTTCGGGGCGAACTCGCCGAGTTCCTGACGCGGGGCTTCCATGGCCTTGGCCATCTCGGCGAGGATGTGCTTGCGGCCACCCTTCGCCTGTTCCAGCGCCTGCTTCATGATCGCTTCGGTGATGCCGGCGATCTTGATGTCCATCTGCAGGGAGGTGATGCCGTCCTCGGTGCCGGCGACCTTGAAGTCCATGTCGCCCAGGTGGTCTTCGTCACCCAGGATGTCCGACAGGACCGCGAAGCCGTCCGATTCCAGGATCAGGCCCATGGCGATGCCGGAGACCGGCTTCTTCAGGGGCACACCCGCATCCATCAGGGCCAGCGAGGAGCCGCAGACCGAGGCCATCGAGGACGAGCCGTTGGACTCAGTGATCTCGGAGACCAGACGGATGGTGTAGGGGAAGTCTTCCTGCTTGGGCAGCATCGGCCGGATGGCGCGCCAGGCGAGCTTGCCGTGGCCGACTTCGCGGCGGCCAGGGGCGCCCATGCGGCCAGTTTCACCCACCGAGAAGGGGGGGAAATTGTAGTGCAGCATGAACTTCTCGTAGTACTTGCCTTCCAGGGCGTCGATCAGCTGCTCGTCGTCGCCGGTGCCCAGGGTGGCCACGACCAGGGCCTGGGTTTCACCGCGGGTGAACAGGGCCGAACCGTGGGCGCGGGGCAGGACGCCCACTTCCGAGACGATCTGGCGGACCTTGTCGACGGTGCGGCCGTCGATGCGGATGCCGGTGTCGAGGATGTTGCGACGCACGACGTCGGCTTCGAGTTCCTTGAACACGCCGCCGAGCTTGTCGGGGCCGATGCCGGCGGGGTTGGTGTCGGACTTGCCGAACTTTTCCGTCGCCTTGGCCTTGGCCTTGCCGACCGCGTCCTGGCGTTCGCCCTTGGCCACGATCTTGTAGGCGGCGGCCAGGTCCTTGCCGATCAGCTTCTTCACTTCGGCCTTGATGGCGTCGGTGTCGTCGGGGGTGAAGTCGAAGGGCTCCTTGGCGGAGTGCTCGGCCAGTTCGATGATCGCGTCGATCACCGGCTGGATGCCGGCGTGGGCGAACATGACGCCTTTCAGCACTTCGTCTTCGCTGAGCTCCTGGATCTCGGACTCAACCATCATGACGGCTTCGTTGGTCGAGGCGACCACGAGGTCCATCGCCGATTCCTTCATCTCGTCGAGAGTCGGGTTCAGGATGTATTCGCCGTTGACGTAGCCCACGCGGGCCGCGCCGATCGGGCCCATGAAGGGGGCGCCGGAGATCACCAGGGCGGCCGAGGCGGCCACCAGGGCGACGATGTCGGGATCGTTTTCCAGGTCGTGGGCCAGCACGGTGCAGACCACCTGGACTTCATTCTTGAAGCCCTTGACGAACAGCGGGCGGATCGGACGGTCGATCAGGCGGCTGGTGAGGGTTTCCTTTTGGCTGGGCGCGCCCTCGCGGCGGGGGAAGGAGCCCGGGATCTTGCCCGCGGCGTAGAACTTCTCCTGGTAGTTCACGGTCAGCGGGAAGAAGTCCTGACCCGGCTTGGCGCTCTTGGCGTAGACCGCGGTGGCCAGCACCATGGTCTCACCGTAGGTGGCGAGAACGGCGCCGTCGGCCTGGCGGGCCATGCGGCCGGTTTCCAGGGTCAGCGTCTTGCCGCCCCACTCGATGGTCTTGCGTTTGATATCGAACATTTTGCTTCTTTCTCATCCCGCGGGCGCATTCCCGGCGGGGGCGGACAGGGCGGGGGGTTCCCGAGATCCTCTCCAGTCAAACAGGCGGGGGTGAGGATCACTGTGGAACCCTCGGCGTGTTTGGGCGCCCACCGAAAGGGGCGGCCCGGACCGCTTTTGATCCTCCGGCCTGTCGCGGAGGAAGCGGGAAATCATGGAGCCTGATACGCAAAGCCCCCGCTTTCGCGGGGGCTGGACTTGGTGTCCTAGCGGCGCAGACCCAGCTTCTCGATGATGGCCTGATAGCGACCGGTGTCGGTGCTCTTCAGGTGGTCGAGAAGTCGGCGGCGCTGGGAAACCATCTTCAGAAGGCCCCGGCGCGAGTGGTTGTCTTTCTTGTGAGCCTTGAAGTGCTCGGTCAGGTTCGCGATCCGCTCCGTGAGGATCGAGACCTGCACTTCAGCGCCACCCGTGTCCGCTTCGGAGCGGCCGTGGGTCTTGATAAGCTCGGCCTTACGTTCAATCGTAATCGACATCGGTCAGTCTCCGCTCTTGGTCAGATGAAAGACTCGCGATGGCTCGAGCTTGCCTGCGCGCATCTCGCAGAGCGCCACCATCATCCCCTCCGACAGCACTGAAACGGTTCGAGAACCCAGGGTGAGCTGGGCTTTCAGGGCTTCAACCTGTCGGGGAACGAGAACGATGGGCCGTCCCTGCTTAAGTCTGAAAGCGTCTTCGGCGGTCACGGCCAGCTCCGGGATGTCGTCCAGGGCGGTCTCGACCGGAAGCAATGCGTCCAGATGGCCGGGCTTATGCCCCAAATCCTCAAGCAATTCCAGTGTTATCGCCCGGTCTTCGGAGAAGGCCCCGACCCGGGTGCGGCGAAGCGCGCTGACATGGGCGCAGGCTCCCAGCATTTCCGCCAGATCCCGCACGATGGCGCGCACATAGGTGCCCTTGCCGCAGCTGACCTCGATCTCGACATGGTCGGGATCAGGAGCCTCCACCACGCGGGCGGAATGGATGGTGACGATGCGGGCCGCAAGCTCCACCTCATGGCCGGCGCGGGCCAGGTCATAGGCCCGCTCGCCGTCCACCTTGATGGCCGAGAAGATCGGCGGGACCTGGGAGATCTCGCCCACGAAGGCCGGAAGCTTCTCTTCCACCTGCGCCACGGTAGGCCGCACGTCGGAGGTGGCCGTGGTCACACCCTCGCGGTCAAAGCTGGCGGTGGTGCGGCCCCACTCGATGATGAAGCGGTAGGTCTTGTCGGCGTCCATCAGGAAGGGGACGGTCTTGGTGGCTTCCCCGAGCGCGATGGGCAGGATGCCGGTGGCCAGGGGGTCCAGGGTGCCGGCGTGACCCGCTTTCTGGGCGTTGAACAGCCGGCGCACACGGCCGACCGCGCTGGTGGAGGTCAGGTCATAGGGCTTGTCGAGGCAGATCCAGCCCGAGACCGGATCGCCCTTCTTGCGTCGCGCCATGTTGGAAAATCAGTCCTGGTCGGAGGGATCGGCGGCGAGGTCCTGGGCGACCTTGGGATCATCAAACAGCGCGTTGATGCGGCTGGCCTCGTTGAAGGTCTCGTCGTGGACGAACTTCAGGTCGGGCGTGAACTTCATCTCGATGGCGCGGCCCAGGCAGCCACGCAGGAACTTGGCGTGGCGGTTCAGCGCGTCCACCACCACCGAGTACTTCTGGCCCCCCAGGGGCTCGACGAAGCAGATGGCGTGGCGCAGGTCCGGGCTCATACGCACCTGGGTGACCGTGATGGGCACACCGGCCAGGTCCGGGTCCTGGATTTCGTGCTCGCGCATCACCTCCACCAGGGCATGTCGGGTGAGTTCGCCGGCGCGCAGTTGGCGCTGGCTCGGGCCGGCGGGCTTTCCGGGACGTTTCATGGCTCTACCTTCTAGGGCCTGGCCCACGGATCGGACGTGGGGCTCAGGGAAGCCGGCGCTTCTAGTGGTCCCGCGGGCTCAAGTCCACCCCTAGGCCCCGGTCCGGTCCTTGAAGAAGGCGATCACCCGCTGCTCGGCGGCCTTGGTGGGGCCGTCCTCCTTCAGGTGCAGGGTCAGGACCGAGTGCGGCGCCATCTGGGCCGGGGCGGCGTCGGCGTCCGACAGCTCGATGGCCTCGAAGCGGTCGCCGAACTCTCGGCGGAAGGTCTCGAACCTGGCGTCGGGGACGAAGGTGTCGCTGGTGAAGCGCAGGCCGATCATCGACAGGTCCTCGTCCTCGAACCGCTGCCGGGCGCAGGCGATCTCCTTGGCCGAGACGCCGATCCCCGCCCCTCGCTTGGGGTTCTTGCCGGCCAGCGGCAGGGACGGCTGGGACAGGACCGGCGCCACAACGGCCGGCTCGGTCATCATGGCCAGGGCGAAGTTGCCGGTGAAGCACATGCCCACGGCGCCCACCCCCTTGCCGCCGCAGTCGGCGTGGGCCTTACGGGCCAGGGCGCGCAGCCAGTCGACGATGGGGCTCGACTTGTCGGTGGCCCAGGCGTTGAATTCGCGTCGGATGCAGATCGTCCAGGCGATGGTGGAGAGCGCGTAGCCTGGGCTGACAGGGCGGCCCGGATCGCCGAACAGGCTGGGGCAGTAGACGGTCATGCCCGCTGCCGCCACCCGGTCAGCGAAGGCGATCACCAGCGGGTGCAGGCCCGGCATCTCATGGATGATGATGACCGCAGGGCCGGAGCCGCGCCGGTAGACGTCGCGCTTGCGATGGCCGTCGTCGAACTCGAACGTCTCGTAATCGCTCAGCGCGGCTTCGTAGCCCATGGCGTTCCCCCACCCTTTGGCGGGAGCCTAACCCGCTAGAGCTTGATGCGCAGGCTGGAAATCTCGCCCTCGAAGCCCGACAGCTTCCAGACGCCGTTGTCCTGGCGGAAGATCAGCACACAGGGGCCGTCCTTGGACTTGGTGGCGCACACCCGGCCGTCGTCCATGGTCTTGAGCGAGCCGGCGATGGCGACCCGGCTGGGGAGCGGCTGGCCGGGCTTGTAGCCGTAGGACTCCGCCACCTTGTGGAACACCTGAGGCTGGACCAGGGCGTCGCCGGCGATGTCGGCCAGGGCCGGGGCCAGCATGGCGCCCAGGGCCTGCCAACCCTTGTCGACCTTGGGACCGCGGGCCTCGGCGGTCAGGCGGGCGGAGATTTCCTGCTTGAGCGCCTCGCGGTCGACATGGGCGTCGAAGGCCGCCTGGTCCTCGTCGCGAATGGAGACCAGCAGGGCGTGAACGTCGCCGGCGGCGTCCAGGCGCTGAGCCGTGGCGCAGGCCGAAAGTCCCATCGCCAAGGCGATCATCAGAAAGAAGCGCATCGTCGTCTCCGCTTGGGCCCACTGACAGGTGGGCGAAAAATGGGGTGTCTTGATGGCCTTGGCGAGGGGCTATTGGCCGGCCTGCGCGAACTTCCGCGCCGCGAGCGGGGCGCCGGACATCAAAAGAGCCTCCCCGTTTCCGGGAAGGCTCTGATGAATCTCAGGCCTGGGCCAGGCGCCGCTAGAGGCTGCGCTTGACCTCTTCGAGGCTGAAGCACTCGATGGTGTCGCCTTCCTTGATGTCCTGGAAGCCCTGGAAGAACATCCCGCACTCCTGGCCGGCGTTGACCTCGTTGACCTCGTCCTTGAAGCGCTTGAGCGTCTGCAGGGTGCCGAGTTCGAGGACCACGATGTCGGCCCGGATGATGCGGACGCGGGCGCCCTTGCGGACCGTGCCCTCGGTGACGCGGCAACCGGCGACGCGTCCGACCTTGGTGATGTCGAAGACCTGGAGGACTTCGGCGTTGCCGAGGAAGGTTTCGCGCTGTTCCGGCGCCAGCATGCCCGAAAGCACGCCCTTGATGTCGTCGATCAGGTCGTAGATCACCGAATAGTAGCGGATCTCCACGCCCTCACGCTCGGCGAGCTGGCGGGCCTGGCTGGAGGCGCGGACGTTAAAGCCGAGGATGGGCGAGTTCGCCCCCTTGGCCAGCATGACGTCGCTCTCGCTGATGGCGCCGGCGCCCGACAGGATGATCCGCGCGCGGACCTCGTCGGTGCCGAGCTTGTCCAGCGAGGACACGATGGCCTCGGCGGACCCTTGCACGTCGGCCTTGATGATGACCGGCAGCTCGGAGATCTTCTTGTCCTGCAGCTTGGCCATGAAGTCGGCCATGGTGACGCCGCCGGCGACCGGCGAACCGGCCTTTTCACGCTTCACGCGGGTGCGATAGGCGGTCAGCTCGCGGGCGCGGGCCTCGTTCTCCACCACCGCGAAGGGTTCGCCCGGCGAGGGCGTGCCGTCGAGGCCGAGGATTTCCACCGGCACCGAGGGGCCGGCTTCATCAAGCTGCTCGTCGCGTTCGTTGAAGAGGGCGCGAACCCGGCCGAAGCTGGAGCCGGCCACGACGATGTCGCCACGCTTCAGGGTGCCACGCTTGACCAGCACGGTGGAGACCGCGCCGCGGCCCCGGTCCAGCTTGGCCTCGATGACCGTGCCGTCGGCGGTGCGGTCAGGATTGGCCTTCAGGTCCATGACCTCGGCCTGAAGCAGGATGCCTTCGATCAGGTCGTCGAGGCCGAGCTTCTGGGTCGCCGAGACCTGGATGGCCTGGGTGTCGCCGCCCAGGCTTTCCACGACGATCTCGTGCTGCAGCAGCTCGTTGATCACCCGTTGCGGATCGGCGCCGGGCTTGTCGATCTTGTTGATGGCCACGATGATCGGCGCGCCGGACGCCCGGGCGTGATGGATGGCCTCGATGGTCTGGGGCATAACGCCGTCGTCGGCGGCCACCACCAGGATGACGATGTCGGTGACGTCGGCGCCGCGGGCCCGCATCGCCGAGAAGGCGGCGTGGCCGGGGGTGTCCAGGAAGGTGACCGCTTGGCCGCTTTCCAGGCGCACCTGATAGGCGCCGATATGCTGGGTGATGCCGCCGTGTTCGCCCTTGGCCACGTCGGCCGAGCGAAGGGCGTCGAGCAGGGAGGTCTTCCCGTGGTCGACGTGACCCATGACAGCCACCACCGGGGGTCGCGACACGAGGTGATCGTCGAGATCCTCGTCGCCGATGAAGCCTTCTTCGACGTCGGCTTCGGACACGCGGCGAACGGTGTGGCCGAACTCGGTGGCCACCAGCTCGGCGGTGTCGTTGTCGATGACGTCGTTGATCTTCAGCATCACGCCCTGACGCATCAGGAACTTGATGATCTCCACGCCGCGGGTCGCCATGCGGTTGGCGAGTTCCGCCACGGTGATGACGTCGGGAATGATGACTTCGCGCGCAGCGCGGGCCGCTTCCTGGCCGCCGCCCTTGCGCTTCTCGCGTTCACGCTCACGGGCCCGGCGAACCGAGGCCAGGGAGCGCATGCGTTCGACGGCGCTCTCGTCATCCCCGGCCACGGCCTGGATGGTGAGACGGCCTTCGCGGCGCTGCTGGGCGCCCTTGACGCGGGAGATGGCCTTGGTGGGGGCCGCATTGGCCTTGCGGCGCGTATCCTCTTCATCGTCACGACGGGCGATGGTGTCGCCGCCGCCGGGCCGCGGGGCCTGGCGGGTGGCGCGCTGAACCTCAGGCGTGGCGGGCGGGGCGTTGGGCGTCGGACGCCCGGCACCAGGACGCGCGCCGCCGGGGCGGGCGCCGTCGCGAGGCG
>NZ_JAUYAF010000008.1 GCF_030693625.1 Phenylobacterium sp.
GGCCTCCGCGGCTACGGCAGCCGAGCCGGCAACGCCGATCAGTGCACCGCGGCGGAAACGGCGAACTTCACCACCAACGCCGGTAACGCCGCCCTGGGCTGCTTCTACTTCAACCCCTTCACCAACGCGATCCAGCAGAGCCTCTCGAACGTCCCGGCAAATCCCTACTATGTGGGGTCCAGCTCGACGATCGCCGGCCTGAACGACGCCGTCGCCAACCGCGGCGCCGTCTTCGACTGGATGGACGAGGAGCAGCGCAACGAGATCACCGACAAGCTGTTCGTCGCCGACCTGATCTTCAACGGCGAGAGCTCGTTCAAGCTCTGGGGTTCGGACAACATCTCCTGGGCCGCCGGCGCTCAGTTCCGCTATGACCGGCGCGTTCAAGATCCGGATGCTCTCTACGACGCGAACGCCACCCCCTGCGTGGACAGCCCGCCATTTGGTGACGGCACGCCCTATTGCCCGACCACGGCCAACGGCCCGTTCCTGTTCAACGCCAACCTGCGTCCCTATGACGTGGAGCGGAAGATCGGTTCGGGCTTCTTCGAAGTCCGCCTGCCGATCACCGACAACCTCGAAGGCTCGCTGGCTGGCCGCTACGAGTACTACCAAGGCCAGGGCGAGACCTTCAATCCGAAGGCCGCCCTGCGTTGGCAGGCTCTGGACTGGCTGGCCCTGCGCGGGTCGGTCTCCACCACCTACCGGGCGCCCGCCGCCACCATCACCACGACGAACTTCTCCCGTGGCCTGACCAATGCCAGCGGCACCTACCGGGCCAACGACCTCTTCGGCAACCCGAACCTGGATCCGGAAACGGCGCTCACCTACAGCGTCGGCGCCATGGTCAAGATCGGCGGCTTCAACGCCACGGTCGATTACTGGAACTTTGACTTCAAGGACCAGTTGACCTCCGAAGCCACCCTGGACCTGTTGAACCTGATGTTCCCCACTGGGGGACCCAACAAGTGCGGCAATGCCGCCCTGGCGGCCCGGTTCACGTTCGATTCGGCCGGCTGCGCGGGCGGGCGGCCCTCCGTGCTCTCCTATCGCACCCAGTATATCAACGGCGGTCAGGTGAAGACTGACGGGGTCGACTTCCAGGCCAACCTGCAAGTCGGCGAACTGTTCGGCGGCGACCTGAGCACCGGCTTCGACGGCACCTACCTGCTGAACTACGACGACACCGGCTACGCCATTGAGGGGCTGCCCACCTCCGCCGCCGGCGTGATCAAGCGGGCGGGCACCTACCGGGCGTCGCTGTTCACCGGCTACAACCGTCTGCGGGCGAACGCCTACGTGAACTGGGCGGCCGGTGGTCAGAACCTGCGCTGGCAAGTCCGTCATGTCTCCTCGACGACCCAGATCGAACCCAACTCGATCAACATCGCCGCGGCGGTGAAGTCGACGACCAAGGTCGCCGAGTACTGGCAACACGACCTGACCTATCGCGCCGAGCTGCCCTGGGATACGGCCTTGACCCTCTCGGTCATGAACGTCCTTGACCAGGAGCCGCCGTTCGCAATCGGCACCCAGTACAACTACGACCCGGGCAGCGGAAACCCGCTCGGCCGCGTGTACACCATCGGCGTCAAGAAGCGCTTCTAGGATACCGACCGGGCCAAGAGCCTAGCGGATTACACCTCGCGCCGCCCCTTCACCGGGGCGGCGTTTTCTTTTCCTGCGCGGCAGGGGCACGGAGTGATTCGTGCGCACTTGAGCATCAGCCCCGGGCGGGCTCGGGGGCGCGCGCGCGCCCAGACGCTTCCCTGACGGCATGCCCCAAACACATCTCCACTAGCCGTGTCTTTCATGCAACGTCGGCCTCGCGCCAATGCCGCGCCGCACCCATCCATTATTGACGATAAGGTCAAAAATCACGGCGCACCCTCAGGTGGTATATCGCGGGTCTCCGACGTTTAGACTTGATGTTGCATAAGGAAAATCTGGAACCGGCGCCCTCATGAGGGGAGTTACGCACCATGTATCTCTATGCAAACAAGGACTTCCGATCGACGACGGCCTAGCCGTTAGTGTGCGCTGCAGCACATAACGCTCTTCTGTTTCATCACCGAAAATTTCCTGGTGCTGCAGAGGGCGGCGCCGGATGATCTTTTCTTCACATGAGACAAAAGCGCCCACGCCGAATTCAAGGGCGACACTCGAGGGGGAACAAATTGATGTTGAAGAGTAGATATTTCTGCGGCGGGTCCATCCTGGCCGTCGCCCTGGCCTTTGGAGCGGGTTCCGCTCTCGCCCAGGAAGCCACCGTCGTTGAAGAGGTCGTCGTCACCGGCTCGTTCATCGCCGGAACGTCTGAAAAGGCGGCCCAACCGGTTGACGTCATCGGAACCCAGGAACTGGCCAAGCAGGGCGCGCCCAGCGTCGTGCAGCTGGTCAAGACCCTGACGGCGGCCCAGTCCTCACTCGGTGAGAGCAACCGCTACAACGGCGGCGCGGGCACCGCCTCGATCAACCTGCGCGGCCTCGGCTCGTCCCGCACCCTGGTGCTGATGAACGGCCGCCGCCTGGCTGACACCACCGCCGCAGCCTTCCAGGGCGGCGGCCAGGATCTGAACTTCATGCCCACGGCCGCGATCGGCCGGATCGAGATCCTTAAGGACGGCGCCGCCGCCACCTACGGCTCGGACGCGGTGGCCGGCGTGGTGAACTTCATCACCCGCAAGGACCTCGACGGCTTCGAGGTGAACGGCAACTACGCCTTTATCCAGGACTCCGACGGCGGCGACTGGGACGCCAGCATCGCCTACGGGAAGATCTTCGACAGCGGCAACCTCCTGCTGACGGCGGGTTACCGCGCGCGTGGCCGGCTAGACGCCCAGGATCGCGACTACGCGGTCCGCCCGTTCGAATCGGTCTTCTACGGTGGCTGGTCGGGGTCGGCGAGCCCGGGCGTGTATACCAACGCTGCTGGCACGACCCCCATCTTCCGAGACAATGGCTGTAACGTTCTCGGCTCCCAGGAGCTGTCTGGCACCCTCAAGCCGGTGAACGGCGGCGGCCTCCTGTGCCGCTACCAATTCAGCAATTTCAACGATCTGGTGAACGAAGAGCATCACTACCAGCTCTACGGCGAGGTCAACTTCGACCTGACGGACGACATCCGCTTCCACGGTGAAATCGCTTGGAACCGCAATGCGGTGCCCGATCAGCGCATCTCGCCCGCCAACCTCACCACCCAGTTCCCGACCGCCAACACCTCCGGGTCCACGGCGCCTCCCGGCTACAATAACCAGACGCGTTTCTTCGTCCCGGCCAACAACCCCGGCCTGATCGCCCTGCGCACCAACTGCGCCCCGCCGCTCACCGCGGCCCAGTGTGCGGCCATGGCCGGCGGCGTCGCCACCAGCCAGACGTCTTGGCGCCTGATCGGTGTCGAGGGCCATCCGCTGAATTCGGACGGCGCCGACTACCAGCAGATCGAGCAGACCCAGTACCGGGTTTCCGCCGGGTTCAACGGCAGGTTCAACGGCGGCCTCCTCGATGGCATCGGTTGGGACACCGCCCTGACCTTTATGGAAAACAAGGGGATCACCACAACGAACGACCTGTTGGTGAACCGCATCCAGCGGGCCTTCAACGGCCTGGGCGGCCCGGGCTGTAACTACACCACCGGCACGCCGGGTGTGGGCGCCTGCAAGTTCATCAACCCCTTCAGCAACGGCATCGCCGTCAGCGCCATCAATGGCGCCACCAACCCCTTCTATGTGGCGTCGGTGGCCAACGACACGGCGGTGAAGGCCTGGCTCTACGGCACCTACACCAATGTGGCGACCAACCAGATGTTAGTCGCCGATGCGGTGATCAACAAGGAGACCAGCATCGCCCTGGGTGGCGGCAATATCGCCTGGGCGGCCGGCGTGCAGTATCGCTTCGACCGCACCCTGGACGACTGGTCCGATCTGGGCGACGTGCAGGCCACCCCTTGCGTCGACTCCATCGATGGCCAGCAAGGCCAGTGCGCCAACCCGACCGGTCCCTTCGTGTTCTTCGGCGCTCAGAGGGACAACGACGTCGACCGCCGGGTCGGCGCGGCCTTCGCCGAGGTCAAGCTGCCTGTGCTCGAGAACCTCGAGGTCAGCGGCGCCGTGCGTCACGAAGACTTCGGCGGAAACGTCGGCTCCACCACCAACCCGCGGGTTTCGGCTCGCTGGCAGGCGATGGACTGGCTTGCGTTCCGCGGCTCGGCCGGCACCACCTTCCGCGCGCCTGGCCAAGCGGCTCTGACGCCCGGCAGCAGCAAGGGCGTCCGCAATATCGCGGGTTCCTACCGCGCCGTCGTGACGGAGAACAACCCGTTCCTCGAGCCCGAGACAGCGACCACGGGTAACCTCGGAGCCATCATCACGGCCGGTGGCTTCACCGCCTCGGTCGACTACTGGACCTTCGACTTCAAGAAGGAACTGATCGTCGAGGACGCGGGCAATTTACTCGCCGCACTCAACGCCGCCAACTGCGCAAAGCCCGCCTTCGCGGCGCGCTTCGTGAATGTTGGCGGCGCGCCGGTCTGCACCACCCAGGCCAATGTGCTGCAGGCGACCATCAAGATCGTCAACGGTCAGGACACCAAGACGTCGGGCTTCGACCTTCGCGCCCAGTATGACTTCAACAACTTCTTCGGAATGGACTTCTACGACACCCAGGTGACCGTGGGCGCCGAAGCCACCCTGACGAAGGAATACAAGCGCGGTGAGACCACCCTGCTTGAGGACAAGTCCGTGGTGATCGCTCCGGCGATCGACCGCGCCGGCAAGCATGAGCTGATCGGCGAGTTCTACTCGTTCCCGAAGACCCGGGCCTCGGCCTTCATCAACGTCGCCGGGGACAAGTGGAACCTGCGCTACCAGCTGCTCTATCGTGAGGGTACGACCCTCGCCGGCACTGTCTGTCCGGGTGATGCCGGAGCCGGCACGACCGCCGACTGCCGCTACAACTATGGCACCGGAACCTACCAGAGCGTCGGGAAGCTGGACGACTACTGGCAGCACGACCTGAACCTGCGGGTCGAGCTGCCTTGGGAGACCACGGCGACCCTCAGTGTCCAGAACATCCTGGATACCGACCCGCCGTTCGCCCAGAGCTACTACAACTACGATCTGACCAACGGGAACCCGCTGGGCCGCGTCTTCAAGGTGGGTCTGAAGAAGACCTTCTAACCATAACACCGCCACCGGCGGCGGGCATCCGTCGCCGGACTTTCCCAAAGCAACTGAGGGGCGCCGTCCAACTGGGCGGCGCCTCTTCCTTGTCAGGGCTTCTCGCGAGATGGCAGGGCGGCGACCTCCTCGGGCGTCAGCTTGCGTATCCCGCGAACCTCGCAGCGCTGCTGGTGGCTTGGCCCGTCGCATGACCGGTGGCCGGGAGCAGCAAGGCTCCGGCCGTTAGGGGGAGGGCAAGCGGCTTCATCGCGTCGATCCTTTGGCGAGCGTCCCTGGCGACTATCGCGGGACCCGGGAGACGGAATTGCGGCCGCGCCGCGCCGCGCGGAGAAGAAAGCGAGCCGGATCAACCAATTCTGAAACGCCCTTGGGCAGCGGCGACGGCGCGCCAAGGATCAGGGCCGCCACATGCTCGGCCAGCAGCGGCGCCAGGCAGAAGCCCCGCGAACCCAGGCCGCCCAACAGAAAGAGTCCATCCGCCGCGCCCGGCGCGCGGCCCGCAAGGGGAAGATGGTCAGCTGTGGTGGCGCGAACAGACGCGCGACCGTCCACCGGAAGGTCCGCGAGCCGCCGGGCGAGCTGCGGAAGGGCCGCCGCCAGAGTGGCGCGGTTTCGGTCGTGGTCGCCCGGGCGGACATCGGTCGCCGCATCGTCGCGGTCGTGGGTGGCGCCGAACAGCAGGCCGTTCCGGGTAGGCAGGATATAGCCGCCCCAGGCTGCGGCCTGAACGTGTCCAGGGGCCTCGATCCAACTGGCCTGACCCCGCACAGGGCGGATCCCCGGCTCTGGCCAAAGGGGCTGGTGGCCGGTCGCCAGGATCACCGCCTCGGCCTCGCACATCGTCGCGCCGCCTGGGGCGACCAGCCGCCAGACGCCGTTCTGGCAGGTGACGCCAGCCACCCTGGCCAGCCGAATCTCGCCGCACCAGTCGGCCAGGATGGCCGCGGGCGCAATGGACAGGGCGCCGGTCAGGTCCAGGGCCGCCGGGGCGGGCTCTCCGAGGGTCTGACTGACCTCGGCAGGCTCGCGCAGAACCAGGGCGCCGGGCTCGAAGATGTCGGCGGCGGCGATCTTCGCAAATCGGCCAAGGTCCCGCTCGTCGCCGACCAACTGCAGCACGCCGCGCGACAGGATGGCGTGCGGCGTGTCTTCATAGAGCCGCAGGGCGCGGTCATAGGCTTGGGCGAAGAGGGCGGCCAGAGGCCCGAGACCGGCGTCGAGGCGCGGGGTCACCAGGGCGGCTGGATTTCCCGAGGCCCCGGCGCCCGAGGTTTCGGCCTCAATCAGGACGGGTTGGCAGCCTAGGGCGCGCAGGGCTCGCGCGGCGCTGGCGCCCGCGATACCGGCGCCGACGATCGCGACCCGGGGCGAAGACGTCGCGAAGCGAGCGCCGGGCAGGCTTGCCTCCAGCCGCTCCCGCTTGCGCCCATGGCCGGGGCGCTTTTCGACCGCGAACCCGGCCGCCTGCAGGCCGCGCCGAACCGCGCCGGCGACTGTGAAGGTGGCCGCCCGCGCCCCTGGGGCGGAGCGCTGGGCGACCAGCATCATCAGGGCCTCGTCCCACATGCCGGGATTGAGGGCTGGCGAGAAGCCGTCGAGGAACCAGGCGTCGGCGCGGCCATCCCAGCCCTCGAGGGCCTCATGGGCATCCATCACCGCAAGGTCCAGCGTGGCGGAGACTTCAGGTAGGTCGACCCGGTGCAGACCGCGGGCCTGGCCGGGCCAGCGGTCAGTCAGCAGGCGCGCGAGGTCAGCGAGTTCAGGCCAGGCCGACAGGGCTCGGCGGGCTTCGCCGACCTCCAAGGGGTGGGCCTCGAGGGAGAAGATGTGCAGGTGGGCCCCAGGATCGCGGGTCGCGCGCCACAGGTCGAGCAGGGCCAGGATATTCAGGCCGGTTCCGAAGCCAAGTTCCGCCGCCACGAATCGCGCGCGCCCGGCCCAAGCGCCAGGCAGGCCGCAGCCGGCAAGGAAGACGGCTCGCGATTCGGCCAAGCCGTCATCTTTGGAGAAGTAGACATCGCCGTAGAGCCGCGACCGCGGCTGGCCGTCATCGGTCCAGACAAGGGGGGAAGGCGGAGTTGAATCGCTCATGGGACCGGCCAACGAAAAGGGCCGCCCCCAGAGGGGACGGCCCTTCGTAGACGCAGATGCGTCGTGAAGCTTATTGCTTCGCGGCTTCGGCGGCGGCGGCGGCCGGAGCAGCAGCTTCGGCGGCGGCCGGGGCGGCGGCCATCGCGGCGGCGTCAGCAGCGGCCGGGGCGG
>NZ_JAUYAF010000026.1 GCF_030693625.1 Phenylobacterium sp.
GGCGAAATAGAGTGGCGCGAGCGGCAGTCCACGCACCAGGATGTAGGTCCAGATGTCGCTTTCGGTCCAGTTGGACAGGGGAAAGACCCGAGCGCTCTGACCTGGCCCAAGCCGGGTATTGTACAGGCTCCAGAGCTCTGGACGCTGCGCCCTGGGCTCCCAGCCATGTCCAGGCTGGCGTATCGAGACCACCCGTTCCTTCGCCCGGGACTTTTCCTCGTCCCGGCGGGCGCCGCCGAAGGCTGCATCAAAGCCGTGCTCGGTCAGGGCCTGCTTGAGGCCCTCGGTCTTCCACATGTCGGTGTGCAGGCTGCCATGATCGAAGGGGTTGATGCCTCGCTCCCTGGCCTCGGGGTTTTGGTAGACCAGCAGGTCGGCGCCCAGCTCGGCGGCCATCCGCGCGCGCATCTCGTACATCGCCTGGAACTTCCAGGTCGTATCGACGTGCAGCAGCGGGAAGGGGAGCTTGGAGGGGAAGAAGGCCTTCTGCGCCAGGCGCAGCATGACGGCGCTATCCTTGCCCACCGAGTAGAGCATGACCGGGTTCTCGCACTCAGCCACCACCTCCCGGAAGATGTGGATGCTCTCGGCCTCCAGGCGCTGGAGGTGGGTGAGCGTGGCCGGAGTTATCTCCGGCGAGGATGCGAGAGCGGGGACCGCCATCAGGAAACCTTGCAGTTCAAAATCGGCCAGACCTTGGCCAGGCGGCTGACTTACGAGAGGCCCGCCTGGGATACGACAGAGAATTCCTGACAGCGTGTGGAGGAAAGGGCCACCGCCTTCAGTGTCCGAAAACCGCCACCAACATGGGGTGATGTCCGAAAACCGCGAGACATCGAGAACCCGCGAGCAGACTATCAGCTCATGGATATGAACGACGACGCCTGTTACCGCGCCTTTTCGATGCGAGACGCCCGTTTCGACGGACGCATCTTTGGCGCGGTGAAGACCACCGGCATCTACTGCCGCCCGGTCTGCCCCGCCCGCACGCCCAAGCGCGAGAACATCGCCTTCTACCCCTCGGCCGCCGCCGCGCAAGAGGCCGGGTTCCGCCCCTGCCTTCGGTGCCGGCCGGAGACTTCGCCAGATCTCGGCTCTTGGAAGGGCACCTCCAACACCGTCTCGCGAGCCTTGTCGCTGATCGAGCATGGGGCGCTGGACGAGGGCGATGTCGACGGCCTGGCCGACCGGCTCGGCGTCGGGGAGCGCCAGCTCAGGCGCCTGTTCCGCCAGCACCTGGGCGCCTCGCCGGTGGCGGTGGCCCAGACCCGCCGCGTGCTGCTGGCCAAGCAGCTGATCCACCAGACCCGCCTGCCCATGGCTGAGGTGGCGATGGCCTCGGGATTCGGCAGCGTGCGACGCTTCAACGAGACCTTCCAGCAGCTCTTCGACCGGCCGCCCGGCGCCCTGCGGCGCTCGGGAGCGGCCGATGTGGGCGCCGATGATGGGGCGGGGACGACGATCCGGCTGCCCTATCGCGCGCCCTATGA
Organism: Phenylobacterium sp.; assembly: GCF_030693625.1. Classification (GTDB taxonomy): domain Bacteria; phylum Pseudomonadota; class Alphaproteobacteria; order Caulobacterales; family Caulobacteraceae; genus Phenylobacterium; species Phenylobacterium ferrooxidans. The sequence continues at coordinate 1,491 of NZ_JAUYAF010000026.1, forward strand.
CTGGGACGCCATGCTGGCCTTCTGGACCCTGCGCGCGATCCCAGGCGTCGAGACGGTGGTCGGCCGCCGCTATGCCAGGCTGCTGCAGGTGGGGGCCGCCCACGGCCTGGTGATCGTAGGGCAGGGGGCCGGCGATTGGCTGGACGTCACCCTGCGCTTCCCGAAGGTCCAGGCCTGGCCGGCGGTTATCGCCAAGCTGCGCCGGGTCTTCGACCTGGCCGCCGACCCGGCTCTGATCAACGGCCATCTCTCGGAGGACCCGGAACTGGCCGCCCTCGTAGCCCGGCGTCCGGGCCTGCGGGCGCCCGGCGCCTGGGACGGGTTCGAGCTCGCCGTCCGCGCCGTGCTGGGCCAGCAGATCACGGTGGTCGCCGCCCGCAACCTCGCCGGCAAGGTCACCGCGGCCTATGGCTCACCGGTCCAGGACGATGCGGCCAACACGCTAGGCCTTACCCGCCTGTTCCCGACGCCGGAACAACTGGCGAGCGCCGATGTCGAGACCCTGGGCATGCCCCGCGCCCGCGCCCGGGCCCTGGTCTCTCTGGCTGAGGTCGCCGCCGCCGATCCGGACCTGTTTGGCATGAAGCGCAGCCTGGAGGCGGCGGTGGCCCAACTCCGCGCCCTTCCAGGCATCGGCGAATGGACCGCCCAATACATCGCCATGCGCGCCCTGCGCGAACCCGACGCCTTCCCACACGCCGATCTCGGCCTGCTGCGGGCCCTGGAGGACGAGAACGGACAACGGCCCACTCCGGCCGAACTGCTGACCCGCGCCGAACGCTGGCGCCCCTGGCGGGCCTATGCCGCCTCCCATCTCTGGGCGTCCGACGCGGCGCTCGACCCGAAGATCACCAAGGAGAAATCCCATGACCAAGTCGCTGCCTGAGACCCTGATCCTTGACCGCGTCGAAACCCCGGTCGGCGAGGCGCTGGTGGTGGTGGACGAGGCCGGCGTCCTGCGCGCCTTCGACTTCGCCGATTACGAGGCCCGCATGCTCAGGCTGATGGGCCGCCACTATCCCGGCATGGCGCTCACCCCTGGCCGTGCGCCGGAGCCGATCCGGGCGGCCGTCACGCGTTATTTCGCAGGCGACCTCTCCGCCTTCGATGGGATCGCCTGGGCTACCAACGGCACCGCTTTCCAGCGCAAGGTCTGGGAGGCGCTCTGCACGATCCCGGCGGGCGAGACCCTGAGCTACAAGGGCCTGGCTGAGCGGATCGGCTCCCCCAGCGCCATGCGCGCCGTAGGCCTGGCCAACGGCTCCAACCCGGTGGCCATTGTCGTGCCCTGCCACCGGGTGATCGGGGCGAACGGTGGGCTGACCGGCTACGGCGGCGGCCTGCCGCGCAAACGCTGGCTGCTGTCCCACGAGGGCGCGACCTTCAAGGACGCGGTCGCGGCGTGAGCGAACCAGCCTGTCATCCCGACCTCGCCTGCCGGCCGTCTGGGAGACGGGCGTTATTCTGCGGTGAAGGTGGGGCAGCCGGCACGTCCGTCGCCCCGATCGCCTGGTTTCAGGGTCGATCCACCCTGTCCCCCGTTACATGACGAAAATTTCACGTTACATAGCGTCGCGCCAATGCGGCGCTTGTCGTATACCGACGATAGACGGAATCGCATCGGGCTCGGGGAGGTGTTCCAGTGCAGACATTGACCGAACTGGTTGCGGCCGTGGTGGTGCATTCCTCCGCCGTCGCCTACTCGCACTTTGGGGTCGCAATCGAGGCGCCTCGCGCCGAGCCCGCCCCCGCCGAACGCACCATCGCCCGCACCGCCACGCCCAGGCCCGCGGCGGTAAAGGTGCTGGAGCGCGTTCAGAAGGCCTCGGATTGCCCCACCCAGAGGGCCCAGGTCGTCAAAACCTGACGCCCCATTTCGGGACTCCGCGACAATCAGTCTCCACCGGACATGATTCCGTCCAATGACGCTTTCCGCGCGCCCGGTTCGCCGGTAATCCTTTCGTTTGGGGCGCGAATTTCGGGCCGCGCGGAGTTTCGCGCCGGCCCGGTCGCAGGGGCGCTTGAGACAGGCCGCGAATGAAGATCAAGAAGCGGCATCCGCCGGTAGATTTCCAAAGCCTGACCGACGAGGACGCCACGCAGCGTCTGGGCGCCGTTGCGCCGGAAGCCACCCCGGATCTCAACCTCGCCGCCGCCGTTCCTCCCCTCAGCCCGCCCGTGGCGGAGCCGCAGGGTTCCGCGCCCCTGTCGCCAATCCCACCCGCGGCGGACCTCGCCCCGGCCAACGTACAGATCCCGGCCCCGCGCCCTGACCCCGCCCCCCTCAAGACCATTCGCGCCGATATCCCGTCGGCCTGGCCGATCTATCTCGCCGCCCTCGTCGTGTCGGTGCTGTGGGCCCTGGCGCCCATAGCCTTCGCTTTCGGCTATCGTCGGGCCGTGTCACCCTTCGATTTCGACCCCTTCGCTCTCACAGTGCTGGCGGCCATGGCGCTCGGGCCGGCCGCCTTTGTCTGGATTGCGGCCTATATGATCCGCCAGGGCCAGAAGCTGGGGGCCGAGGCCCGCCGCGCCAAGCAACTGGCCGATGAGATGGTCACGCCGGCCATGTCCGCCGGGGCGCGGGCCAGCGATGTCGTCCAGGCCGTGCGCGAGGAGATCGTGCGCGCCGGAACCGCCGCCGACGAGGCCCGCGAGACTCTGCTGGCCCTGCGCCAGGCCCTGGCGTCGGAGAGCGACCGTCTGATCGAGGCGGCCTCCACGAGCGCGCGGTCGGCCAATGAGCTTACCGGCGTGCTGGGCCAGGAGCGGACCCAGATGGCCAGCCTGACCCAGGCCCTGGACACCCAGGCCGGCGCAGTGGCCGACGCCATCACCAAGCAGGCCCGCATGGTCGCCGAGGCCTCGGACCTGGCCGAGACCCAGCTACGTGAAGCCGAGGCCGCCCTGGCCGCCCGCGCGGCCGACCTGGCCGCCGCGGCCGGGGAAGCCAGCGACGCCGCCCGCACCGCCGGTGAGGATCTGACCCGTCACATCTCCCGCCTGGAGACGGCTGGGGTGGGGGTCGCCGATCAGATCCGCGGTGTTGAGCAGGGCCTGACCGAGCAACGCGCCGGCCTCGTCACCACCGCCCACGCCCTGCGCGCCGAGCAGGAGGCCTTCGGCGCCCAGTCGGAGACCCACGCGGCCCAGCTTTCCGAATTCATCAGCCAGGCCAGGCTGTCGACCGCCGAGATGGGCGACCGCGCCGTGAAGGGCGGCGAGGCGCTGCGCGAACTGATCGCCGAGGCCGCTGAACAGTTCCGCGAGCTGGCGGAGTCGGCCAAGGCCGAGCGCGACGAGTTCGGCCAGTCGACCCTGCACTCCATGGAGGCCGTCTCCCAGGCCGCCGCCGAGGAGCGCCGCAAGTTGGAGGAGCAGACCCGCGCCGCCATCGACGGGCTTGGCCAGGCCGCCGAGGAGACCCGCAAGGCCGCCGAGGCCCATGCCGTCACCGCCCGCGAGCAGGTCGACCAGCTGTCCGAGGCCGCCTTCAGCGCCGGCCAGAAGGCCAACCAGGTCTTCGAGCAGCGGCTGGCCGAGGCCCGCGACCTGATCGAACGCTCGGCCCAGATGGTCGAACAGGCCGGGGCCGCCACCGCGCGCAAGCTGGAGGAGGGGGCTGTTGCGGCCCGCGCCACCCTGGACGAACTCGCCGGCATGATGGCCGACATCGAGGCCCGCGCGACCCGGCTGCCCGCCGCCGCCCGTGGTCAGGCCGAAGAGGTGCGCCAGGCCGTGGCCGACAGTATCGAGGACCTGATGGAACAGGCCCGTCGAACTTCAGATGAGACCCAGGCCATCGACGCCGCCTTCCAGGAGCGCGTGCGCCGCAATTACGAGATGCTCAGCGAGGCCGTGCGCCTGATGGGCACGGTGGCGGGCGGCGCCAGTAGCCCGGCCCCGCCCCAGCCCGCCCAGATGCGCGAGCGCATCGCCGCGCCGCCGCCGAGGGCCGCCCGACGCCGCGAGCCGGAGCCAGAGACCCTGTTCGCCGACATTGAGGACGACGAGGACGATGAGGCCCTGGAACTGACCCAGTCGGTGGCGCCCGAGCCCGCGGCCCGACGCCCGCGCACGCCGGCGCCCCTGCCTGAACCCGAGATTCCGGCGCGCCGTCGCCTGCGTCTGACGCCCACCGCCACCGACGAGGAGTTCTCCAGCGTCTTTGAACAGGCCGGCGGTCGCCCTGAGGCCCCCGCGCCGGCGCCCGCCGCCGAGGAGGCGGGCGATGAGTGGACCTGGAAGGATCTGCTGTCCTCGATCGACGAAAGCGGCGCACTCGGCAAGCCCGGCCTGCAACAGGTGCTGGCCGCCGAGGTGGCGGCCATGGGCATCGACCCGGTCGCCCTCCTGCCCAGGGGCCGCATCGACGAGATCAGCGCCGCCATCCAGGTGGAGGATGTCGACGGCGCCCGCGAGGTGGTGCGCAAGCTGGCGCCCGCGGCTACGCGCCGCCTGGCGCGCCGCCTGTTCACCGACGAAACCCTGCGCCGCCAAGTTGTCACCTACCTCAACGGCTTCCAGGACATGCTGGATGACGCCGCCGCCCGCGATCACCAGGGCTTTGAGGTTGGTAAGCTGCTGTCCAGCGACGCTGGTCGCACCTACCTGCTCTTCGACGCCGCGGCGGGGGATCTAGTCTAAGATCCTCCCCCAGGCGCTTTGCGCCGATGTGGGGGAGGTGGGTCGTCGCGCAGCGGCGAGCCGGAGGGGGATCGACGTCGTCGACCCCAGCTCAGCAAAAGAAGAGTCAAAGTCCCCCTCAGGCGCTTCGCGCCAGCTCCCCCAGAGTGGGAGCATCTAGGGCCTCTCAGAGAATGACCGCCGAGCCGTTCACCGAGACCATCAGCATCGAACCGTTCGGGCCCACCGTATTGTAATCGAGGTCCACGCCGACGATGGCGTTGGCGCCCAGCGCGCGGGCCTCGGCTTCCAGGTTCTTTAGGGCGTCGGCGCGGGCCTGGGCCAGGACGCGCTCATACCCCTTGGAGCGCCCGCCGATGAAGTCGCGGATGGCGTTCATCAGGTCTATCACCACATTGGCGCCGAGGATCGCCTGCGAGGACACCATGCCCAGGTGCTGACGCACGGGACGCCCCTCGATGAAGTGGGTCGTGACGATCAAGAGAGGCGGGTCGTTCCTGGCCATGGCCCAACATAGGGTGAATCTGGCGCCGTCGCGAGGCGCCCTCCCGTCATACGCGCAAACCCCACGCTTGGTTTAGCCTGTCGGGCGAAAAGACCCCGTGCGGGCTTTGAGGTCATGCGCGCTTGCGTCAGAGTGCCCGCCCAAGCCTAGGAGCGGTGAATGCTTTTCGCGCAGTCGCACATCGACCTGCACAATATCCGCAACAGTATCGAGCGGACGAAGAAGCTTTCCGACAATGTCGTGGGGATCGGCCCGTTCGGCGTGGGCCTGGACGGTCTGCTGACCTGGATCCCCGGCGCCGGGGCTCTCTACAGCCTGGGGGCCGGCGCCATCCTGCTCTTTGATGGGGTCCGGGCGCGCGCCGCGCCGATGATCCTGCTGCAGATGTTCGCCATCATCGCCATCGACACGCTGGTGGGGGAAGTCCCTGTGGCTGGGAAGTTGGCCGACCTCCTGTTCACCGGGCACAAGTGGTCAGCCGACATGCTACTCAAGCACATGGAAGACACCATTTATTTCGAAGGCGTGCGAAAAGACGCCGCCAACAGCCCGGAATACAAGGATGTTCTGTCGCGGATTCGCGCGGGTAAGGAAAAGCGCCGGGTGGTGTTTCTCGGCTAGGTGCAGCTTTCCAAAAAGGAGCGCGTTGAGCGCGGATGGCGGTTTCAAGAGATCGAGCTCATCAATCCTGGCGCGCCGCCGAGCGCGTGAAGGGCCTGTCGGATCGTCTCATCGGCATCGGGCCGTTCGGCATCGGTCTGGATGGGGTGCTGGCCTGGGTGCCCGGCCTCGGCACCGCCTATAGCCTGGCGGCCGGGGGCGCCTTGATCTTTTCGGGCATCACGGGCGGCGCGTCGCTCGGGACCCTGTTGCGGATGGGCGCCTATCTGGCGGCCGACTCCATGAGCTCGACCGTGCCTGTGGCTGGCTGGGCCATCGACACCCTGTTCCCCGCGCACCTGATGGCGGCCAAGGCGCTGCAGAAGGATATCGAGAAGCGTCATGGGCCAGCGGAGATGCCGCTGGGCTGGGGCGGGAAGAAGAAGCGCGCCCGAGGCGGCAAGCTGAGGAACGTGACCCCTCAGCTCTGATCTGGCGTCCCGTCGGAGGGCGATCGCGCCCTGAGACGGGTCCGCTTCATGAGTTGATCTGGCGCAAGGCGCCGCCAGGGGCGTTGGAGGACAATCTTCAACGCGGCGCGGCGCGCATTTAGGGCCCTGGCATGACCGACATCGGAAGGCCCCGCTTCGCAGGCGCATTTACGCCGAAGCTGGCGACCATTCTCGCTGAGGGCTACGGACCGAAAGACCTGCGCGCCGACGCCATCGCGGGCCTGACGGTGGCGATCGTCGCCCTGCCGCTGTCCATGGGTATCGCCATCGCATCGGGGGTGTCGCCTGACCGGGGCCTCTACAGCGCCATCGTCGGCGGCTTTCTGGTTTCCGCCTTGGGGGGCAGCCGGTTCCAGGTCGGCGGGCCAGCGGGGGCCTTCATCGTCCTGGTGGCGGCGACCGGCGCCAAGCACGGGATCGACGGCCTGTTGCTGGCGACCATGTTGTCGGGCCTGATGTTGACCCTCGGAGGTCTGCTGCGCCTGGGGTCCTTGATCCGCTACGTGCCTCACACCGTGACCGTGGGCTTCACCACCGCCATCGCCGTGGTCATCACCGCCAGCCAGCTCAAGGACCTGTTCGGCCTGCGGCTGTCTGGCCCCGAGCCGGGGGAATTCGGACCCAAGCTGCTGGCGCTGGGGCAGGCCCTGCCGACCGCAAATCTCGCCGCCCTGGCGGTCGGCGTCACCTGCGTCGCCGTGGCCCTCGCTCTGCGCCGGTGGAGGCCCACTTGGCCTGCCCTGCTGATCGGCGTGGTCGTGGCCACATTGGCGGCTGTTTTCCTACCCTTGGACGTCGAGACGATCGGCAGCCGGTTCGGCGGGATTCCAAGCGGCTTGCCGGCGCCCCACCTGCCGGTGATGACAATGGCGAAGGTCCTGGCGGTTCTGCCGGCGGCCGCGGCGTTCACCCTCCTGGGAGGCATAGAGAGCCTGCTGTCGGCGACGGTGGCCGATGGCATGAGCGGGCGGCGGCATCGCTCCAATATCGAGCTCGTCGCCCAGGGCGTGGCTAATATGGGCGCGGCCCTGTTTGGCGGGATCAGCGTCACCGGGACCATCGCCCGGACCGCGACCAATATACGCGCCGGGGCCAGGGGGCCGGTTGCGGGCATACTGCACAGTCTGTTCCTGCTAGGCTTCATGGTGCTTGCCGCGCCGCTGGCGGCCTATGTGCCCCTGGCCGCGCTCGCTGGGATGCTGGTCGTGGTGGGCTGGAACATGGCCGAGCGGGCGGAGTTCGCGCGGCTTGTCGGCCTGTCATGGCGCACGGCGGTGGTGCTGCTGGCGACCTTTGGCCTGACCCTGGCGCGCGACCTGATCACAGGGATCTCTGTGGGCTGCCTTCTCGCGGTGGTGTTCGCCGCCGAGGCGCGGCTCAGGAGGCGGCGAGCCTGATGTTCTTCGGATAGAGGCGCTCGCCGGCGACGGCGGTGTCCAGCAGCAGCTGGGTGGGGTTGCGCATTTCCTTGGGCGGGGGCGAGCCCACCGGCCACTTGATATTGCGCGTGACGCCGGACGCATAGGTCTCGGTGTGGAGCTGGGCGGTGCCGCTGACCACGCCGATCGGCTGGCCGGCCGCCACCTGGTCGCCGACCTTCAGGCCGCGGGCGGTCAGGCTGTTGGCGCGCACCTCGCCGTAGAGGGCCACATAGTCCTTGTGCTGGATGAGCACGGCGTAGGTCTTCTCACCGCCCACCGAGGCGGCGCGGGTCAGGAAGGGGTAGAAGTTGACGATCTTGCCACTCTCCATCGCCACCACCGTGTCGCCCTCGGCGGCGGTCAGGTCGACCCCCACATGGCGGCGGGTCTGGACCTTGGAGGGATCGGCGGGCCGACGGCTGTCGAAGCTGCGCAGGGGCGCGCCCTGGACCTTGCCGTTGAAGAGGTGCGCGGGGGCGACGGTGGCCTGGGACAGGTTGGTGACCACGGGCCAGTAGCGGTGCGTGACGGTGCTGGCAGCCATCGGAACCGGCCCACGCTGCGGAACAGCGGCGGCCAGGGTGCGTTCCCTCACAGGAGCATTTGCGCTTGCCACCTGGGTCAGGGTAAGCGCGCTCAGTCCGACCAGGGCGAGCGCGAGCGTTTTCGTACGGGCCAAGATGCCGCTCCTCAGACGTTCGTTCGAACCATCACCGATATGGGTTTAAGGCGCAACCCGCCTGCGGCGACACGCCGCCCGCAGCTAGACCTTGTCCAACTGGGCGTAACCCAGCTGCTCGTTCAGCCGGTCGAGCACCTCGATGGCCGCCTCTGGCACCACCGTGCCAGGGGTGAAGATGGCCGCGACCCCCGCCTCTCGCAAGGCGTCGAAGTCCTCCGGCGGGATCACCCCGCCCACCACCACCAGGATGTCGGCGCGGCCCAGCCTGGCCAGTTCGTCCTTCAATTCGGGAACCAGGGTCAGGTGGCCGGCGGCCAGCGAGCTGGCCCCCACGACATGAGCGCCATCGGCCACGGCCTTGGCCGCCGCCTCGGCCGGGGTCTGGAAGAGATTGCCGATGTCGACGTCGAAACCGAGGTCGGAGAAGCCTGAGGCGATCACCTTCTGGCCGCGGTCGTGGCCGTCCTGGCCCATCTTGGCCACCAGAATGCGCGGCTTGCGGCCGTCGGCTTGGGTGAAGGCCTGGGTCATGGCCTTGGCCTTTTCGCTGGCGGGTGTTGGCCCGGCCTCCCGAAGATAGACGCCGGTGACCGCGAAGGCCTCGGCGGAGTGGCGGCTGAAGGCGTGTTCCAAAGCCAGGCTGATCTCGCCCACAGTCGCCTTGGCCCGCGCCGCATTGACTGACAGCTCCAGCAGGTTGGCGGTCCCGCGCGCCCCTTCGGTCAGGGCGGTGAGCGCCGCCTCGACGGCGGCGGAGTCGCGCTCGGCCTTCAGGCGGGTGAGCTTTTCGAGCTGCCGCTCGCGGACAGCGGAGTTGTCCACCTTCAGCATGGGGATCACCTCGGCGATGTCAGAGCGGTAGCGGTTCACGCCGACCACGCTCTGGCGGCCGCTGTCGATGCGGGCCTGGGTGCGGGCGCTGGCCTCTTCGATGCGGCGCTTGGGCAGGCCGTCCTCGATGGCCTTGGCCATGCCGCCGAGCGCCTCGACTTCGGCGATATGCTCCATGGCCCGCGTGGCGAGATCCGCTGTCAGGCGCTCGACATAGAAGCTGCCGCCCCAGGGATCGACGACTCGGGTCTGGCCGCTTTCCAGCTGCAGGAAGAGCTGGGTGTTACGGGCGATGCGGGCGGAGAAATCCGTCGGCAGGGCAAGGGCTTCGTCAAGCGAGTTGGTGTGCAGGCTCTGGGTCTGGCCGCCCACCGCCGCCATGGCTTCGATGAGGGTGCGGGGGACGTTATTGTAGACGTCCGAGGCCGCCAGGCTCCAGCCGCTGGTCTGGGTGTGGGCGCGCAGAGACAGGGAGCGGCTATCCTTGGGGTCGAATTCGTCCTTCATCAGCTTGGCCCACAGCAGGCGCCCGGCCCGCTGCTTGGCGATCTCCATGAAGGCGTTCATGCCGGCGTTCCAGAAGAAGGATAGGCGCGGCGCGAACTGGTCGACGGTCATGCCGGCGGCCACCCCGGCGCGGACATATTCGATACCGTCGGCGAGCGTGTAGGCCAGCTCCAGGTCCAGCGTCGCCCCGGCCTCTTGGATGTGATAGCCGCTTATGGAGATCGAGTTGAACTTCGGCATTTCGCGCGAAGTGTATGAAAAGATGTCCGAAATGATCCGCATCGAAGGCGACGGCGGATAGATGTAGGTGTTCCGGACCAGGAACTCCTTGAGGATGTCGTTCTGGATCGTGCCCGACAGCTTGTCGTGGCTGACCCCCTGTTCCTCGGCGGCGACGATATAGAGGGCCAGGACCGGCAGGACTGCGCCGTTCATGGTCATCGACACGCTCATCTTGTCGAGCGGGATGCCGTCGAACAGGGTCCGCATGTCCAGGATCGAGTCGATGGCGACGCCGGCCATGCCGACATCGCCCTTCACCCGAGGGTGGTCGCTGTCATAGCCGCGGTGGGTGGCGAGGTCGAAGGCGATGGAGAGGCCCATCTGCCCGGCGGCCAGGTTGCGGCGGTAGAAGGCGTTGGAATCCTCAGCCGTGGAGAAGCCCGCATACTGGCGGATGGTCCACGGGTTGGTGAGGTACATGGTCGGATAGGGGCCGCGCACGAAGGGGGCCAGGCCCGGATAGCCGGCCAGCTCGTCGAGGCCGGCGATATCGGCGGCGCTATAGGCCGACTTAACCGCGATGCCTTCAGGGGTCTCCCAGGAGGGCGAGGCCGAGCCGGGCGCGACGGCGACCGCGGCCTTGTCGTCAAAGTCCAGGGTGGAGAAGTCGGGGAAGCTGCTCACGCTTTCACCTCATAGGCTTCGGCGAGCCGGATGGGCGCAAGCGCCGGGCAATGGCTGTCGGGGCCGGGCAGGCGAGGCGAGGGGGCCTCGACGGCCTTGGGCGTGGCGCGGACAACCTCCACCGGCGCCTGGTCGGGCTGAGGGAAGGCGGTGACGCCGACGATCTTCAGGGGGCCTGCGGCGACCCGGGCCTCGCGCACCGTGGCGGTCTCGGCGGCGATGTGGCCGTCGGAGAGCGCCGCGATCAACCCACCCTTGGCCTCGATGGCCTGGAAGGCGGCCCAGGCGGCGCGGGCGATTTCGTCGGTGAGGGCTTCGACATAGCCTGAGCCAGCGCCCGGATCGGCGACGCGGCCCAGATGGGCCTCTTCCATCAGGACGAGCTGGGCGTTGCGGCTCTGGCGCCGGGCGAAGGCGGTGGGCAGGCCGAGCGCATCGGTGAAGCTGCCCAGCACCACGGCGTCGGCGCCGCCGATGCTGGCCCCAACGGCCGAGGCCGTCAGCCGCAGCATGTTGGTCCAGGGGTCGTGCACCGCCAGCATGCGGTGGGATGAGCGGGCCTCGATGCGTGGCGCGGCGCTGACATCGCAGGCGGCGGTCACCCGCGACCAGACGGCGCGCGCGGCGCGGAGCTTGGCCAGGGTGGCGAAGTAGTCGGCGTCGGCGGCCAGGCCGATGACGATCCGGCCCCAGGCGTCATCCATGCTGAGGCCCGCGCGGACCAGGGCCTTGGCGTAGGTGAGGGCCGCGGCCGTCGCGAAGGCCAGTTCGCCGGCTTCGCCACCCCCGGCCTCGTGGACCACCTGGCCCGAGGCCAGGAACAGGCCGGCGGAGGGATAGGCGTCGGCCATGCGGCGCGCCACGTTGGCGGCCGAGACGAGGTGGCTCTCGATCGGGCCCGGGCTCTGGCCCGTGCGGGCGAAGGCGCTGAGCGGATCAAGGTGGAAGAACAGCTTGGCGGCAGGCGAGCCTTTGGCGGCGGCGGCCAGCCAGTCGGCCGCCTTGGGCCCAAAGAACCCTGCGTCCAGAGCCACGGACGCCAGCTCCAGCATGACGCCGTCCAGCACCCGGCCCAAGCCCTGGGCCGAGCCGATGGCGACGCCGTCCTGCCCTGTCGGATCGATGCGAATGAGGGCGGACGCCGCGCCCCCCTCCAGGTCGGTCACCAGGTCGATGTTGGCCTGGGCGGCGTCGGGATGGGTGACGCGGCCGCGGATGTCCCAGGGGCGTTCGGCGTCGAAGGGGCGCGGGGTGAAGGCCGGCGCCTGGTGGGAGCCCTCATAGAGCGGCGCGATCGGCAGGCCCTCGGCGGTCTGCCGCTGGAGGCTCTCGAAGGGCTGGTCCTTCAGGGTCTTCTCCACCAGGGCGCGCCAGTCGGCGGCGCTGGCGGGGGGGAAGGCGGCGGCGAGGGGGGCGAGGTCGGTCATCGCGGCCCAGATGTCCCGCCCGCGTGGCCCTCGTCAAGTTCACGCGGGGGCAGGCGGAGAGACCGGCTTGCACGATCTCGCGTCTTGCGTATACGTTGTAAAAATAAGATCCAAACGCATTACCAGAGGAAACAATCCATGGCCCTGCCGCCCATTCTCTCCGAGCGTCTGCGTATCCCGGTGATCGCCTCGCCGCTGTTCATCATCTCGGGCCCGGAGCTGGTGATCGCCCAGTGCAAGGCCGGCATCGTCGGCTCCTTCCCGGCGCTGAACGCGCGCCCGGTGAGCCAGCTGGACGAGTGGCTGGCCCAGATCACCGAGGAACTGGCCGACTGGGACCGCAAGAACCCCGACCGCCTGTCGGCGCCCTTCGCCGTCAACCAGATCGTCCACAAGACCAACAACCGGCTTGAGGAAGACGTGGAGCTGGCGGTGAAGTACCGCGTGCCGATCACCATCACCTCGCTGGGGGCGCAACAGGCGGTCAACGACGCCATCCATTCCTACGGTGGCATCGTCCTGCACGACGTCATCAACGACAAGTTCGCCCGCAAGGCGGTTGAGAAGGGCGCCGATGGCCTGATCCCGGTGGCGGCCGGCGCCGGCGGCCATGCCGGCGGCCTGTCGCCCTTCGCCCTCATCCAGGAACTGCGCGAGTGGTTCGACGGCCCCATCGCGCTGTCGGGCGCCATCGCCAATGGCCGCGCCGTCCTGGGCGCCCAGGCCATGGGCGCGGACCTGGCCTATATCGGCTCGGCCTTCATCGCCACGCAGGAGGCGCGCGCCGTCCAGGGCTACAAGGACATGATCGTCGAGAGCTCCGGCGAGGACATCGTCTATTCGAACCTGTTCACCGGGGTGCATGGCAACTATCTTCGGCCCTCCATCGAGCGCGCCGGCCTCGATCCCGACAACCTGCCCCAGGCCGATCCGTCGAAGATGAACTTCGGCTCGGGCGGCAACCAGGAAGCCAAGGCCTGGAAGGACATCTGGGGCTGTGGCCAGGGCATCGGCGCGGTGAAGTCCATCCCCACGGCCGGCGAGTTGGTGGACCGCCTGGCGGCCGAGTACGAGCAGGCCAAGGCCGAACTCGCCGCCAAGACCTCGCTGACCCGCGGCAAGGTGCTGATGGCCGCCGAATAGCCAAGCTCAGGCTTGAAAACGCTCGCCAATGAGTTGCATTCTTCCTGAGCGATCAGGGGGAATGCAATGGCCAATGTGCGCGTCTACTTCGCGACCAACCGGAACCTGCTGCCTGACAACAAGCTCGAGATGTTCGGCGCGGCGTTCAATCCCGACGGCGTGGCGGCCCTGCGCTTCGGCCACGCCGACTTCACCACCGATGGCGCCCGGCCCAGGGCGGTGGATGTCTATCCCGAGGAGCCCGGCGACGCCGAGTTCAAGGTCCTGGGCAGCGAGCGGTTCCTGAAGGAGCTGCACGGCAGCATGGCCGGCTCGGCCACCGACACCCTGGTCTTCATCCATGGCTTCAACGTCACCTTCATGGGCGCGCTCACCGCCGCGGCCGAACTGGCCCGGGAGGTGAAGATCGGCGACCACTCGCTGAATGTGGTGCTGTTCAGCTGGCCCTCCGACGGCAAGGCCGTGCCGCTGATGTCCTATTACAGCGACCGCGAGGACGCCCGGGTTTCGGGCCCTGCCGTGGCTCGCGCCTATCTGAAGCTGAAGGAATTCGTCAGCGGCCTGAAGCGCGACGACCACTGCCAGCAGCGGCTGCACCTGCTGGCCCACTCCATGGGAAACTATGTGCTGCGGCAGGGACTGCAGGCGGTGTGCGCCAAGGATTCGAAGGCCCTGGTCCGGCTGTTCGACCAGATCATCCTGGCCTCGCCCGACGAGGACGACGACGCCTTCGAGGACGACGACAAGCTGAAATGCCTACCCGCCCTGGCGCGGCAGGTGACGGTCTATCACAACCCCCATGACCTCGCCCTGGTGGTCTCCGACAAGACCAAAACCAATCCCGACCGGCTGGGGTCCGATGGTCCGCGCCTGATCGACCTGCTGCCCAAGAAGGTGGTGATCGTCGACTGCCGCAACGTGGCCAAGGGTGCCGACGAGAAAGTGCAGCACAGCTACTATATAAACTCCAAGGCCATGGCCCAGGACATCGGTTCGGTGTTGGCGGGCACCGAGCCGGAGCGGTTCCCCAACCGCGAGTATATCCCCACCCGCCGCGCCTGGCGGGTGATCGGAGAGCTGCCCTCGGGCTAGAGCCTTTGGCTCTAGCTCCATGTTTGGAGCGCGTCGGGCGGGTTAACCGGTGGCCACTTAACCTTGACGCGCTCTAGCTGCCCGTGGAGGTGTACTTCGAGACGCCGAACCGCCAGGCGAGGAACGCCAGCGCCAGGAACAGGAACCCCGCCGCCGGCGCCAGGGGCAGGAACCAGTCCGGCGCCCCCAGCGGGTCGCTGCGCCCCAGGATCGCCAGGACCGGGAAGTAGGACACGCAGGCCAGGGGCACGATGAAGATCAGGAAGGTGCGGAACCAGCGGGCGTAGAAGCTGATCGGGAACTGGCCGGCATAGACCCCGCCATAGGTCAGGGCGTTGACCGCCTCGAGGCTCTCCACGGTCCAGAAGGCCATCACCGCCTGCAGCACGAAGAGGGCCCCGAAGAAGGCGACGCCGCCGGCTATGGTCCAGAGCGCCAGCAGGATGGCCTGCGGCGTCCAAACGAAGCCCAGCGTCCCCGTGGCGATGGCCAGGATGATGGACGCCTGGAAGAAGCGCCCGAAGCGGCTGATGCGGAAATCGTGACCCACAAGTTGGAGGGCGGCCGATCGTGGGCGCAGCAGCAGGCGGTCAAAGGCGCCGGTGCGAACGAAGTCAGATCCGAACACGTCGAAGCCGCGGGTCAGGAAGTCGGCGAAGGAGAAGCTGATGCCGATCAGGGCGTAGAAGAACATCACCTCGCCGAACGCCCAGCCCTTCACTGCGCCGAACCGGTCGAAGAGGGCCCAGATGGACACGATCTCGATGGCGGTGGAGGCAAGCTGGGCCAGGGTCAGCATCATGGCCGAGGCCGGATACTGCATCTGGCTGCGCATCGAGGCGCCAAAGTAGCGGCCGAGCAGGGAGAGGGCGTTCACAGGCCTAGCCTCCCTGCACTTCGAGGCGCGACATGACCCGGCCCAGCCAGAACCGCCCGAGCACGATGAAGAGCACCGTCCAGAATATCTGCAGCCCGATGCCCGCCCAGGCCATCTGGCCGGTCAGATTGCCGAAATAAATGCGGTTGGGGATGTCCAGGGTTCCCGCGAAGGGCTGGAGGAAGAGGGCGACCCGGACGACGTCGGGATAGAGGGCCAGGGGCAGCAGGTTGCCGGTGAAGATGATCACGATCGGCTGCATCAGGATATTGATCCCCCGGGCGTTCAGGGTGGCCACCACGATGATGTTGATCAGCATGACGATGGCGCAGGCCAGGGCGATGGCCAGGGTCTCCGAGAGGGCGAAGAGCAGGGCGGCCGACAGGCTGGACGGCGGCTGCCAGGCCCATTGGCCCTGTCCGATCAGCGGCAGGGCGATCCCGGCCGCCAGGATCATCAGGGCGACGCGGGGGACAAGGCGGGCGGTCATCCAGCCGGCGGCGCGGACATACCAAAGGGCGTAGGCGTCCACCGGTCGCAGGCGGTCATAGCTGATGGATCCGGTGCGGACCCCGGCGGCCACCTCGGGATCTCCATTCCAGGGCATGACCGCCAGCAACCCCTGGGCCAGCCAGGTATAGGTCACGGCCTGGGACAGGGTGATGGGGCTGGCGGCGGCCGCCTCAGGCGCGCCGAGGTAGAAGGCGGCCAGGACCATCACATGGACCGCCCCGAACCAGCACTGGGTGAAGAAGCCGGCCAGGGCCGCGGCCCTGTACTGCATCATCAGCAGGAACCGCGAGTTGAACGCGGCGATGTAGGGGCGAAGCGCGTCCACGGATCACGCCTCGTTGGCGCCGTGCAGGTCGTAGAACTTGGCGATCACTTCCTCGATGGCCGGTTGCTCGACGTGGATGTCCTCCACTGCGTGGCGGGCGGTGATGGCGGCGATAAGGGCCGGCGCGCTGGTGACCCGGGGGTCGAAGGCCAGCTCCAGGGACCGGCCGTCGCGGTTGCGGACCTCGGCGCCGGGCAGGTCGAGGGCGGGGGCGTCGCCCGCGAAGTCCACGAACAGGCGGCGTTCGGCGAGCACATTGGCGCGCAGGGTCTCGAAGGGGCTGTCGGCCAGCACTTGACCGTGGCCGATGACGATCACCCGCTGCGCCAGGGCCTCGATGTCGTGCATGTCGTGGGTGGTGAGCAGGACGGTGACGCCGCGCTCCTGGTTCAGCTTCTTGACGAACTCTCGCACCGCCAGCTTGGACGGCGCGTCCAGGCCGATGGTGGGTTCGTCGAGGAACAGAATGGAGGGCTCGTGCAGCAGGGCCGCAGCGATCTCGGCGCGCATGCGCTGGCCGAGGGAGAGCTGGCGCACCGGCTGGTCCAGCAGCTTCTCCAGCCGCAGCATGGCCACCAGTTCATCGCGGGTGGCTTTGTAGCGCTGCGGATCGACCCGGTAGATATCCCGCAGCAGGTCAAAGCCGTCGATCACCGGCAGGTCCCACCAGAGCTGGGTCCGCTGACCGAACACCACGCCGATGCGGGCGACGTGCTTGATGCGGTCGGCATAGGGGACGAGGCCCTCGATCTCCACGCGGCCGCCATCCGGGCGCAGGATGCCCGACAAGATCTTGATGGTGGTGGACTTGCCGGCGCCGTTGGGTCCGATGAAGCCCAGCAGCTCGCCGCGTTCCAGAGAGAAGCTGACGTCCTTCAGGGCCTCCACCGTGCGCCAGCGGCGGCGCACGAGACCGCGCACGGCCCCGAGCATGCCGGGGTCGCGTTCGGCCACGCGATAGGTCTTCGCCAGGTCCTGAACCAGGATCTGGGGCATGGGGGCCGCCTTCGATGTCAAAGAAGAGGCCGGACGCTATGGGCGGGCGTTAACCGCGTCAATGGCGCCGCTTCCGGTTTTCCTAGGTCGGCGCCAGGATGCCGATCGCCTGAAAAAGGGATTGGGGATGACCTTCACCAAGAAGCTGCGCGAACCGATCATCCGCGGCGAGATTTGTTGCAGCGTACGCATCTGGCGAGCGCCACGCGTGAAGGTCGGCGGACGCTACCGGCTGGGGGATGGCGCGGTGGAGGTCATGTCGCTGCGGCAGATCGAACTGACTGATATCACGCCACAATTGGCGCGGGACTCGGGGTTCGAGGGCGTGGTCGACCTGCTGAAGACAGCCAAGCATGGCCTTGGCGACAAGGTCTATCTGGTGGACTTCGAGTACCGCCCGGACACCACATTTTGAACGACAAAACCCCAGATTCCGCTGGGGCATAGAATTTTGCACGCTTGCGTCTTTGGCCGTCCTCTGCCACTGCGGATTCACTCACTTTGATAGGGACGACAATGGCGACTGGTACTGTGAAGTGGTTCAACGGAACCAAGGGTTATGGCTTCATCGCTCCTGAGGGCGGTGGCGGCGACGTTTTCGTCCATATCTCGGCGGTTGAACGCGCGGGCCTCGGCGGTCTGAACGAAGGTGACAAGGTCAGCTTCGAAGTCGAGCGCGACCGCAAGAGCGGCAAGGATTCGGCCGCTCAGCTGCAAATCCTGTAGTTCTCGACGGCGGGGCCGCCGGTTTCGGCGCGCCCCGCCTTCTTGATCTCTGCCGATCTGCCCGACAGAGCCATCGGCCCTGGCGGTCTTCTACGCTTCGGTCGCTGGCCGAGCTAACGCAGCTTGGCGCCCTTGGCGGTGTCGACGCGCGCCTTTTCAAGCTCCGCGCCTTCGGGCCCGTCCAGAGCTTCCTCGGCTTCCTTCGCCTTTTGTTCGACAGGGCCGGTCTTGACGAAGTCCTCCTCCGCTTGGCGGAAGCGACGGGCGGCGTCGTAGTCGCCCTCACCTTGAATCTTGCCCATGGGTTCCTCCTCTGGTGCTGATCAGATCAACCCTGGCCCGAGCGGCAGGGTTCCGCCCACAGGGAGGACCGTGGAGCTTTCTCGAGCCGAACGTGTTGTCTAGGGTCTCGAACGTCCGCAAGCCGGTCCGCCATGAACGATCCTGGTCCATCGACACGCCCTGAGGATGGCGCGAACGAAGCGCGCCTAGAGGCGGTGCTCGAAAGCATCAGCGACGGCTTCTATGCCTTGGATCACGACTGGCGCTACGTGGTCTTCAACCGAGCGGCCGAGGAGTATTTCGGGGTCTCCCGGGACGAACTCATCGGCAAGGCGATGTGGGATATCTTCCCGCAGGGCCGTGGCGGCGTCTTCGAGCGGGCCTGTGTGCGGGCGATGGACGAGCGGATCGCCTCGCGGTTCGAAATCCCCTCGCGGGCGCGGGCCGGGCGGATGGTGGAGCTGCGCATCCTGCCCATGCGCGACGCGGGCATCGCCGTCTCCCTCTCCGATATCACCGAACGCCGACGCACCGAGGACGCCCTGCGCGCCAGCGAGGCGCGACTGGAGCTGGCGACCCAGGCGTCGCGGCTGGGGGTGTGGGAATGGAACATCGTCACCGGCGAGATGATCGTCTCCGCCAGGGCCCGCGAAATCTGGGGCTTCTCGCCCGAGCAGGTGGTGCAGATCGAGGACATCCCCCGCAACGCCCACCCCGAAGACGAGGCGGGAATCCTGGCCCTGTCGCGGCGCGCGATGGACCCGCAGGTGCGAGACGCCTCCCCCTATGAATACCGCATGCCGCAGCCAAACGGCGAGATGCGCTGGGTCCGCGCCCAGGGCGAGCCGGTGTTCGACCCCGAGAGCGGGGCCGCTGTCCGCTATGTCGGCACGGTGGCGGACATCACGGCGGAGCGGACGGCGGCGCAGGACCTGCGGGAGTCCGAGGCGCGCCTCCGGCTGGCCATGGAAGCCGGCGGCATGGCGGTGTTCCTGCTGACCGGCGGCGGTCTGCAGGGCAGCCCGGAGCTGAACCGGCTGCTGGGCCTGGCCGCGGACGCCGAGCCCACCATGGAGGAGATCAATGCGGGCTATTACCCAGGCGAACTCGAACGCATGCAGGAGGCCTATCGGGAGGCCGTAGCGAGCCAGGCGCGAAAGGTCGAGATCGAGTACCGCTATGTCTGGCCCGATGGTCAGGTGCGCTGGCTGATGGTGCGGGCCGAGATCAACCTGGGAGCCGACAGCGAACCCCAGCGCGTTCTGGGGGTGATTCTGGACATTACCGAGCGGCGGGAGTCCGAGGAGCGGCTGAAGCTGCTGGCCCGCGAGGTGGACCACCGGGCCAACAACCTGCTGACCGTCGTGCAGGCCACCGTCGCCCTGACCTCGGCGCAGACCGCCGACGCGCTGAAGGACATCATCACCGGCCGGGTCCGCGCGCTCGCCCACGCCCACCAGCTCATCTCCGAGGCCCGCTGGCGGGGGGCGGAACTGCGCCGGCTGGTGGAGGAGGAGCTGAGGCCCTACCGGCTGGGCGCTGAGGGCCGGGTGCGGTTTGGAGGGCCGGATGTCACCCTCAGCCCACAGGTGGCCCAGTCAGCGGCCATGGCGCTGCACGAACTCGCCACCAACGCCGCCAAGTACGGGGCGCTGTCATGCGCCACGGGGGAGGTCTCGGTGACCTGGGCCCTGGAGGGCGAGGAGGTGACGCTGGACTGGACCGAGACGGGCGGGCCTGCGGTGGTCGCGCCCACCCGTCGGGGCCTTGGTCTCAACATGCTGCAGCGGGCCCTGGGCGGCGGCGTCGGGGGCCATGCGGTGCTGGACTGGCGGGAGAGCGGCCTGATGGCCCGGCTGAGCCTGCCGCTCCCCCAGACCCGCTAGAGCAGGTCGCCGCCCGCAGCGGCGGCGGTGGTGCCGTCGCGCTCATAGGCCTTGATCACGTTGCGGCCCACCGTCCAGCGGTGAACCTCATCGGGTCCGTCCACCAGCCGCTGGGAGCGGATGTGGGTGTACCAGGCGGCCAGCGGCGTGTCGGTGGAGTAGCCCAGGGCTCCGTGCAGCTGGATGGCGGTGTCCACCACCTTGTGGACCATGTGGGCCAGGAACACCTTGGCGATGGAGTTCTCCTGCCGCAGGTCCATGCCGCGCTCGGCCTTGTAGGCGATGTGCAGCAGCATCAGACGGGCCATGTAGAGCTCGCTGGCGCAGTCCGCCAGCATCCACTGCACACCCTGGCGCTCCGACAGCTTCTTGCCGAAGGTCTCGCGCTGGGTGACGTGAGCCGCGGCCATGTCCAGGGCCCGCTGTGCCATGGCGACGTTGTGCATGCCGTGGCGCAGGCGGCCGTAGGCCAGGCGGTGCTGGCCCATGTTGAAGCCCTGGCCCTCGCCCCCCAGCAGGTTCTCGGCCGGGATCACCAGGTCCTTGATCTCAATCTCCGAGTGGCCGCCCCCCATGATGTGGCTGAGCGGGCCCTCCTTGGCCATGGTGCCGATGTCCCGCTTGATGATGTAGCCGGGGTTGGGCAGCTCGACGATGAAGGTGGAATAGCGCTGGTGGCGCGGGGCGTCGGGGTCGGTCATGGCCATGACGACGGCCATGTCGGCGGCGCTGGCCGCCGAGGAGAACCACTTCTCGCCGTTCAGGATGTAGTTCTCGTTACCGTCCTTTACGGCCCGGGTCTGCATGCCGGTGGCGTCGGCGCCGGCCGCCTTCTCGGTCATCGAGTAGCAGACGCGCTTGTCGCCGTTCAGCAGGGGCTTGAGGTACTTCTCCTTCTGGAACTCGGTGCCGTGGGCCAGCAGGGTCAGCATGGTGGCGTCGTCGGGACCCTGACTGTTCATCGACAAGGCGCCCAGGTGGCTTTCGCCCAGCTCCATCTGCACCAGGGCGTTGGCGAGCGGGCCCAGGCCCATGCCGCCATATTCCTTGGGGATGAAGGGCAGCCAGAGGCCGGCGGCGCGGGCCTTGGTCCGCAATTCGGCCAGGACCGTCTTGAAGGACTCCTTGTCCACCAGGCGCTTCTCGGCCGGGATGCACTCATCGTGCACCCACTGGCGCACCTTGGCGCGGATGGCCTTGGCCTCCGCCGGAATCTCGAAGTCGATGGACATGGTCGCTCTCCGCCCTGTGGTTTTCTGGTTGGGCGGAAGGGTCGACCGATCATCGGCGCGGCGCAAGCCTGCCCTGGCGTCAGAGGCGGGCGGCCAGGGCCTCCAGGTCGCCGACGAACCACAGGTGTCGGCCGCGGTTGGACTCATAGACAAAGTCGCGCAGGGCGTTGCTGGCGGCCACGTGGACGGTGATGTCGCCGACGATGGCCAGGGCCGAGCCGTAGTTCACGAACTTCTGGACGAACTCCCCGGCCAGGCGGGTGCTGAGATCGAAGAATTCGTCCGTCAGGCGGGCTGCGGGCAGGGCGATGACGTCGACCTCTGCGCCATAGGCCTCGCCGATGATGCCGGTGGCGTCGCGACCGCTGGACAGACGCGGGCCCTCAGCGTCGCACAGCCAGACGCGGACGCCGTTGAGGATCTGGAGGCTCATGGTTCGATCACCGCCGCATGGTCGCGCTTTGGCCGCTCATACCCCATATGAGCGGCGATGGCCCACGGTGGGTCAACGCCATTCCAAGGACGCCTGCATGCCGATTTCCCTCCACCAAGCCTCGATCCCGCTCTTCGTGCGTGGCCTGAAGAACCTCGCCAGCCTGCTGGAGAAGGGCGCGGCTCATGCGGCGGAGAACGGCGTCGACCCCTCGGAACTGATCGAGGCGCGGCTGGCACCAGACATGCTGGCCCTCGCCGCCCAGGTGCAGCGCACCAGCGACACCGCCAAGCTCTCCGGTGAACGGCTGAGCGGGATCGAGGCCCCGAAGATGCCGGATGACGAGACCACCTTCCCGCAGTTGCAGGAACGGATCGCCAAGACCATCGCCTATCTGGAAAGCCTGCCGGTGGCCGATGTGGACGCCGGTGAGGGGCGGACCATCACGCTCAACTTCGGACCGATGAAGCCGTCCTTCAGCGGCGCGGACTACCTGTTCGGCTTTGCGCTGCCGAACTTCTATTTCCACGTGGTGACCGCCCACGACATCCTGCGGCACAAGGGCGTGGCGGTCGGCAAGCGCGACTATCTAGGCGCCGTCGCCTAGGGTCTCGGAGGGCGGCCGGCTTGTCGGCGGGCCGCCCAGCCCCTACAGCACAGCTCTTTGCTGCGCAGGGACTTCCGCCATGAATGTTCGCGACGCCAATGGCGCCCTCCTGGTCGAGGGCGACTCCGTCACCCTGATCAAGGACCTGAAGGTCAAGGGGACCACGGTCACCCTGAAGCGCGGGACGCTGATCAAGAACATCCGCCTCACCGACGACGAGACCCAGATCGAGTGCCGCGCGGAAAAGGTGAAGGACCTCGTCCTGAAGACCGAGTTCGTCAAGAAGGCCTAGGTCGCGGCATACGGCTCACGGGCGTCGTCGCGCCCCTCAGGTGTTGGGCTCAGGCGAGACCCGCACCAGCAGCTTGCCGTCATGGGCGCCGGTGAAGAGCAGCTTCACCGCCTCGGCGGCGTTCTCCAGGCCGTCGACTGTGTGGGTCTTCCACTTGAGCTGTCCTGACGCCACCAGGGGGATCAGCTCGGCCATCGCCTCGGCGGCGCGGGGCAGGTAGTCGATCACGATGAAGCCCTTGATCAGGATGCGGCGCATCAGGACGCGGGCGAAGTCCTTCGGCCCCGGGATCTGGCCGTCGATGTTGTAGGTGGAGATCATCCCGCACAGCGCCATGCGGCTGAAGTTGTTCATGCGACCGATGACGGCGTCCATGATCTCGCCGCCGACGTTCTCGAAATTCACGTCTATCCCGTTGGGGCAGTGGCGGTCCAAGGCGGCGCCGACGTCCTCGTTGCGGTAGTCGATGGCGGCGTCGAAGCCGAGCTCCTCGGTCAGCCAGCGGCACTTCTCGGGGCTGCCCGCGATGCCGACGACCCGGCAGCCCTTCAGCTTGGCGAGCTGGCCGACGATGGAGCCCACGGCGCCGGCGGCGGCGGAGACCACGACGGTCTCACCGGGCTGCGGCTTGCCGATGTCCATGAGGCCGAACCAGGCGGTCAGGCCGGTGGCGCCCAGGACGCTCATATAGGCCGTCATGGGCACGCCGGGGATCTGCAGGCTGGGGCGGGCCATGGCGGCGGGGAGCACGGTATAGTCCTGCCAGCCGCCGAGGCCGGGATTGACGATCTGGCCGACCTGGAGGTCCGGGCTCCGCGATTGTTCCACGACGCCGATGACGCCGCCGCGCATGACGTCGCCGATCTCGACGGGCGGCAGGTACTGATCCTGGTCGCTCATCCAGATGCGGTTGGTGGGGTCGAGGGACAGGTAGGTGGTGCGGACCAGGACCTCGCCGTCCTTGAGCTCCGGCGTCTGGGTCTCGACCAGTTCGAGGTCTTCCGGGCCGATCTCGCCGGTCGGGCGGCGGCGCAGGATCCACTGGCGGTTGGTGGGCGTGAGGAACTCTCCCTTGTTCGTTGGGGGAGACGATGCCGACCGCACGCCGGGGAAGTCGAGGGCTTAGCTGGATCGCCCGTTCATCTCGTCCCCGGCGTCCTTGGGCAGGGGGATGAAGAACAGGATGGAGATGAAGGTGATGGCGCCGATGATCACGAAGGCGGGCGCGATGGTGGCGGCGGTCATCTGCGTCTCGCCCTGGGCGACCATCAGCATGTGCAGGAGCAGGGCCGCCAGGCCGATGCCGATGGACTGAACCAATTGCTGGGCCATGGAGGAGGTGGTCGACGCGCGGCTCATCTGGTGCTGCTCGATCTCCGCATAGGCCAGGCCGTTGAGGCTGGTGAACTGCAGGGAGCGGAAGAAGCCGCCGATCGCCAGGACCGTCAGCATGATCCAGTGGGGGGTGGAGGGCTTGAAGAAGCCGTAGGCCATGAAGCTGACCCCGACGATGACCGCGTTGACCAGCAGCACGGTGCGGAAGCCGTAGCGGCGCAGGATGGGCGGGGCGGTGGTCTTCATGACCAGGGCGCCAGCCGCCGAGATGAAGGTCATCAGGCCGGCCTGGAAGGCCGAGAGCCCAAAGCCGATCTGCAGCAGCATGGCCAGCAGGAAGGGGGTCGCTCCCATGGCCACCCGCATGAAGGCGCCGCCGATCACCGAGGCCCGGAAGGTCACCAGCCGGAAGATCGACAGGTCGATGATGGCGTGGGGATTATCCTTGGCATGGAAGCGATAGGCGACCAGGGCGGCGATGCTGGCCAGGAACAGGGCCGCCACCACGCCGGGCGGCAGGGCGTCGCGGCCAATGTTCTCGAAGCCGAAGATCAGGCCGGCGAGGCCGAGTCCCGTGAGCAGGATGCCGATCCAGTCGATGGGGGAGACGACCTGTTCCTTCACGTTGGGAACATAGGCCCGGACCAGCAGGACGCCGGCCACCGCGATCGGTAAATTCATGAAGAAAATCCAGCGCCAATCGAAGAAGGTTACGATGGCGCCGCCGACCACGGGCCCGATCACCGGGCCCAGCAGGGCGGGCATGGTCAGCACCGACATGGCGCCCACCAGCTCGTTTTTCGGGGTGGTGCGCAGCAGGACCAGGCGGCCGACCGGGCCCATCATGGCGCCGGCCATGCCCTGGAAGATGCGGGCGATGACCAGCTGGTTGAGGTTCTGGGCGAAGCCGCAGGCGGCCGAGGACAGGGCGAACAGCACCATGGCGATCATGAAGATCCGCTTGGCCCCGAACTTGTCGGCGACCCAGCCGCTGATGGGCAGGAAGACCGCCGAGGCCAGCAGGAACATGGTGATGGCCAGGTTCAGCCGCAGGGGGTCCTCGTCCAGGGCCACGGCCATGGTGGGCAGGGCGTTGGAGATCACCGTGGCGTTCAGGGTCTGCATCAGCATGGCCGAGCCTATGATGGCCGGGATCATCCAGCCGCGGGTGGCGGCGGTGCTGGCGGGCGCGGCGGCCCGGGCCTCGACCGGGCCTTCGGGCTCGCTCATGCCTCCAGGCTCAGCAGCTGGAGGAGGGGGCCGGCGGCGGCGTCGAGCTGGCGGCGCGCGTCCACGGGCAGCTTGGCGAGACGGGCGGCGAGCCAGTCGTTGCGGTGTTGGCGGATGGCGTCGAGCTGGGCCTCGCCCGACGCGGTGATGGCCAGTCCGGAACGGCGGCCGTCGGTGGCGCTGTCGGCGCGGGTGATCCAGCCGGCGGCCTCCAGGCGCTTGATGTGGCCGCTCATGGTGGGGCGCGACAGCTGTTCGCTGTCGGCCAGGTCGCAGACGCCCACCCCCGGGCTGCGGGCGATCTGGGTCAGGAGCAGGGCGTCGAGGGCCGAGACCCCGGCCTTCTGGGCTTCCTGGCGCAGGCGGCGCGACACCCGCAGCAGGGCCGGGCGCAGGGTTTCGGCGAGCACGACCGGATCGTCCGTCGAGGTGGGCATCGAGACTCGCCAAGATAGTTAGGTTGGCGAACTACCTATATTTGGCGGTCTTGCCGGTCAAGGCGCTGGTCCGCCGCGTCCCTGACCGCGCGCCGCGCCGCGCGGAGGCCGGTGATCAGGGCCAGGGTCTGGCGGCGCAGATCGCGCGCGATGGCCTCGCAGGTTTCAAGGTCGTCCTCAAAGCCGCGGGCGGCGGCCTCGCGCGCCCGTTCGCCGCCGGCGTGGACCGCCCGCGCCAAGCTCTGAACCTCGGCGATCGCGCTCACGAACCGCCCCCGGGCGCTCTCCCGCCACTGGCGCCGGGCGGCGAGCTTGGCGTGGGCCTCATGGAGACGGGCGTCTTTGCTGCGTGGCGCGCAGGGCGGCGGCGACATGCCGGACCAGGCGACCCCGCTGGCCCGCCGCGCCTCCCGTGCGCTCCAGACAAGCCGCGCGCGGTCCAGGGCGCGTTCGGCGACCAGGAGGTCGATCAGGTCAGGATCGCGGGGTTCCATGTGTGAATTGTATAAAAGATACAGAATCTCACCAAGGCGAATCTGAGATTTCTTGGAGGCGAGGACCACCTGAAGGTGTGTCAGCCGCGAATGATGATCCGACGCGCCTGGTAGGGCGGGATGATCGCGGTGATGTGGGCGGCCCAGCGCAGGCGGGCGTCATGGCGGGTGGGGCCGGCCAGGCTCTCCAGGTCGAAGCGGCCGGGCTCGCTGCCGCGCAGCAGGCGCTTGACCAAAACCTCGTCGGTGTCGGTCTCCACCACCACCACATGGCCCAGCATGTCGGGGGTGGGGGGGAAGTGCTGATTCTCAAAATAAATCAGCGCGCCGTCGTCGGCGAGGCCGCGCATGGAGTGGCCGGAAACCTGGACGGCGACGGCGTTTTCCGTTCCCCCAGGCGGGATCGGGGCCAGGTCATCAGCCTCCTGGCCGGTGGCGTAGAGGATGGTCCCCTCGGGGTTGGCGCCCACCCTGCCGATCACCTTGACCAGGCCCGGACCCGCGCCAGGCCGCATGGCGCCCGAGGCGTCGTAGAGCCATTCCGGGCGAACCCCGAAGGCGGCGGCATACTCCTTGGCCTTGCGGTAGGAGAAGGGGGCGTTGCCGTTCTCGTTGGAGGCGTAGGTGTTGCGGTTCCAGCCGAAGGCCTCGGCCGCCGCGGCGGCGGTGTCGAAGCCCTTTTCGGTCCGCGCGAGGCGGAGGCGTTGGAAAGGTTCGTCCATGGCCTGAAACCTACAGTGGAAAGTCTGTACAGAAAATACAGATTCATGTTGCCCGTTCCCTATATGTTCCGTATGTTTTCTACATGCAACGGGAAAACGCCATACCAAGGCCCGCCGACGGGCAAGATTACGCGGCCCTACGTCAAAGTGGGACGTCGCCGCTGCGCGCCAGGACCCAGCTGGGTCTGCAGGACTGGCAGGTCAGACGGTTCGAGAAGCTGTTCCGGGCTCGCACGGCGCGCGGAGGCGGGGACCGCCAGCTGCCGAAGTTCGCGCGGCACGAGGCCCATGTGGCGGCGGTGCTGGCGGCGGGCGGATTCTGGGCCTTCTCCGAGCGCCGGATCGGCCGCGACGGGGCGGCGGTCTGCCTGCCGATGATCCCGCCGCCCAAGGGTTAGGCCTCTTCACATCCATACGGGAGTTCAAGCGCATGAGCCGCACGGCCCATCTGGCGCGCCTGGAGCGCGAGCGTCTGCTGGTCCTGGAGCGGCGGGGCAAGGCCCGCGCCGAGGCCCTGGCCGTCCAGGGCGGGATCGCCGAGACCATCGCCCTGTCGCAGGGGCGTGGCGCCGCCATCGAGGCGCCGGCCACGCCGCGCAAGCCGCATCGGCGGCAGGCCGGCCTGGAGTGGCTGGTTCGCCAGGGGCGGCTGAACGATCAGCAGAAGCGCGCCGGGGAACGCTACGGGACCTATTACCGCCGCGCGGCGGCCGGCGCCGACATCGGCTCAAGCCTGGACATCAAGCACGGCGACAACCCGTCGGGGACCAGCATCGGCGAGGTGCTGGCTCAGGCCGAGGCGCGGGCGGCGGCGGCGGCCAAGCTGGCCCTCTATCGCCGCAAGCTGCACCAGCATCCGCTGCTGCTGGCGGCCTGCGACCTGGTCTGCGGCGAGGAGCTGACGCCGCGGGAGGCCGCCCGCACCGACCGCGAGGCCGGGCGGCTGGAGGCGGTGCTGGAGGTGGCCCTGGACCTGCTGGCGCAGGAGGGCGGCGCACAGGGCTCGTGACTCTCGCCCTGACTCCGGTGAGTGTTCGCGCCGGGCAGGAAAAAACCAAGGAGGCCGGCGTGGCCGATCAAGACGTGTTGTTGGTGGAGCGGCGTGGCGAAACCGACTGGGTGACGCTGAACCGGCCCGAGCGGCTGAACGCCCTGAACCAGCCGCTGTCGGACGCCCTGCTGGCCTATTTCGAGGCCCGTCGGCGCGACACCGAGGCCCGCGTCATCGTGCTGGCCGGGGCGGGGCGGGCGTTCTCGTCCGGCACCGACCTGAAGGCCGGGGGGCAGCCGGACCGCCTGCGCGACGGGCCCAACGGCGACTGGATGCTGCGCGACACGCTGAAGGCCATGCGCGCCTGCCCGCAGCCGATCATCGCCCTGGTGCAGGGGGCCGCGGCCGGCGGCGGCCTGGCCATCGCTCTGGCCGCCGACGTCATCGTGGCCGGCGCCAGCGCGGCCTTCCATCCGGCCTTCATCAAGATCGGGCTGTCGGGGTCGGAGCTGGCGGTGAGCTGGCGCCTGCAGCGGACCATGGGGATTTCCCGGACCCGGGAGATGCTGCTGACCGGCGAGCCGATGAACGCCGAGGAAGCGCATCGCGTGGGCCTGGTCTCCAAGGTGATCCCCGACGCCGGACTGGCCGCCGAGGGCGAACGCCTGGCGGCGGCCATGCTGAAGGCCGGCCCCGACGCCCTGCGGATCTCCAAACGCACCTTCGACGCGACCCTGGAGGGGATGAGCTTCGACGCGGCCCTCGAGCTGGAGGAGCGCGGGCAGATCCAGATGATCCGTGGCCGCACGGCGGCGGTGGGGATGCCTGCAGTGAAGTAGGTTCGGAGGGACGGGCGGCGCTGCAGGGGGCCTCTGCGGGAGGGGGATCCAGCGACCCGTTCGTCGTCATGCGCAGACAGTGCGGAAGCCGACCGTGGCCATGTCAGCTAGGGGTGCAGGCCGTGTGAAAACACCGAAGCAGCTTAGATTTCTATCCATCAGCTTCGGGGGCCGGGATGAAACGGTTTGTCGAGGGGGAGGGCCGGCGTCAGTGCACGCTGCTCCCGGAATATCTTGAGGACTACGTCAAGGCCTGGATGGGGGCGACGCACTTCAGGACCCGGACGCTTGAAAAGGTCCGAACCGAGATGAGCCTGCACGTCCTAGCCTACAATCTGAAGAGAATGATCGCCATCCTCCGTGTGCAGCCGCTCGTGGCGGCCATCAGGGCCTGAGGAGGCCGTCGCTGGCCTCGCGCCGAAACGCCGCCTCCATCGCCCGGCCTCACTGAACGGCCGTCGACCAAACTCCCCATGGGTGCGTCAGCGCGTTTACACACAGCCTCGGTGGAAGGCGGACTTAGCTGACGCACCGCTCAATCATTCGAGCGCGGCGTCTGGGCCTACTAAGGTGGTATCGATCCCGAAATGCGGCTCCGTCCACGGAAGTATTCGTGAGCCAAGACAGATTGCCATGTCGGAAGCTCATAACCCTCAATATCGGGCCGACGACTTTCGACAGGGCGGCGATGCTCCGCCGCGTCGGAGCAGACGACCTCGAACCTCAAGCAGGGGTTTCTGCACCCGTCGTGCGATCTCGCGCCAACCCGGCGCCTTTCGCGAACCGGGTTCACGCAGTTTGCAACCTTCCGGGGATATTCTTCACTTAGCCCCTCATGCAGTTGGAGAAAATCTTTGCGCCAGCGCTACGCGCCAAGCTAGCTTCGCCATAGGGTCAACGGGGCGTTCACCCAAATACCGCATCGACCAAGGGCCGCACGGCCCTGGGTGGTCGGGCGCTTGTCCCCGGCCGTACAGCGAGTTCAGGCAATCCAAAGCATGCCTACGCCAGCCAACTCACCCAGCACCAACAACACGCCGCAGGCGAAGGACGATCTGTTCACCGGCACGGAGAACGGCACGGTCATCCTGGACGTGATGGCCAATGACCTGGGCGGCAAGGCCAAGCAACTCTATTCCCTGGACCAGACCACGCCCAGCACGGTCGCGGCCACGGCGACCTCGGCCATGGGGGCCACCATCACCATCGTCGGCGACAAGATCAGCTACGCGGCCAACAGCGCCACTTTTGAGGCCCTGGGAGCCGGCCAGGTCGCTACGGACACCTTCAGCTACGTCATCAAGTTGGGCAACGGCGCGCTCAGCGTCGCGACGGTCAGCGTCAATGTGACCGGCACGAACGACGCTCCGGTGGTCTCCGGCGCTGTGATCGGTGCTGCGACCGAAGGTGCGGGCACGTCGATGCTGAACGCTATGGCGAACGCCTCCGACGTTGATGCCGGAACGACGCTCAGCATTGTGGGGGTCCCGGCGGGGCTTCCCGCCGGCGTCACCTACGACGCCGCGACACAGGCCTTCGCGCTCGACACCAATAACAGCGCCTACAACCATCTGGCCGCGGGCGTCCACCAGACGGTTTCGGTGGGCTATGGGGTATCAGACGGGATCGCCACCACGGGCGCAAGCGTGAGCTGGGACCTCACCGGGACGAATGACGCCCCCGTTGTCTCCGGGGCCGTGAACGGTGCGGCCATCGAGGGCGGCCCGGCGATCACCCTGAACGCCCTGGCCAACGCCTCCGATGTTGATGACGGGGCGATTCTCAATGTGAGCGGTATAGGTGCGCTGCCTCCGGGCGTCAGCTACGACGCGGCTACGCGCAGCTTCACTCTCAATCCGGCCGACCCAGCTTATGCCAGCCTGAACGCGGGCCAAACCCAGGTCGTTTCGGTCTCCTATAGCGTAACCGACGGCGCGGCTACGACGCCAGCCTCAGTCTCTTGGAGCGTGGCGGGGGTCAGTAACGCGACCGCAAACCACGTCGTGACCTTCGACGGCGGCGGAGCGGTTTCAGCCGGCTATGAAGGGTTTAACTGGGTCGGTCATGGATCGAGCTACACGTCGGATGGGTCGCATGTGACCTTCTATCCTTACGACTGGGACCAGAACGGTTCGGACCGGGAGGCGTACAATGGCTACGGTCCCAAGATTATGGACATCACGCGCAGCACCGGTGAAGATTTCGACTTGGTGTCGCTCGACATGGCTGACGGGGCCTACAAAGGCTATTTCAGTCAAGCCAACGAAGTCGATCTGCTGGGCTTTGACGACGGGGTCTTGGTCTACTCGACGCACGTGACGCTCAGCGATACTGCGATGACCAACTATGTGCTGAACTACAACTCCATCGATAAATTTCAGATCGTGATCACCGGAGGTAGTTATAGTGGCGGCACCGGTTGGTACTCAATCGACAACTTCGCCACGAACTACTGATCGACAGCGAGGCCGCCGCTCACCACGGCGGCCCAGTTGGTTAGCAAAGGGGGCGGCGCAACCATTGCGTTTGATCTTTACTGGCATGGTGGCGGTCCAGGGTCGTTTACCGGCTATCCGCATCATAGGGCGCTCTTAGGCTGAACGCAGACGGCGACGGACCGCGAGCTTGAAGTTCTTCGAGGCGGTCCGCGGCCTCTCCAATGGCGGGGGAAATGTCCATGCCACCCCCAGGCGTTCAACCTTGACCGCGCCGTAAGCAGGCATGCCCAAGGAACGCTAGGGGGTCGGTTACCGTCTTAGGCCACGAGCCCGGAACCGGACATGCGTGCCGACCTCCAGGAACCGGACGTCGTGAACGTCCGAGATGGGTCGGCTCCGGCCATCGGCGCGCGACATGCAAGCTGACCTTCGGCCTTGAGCTTGGCTCAGCCGACCTTCTGAACTTGTCCAAGTGGCCCTGTGTTCTTCATCGCTCGCGCGGTCGGTGTCAGTGCTCATTGAACGGACGCGGCATTCTGCGCGCCGTAAGGGAGAGCCGGAAGTGAGAAGCCGCAGGCTTCCTCTACGCATGGATTGGTACGCGCTCTAAAGCTAAGCTGGCCTATGGCGACACGTCGGACACCACATTTTGTCGGCGTCGGGGCGGCGCTGTGCCTCACCTTCGCGGCTCCCGGCCCGCTCGATCCTCCGCCCTGCCATGCGGCATTGGTCGGCCCCGCCCGTTGCCCCTACGAGCCCCGCGATCCCGGACGTTCAATGCCCAAAAAACGGGTGGCCGTACTTTGCGTATTTAGACATCAAGCCATCGTTGCGCTGTCCTCCGGCGACCCCGTTTGGGATGCAGATGTCCGCGATGGAGTTGCGCAACTGGGCTGGAACGCTGGGGTCAAATCCCCAACCGGGTGGGTTCCCACGGGCGTAAGCATGAATTGGTCACCCGCACCTCATGCGCCGGAAATCGACTGCGAGGAGATACGAAAATTCATCGGCCTGACCACAGAATAGGCCCTCATGGCTCATGGCGATCGAACCCGTTTCGCACGTGCTCGGATTGGACCCGCCAAGGTCGCCAATGGGTCGAAATTCGTTACTCGCGCTGGGTCTGCAAGCGGACGATCGTGATCGCGACGCAGCGCGTCGAGCAACGCGGAGATTTGCTGTTACGGAGGGTCTAGCTCAGCGCACGCATCGGGTCGCGTATCTGTCTTCCGCCCTGGCTCGACGAGGGTTGAATGGAGGGTTCGGCGCTAGCTTATGCGCTTCCAAGTTCTCTGAACCGCGAGAGACCGCGTGTCCGCAATCTTCGGCCGGCACAGGCGTTTCAGGGGGCGCGGGAGCTTCGACGTTCCGCCACATGCTCCACGCCCGCCACCGCATGGCCGCCGTGGACCAGCCCAAGCATTGTCCTGTGGTTCGCGCCGGCGATCGCTTCGACCATGGGCGCAGCGGAACGCCGCGCCGGCGCCTGGCGCAGTTCGCCCCAGGCCGAGCCCCTGGCTGACGGCCCGGCGGTGATCACCGCAACCGGCCAGTGGGGGGATAAGGAACCTGCCGCCGCGGCCTGCTCGCCCGCGGTGCGCCACATCTGCACCTCGGCGTAGGCCGTGCGGCTCTGGCGGCCGGAAACAAAGCCACGCCGTTTCTCCGCCTTGCCCCACGGCGGCAGGCCGATGCGGTCGCCCCACCAGTAGAGCGGCTTGGTCAGGCCAAGCGTTCCGGCGATCGATCCCAGCCGCGCCATGTCGTGCATCCGATCAGCGAACCCCCCGACCCCGGGCGCCTGCAAAAGCTCTGGCGTCACCGCGTCCAGCAGCACCAGCCCGACCACCTGATCGGGATGTTGCGCCGCGAACTGGTGCAGATACAGGCCGGCCATGGAGTGCCCCATCAGCACATAGGGTCCGGCCTCTCCCGAAGCGGCCATCAAGCCCTTGAGGTCGCCGACGATGGCGTTCCCATCGCGCGGCCGGGGACCCGCCTCGGAGTACCCCATACCGGCCCGGTCGTAGGCGCAGGAGCGGTAGCCCTTGGCGGTCAGCTTATGCTGGATCGCCGCGAAATCCGCAGCCCCGCTGAACGCCCCGGCCTCCATCCAGACCACCGGCCGTTCGGACTTGGGGCCCTCACAGACGAGGCGCAGCTCGTGCCCGCCCACATCGACCATCCGCCCCCGCGGCGGCTTGGACCGGCTGATCGCCTCGGCGGCGACCGCGAGCGTGCCCCAACCGACGATGGTGATGGCCAGCAGGCGAACGGCGAAGCGCAAGACCTTGAGCAGCATGTGCAATGCCTAGTCGCGACCACTGAGTCCGTCGAGCTTCAGTGATCGACCATGTTGAGGGAGGAGCGCCGCCAAAGACGCCGCCAACGGCTGAGCCCATTGTCGTGAGCGGCCATTGAGTCGTTGACCGGAAGCGGACGCCACCGCCCGGGCTCATATTTCAATCGTCATGGCCGGGCTTGTCCCGCCCACCCATGATCTCCGGGGTGCGGGAAGTACGTGTGCCGGATGCCGCGCGACCTGAAGCCAGGCGGAGAGCATGGGTCCCGGGGTCAGGTGTTCGGGGATGACGGTTGTTGGTGGGGTGGGGCCTTCGGCCCCAGGTCTCCATCGCCGGCAGATCCACGCACGCGGCGTTCGCCGCTGTTTTTGCTGGTCGCGGCTCTGATAGGGCCGGGGTGGTCTCAGGCTTTCGCCAGCGATCCTCTCGGGGGACCCAAGCGACGCGCGACGCCAGAAACCTAGGCCGCATACGAGTTGCGTATAGACTTGGATGCGTGACTATTAAATATTTTTGCCTAAGGTTAACCATAGGAACTTTCAGTTTTATCGAAGGTTTTTGAGCATTCACCAGTGAGGAAAGCTTAAATGCCCAAGCCCATGATGCAAGATGCGCCACCCGCCAACGGCCTAGCTCTTGGCCAGGACCTTGGCCAGGGTCACACCAAGGCCGACGTAAATCTTATGCAGGAGCGCGCGCTGCTCTATCGCGCCACCGGAGACGAAGCGTTCCTAGCCGCCGATCACTTCTACTTCGCACCCTTCACGGCGCTCAACGGGTCCGGCGTAACGGGTGGGGCGATCGCCGCCTATGATGACGAAACGCACACCCTGACCGTCGCCATCAGCGCCAAGGGGCTCGAAGCCAACCAGCCCCACATCCAGCATATCCACGGATTCCTCGATGGCGCCGAAGCGCGCACCCCGACCCTGGACCAGGACGACGACCGCGACGGATATGTCGAACTGGCAGAGGGTCTGGATACCTACGGACCCATCCTGCTCAACCTCTCCACCAACCACGCCAATGGATCGGGCGGGGACAACGGCCACAGCCATGAGGGGGCGGTCACGGGCTTTCCCACGGCGCCAAACGGGTCTGAGTACTTCGTCGAAAGCTATCGGCTCCCCCAGGACTCGCTCGGTGTCGACCCCATGCTGGCCCTCCGCGAGATCGTGATCCACGGCATGACAACGCCGGCCGGGGCCGGGGCCGGGACGGCCGGCGAAGTCGATGGCAGCGCCGGCTACAAGTTGGTCCTGCCGGTCGCCAGCGGTGAACTCAGCGACGTCATGTCCTCCCAGGACCTGCGTGCTTTCATTCGCAACATCGGGTTCGACGACGCAGCGCGCGCGAATGCCGATCACGGCTGGGCTTTCGGCTGATCGAGGGGCCCGCCGCCCCCTTGGTGGCGGGCCTGTCGCCCCTACGTCCCCATCACCTTGGCCCGCAGGCGGCGCATCCCGCCGAGCCAGCGGTCGTAGTCGGCGGTCTTGCGCTGCATGTAGGTGAGCACCTCGGGGTGCGGCAGGATCAGGAAGCGTTCGGCGGCCAGGCCCTCGACGACGTGGCCGGCGACTTCCTCCGGGGTGAGCACGCCGTCCAGGCTCTGGGGCGAGCCGGAGCCGCCGGCGCGCAGCATGGCGGTGTCGACGCCTTGCGGGCAGAGGATCGAGACCTTGATACCCTGGTCGCCGTGGGTGATGGCCAGGCTTTCGGCCAGGCCGACGGCGGCGTGCTTGGTGGTGGAATAGACCGCCCCGCCGATCTGCGACAGCAGGCCCGCCGCCGAGACGGTGTTGAGCAGGTAGCCCTCGCCGCGGGCGATCATGCCGGGCAGGACGGCGCGGGCGGCGTGGACGTGGGCCATGACATTGACCCCCCAGGCGCGGGCCCAGACGGCGTCGGGGGAGGAGACCGCGTTCTCGCGATCCGGGTCGCCGTCGCCAACGCCCGCATTGGCGCAGAAGAGGTCGATGCGGCCGTGGGCGGCCTCGACGGCGGCCACCATCGCGGCCACCTGGGCGCCGTCGGAGACATCGACGGTGTAGGCGGTCCCGCCGATCTCGGTGGCCACGGCCTGGGCGCCCTCTGCGTTGCGGTCGACGACGGCAACGTGGGCGGCGCCCTCGGCGGCGAAGCGGCGGGCCAGCGCCGCGCCGATCCCCTCGGCGGCGCCGGTCACGACAACGATCTTACCCTTCACGTCCATGTCTTGGTCTCCGTCCCGCGTGTCTTGTTGGAGGCAGGGGTAGGGCGGGGAGGGGGGCAAGGCAATGGGCGGGCCTGTTCGTGGGGTTCGTGGGGTTCGTGGACAAACCTGATCCGCCTCGCGGTGTTACGGCCGGAAGACTTGGAACCACGAACCCCACGAACCCCACGAACGGGGGCCGCCTTCGAAGCTCCGGTTGGATACAGGCCCGGCGTGCGTCGGGATGACAGGCGACAAATGTTCCTATTTTGTTCTTGACGACCTCGCGCAGTTTCGCTACATTCTCGGCGCGGCGGTGTTCTGGAACTGGATGGTCAAGAGCGCGCCGT
The DNA here is from genome assembly GCF_030693625.1 of Phenylobacterium sp. Lineage (GTDB taxonomy): Bacteria > Pseudomonadota > Alphaproteobacteria > Caulobacterales > Caulobacteraceae > Phenylobacterium > Phenylobacterium ferrooxidans. Next base: position 37,263 of record NZ_JAUYAF010000026.1, read on the forward strand.
GGCTGGCGGCCGGCGTCTCGGCCTTCGCCGCGGGGATGGGCTTGAAGTCCCTGGACGGACGCTAGGCGCGAGCCCGCCGCTCCCGCACCGTGGCCACAAGGCGACGAAGATAGTCGCCGATGTCCCTTGGCCAGACGGCGGTGAGGCTGCCGAAGCGATCATAGTCCTTGGCGTAGAAGGCGCGCATGGCCTCCTCATAGTCGGGCAGGTCGCCGGCCAGGGTGGTCATGGCGCGGTGCGCCGCCTCCAGGGCCTGCCGGGTGTCGTCGGCGCCCGAGTTCTCGCGGAGCGCCTGCTCGACCAGGCGGCGCAGTACGGCCGATGCGCCGCCTGGCTGACTGGCCAGCCATTCCCAATGCCGGGGCAGGAGGGTCACCTCGCGCGCCGTGACTCCGAGCCTGGGCCGGCCCCGCCCTGGCTTTGGCGGCGGCTCGCTCGCCGCCAGGCGCGCCAGGACATCGTCAGGCGTACCCCGGAAGTCCAGTTCGACTGTCCGGCCCGTGGCGTCGTCGAAGACCAGGACCCGTTCGCGCCCGCTGTCGTGGGCGGCCTTGGCGGCAAGGGCGACGTCCCGGAGCGAGCCCGCAGCCAACCCCTCTTGCGCAGCGAAGGCGGTGTAGGTGGCGGCTTCGTCCATCAGCGCCTCGTCGAGGTCAGGGCGCCCTTGGCGCGAATATTGCCCGGGTATATATGCGGAGGATGATGGGCGGCAAGCAGGTTTGCGATGCGGGCCAGGCATTCCAACGGTGCGAAATGACAAAGGGACGGAGCGCTGGTGCGTTCCGTCCCCCTGAAATCCCTTGCACCGCAAGGGTTTGTAGTGGTGCCGTTGCAGGGATTCGAACCCTGGACCTCAGCCTTACCAAGGATGCGCTCTACCTCTGAGCTACAACGGCGAAAAGGCGAGGGCGGGCTATAGCCAACGTCGGGGGCCGCGTGAAGCCCAAAAGCGCCGGAAGACAACTTGACCTCCCGGACCGGTCGCCGCACCCCTGGGAATATGGACAAATCCGGCAAACCGAAGTCGGCCGAGCGCGAGGCCCAGCTCGCCCAGGCGCTGCGCGCCAATCTGCGTCGCCGCAAGGCGCCCGAGCCCAGGCCGGCGCCCGCCAAGGTCGATGACGAGAAATAGGACGCCACCTTCCGTAAGGCGGGCTCGAGGGCTAGACAACGAGCCTTGCCGTGGCGCGCCGCGTCAGGACAAACCGGGGATCTGAGATGAACGACCTGCTTCACCTGCTGGCGGAAGATGCGGAGGACCTCGCGGTCATCTCCGCGGCCCTGCAGGACGCGGTGGCCAAGATCGGTGACATCACGGTGGAGCAGCGGGGGCGCCGGGTGACGGTGGCCTTCAATCGCTATCGCTGGGAAGGCAAGGGCGGCGAGCGCGTGCGATCGGCCCTGCAGATCGGTTCGGTGCTGGGGGTGCAGGCGCGCAATCTGCGGCGCGGCGCCAAGTCGGCGGTGATCGAGCTGCTGACCCTGGAATTCGCGCCTGGCGAAGCGCCGGGCGGCACGATCACCCTGAGTTTCGCCGGCGATGGCGATCTGCGCATCGCAGTCGAATGCATCGACGCGGTGCTGGCCGACATCTCCGCGCCCTGGCCGACGCCCAGAACTCCCGCACACGATGCCTGACAAGCCGTAGCGCGAAGCCGCTTGCGTCGCTAAGTAGCGCCCATGCGCCGTTTCCGATTTTCCGAGCCCGGCTTCGAGGCCGCCTTCGCCGCCTTTGTCGAAGAACGGCGTGAGACCCCCGACGATGTCGACGCCCTGGTGCGTGACATCCTGGCGGCGGTCCGCGCGGAGGGGCTCGAGGCTGTCCTGCGCTTTGGCCGCCAGTTCGACCGCGCCAATGTGAGCGCAGAAAACATCCGGGTCACCCCGGAAGAGATTGAAGCCGGCGCCGCGCAATGCGCGCCTGAAGTCCGCGAGGCCATCGCCTTCGCCGCCAAGCGCATCCGCACCTATCACGAGCGGCAGCGTCCCGCCGACCAGTGGTTCACCGACGAGGCCGGCGTCGAGCTGGGCTGGCGCTGGACCCCGCTGGAGGCGGTGGGGATCTATGTGCCCGGAGGCCGCGCGGCCTATCCCTCGACCGTGCTGATGAACGCGGTGCCCGCGGCGGCGGCCGGCGTTGAGCGCATCGCCATGGTGACCCCGCCGGGGCGGTTGCAGCCGGCGGTGCTGGCGGCCGCGAAGGAGGCCGGGGTGACCGAGATCTGGCGGGTGGGCGGCGCCCAGGCGGTCGGAGCCCTGGCCTATGGCGCCGGACCGATCCTGCCGGTGGACAAGATCGTGGGGCCGGGCAACGCCTTCGTCACCGCCGCCAAGCGGCGGGTCTATGGCACGGTGGGCATCGACGCCCTGGCCGGCCCCTCTGAGATCGTGGTGGTGTCGGACGCCGCCAGCCGGCCCGACTGGATCGCCGCCGACCTGCTGTCCCAGGCCGAACACGACCCGGCGGCGCAATCGATCCTGATCACCGACGACGAGGCCTTCGCCGACGCTGTCGAGGCGCAGATCGCCCTGCAGCTCGGGAGCCTGGAGACCCGCGACGACGCGACGGTTTCGCTGCGCAACCACGGAGCGGTGATCATCGCGCCGCTAAGCGAGGCGCCCCGCCTGGTGAACATGATCGCGCCCGAACACGTGGAGTTCGCCCTGGACGAGCCCGAGCGCCTGGCCGACCAGGTGCGGCACGCTGGAGCAATCTTCCTGGGACGGCACGCGCCCGAAGCCGTCGGCGACTATGTGGCCGGCTCCAACCACGTCCTGCCCACCAGCCGCGCGGCGCGGTTCTCCTCGGGACTGTCGCTGTACGACTTCATCAAGCGCACCTCGATCGTGAAGTGCGACGAGGCGGCGTTTGCGATTCTCGGGCCGCCGACGGTGGCGCTGGCGGACGCCGAAGGTCTGCCCGCCCACGCGCGCTCCGCCGCCATTCGCCTGGGCCAAGGCTAGGAACGAAGGGCTTGGGTGAGTCCCGGTAAGCTGAACGGCGTCTAACAGCGCCGTCCAGGCGCCCGTTCAGGATGGGTCCCCTAGTGTGGGGTCATCGGAGCCGACGAGGCTTCGGACCCATTCAAGACGGAGACCAAGCCATGCAAACCTCTTCCAAGCTGATCCGCAGCGCGGCCGTTGCGACGATGGCCGCCGCCCTTTCCGTCGGCGCCGTCTCGGGCGCGTCGGCCCAGACCAACCTAAGCCCGGTGGTCGGCTGCGACGCGCCCGGCAACAAGCAGGTCGGCGGCGCCCTGATCGGCGCCCTGCTGGGCGCGGTCGCCGGTTCGAACCTGGCCAAGAATGACCGCGGCACGGGCACGGCCATCGGCGCCGTGGTCGGCGGGGCCACCGGCTCCTATGTCGGCTGCAGGATGCAGCGCTCAGACCAGGGCCAGAACGCCTACGGCTATGGCCAGACCTACCAGCCTGCATATCAGCAGCCTGCATATCAGCAGCCGGCGACCTACAGCCATTCGGGCTATCGCCTGTCGGGGGACATCTCGCCGGCCAGGTATGTCCGGGACGGTGGGACCTTCGCGGCCAGCAGCAAGCTGAACCTGCGGGGCGCCCCGTCCACCTCTGCCCACAAGGTCGGCTCGCTCAGGGCCGGTGAGCGCTTCCAGGCCCTGGCCCGCGTGCGCGGGACCGACTGGATCCTGGTGGGTCAGGACGGCGTCGGCGTTGGCTATGTCAGCGGCCGCTACGCCCAGCCCGTCGGCCACCAGTACGCGTCCTACGGCTACTAAGCCCCTCTAGGTTCCTCCCCGAACCGACTTCGCCCGGCGCTCCCCAGCGTCGGGCGATTTTTTGTGCCGCGATCGGGAGGATGACGTTAGGGGTTGGTTTGCAATAAAGCTCGCTGACCTGTTCCTCCCTTTCGACCGCCATGGCCGACGAAGACCGCACCAAGCACCGCCTGCAGACCGTGGAGATCGACGAGGAATCCCTCGCCGCGGTCTCGCGCGACCAGGAACAGGAGCGGCAGATCGCCATCTTCGATCTGCTGGAGGAGAACTATTTCCATCCTGAGGGCGCCGAGGGCGGGCCCTATGACCTGAAGATGGGCCTCGTGGAGAACCGCCTGGTCCTGGATGTGCGTGGTCCCAACTACGAGCGCCGGCACATCCTGTCGCTGTCGCCCTTCCGGCCGCTGATCAAGGACTACTTCCTGATCTGCGAGAGCTACTACCAGGCGATCCGCAACTCGACCCCGTCACAGATCGAGGCCTTGGACATGGGCCGGCGCGGCCTGCACAACGAGGCCTCGACCCTGCTGCGCACCCGGCTGGCGGGCAAGATCGACACCGATCTCGGCACTGCGCGGCGGCTGTTCACCCTGATGTGCGCCCTGCACTGGCGGGGCTAGGGTTCGATGGCCGCTGACCCGTCCGCCCCGCCGCTGCCCGGCGCGGTGCTCTTCGCCTGCAATTTCAACCGCGTGCGCTCACCCATGGCCGAGGCGCTGATGAAGCGCGCCCTGGGCGACCGGGTCTATGTGGACAGCTGCGGCCTGAAGCGGGACGCGGCCGACGGCGCCGATCCCTTCGTCGAGGCGGTGATGGCCGAGCTCAGCGTCGACCTGGCCGATCATCGGCCCAAGACCTTCGACGACCTGGAGGATTCGTCCTTCGACCTTGTGGTCTCCCTGACCCCTGAGGCGCAGCACCGGGCCGTCGAGATGACCCGGGGCCGGGCGGCCGAGATCGAGTACTGGCCGACCTTCGACCCCACCCTGGTGGAAGGCTCGCGGGAAGCGAGGCTGGCGGCCTATCGCGAGGTGCGCGACACGCTCGCCGCCCACATCGCCCAGCGGTTTCCGCGCTAACCGCGCATCCAGGCGAGATCACCGCCCCAACCGTCGAAGACCGAGTCGTGACCGGCGTCTCGGCACCGGGCCTCAGTGTCGCGAAGAAGGCGCCGGAGGGTCGCTGGGTCAGGGTCCAGCAGCGCAGGGGTCTGGAGGGCCAAGGCCTGGCCTGAGCTGAGCGGGTGCTCCGCCAATTCCCACGCCAGATACTTGTAGAAGGGCCGCAGCCGACCGCCATCAAGGGCGAAGAGGGCGTCCAGTAGGGGCGCGATCGCTTCCGCCGCCTCCAGGCGCGCGGCCAGGGGCTGGCCGCCGCGCAGACACTTCAGGGCGCGATAGGTCTGGTTGAGATAGTGATCCAACGACCGATCGACGAACCCCGCGACCTCCGGACCGGGGACGCGGGCCTTTTCATCGATAACTTGCTGGCACAGCCCCTCTGTCCGATCCACCAGCATTCGTACATGGGCGTAGCTGTAGCGGTCCCAGGCGTCGGGCCCGCCCCATGCGGCGTGGGCGCGAAGGCCCTCGAGGGTCATCACGGAGCAGTCGGTCCGCCCGTAGGCCCGCCTGGCGTAGCGCCCGCGCCAGGCCTCGAAAGCCTCGTCGCGGACGATCAGCACACAGTCGTAGTCCGACGCCGCAGTTTCCCGGCCCTTGCCGCGCGACCCTGTCAACCAGAAGGCCAGGACCTCTGAATGGGTCTCGGCCAGCTCCAGAAGTTCGAAGTATCGGGGGCGTTCGGTGGCGTGATCGCTCAATTCTCTCACTTTCCAGCCGTGGCATTCGACCGTGCGGCGGGCTCCGCGTTATGATAGAGGCCTCTCCCACGGCTCGCGCCCCTCGATTCAGGCGTGGGCCGTTCGACTTTTATCGGCGTCTATTTGGAGCCTGCATGGCTAAAGAAGAACTTTTGGAGTTTCCGGGCACGGTGAGTGAAGTCCTGCCCAACGCGACCTTCCGCGTGAAGCTCGAGAACGATCACGAGATCATCGCCCACACCGCCGGCAAGATGCGCAAGAACCGCATCCGGGTCTCGGCCGGCGACAAGGTCCTGGTGGAGATGACCCCCTACGACCTGTCCAAGGGCCGCATCACCTTCCGCGTCCGCTAGCGGGCGTTCGCCCCCGATGACGACGCCGCGCCTGGTGCTGGCCTCCGCGAGCCCCAGGCGGCTCGATCTCCTGGCCCAGATCGATCTCAAACCGGACGCCGTGGTGGCCGCCGAGATCGACGAAACCCCCCTTTCCAACGAGACGCCACGCCTGCTGGCGCTGCGGCTGGCCGTCGCCAAGGCGGCCAAGGTCGCCGCCGAGCAGCCGGGCGTCTATGTCCTGGCCGCCGACACGGTGGTGGCGGTGGGCCGCCGTGTCCTGCCCAAGGTGGAGACGCAAGCCGAGGGCCGCACCTGCCTGGAGCTGCTGTCGGGCCGCGCCCACAAGGTGCTGACTGCTGTCGCCGTGCGCGGTCCCGACGGTCGCGAGGCCAGCCGGCTGGTGGAGAGCCGTCTGCATTTCAAGCGACTGACGCCCGCCGAGATCACCGCCTATCTCGCCAGCGGCGAGGGTGTCGGCAAGGCGGGCGGCTACGCCATCCAGGGCCGGGCCGGCGCCTTCGTGATGTCGCTGCAGGGCTCCTATCCCGCCGTGGTCGGCCTGCCGCTCTACGAAACCCTGAACCTGCTGACCGGCCTGGGGTATTCAAGGCCATGAGCGTGCGGAAACTCTATCTGGACCGGGGGATCGGCGAGACCCGTGGTGTTGTCACGCTCGACGGCGCGCCGGAGCGCCTGCTGATCGCCCGCGATGGGGACGGTCCGCTGACCCAACTGGGCGCGCGGCTGGTGGGACGGGTGCGCAAGGTGGAGCCGGCCTTCGCCTCGGCCTTCATCGACCTGGGCGGCGTCGAGGCCCTGATGTCCTTCAAGCCGGACGCCCGCCCCGTCGAGGGCCAGGCCATCGAGGTGGAGATCCGCAGCGAGCCGCGCGACGGCAAGCTGGCCACCGCGCGCCTGATCGGCCCGGCCGAGGGCAAGCCGCGCCTGCTGACCGCCGCGCCGGACATCGCCGAACAGCTCGCTTTCTTCGCCCGCGACACCCCGATCATCGAGGGGCGTCAGGCCCGCGCCATGGCCGACGCCGCCGAGGCCGAGGCCCTGGAGACCCTTCACCCGCTGCCCGGCGGTGGCGACCTGGCCATCGAGCCGACCCGCGCCCTGGTGGCCATCGACGTCGATGTCGGCGAGCGCAAGGGCCAGGACGTCAAGCGCGTCACCCGTCAGGCCAACCACACGGCGCTCGCTGAATCCGCCCGCCTGCTGCGCCTGAAGGGCCTGGGCGGCATCGTGGTCATCGATCTCGTGGGGCGCGGCCATGACGGCAACGCCCTCCTGACAGCGGCCCGCACCGCCTTCGCCCCGGACAATCCCGGCGTCGCCATCGGTCCCGTGGGCCGCTTCGGCACCATGGAGATGACCGTGCCCCGGCGCGGCCGCGCGCTCCGCGACATCCTGGGGGACGGGGCAGGGGGGCTTTCGGACCTGACCCTCGCCTTGCGCCTGATCCGCCGCCTGGAGGCCGCCGCCGCCAGCGATCCCGGCGGACGCCTCGTGGCCACCTGCGCGCCCTCGGTGGCCCAGGCGGCCAAGCCCTACGGCGAAACTCTTGCGGCGCGGATCGGGGCGCGGTTCGTCATCGAGACGAACCCCGACTGGGCCCGCGACCGCCTGGACGTCAGATGACCGCCGCCCCCTGTCCCATCTGCAAGAAGCCCGGCTCGGTGGAGTATCGGCCGTTCTGCTCGCGCCGCTGTTCGGACGTGGACCTGCAGCGCTGGCTGGTGGGGAGCTATGCGATTCCGGTGGAGGAAGACGAGGCCGACAGCCTCCACGACGAGGATGACGGGAATTGATGCTCCTCGCTGGACACCGCCCCGACCCTCTTTTATAGACGCGGCTCCCGCGAAGGCGGGGCACGGAGCGTGACAGCCTGAAGTGGATACCGGTTCAGGCGACCGTCGCGCTCCAACTAAGAATTCCGAGCCTTTTCTTTGAAAAAGGCTCCGGGCCTGGGTAGCTCAGTTGGTAGAGCAGTGGATTGAAAATCCACGTGTCGGTGGTTCGAATCCGCCCCCAGGCACCACTTCTCCCGAACATCATGACGCGCCCTTCGGCCCTAGGCCTTGAAGATGACGCCGCATCGTCGCAGAGGTCGCCTCAGGAGACCTGACGATCATGGACGACGACTTCCGCAAGGCCGCGCTTGACTATCACCGGCTTCCCCGACCCGGGAAGCTGTCGGTGGAGCCCACCAAGCGCATGGACACCCAGCGTGACCTGGCGCTCGCCTATTCTCCCGGCGTGGCCGCGGCCTGCGAGGCGATCGTGGCCGATCCGGCGGCGGCGGACCAGTTCACCGCCCGCGCCAACCTGGTGGCGGTGATCTCCAACGGCACGGCGGTGCTGGGCCTGGGCAATATCGGGCCGCTCGCCAGCAAGCCGGTGATGGAGGGCAAGGCGGTGCTCTTCAAGAAGTTCGCCGGCATCGACGTCTTCGACCTGGAGATCGACGCCCTCGACCCCGACCGCTTCGTCGACATCGTCGCCTCCCTGGAGCCGACCTTCGGCGGGATCAACCTGGAGGACATCAAGGCGCCGGAGTGCTTCGCCATCGAGCGGGCCCTGCGCCAGCGGATGAACATCCCGGTCTTCCACGACGACCAGCACGGCACGGCCATTGTCTGCGCCGCCGCCGTCCGCAACGCGCTCGTTCTGCAGGGCAAGACCCTGGCCGAGATCAAGCTGGTGACCTCCGGCGCCGGGGCCGCCGCGCTGGCCTGCGTCGACCTGCTGGTGGCGATGGGGCTGAAGCCTGAGAACATCACGCTCACCGACATCAAGGGCGTGGTCTATCAGGGCCGCGAGCCCGACATGCCACCCAACATGGCCGCCTATGCGCGCCAGACCGACGCGCGGACGCTGCCGGAGGTGCTGTCGGGCGCTGACGTGTTCCTGGGGCTGTCGGCGCCGCGGGTGCTGAAGGCCGAGTGGCTGCCCCTGCTGGCGCCCAATCCGCTGATCCTGGCCATGGCCAATCCCGAGCCGGAGATCCTGCCCGAGCTGGTGGCCGCCGCCCGGCCGGACGCCATCGTCGCCACCGGCCGCAGCGACTATCCAAACCAGGTCAACAACGTCCTCTGCTTCCCCTTCGTGTTCCGGGGCGCCCTGGACGTGGGGGCCAGCGAGATCAACGAGGCCATGAAGCTGGCCGCCGTCGAGGCCATCGCCTCCCTGGCGCGGGCCGAGGCCTCCGAGGTGGTGGCCGCCGCCTATGGCGGGGCCGCGCCGCTGTTTGGGCGCGAGTACATCATCCCCAAGCCCTTCGATCCGCGCCTGATCCTGCAGATCGCACCGGCCGTGGCCAAGGCGGCCATGGAGACCGGGGTGGCGCGGCGGCCGATCGCCGACTTCGCCGCCTATCGCACCGAGCTGGAGCGGTTCGTCTACCGGTCGGGCCAGCTGATGCGGCCGATCTTCGAAGGCGCCCGCAAGGCCATGAAGAAGGTCGCCTATGCCGAGGGCGAGGACGATCGTGTGCTGCGTGCGGTTCAGACGGTGGTGGACGAGGGCCTGGCCCGGCCTGTCCTGGTGGGGCGCCGCGAGGTGATCCTGGCCCGCATCGCCACCCTGGGCCTGCGCATGAAGCTCGACACCCACATCGAGATCCTCGACCCCAACCAGGACGACGCGCTCCTGGCGCCGCTGATCAGCCGCTACCAGTCCCTGGTCAGCCGCCGGGGCGCGCCACCCGCGGCCGCCGCCCGCCGGGTCGAGCGCCGGCCCTCGGTCACGGCGGCCATGCTGCTGGAAAGCGGCCATGTTGACGCCGCCCTGGTCGGCGGATCCGGCGACTGGTGGCAACACATGACCTATGTCATGCCCATCATCCCGCGCCGCCCCGGCATCGACCGCATCCACGCCCTGTCGGCCCTGATCACGCGGGAGGGGGTGCTGTTCATCTGCGACACGCACATGAACCCCGATCCCACCGCCGAGCAGATCGCCGAGATGACCCGCCTGGCCGCCGACACCGTGCGTGGCTTCGGCATCGAGCCGAAGGCGGCGCTGCTTTCACACTCCAGCTTCGGGGCCTCCAATTCCCCCAGCGCGCGGAAGATGCGTCAGGCCCTGGCCCTGCTGCGCGCCCAGGCGCCGGAACTGGAGGTGGACGGCGAGATGCACGCCGACGCCGCCCTGCTGGAGTACCAGCGCAACCGGCTGGTCAGCGATTCCCGCCTGAAGGGCGCGGCCAACCTGCTGGTCATGCCCAACCTGGACGCGGCCAATATCAGCCTGACCCTGCTGCAGGCCTCCACCAACGCGCTGCTGGTGGGGCCCATGCTGCTGGGCATGTCCAAGCCGGTCCACGTCCTGACCCCCAGCGTCACGGCGAGGGGAATCGTCAACCTGACCGCCCTGGCCGCCGTCGAGGCCAGCACTGGACGCATGTTGTAGACGATATTTCGATTGCTCCGGAGAACGGGGTGATCTGTACTGAGCGACGAGGCATCCGCCCCAAGGAGAGACCCATGCGCCGACCCTTCATGACCATCGAGACGGGACTGACCCTTCAAGAGGACATGAGGCGGAATGCGTACGTTGAACTTGGGAATCCTGGCGCATGTCGACGCCGGTAAGACGAGCCTGACAGAACGGCTGCTCTTTGGCGCCGGCGTCATCGACGAGATCGGCAGCGTCGACGGCGGAAACACCCAGACCGACTCCCTGGATCAGGAGCGGCGGCGCGGCATCACCATCAAGGCGGCCGTGGCGTCCTTCGTCATGGGCGATGTGGCGGTCAATCTGATCGACACGCCTGGCCACCCGGACTTCATCGCCGAGGTGGAGCGCGTGCTGAACGTGCTGGACGGCGCGGTTCTGGTGGTCTCGGCGGTGGAGGGGGTGCAGGCCCAGACCCGGGTCCTGATGCGGACTCTGCAGAGGCTGCGCATCCCCACCCTGATCTTCATCAACAAGATCGACCGGCGCGGCGCCGATCCCGAGCGGGTGCTGCGGTCGATCGCCGAGCGCCTGACCCCGGCCGTCGCGCCCATGGGCGTCGCCCGCGCCGCCGGCGAGCGGGACGCGGCCTTCGTTCCCTTCGGCCCCGGCGATGGCGAACGACTTTCCGAGCGTCTGGCCGAGCAGGACGAGGCGCTCATGGCCGCCTATGTTGGCGGCGAGGCGATCTCCCCTGGGCGTCTGCGCAAGGCGTTGCGGCGTCAGACGCGGCAAGGACGGTGTCACCCCGTCTTCCTGGGCTCGGCCATCACCGGAACGGGGACCGAGGCGCTGATGGCGGGGATCACCACCCTGCTCCCGGCCGCCGAGGGCGACGGCGAGGCGCCGGTCTCCGGCACGGTCTTCAAGGTGGAGCGTGGGCCGGCCGGGGAGAAGATCGCCTATGCGCGGCTGTTCTCAGGAACGATCCACGTGCGCGATCGGCTGAGCTTCGGCCAGGACCGAACGGCCAAGATCACGGCCCTGAGCGTCTTTGATCGCGGCCCGGCGGTCGCCACGGACAGCGCGGCGGCCGGGCAGATCGCCAAGCTCTGGGGCCTCGCCGACATCCAGATCGGCGACAACCTCGGCGTCCCGCGAACGGGCGGCCCGGCCCACCACTTCGCACCCCCGACCCTGGAGACGGTGATCTATCCGCGCCACCCTGGGGAGGGCCGGGCGCTGCACGCCGCGCTCGCCCAACTGGCCGAGCAGGATCCGCTGATCAACCTGCGCCAGGATGACGTGCGCCAGGAGATTTCCGTCTCCCTCTATGGCGAGGTGCAGAAGGAGGTGATCCGCGAGACCCTGGCCAACGACTATGGCGTCGAGGCGGAGTTCCGCGAGACCCGGGTGATCTGCATCGAACGGCCGACGGGAGTCGGGACCGCCATCGAGCACGCCCCCTATCCCTTCATCGCCACCATCGGCCTGCGGGTCGAGCCCGGCCCCGTCGACAGCGGCGTGGAGTTCCAGCTGGAAGTCGAGTTCGGCTCCCTGCCGCTGGCCTTCCACAAGGCGGTGGAGGAAAGCGTGCGCGAAACCTTGGGCCAGGGCCTGCATGGATGGCGGGTCACCGACTGCCGGGTCACCATGACCCACGGCATCCGCTATCGGGACTGGGCCACCAGCACCCCGTCGGAACATCGCAACCTCACGCCCCTGGTGTTGATGACCGCCCTGCAGCGGGCCGGCGTCCAGGTCTGCGAGCCGGTCCACCGCTTCGGCCTGGAGATCCCCGCCGATGTGCTGGGGCCCATGCTTCCCGTGCTGGCCAAGCTGGGCGCCGCGCCGGGCGTTCCGGCGATGCGCGGCGCGGGCTGCTGGCTGGAGGGGGACATCCCCGCGGCCAGGGTCCACGACCTGCAGCAGCAACTGCCGGGCCTGACGCGCGGGGAGGGGGTGTTGGAGGCGGCCTTTGATCACTACCGACCGGTTCGCGGCGACATTCCCATGCGCCCGCGCACCGACAACAATCCTCTCAACCGCAAGGACTACCTCACGCGGCTGGCCCGGCGAGGGTGATTTGCCCACACCACAAGCCCGGCCGTGATGATCGAGGGGAGTGGGTCGCCTGAAACGACGGCGCCTCGATCCGCTCGCCTCGACAGATCGAAAACCACTTGAGTGGTGTTATGATATAACATAGTGGACTCCAGAATTGCTTCCTGGGGTTCCCACATGCGCGCCAAAACACTCCTTCTCGCCGCTGTCGGCGTGTCCGCCCTCTGCACCGGCCAGGCGATGGCCGAGGACGTCGGTGGCCCCACCGTCTCGGAACTGGTGGTCACTGGCGCGCCCTATGCTGTGTCCCTCGACAGCGCCACCACCCACATCAACATCATCACCCAGGAGCAGCTGGCCACGGCGCCGCCGGTGGGGATCGGCGACCTGCTGAACGGCATGCCCGGGATAAGGTCCACCTCCTACAGTCCCGGCGCCAGCCGGCCGATCATCCGGGGCCTGTCGGGTCCGCGCGTCATGATCCTGCAGAACGGCGTCGGCCTGGTGGACGCCAGCTCGCTGTCTCCGGACCACGCCGTGGCCTCCGATCCCGGTGACGCCTCGCGCATCGAGATTCTGCGCGGCCCCTCAACTCTGGCCTATGGCGGCTCGGCCATCGGCGGCGTGGTCAATATCCTCGACGAGCGCGTGCCCTCGTCGACGGCCCAGGGTGGCGCGGATGGCCATGTGTCGGCCTCCTATGGTTCGGGCGATGACTCCTATGCGGTTTCGGCCGGCCTCAAGGCGGGGCAGGGGCCCTGGGTCGTGGCTCTGGACGCCGTCCAACGCGAAAGCGGCGACTACGACACCCCGGTCAATCCGGTCTCCACTCGCTATGAAGCCGCCAACGGCGTCACCGCCTTGCCGGACCGCGCCGTCCGCAACACCGACGTGGATCTCACCGCCTATGGAGCAGGGGTCTCCTATGTCGGCGAGGCCGGCTTCATCGGCGCCTCCATCAAGCGCACCGAGACCCGCTATGGCGTCCCGTTCCCGCAGATCCTTCAGGTCGGCCCGCCGCCGGAAGAGGGGCCGGTCTTCATCGACCTGAAGCAGACGCGCTACGACCTGCGTGGCGAGACGGCCCTGCACCAGGGGCCCTTCGAGACGGTCCGCGTGTCCGTGGGCTATGCCGACTACGAACACCAGGAGATCGAGGTCGATACCGGCGCGATCGGAACCACCTTCCTGTCAAAGGGCGCCGAGGGCCGAATCGAGCTGGTCCAGCGCGAGCGGGACGGCTGGAAGGGGGCCTTCGGCCTCCAGGTGCTGGGCCGTGACTTCCAGGCTCTCGGCGGCGAGGCCTTCATCCCAGCCGTGGAGATCGGCGAGCTGGGCGCCTTCATGCTGCAGCGCCTGGACCGTGACGCCTGGGGCGTGGAGGGCGGGCTGCGGGTCGACACCCGCACCCTCGAAGCCGATCTCCGGGGCCGTCCCACCAGCGACGCGGCGGCGGGCGACGGGATCAACTGGGCCACGGCGTCGGGGAAGCAGGACTTCACCAACGCCTCGGCCTCCGTCGCCGTCTTCTGGCGGCCGGCTTCCGCCTGGTTCCTGGGTCTCAGCCTGGCGCACAACGCCCGGGCTCCCACCGAATTCGAACTCTTCGCCGACGGCCCGCACGGCGGCACGGGATCCTACGAGATCGGCGACCCCACCCTCGACGCCGAGCAGGTCACCTCCCTGGAGGCGACGCTTCGGTGGACCGGGGAAAACGGCAAGGTGGAGGCTCATCTCTACCGCGCCGCCTACCAGGGCTTCATCGACGAGGCGCGCACCGGTGACATGGTGGACGACGCCGGGGTGCTTGATCCGGCCGGGGAACTCCCGGTGGTGCGCTTCATCCAGTCCGACGCCACTTTCTATGGCGGCGAGGTGGAGGGGACCTATGATGTCTGGTGCCATGGTGACGGCGTGCTCGCCCTGCAGGGCGCCTATGACTACGTCCACGGCCAGACCGACAGCGGGCCGCCCGCGCGGATCCCGCCCTATTCGGTGACGGGGCGCGTGGTGTGGACCGCGCCGCGCCTGGATGCTCAGGTGGAGGTTCGCCATGTCGGCAAGCAGGATCGCGTCAGCACCTTCGAGCCGCCGACTGAGGCCTACACCCTGCTGAGCGCCCGAGTGTCCTACCGGCCCCTGGCCGATCAGGACTTCAGGGTCTTCCTGGACGGGCGCAACCTGACCAACGAGGAGGCCCGCGAGCACGCCTCCTTCCTGAAGGACATCGCCCCTCTGCCGGGCCGCACCCTTCGTGCGGGCGTCACATACAGCTTCTAGGCTAGGGCTGCCCCCTTCCCTGGGCGGGGGTGTCACGCGGTCCAGCGACGTCGCCCCTGGCGACGTCATCAACTGTGGCCGCCAGGCCATGGCGGGCGACTTCCGCCGCCGACTCGGGCGGACCGGTCTTGACGCCCGCGCCCCAGACTCCCATTTCCCGATCCGTACCGCGACCTGACCGAAAATCAGGCGTGAAGGCCTCCGGGCTGTTCAGCGACCGTGTTATTTCAAGACCCACGTTCCGCCGAATATGCTGCAATGCAGCGCAGAAATTCCCTCGCTAGTAGAAAAACGATCAGGATTACTTGCGGATCACGTTGTGCGGTGCAGCAATACCGTATCCTCCATTGCGCCCGTATGGTTACGCTTGGCGGTAAGCCCCCTTGACGCTTGGAAAAGGGGTTGCCAAAGCACCCCTGCCGCACGTCTAACATAGCGGTAAGACTTCAACTTCCCCTCGGGGCAGGCGAGGTCGCTCCCGCCCTCGGAACGCGAGGTCGCCAAATGGCGACGCGGGTTACGGGTCGGGCGCAGCGATAGCGGCTCCGTCGTTCCTCTCGTGGTTACGAGCGGGACTGCGGGCAATTTCAATTGGGGTGGACACGCTCTCGCGCGACGACCCTCGGTCCAAACGTGCTAGACCAATCAGGAACTGGCGACAGATGCTCGACAACAAACGAACGACTCCTTTCATCGCTCTCTTCGGCGCCTTGGTGCTGATGACGAGCGCGCCGGCGTTCGCGCAGGATGCCGCCGCACCGGCCGCCCCTGCTGCTGACGCCGCCGCTGCGGCTCCCGCCGCTGCTCCGGCTGACGCCGCCGCCGCCGCCCCTGCTGCTGAGGCCGCTCCGGCCGAAGAAGCTGCTCCGCCCCAAATGGAAAGCGCTGGCAAGCTCAGCGTCATCCAGATGGCCATGGACGCCGGCGCCGTCGTCAAGGTGGTCATGATCGGCCTGGTGCTCTGCTCCATCTTCTCGTGGACTCTGCTGGTCACCAAGCTGCTCGAGTATGGCGCTCTTAACCGCCAGACGGATCGCTTCCTCGAAGCCTTCCGCACCGCCAAGACCATCAACGACATGGGCCGCATCGGCATGTCAGACGAATTCGAAGGCAATCCGCTGGCCGATATGGCCGCCGCGGCCGCCCAAGAAGTCGAACTGTCGCGCCAAGCCGGCCTGGCCATCAACGGTGCTCACCGTGACGCGGTCATCCATCGCGCTGAGAACGCCGTCTCCGCCGTCCAGGCGTCGCTCGGTGGTCGTCTCTCCAGCGGCATGCAGTTCCTGGCCTCGGTCGGTTCGTCCGGTCCGTTCATCGGTCTGTTCGGCACCGTCTACGGGATCATGACCTCGTTCATCGGGATCGCGAACACCAACACGACCAACCTGGCCGTCGTCGCCCCCGGTATCGCCGAGGCGCTGCTGGCCACCGGTATCGGCCTGTTCGCCGCCATCCCGTCGGTTATCTTCTACAACTACTTCCAGACCCGCATCTCCGCTTACGGTGCGCGTACGGAAGGGTTCGTGGCTGAGCTGATGAACGGCATCTCCCGGCAGCTCGACAAAGGGGCCTAAGCACCATGGGCGCCAAACTCTCAGGTTCTGGGGGTGGCAGGTACGCCGTGGAAGCGAACAGCGAGATCAATGTGACGCCCTTCGTGGACGTCATGCTGGTCCTCCTGATCATCTTCATGGTGGCGGCACCCATGGCCGCCGTAACGGTGAAGGTCGCACTTCCCAACGCGGTGGCTCCGCCGTCTACCAACCCTCCCAAGCCGGTCTACATTTCCATCCAGGAATCCGGTCGCCTGTTCATTGGGGACATTCCCACTGAGATCGCGACCCTGGGTGACGACCTGCGGAAGAACATCGGCAACAAGCGCAACCCGGAGAAAGAGCGGATCTTCATCCGCGCCGATAAAGGGGTCCTCTACGGGGACTTCATGGGCGTGATGAACCAGCTCCAGGACAATGGGTTTTATAGCGTGGCGCTGATCGGCGAAGATAAGTAGGGGTGGAGCATGGCTGAAGACATCACCCACCCCGGGCACAACCCCTTTGATGCGCCACGCAAGAAGCGCAACAACGGGGTGACTGCCGCCATCATCGGCTCTGTCGTTGTCCACGGCGTGGTCGGCGTCTACCTCTGGAAAGCCAAATTCCAGTCGGAGTTCAAGGAATACTCGGACGAAGTGACGGACGTGGCGCTTATCAAGCCCGCCCCGCCGCCGCCTCCGCCGCCTCCGCCTCCGCCGCCGAACACCCCGCCGCCGCCGCCGCCCAAGCTGCAGCCGCGGCCTCCGGTGAACGTGCCGTCTGATATGCCGACGATCCCCCCTCTGCCGGTTCCGCCGGTCGAGAAGCGGATCGAGGAACCGAAGCCTCCGGCTCCGGCTCCGGTGGCGCCTCCGCGCCCCTCGGTCATCAGTAACCCTGACTGGTCGCGCCGTCCCAACGCCGAAGACCTGGCCCGGTACTTCCCGGACCGGGCTCAGCGGATGAACGTCGAAGGCCGCGCGACGATCAGTTGCACGGTCACCGCCAGGGGCACGCTCGAGAACTGCTCGGTGGTTTCGGAAGACCCGCCGGACTACGGCTTCGGTGAATCCACCTTGCGGGCTTCCAAGCTCTTCAAGATGAAGCCGAAGACCCTCGACGGCGCCCCGATCGAAGGCGGTACGGTTCGTATCCCCCTTCGTTGGGTCCTACCGAAGGGCTGAGCCTCCGGGCTCCCCTGTAAGAACGAATTGGCCCCGGAGGTTCGCCTCCGGGGCTTTTTCTTTGCGCTATGCTAGGCCCATGACGAGGCGGGATCCGATCGGCGGGAAAGCAGGCGACCGGCAGGGCGACCGCCTGTTCATCGCGCTCTTCGCCCTGGCCGCCTGTGGCGTGATCGTGGTCGACATCTTCAGCACCCTGCACGACCGCGCGCGGTTCGGTCATCCCGTACCCTGGTGGGAGCCCGCGGTCTGGGAGGTTTCCAGCGGCCTGGTCCTCACCGCCCTGGCGCCCGGGGTCCTGTGGCTGGTGCGGCGGATCCCGCCGCGCCTGACGTCGCCCTTCGGTTGGATCGCGGTCCACCTGGCCTGCGGCCTGGCCTTCTCCCTGGTTCACGTTGTAGCCATGGGCGTGCTGCGCAGCGCGGCATACCGTTTGGTCGGGGATGTCTATCATCCACTGGGGCCGCTTGGGGACTGGCCCTATGAGCTGCGCAAGGACCTGCTGATCTATGCCGGCCTTGTCGCGGCCTATCCCCTGTGGACCGCGTTCCGCGCCCGGCGCGCGCCACTGCACCCTCCGGCCGACATTCTGGAGGTGCGCGACGGCGCCCGCCGGGTCTTCCTGCCGGCCAGCGAAATCCTCTGGGTGGAGGCGGCGGGCAACTATGTGGAACTGCACACCGCCCAGGGCGCCGCCGTCCTGCACCGCGCATCCCTGGCCCAGATGGAGAAGAGCCTGGCGGGCTTCGTCCGCATCCACCGCTCACGCCTGGTCAATCGCGCCGCCGTGGGCGAGGTGGAGACCAAATCCTCTGGGGATTTCGCCGTGCGTCTCGGCTCAGGGCAGACCTTGCTGGGAAGCCGGCGATTTAGGGCCGCGCTGCTGTCGCCCGCCGCTTGATCCCGCCGCCACGCCCGACTAGAACACGCCTTCGCGATGCGCCGCCTTAGCTCAGTTGGTTAGAGCGCCGGTTTGTGGAACCGGAGGTCCTCAGTTCAAGCCTGAGAGGCGGTACCATCGCTATCCCGTCGTCCTGACGGCTTCCCCACACACCCCCGGGCGATGTTCGCGCTCTGTTCGCGCGGTCGAGAATCGTGTCTGTTCCTTACGGGAGGACGCCATGGAAGCTCTGCTGCACGACTGGCACATCGAGGCGCGCGAGTACGCCCGCCAGGAAGACCGGCGCGGCCGTCGCCACGCCTATGGGCGCATCGACCCTGTCCGCACAGCCCTGCTGGTCATCGACATGGTGCCGTTCTTCCTGACCGAGCTCCCCTATACCCGAGGCATCGTTCCGAACATCAGCCGCCTGGCCGACGCCTTGCGCGCCGCCGGCGGGACTGTGGCCTGGGTTGTGCCCACCAACAGCGCGCCCACCGTCGCCTCCACCGAGTTCTACGGTGAGAGGGTCGCCACCATGTACGCGGCCAGCGGGGGTGAGGGGAGCCTGGCCGAACGGCTTTGGCACGAGTTCCGGGTGCATGAGGGCGATGTCCTGGCGGAGAAGTCGGCCACCAGCGCCTTCTTCCCAGGTCGCTCAACCCTGCCGCCGATGTTGGAGGCGCGCGGGATCGACACCGTGCTGGTGACCGGGACCCTGAGCAATATCTGCTGTGAATCCACCGCTCGCGACGCCAGCACGCTGGGTCTGCGGGTGATCATGGTGGCCGACGGCAATGCCGCGCGTCGCGACCAGGACCATAACGCCGCGCTCTACAACGTCTACCGCAGCTTCGGCGACGTCCGGCCCACCGACGAAGTGCTGGACCTGATCAGGGCCGGAGCAACCGTTCCGGCTTGAAGGCGCCGAAGGGCGCGCGCGACAGGTGGGTCCAGGCGCGGGTCGCGATCCGCGCGGGGGGGGCACGCGCAGCAAAAAGGGGAGGCCTCTTGCGAGACCTCCCCTCCTTACACGTACTGGAGTTCTTGTCGGGCTTAGCGGAAGAGGCTGAGCAGGCCCGACGAGGAGCTGTTGGCGATCGACAGCGCCTGCACGCCAAGCTGTTGCTTGGTCTGCAGCGAGGTCAGCCTCGCGCTTTCCTTGGCCAGGTCGGCGTCGACGAGGTTACCCACCCCGGCGTCGATGGAGTCCTGGAGCTTGCTGACGAAGGTCAGGTGAGCGCCGAGCGACTTGGAGCCCGTACCCATCTTCGACAGAGCGGTCGAGACCGTGGAGATCGCTGTGCCGACGGTGGCGATCATGGCCGCGGCGGTCGTCTGGGTGGAGATCGAGCCCGTGCTCAGGCTGATGCCGGCCAGGGACAGGTCCTGGGCCTGGACCGTGATCTTCGAGCTGCCGTCGTCATTGGCCAGGGCGGCGATGCTGGTGCCGGTGGCGCTGATCATGTTCACGCCGTTGAACGTGGCGTTCGAAACCGACTTCCCGATCTGGTCGCGCAGAGCGTTGAAGTCGTCGTTCAGGGCGGTCCGCGACGCTGTATCCAGGCTGGAGTCGGAGGCCGCCAAGGCCTTTTCCTTCATCTGCAGAAGCAGATCGGAGACGGCTTCGCCACCGGCGATGGCGACGTCTACGGTTGATTGCGAGCGCTGCAGGGAGTCCTTGACGGCGTTCAGAGAGCCGGAGGTGGCGCGTTGGTTCTGGGCGATGGCCCAGATGGCGCCGTTGTCTTTCGC
>NZ_JAUYAF010000044.1 GCF_030693625.1 Phenylobacterium sp.
CAGTGGCGACCCTGCTCATCCTCAGCTCAATAGCTCAGGGGTTAGCGGTCCCTCCACCGACAGTCCGCCTGGCGCGCCAACGCCAGGCGGACGTCCCGGAAGACAGCCACAATCTAGCACCACCCCAACAGACAAGGGGTCGATAGGCCTGTCCGGTAAATCCACATCGTCATCCCGGCCGCAGCGGAGCGGAGAGCCGGGACCCAGGGGCGGTGCGCTGGGCCCCTGGGTCCCGGATCGGCCTGTCGGCCGTCCGGGATGACGGGATTGTTGTGCTGAGAGCCGAGCGCGACCCCTCATCCGACCCTGCTCCGCAGGGCCACCTTCTCCTGCAAGGGGAGAAGGACGCGTGCCTAAGCCGCCTTGTCGAACCGCGCCTCAGCCGCGTCGGCCAGGTCAAGCTGGCCCGGCGAGAGCTGGGCGCCGCGGCAGTCGGCGTAGCTGAAGCGGGCGCCGGTAAGGTCGGTGGCGGTGGTGCGGCCGCCGATCTCCATGTGGGTCAGGATCGCCCCGCGCAGGTCGGCGCGGGCGAGGTTGGCGCCGGTCAGGCGGGCGCCGCGCAGGTCCGCGCCCCGCAGGTTGGCCCCGCGCAGGTCGGCGCCCTCCAGATTGGCCGCCTGCAGGAAGGCGCCCTCCAGATTGAGGCGCACGAAACAGGCGCCGGGGGCCTGAAGGCCGGTGAGCTGGCCAGCGGCCAGGGCGTCGCCGACGACGCGGAGATCGGCCCCTTCGACCTGGGCGGCTGAGCCCTGCTTGCCGTGGGTGAGGCACCAGACCTGGTGGCCGGCCAGGGCCTCCAGCAGGGCCGGGCGCCTGGCGAGCGCGTCGGAGGTGGGGGCGTGAACCACGCGGTCCATGATGGCGTCGTGGGTGGTGGAGCCCATGAGCTGGGCGCCCGACAGCACGGCGTTGGTGAAGTCGGCGTTCTCCAGATTGGCGCTGGTGAAGTCGGCCTCCTCCAGCAGGGCGCTGGTAAAGTTGGCGGACTTCATCTTGGCGCCGTTCATCTTGGCGCCGCGCAGGGTGGCGTCGGAGAAGTCGGTGGCGAAGGCGGTGTTCACATCGGCGCGGATGCGGCTGGAGATGCCGTCGGGCATGCCGGCGCGTTGGCGCTGGGAGACCGCCACGAAGCCGAGGGCCGAGTGGGCGGCGATCTGGCCGGGGCGGAAGTCGGCGTCGGTCAGGTCCGCGTCGGAGAGGTCGGCGCCGCACAGCACGGCGCCGCGCAGGTCGGCGCGGCTGAGGCTGGCGCCGACGAGGTTGGACCCGCGCAGGTCGCTGCCAAACAGCATGGCGCGGTCGAGGATGGTCCCGGAGAGGTCGCAGCCGCGCATGCTGGCGCCGCTGAGGTCGGCGTCGGCGAGGTTGCGGCGGGGCATGGCCAGGCCGGTGAGATCGACCATGGGCAGGATCATCCGACGCCCGCCGGGGCTGCCGGCCAGGAACTTCTCATGGCTGAGGACGTGGCCCACCAGCTCGGCCTGGGTGAATGGTTCGACGGCTTTCTGCACCCAGACCCCACGCGCGTTCGGCCATTCGGGCCGTTCGTGATGAAACCGCACGTTGCGGGCAGAAGATGAAAAAAACTGAACAGGACTTGGTGAAGACCGTGGGACGGATTGACGCAGTATGGTCAAGCTTGGGGCCTTATGCCGCCTGGCCCGCGCACCATCCCGAGGACCAGGCCCATTGGAAGTTGTACCCGCCCAACCAGCCGGAGACGTCGACCACCTCACCGATGAAATAGAGGCCGGGAACCGCAAGGGCCTGCAGGGTTGCGGGGTCCAGCGCCTGGGTGTCGACGCCCCCCAGGGTGACCTCGGCGGTGCGATAGCCTTCCGAGCCTACCGGCTTGACGGTCCAATGGTTCACCGCGGCGTCCACGCGGGTCAGCACCTTGTCGGGCAGGTCGGCGATGTTGCCGAGCGCGCCCTCGTCCTCGGCGATCATCTGGGCCAGGCGCTTGGGGAGATGGTCGGCGAGCACGGTGGCGACAGCCTGGCGGCCGCGGGTGGTCTTGGCGAGCTTCATGGCCGCCATCAGGTCGACGCCAGGCGCCATGGCGACCGTGATCTCCTGGCCCTCGCGCCAATAGGACGAGATCTGCAGGATGGCGGGGCCCGACAGGCCGCGATGGGTGAAGAGCATGGCCTCGGCGAACCTGGTCTTGCCGCAGGCGACCACGGCGTCGACCGCCACGCCGGCCAGGGGCTTCAGCCGCTCCAGGGCGCCGACCTCGAAGGTCAGGGGGACCAGGGCGGGGCGGGTCTCGACCGTGGGCAGGCCGAATTGGGCGGCGATCTCGTAGCCCCAGCCGGTGGCGCCCATCTTGGGGATCGACTTGCCGCCGGTGGCCACGACCAGGGACGCGCAGGACACCACGCCGCCGGGCAGGGCGAGCTCGAAGCCGGTCGCGGTCCGGGTCACCTTGGCGACGGCGGTGGCCAGCCGCAGCTGGACACGGGCGGCCTTCATCTCCGCCAGCAGCATCGCGATGATGTCCTTGGCGCTGTCGTCGCAGAACAGCTGGCCCAGGGTCTTTTCGTGCCAGGCGATACCGTAGCGGTCCACCAGCTCGATGAAGTCGCGCGGCCGGTAGCGGCGCAGCGGTCCCCTGGCGAAGCGGGGGTTGGCGGAGATGAAGTTGTTCGGGCTGGCGCCCAGATTGGTGAAGTTGCAGCGGCCGCCGCCGGAGATGCGGATCTTCTCGCCGGCCGCCTTGGCGTGATCGATCACCAGGACCGAGCGGCCGCGCTTGCCCGCCTCGATGGCGCACATCATCCCGGCGGCGCCGGCGCCCACCACCACCACGTCGAAGCTCTGCATGGCTAGTTGAGCGGGCCGGAGAGCCAGGCTTCCAGGGTCGGGATCACAGTCTCGCCCGACTGGTAACCTCGGGTGACGACGGCATAGGCGCCGGTCTCCATGGGGCCGGCGATCAGGGTCGGGAAGCCGGTGACGCCGGCCTGCTGCGAGGTCCCGTAGTCGCGCCAGGTCTCGTGCTTGAGGTCGTCGCTGTCGAAGATGTCGAGGAAGCGCTGGCCGTCCATCTCGCGCTCGGTGATCAGGGCGGCCAGGACCTCCGGATCGGCGATGTTGCGGTTCTGGGCGTAGAAGGCGGCCTGCAGGTCAGCGAGGAAGGTCAGGGCCAGCTCGGTGTCATGGCGGCGCACGAAGACCACGGCGCGGGCCGCCGGGTCGGTGTCATAGAGGAAGCCCGGGGTGTCCAGCACGGCGGGGTCGAAGGGCAAGCCCGAGGCCTCGGTGACGTGGGTCCAGTGGCCCGCGAGCTCGGTCTTGGCCTTGTCGGTCATGGGCGTGTCGGTCCCCGGACGCAGGCCCCCCATGATCAACTGGATGGGCAGGGTGCGGCCGAAGGTCCTGCGAATGTCGGCGATCACCGGCGAGAAGCCGTAGCACCACGAGCACATGGCGTCGGCGAAGTAGATCAGGTGCGGGGTCTGCATGGTGGCTGAGTGTAACACCAGGGGCGGGGGCGTCGTGAGGGGGTTTGTGCGGCCCGATCCTTCTCCCCTTGCGGGAGAAGGTGGCCGGTCGGATGAGCAACCATGTTAAGTGGGTTGTCTAATCCAGGGCTGTTGCCGGCTGAGGACGAGGTTTGCGGCCTCGATGAGTTTTCTCATGACGGCGACGACGACGAGCTTTGCGGGCTTGCCTCGTGCGACGAGCTG
>NZ_JAUYAF010000049.1 GCF_030693625.1 Phenylobacterium sp.
GTCGCCGTCATGAGAAAACTCATCGAGGCCGCAAACCTCGTCCTCAGCCGGCAACAGCCCTGGATTAGACAACCCACTTAACATGGTTGCTCATCCGACCGGCCTCCGACCGGCCACCTTCTCCCGCAAGGGGAGAAGGAACGCGAGCTAAGGCAACACCACCACGCTGTCGGGGAGCTCGTTGGGATTGTCCGTCGCGTTGGCCGGGAAATGCTGCGCCAGGATGTCGGCGCAGAGGCCGATCGCCGCCTCGAAGCCCTCGGCGGGCTGCTTGCGCTTGATGCCCGAAATCAGCGCCGCCATGGCCTCGTCCCAGACCTTGGGATCGACCTTGGAGGCCACGCCCTCGTCGGCGATCAGCTCGGCCATGCGCTCCTTGGCGGAGACATAGATCAGCACCCCGGTGCGTTCGCGGGTGGCCGCCAGGTTCTTGGCCAGGAACTGCTCCTGGGCCCGACGCAAGACGCGTTCCCGCTTCAGTCCCTTGGGCGTCAGCAGGCGGCGCAGGGGTGGGATGATCCCCACCAGCAGGGCGACGGCCACGAACAGCACCCCCTGCATCAGCAAGGCCCAGGTCAGGGCGCTGCGCACCGACTGTTCGGCCACCGCCCCGATCTGGGCGGCGCTCCACTCGCCGGTGAGGATCTCGGGGGCGCTCACCTGGATACCGCCCGCCAGCAGCAGGGCCGGAACGGCCAGGGCCGCGATCGCCGCCCAGGCCACCGGCACCTCCCGGTAGTCGGAGGATTCCCGGGCGACGACGGTGTAGATCTCACCACGGGTGCGCAGCTCGCCCCGGGCGACCGCGGCCTCGACCCGCGCGCGGTCAGCGTCTGACAGCATCACCATCCTCCTGAAGATCCACCGCCGCCGAACGATCCGCCGCCGCCGCTGAAGCCGCCGCCACCGCCACCCCAGCTGCTTCCGCCACCGCGGCCGCCGCTCGAGAGCAACATGGGCAGCAGCCACCAGAGGCCGCCGCCGCGGCGCCCACGTCGGCCGCGTCCGCCCCGCAGGATGCTGCTCAGCACCCAGAAGATGATCACCACGATGAAGATGATCACGCCGGGCAGGCTGTTTTCCGACTCGGGTTCCGGCGCCGGCGTCGCCGTGGCGATGGCCCGGGCCTGATCGTCGGGCAGGGATAGCTGGCCGATCACCGCCTCAGTTCCCGCGATCACGCCCGCCTCCATCTTGCCGTCCCGGAAGGCCGGCAGGATTCGGGTCTGGATGATCACGCTGGAGAGCGCGTCGGTCAGGATGCCCTCAAGGCCATAGCCGACCTCGATGCGCACCTTCTTGTCGTTGGGCGCCACCAGCAGCAGGACCCCGTCGTTGCGGGTCTTGTCGCCGATCCCCCAGGCCCGGCCCAACTGGTAGCCGTAGTCCTCGATCTCGTAGCCGCCGAGGTCGGGCAGGGTCGCCACCACCATCTGACGACCGGTCTTGGTCTCCAGGTCGGCGAGCTCGGCGGTGAGCTTCTGTTCGGCGGCCGGCGACAGCAGGCCGGCATTGTCCACCACCCGCCCCGTGAGCGGCGGGAACTTGGGGGCGGCCAGAGCTGCGCCCGCACTCAGGACGAGGCCGAGGACTGCGAGGCCCAGCAGGCCCCGCAGTCCCTTGCGCTGGGTCATTGGGCCGGCGCGGCCGGCAGGGTGGACGTCGCCGGCGGCGTCGTGGGCGAGAAGCTGACGCTGGGCGCGGCCTGGGCGGCGGCGTTGGCCTGGAACATCACCATCGGCTTGGAGCCGCTATGGACGGTGGAGGCCCAGAAGCTGTTGGGGAACTTGCGGAACTCCAGATTGTAGTCCCGGACCGCCTCGTTGTAGTCGCGGCGCGACACGCTGATGCGGTTCTCGGTCCCCTCCAGCTGGCTCTGCAGGGCCAGGAAGTTCTGGTTGGACTTCAGGTCCGGGTAGTTCTCCTGGATCATCATCAGCCGGCCGAGCACGCCCGACAGCTTGTCCTGGGCGGCGGCGTACTGGGCGAACTGGGCGGGGTCGGTGAGGGTGGAGGCGTCGACCTTGACCTGGGTGGCCGAGGCGCGGGCCTCGGTGACAGCGGTCAGGACGCTCTTTTCCTGGGCGGCGTAGCCCTTCACGGTCTCCACCAGATTGGGAATCAGGTCGGCGCGGCGCTGATACTGGTTCTGCACCTCGGCCCACTGGGCCTTGGCGCGCTCTTCCTTGGTGGGGATGTTGTTGATCCCGCAGCCGGCGATCAGGACAGGCGCGAGCACCAGCAGGGCGGCGCGCGCGAGGCGATTGCGAAGGGTGGACAAGGTGTGTGGCTCCCCAAGAGCAGCATCAGGATCAGGCCTGACTATCGGCCTATGTGGCCCCGTCGTTGAGATGGCGCAACGACAGGGCGGATTAAGCTTTGGAAAGCTCCGCCACACAAGTTGCTTGCGACTTGCGCGACGCCGTGCGCGCGCGGATGACCTTGAACGCCAGGACGGGCAGCCTCGCTCCGTCAGGCTCCGCGCAGCAGGACGCCGGCGGTCAGGATCGCGAAGGCCACGGCGAGGGTGGTGAACACGTGCTCGCGGATCAACGGGATGTCGACGCCGGCGTACTGGACCAGCATGGACAGAACAGCCAGCACCACCGCGATGGCGAACAAGGGTACGGAGGGGGCGGTGAGGGGCAGACCGGCGCGACGAGCAGCCATGGGAGAATATCCTGACGCCCCACCCGGCGAAGGCCGGGCACGAGCTTGGCCATAACGCCGGCCGAGCGTTGCGGTTGCCGTGGCGGCGGGTGACGGGAGACGGGCGGAGTCCGTTGGGCTGGACCAGGTTCGCAGCCCTTTATCTCAGTGAAGTACTCCCAACTGCGGAAGGCGGCAACTGGACCTCGATGCAATGCAGACAGGCAACCTAACTGGGCAGTAAGCAGGCGCACTGCCCGCAAGCAGACCCTCCAAAGGTCGGCTAGGGGTGGAGGCTGTGTGAAAACACCGAAGCAGCTTAGATTTCTGTCCATCAGCTTCGGGGGCCGGGATGAAACGGTTTGTCGAGGGGGATGACCGGCGTCAGGGCACGCTGCTCCCGGAATATCTTGAGGACTACGTCTCCG
>NZ_JAUYAF010000053.1 GCF_030693625.1 Phenylobacterium sp.
CGCCGGGCGCACGACGCTCGACGAGGCGATGATGAGCGAGGCCGCCGAGATCGCGCGGATCGCCAATCCGTCGGAAACCCTGCTGGTGGCCGACAGCCTCACCGGCCAGGACGCGGTGCGCACCGCCAAGGCCTTCCATGAACGCCTGCCGCTCACCGGCCTGGTGCTGACCCGGGCCGACGGCGACGGCCGCGGCGGCGCGGCGCTCTCGATGCGCGCGGTCACCGGCCTGCCCATCAAGTTCCTGGGCGTCTCGGAAAAGATCGACGGCCTGGACGTCTTCGACGCCGCCCGCGTCGCCGGCCGTATCCTGGGCCAGGGCGACGTCATCGCCCTGGTGGAGAAGGCCAGCGCCGATCTCGACGTCGCCAAGGCCGAGGCCATGGCCAAGAAGCTGGCCAAGGGCCAGTTCGACCTGGACATGATGGCCGACCAGTTCGCCCAGATGAAGAAGATGGGCGGCATGGAAGGCCTGATGGGCTTCCTCCCCGGCGTCCAGAAGATGAAGAAGCAGATCGCCGAGGCCAATATTTCCGACAAGGCCCTCGAACGGCAGGCGGCGATCATCTCCTCGATGACCAAGCTGGAGCGCAAGAAGCCCGACATCCTGGCCGCGTCGCGCAAGCGCCGGATCGCCAAGGGCGCGGGCGTCGACGTCTCCGAGGTCAACCGCCTGCTGAAGCAGCATCGCCAGATGGCCGACGCCTTCAAGGCGATGAGCAAGGACGGCGGCAAGGGCTTCGCCCGCATGGCCGGCATGATGGGCGGAGGCGGCGGGGCGGACCGGCTGAAGTCGCTCGGTGGCGGCAAGCTGGCCATGCCCGACCAGAACCAACTCGAGGAGCTCGGCAAGATGGCCGGGGGCGGGGGCAAGCTGCCCGGCCTCGGCGACGGGCTCCCCAAACTTCCTGGCCTGGGCGGCGGCCTGCCCCCCGGCTTCAATCCCTTCAAGAAATCCTAGAGATAACAAGGACTGAACTATGCTGAAGATCCGTCTCGCCCGTGGCGGCGCCAAGAAGCGCCCCTACTATTCCATCGTCGTCGCCGACAGCCACTCGCCCCGCGATGGCCGCTTCATCGAGAAGGTGGGCACCTACAACCCGCTGCTGAAGCGTGACGACCCCAGCCGCGTCACCCTGAAGCTGGAAAGCATCCAGGCCTGGATCGCCAAGGGCGCCCAGCCCACCGACCGCGTCGCGCGCTTCCTGGCCCAGGCCGGCGTCGTGAAGTGGGAACACGGCAACAACCCCAACAAGGGCAAGCCCGGCAAGAAGGCCGTCGAGCGTACGGAAGAGCGCGCCCAGCGCGACGCCGCCGCCGCCGCCGCCCTGGAAGAAGCCAAGAACGCCCCGGCTCCCGAGCCGGAACCCGAAGCCGCTCCGGTTGAAGAGGCTCCGGCCGCTGAAGCCCCCGCCGCCGAGGAAGCCCCGGCTGCTGAAGACGCGCCCGCCGCTGAAGCTGCTCCGGCCGCTGAAGAAGCCCCTGCCGCTGCTGAACCGGTCGCCGAGGAAGCCGCTGCCGAGCCGGCCGCCGCGGAAGACAAGGCTGAAGGCTAAGGCTTGAGACGGAGGCGGTAAGTCCCATGGCTGACCGCCTCCTCCAGGTCGCCCGCGTCGCCGGAGCCTTCGGCGTGCGCGGGGAGATCCGCATCACCACCTTTACCGAAGACCCTCTTGCGCTCGCGACCTACAGGGTCCTGACGCGTGAGGACGGGTCCCCGGGCCTGACCATCACGGCGGCGCGGGCGGTGAAGGGGGCGGTGATCGCCAGGGCTGCGGGTATAGACACCCGGGACCAGGCTGAGGCCCTGCGCGGCCTCAAGCTGTTCATCGCCCGCGAGGCCCTCCCCGCTCCCGATGAAGACGAATTCTATCACGCCGACCTGCTGGGCCTGACCCTCGAGACTCCCGAGGGCGAGCTGATGGGCAAGGTGAAGACCATCCAGGACTTCGGGGCCGGCGACCTCATCGAGGTCCAGCCGCCGATGGGCGCGAGTTGGTGGCTGCCCTTCACCCGAGAGACGGTGCCGGAAGTCCGCATCGCCGAGGGCAAGCTGATCGCCGTGCGCCCCGCCGAGATCGACGGCGACGCCGAAGAGGGCTGAGCCTATCGGCTTAGCCGAACCGCTTGTTGAAGCTCGGCAGACCTTCCGACAGCGGGGTGAGGCGATCGGACTCACCGTCCTTCAGATAGGCCGCCGTGGCCCGCGCCAGGGTCCCGTAGGCCGCCGCGAACAGGCCGCCTCCGGAGGATAGCCGCCGGACGCCCGCCGCCTCCAACCTGGCCGCGTTGGGCAGGCCGGGTCGCGCCATGGCGTTGACCGGCAGGGCGATCTCCTTGGCGAGCACCGTCAGCAGGGCTTCGTCGGTGGGGCCGGGAACGAAAATCCCGTCCGCGCCGGCCGCGGCGTAGGTTCTGGCCCGCGCCAACACCTCCGCCTGCGCGGCCTCGCCGGCGGCCAGGCCCTTCAGATAGACGTCGGTGCGGGCGTTGATGAACAGGGCGACGCCGGCCTGGTCGGCGGCTTTGCGCACCGCTTCGATCTTGCGGGCGTGCAGGGCGGCGTCACGCCGGCCGTCCTCCAGGTTGATTCCGACGGCGCCGGCGCCCACCACCGCCTTGACGGTTTCGGCCAGCTCAGCGAGGTCATCGGTGTAACCGCCCTCGATGTCGGCGGTCAGCGGGACCTTCAGGACCCGGCTGATCTCGGCGATGGCGGTCAGCAGCAGGGGGACCGGGAAGAAATCGCCGTCCGCATAGCCGTGGGCCCAGGCGACGGCGGCGCTGGAGGTGGCCACGGCCTTGGCGCCGGCGTCCTCCATGATCGCGGCGCTGGCGGCGTCCCAGGCATTTGGGAGGACCAGGATTTCGGGGCCGGCGTGCAGGGCCTTGAAGGCGGCGGCTTGGATCATGGGCGTCTCCTCTTATCGTCTAGGACGGTATAGGAGGCGCCACCGTGACATGCTCGCGGATATCGGACGCAAACAGAGCCCGCGAACCGGCAGAACGATCAGTGGCCGTGCGGGCCCTCATAGACGCCCGGCGCCAGACGCTCGTCCTCGGGGCCCTCGGTTCCGTGGGCCAGGACGAAGCGGCGGTCGCAATAGGGGCACTCGACAAAGGTCGCCTCACCCATCTCCAGCCAGACCCGCGGATGGCCCAGAGCCCCGCCGACGCCGTCACAGGCGATGCGGCCCGAACGCACCACGACAGTTTCCGGGGCGGGCAAGTCGGGCGTCAGGGCCGGCTTGGCCGGCATGGGCTCGACGTGAGCGCCCTGGTTGGGGACGGGGGTGGCTTTACGGGCCATGATGCAGACTCTCCGACAGCGGACGCCTTGGCGAAGGGTCCACAGGAGCCCCAATCTTTTTGAGAATCAAAAAGCAGGGACCAAAACTTCAGGGCGTGACGGGCGTCCGAACCGGCTTCCACTTCGGACTGTCACGCCCTAGGTATGCGACCATAGCTTTACGCGTCAATCGCGCCTGTTTTCGAAAAGTCCCGCATGACCCTTCCCGACTACGCCATCGAGGCCAAGGGCCTGGTGAAGACCTATCCCGCCACCAAGACCACCCCCGAGATGCTGGCGCTGAAGGGCATCGACCTGGTCATTCCGCGCGGCTCGATCTTCGGCCTGCTGGGGCCAAACGGGGCGGGCAAGTCGACCTTCATCAACATCCTGGCGGGCCTTTGCAAGAAGACCTCCGGCACGGTCTCCATCTGGGGCCGGGACATTGACGAGCGTCCCCGCGACGCGCGCGCCGCCATCGGGGTGGTGCCACAGGAGATCGCCGCCGACCCCTTCTTCACCCCCCGCGAGAGCCTGGAGGTCCAGGCGGGCATGTACGGCGTGCCGGCCAAGGAGCGCCGGACCATGGAGCTGCTCAACGCGCTCGGCCTCGGCGACAAGGCCAACGCCTATGTCCGCCAACTCTCCGGCGGCATGAAGCGCCGGCTGATGGTGGCCAAGGCGATGACCCATAACCCGCCCGTCCTGATCCTTGACGAGCCCACGGCGGGCGTCGACGTCGAACTTCGCAAACAGCTCTGGAACTATGTGGTGGAGCTGAATCGCAAGGGCGTCACCATCGTGCTCACCACCCACTATCTGGAAGAAGCCCAGGAGCTCTGCGACCAGATCGCCATCGTCAACCGGGGCCAGGTGGTGGCCTGCGAACCCACCGGCACCCTGCTGGCCCGCATGGACATCCGCAACGTGGTGGTGACGCCGGAAGAACCGGTGACCGCGGCCCCGACCCTGCCAGGCTTCGAGACCAAGCTGCGCCCGGCCGGCGCCTTCGCCGTGTCCTATCGCACGGGTCAGTCCAGCGTGGAGCAGGTGCTCGCCGCCGTGCGCGCCGCGGGCCTGCACATCAAGGATATCGCCACCGAGGACCCGGACCTGGAGGACGTCTTCGTGTCCCTCACCTCGGCCCCCGCGCCCATCGACGCGTGAGCCTTCCGTTCGGCGCGGCTTTCCGCTAGAAGCGCGTTTCCGAAACGCACCCGTAGCTCAGCTGGATAGAGCGTTGCCCTCCGAAGGCAAAGGTCACACGTTCGAATCGTGTCGGGTGCGCCAACGGACTTCCCAAGAAACTCGGGCTTCGGGCCCGCCAGTTGGTGGCCGAGCGGACCGTTGTCGGCTGCGCGCTGGCTAGCGGGCGGTGAGCCAGGCGACCGTCTTGCCCGACGCTTCAAGAGTTCCCGCACCCTTGTGCTGAGGGACACCGCGGCCGGCTGACAACCGACGCAGGCCCGTCCTGCGGATAGATCCCGGCGCGTGACGTCGGGCCCGATTGACACCCCCCGCGGCCGGCCCACTGATAGGCGAATTCATCCGGCGTTACGACCGGCGTCTATTTTTGTAGGAAACCATAATGGCCAGCTCGGCGCAGATTCCCGGCGCGCGCGTACCTCTTCGCACCAAATTCTTCTTCGGCCTCGGCGCCACCGCCGAAAGCATCACCCTGGCCGCGGTCGGCGGCTATGCGATGTTCTACTACAATCAGGTCCTGGGCTTGCCCGCGACGCTCGCGGGTCTCGCGATCACGGTCAGCCTGGTGCTGGACGGCTTCGCTGATCCCATCGTCGGCTCACTGTCGGACCGAACGCGCGGCAAGCTCGGCCGCCGCCACCCCTACATGTATCTCGCCCCCGTCCCGGTGGCCCTCTGCATCGTGGCGCTGTTCAATCCCCCAGCGGCCTTCTCGCACCTGTGGCTGTTTGTCTGGTTCTCGGGCTTCATCGTCACCCTGCGGGTGTTCATGGCCGTCTACCACGTGCCGCACCTGGCGCTGGGGGGCGAGCTTTCGGGCGACTACACCGAGCGCAGCCGGATCATGAGCTGGAACAACCTGCTCGGCATGATCGGCACGGCCGGCACCAGCTTCGTGGCGCTGACCTTCTTCTTCCACAAGACCGCGGAGTATCCGCGCGGCCTGCTGAACCCCCACGCCTATACGCCCTTCGCCTTCGCAGTGGCCGGCTCGGGCATGCTGCTGCTGCTCGCCTCGGCCTGGTTCACCCGCGACCGCATCGCGCTGCTGCCCAAGACCCCCGACGACCTGCCGGCCTTCAGCCCCTTCGAGTTCATGAAGGACATGGGCAGCGCCTTCTCCAACCGGAACTATGTCTTCCTGCTGATCGCCTATTTCTTCCTGTCCCTGATGCTTGGTATTCGCCAGGGCCTGGGGCTCTACATGAACACCTTCTTCTGGGAGTTCACGTCCGAGCAGATCCGCTGGTTCGTGATCGGCACCATCAGCGGCTACTTCCTCGGGTTCGCCACCGCGGCCAGGCTGCACGGGCGGTTCGACAAGAAGATCGCCATCATCGTCACCTGCGTCCTGCTCGCGACGATCCCGGCCATCGCGCCGAGCCTGCGGATTCTCGGGCTGTTCCCCGAACCGGGCCAGCCGATGCTGCTGCCGTTGATCATCATCTTCACCGGCCTGGGCTCCTGCGTGGCCAGCATCATGAGCATCAGCGTCATGTCGGCCCTGGCCGATATCGCCGACGAGAATGAGGTCCGCTACGGCTACCGGCAGGAGGGGGTGCTCTATTCGACGCGGGCCCTGTTCTCCAAGATCGATGCCGCCATCGGTCACTTCTTCGCCGGCATGGCCCTGGACATCGTGGCCTTCCCCGAGAAGGCGCAGCCGGGACAGGTCGATCGCCAGACCCTGATGGACCTGGCTCTGGTGGACGCGCCCATCGCCACCATTCCGGGCCTGATCGCGGTGTTCTTCTACGCCCGCTACAAGATCAACCGGAAGAGCTACGACGCGACCCAGGCCCAGCTCCAGGTCCTGCGCCGCGAGCGTGCCGCCAAGGCCGCGCCGGCCGGCCAGCCGGGCGCCGAGCCGGACGGCATGGTGGGTGAAACCACGACCTAGACGATCAGGCGGGCGCGGATGGCCTCACGGGTCGCCGCGTCCGCCCCTATCGCATCGAGATAGGCCTCGATCGAACCGCTGCGCGCCTGGATCGAGGCGAAGGCGGCGTCCAGATAACTGGCCTCGACCCCCAGGAAGGCGCGCACCGCGGTTTCCGACGGCCGCTTGCCGAGAGACGCCTCCAGGGCCTGGGTGATCATCGGCAGTCGCGCATCGACCCGGGCGGCGAGGTTGGTGAGCAGGTAGTCGGCGCGGACGTCGTCGTCGTGGACGCCGAGCACGTGGTGGGTCAGGGCCGCCAGCAGACCCGTGCGGTCCTTGCCGGCCGTGCAGTGGATCAGCACCGGGCCTTCGTCCTTGGCCAGGGCGGCGAAGTAACGGCCGAACAGCTCCTGATGGCGCGGCTCGAAGGGCGCCTTGTCGTAGTAGTCGAGGAAGAAGGCCCGCGCGCTTTCCGGGGTCAGGTCGGTCTCGCGAAGAAAGGCCACATGCGGCGCCTCGGTCTGATCGCCCAGGTCACACTGGATCACCTGGGCCGCGAAGCCCTCGTGGCGCAGGCTGGGATCATTGTCCCGCTCGCGAGGGCGGCGCAGGTCCACCACGATGGCGAGCTTGAGGTCGGCCATCACCGCCAGATCGGCCGGCGTGGCGCGGGCCTGATGGGCGGCGCGGAACAGCTGGCCCGAGGCCACGCGTCCCCCGCGCACGGCATACCCACCGTAGTCGCGGAAGTTCTCGACGCCCTCGAGGGGCAGGATGCGGGGATCGGTCATGAGCGCTTCCATGAGGCTCATGACCTAGACAACAAGTGTGACGGCTGGCCTAGAGCTGGTTGTACTCGCCGCAGCGGCACTTCACGACCACTTCGCGGGCCGAGGCTTCATCCTGGCCCACGAGGATCACCGCGTCGCAGGCGCCGCAGGTGAAGGCCGCGCCGATGTCTGAGGTCTTGTCGAGGTCGATGGCGACCGCTTCCACCAGGTCCCGACGGCCGATGAACAGGCTGGGGAACACACGCATCGAAGTCATAATCATCGAAATCGCCTCACTATGGCTCAAACTCACGGGGTCCAGAGCTGACCCTGCAAGAACCAAGGTTATGAACTGCAATTGCTGCAATGCAATGACAACCAGCGCCCTTTGCGCGCAAAGGTTCCCGGCGCTCGATGGGCGAACAACTTGCGCGGCGCAGCATCGCCAGCGCCCGATTTGCGATCAGCGGGCCTGAGCGTCCATCAGGCTGCCCGCATAGGCGGCGTGACCGACATGGGTCAGGCGGGTTTGGAAGTCGGCGAACACCTGACCTCCCAGGTCACGCCATCGGCTGCAAAAGGCATAGTCCTCCGAGAGATGCTCGCCGGTGTCCGGCTCGATGAAGGTCTCGAAGATCATGGCGGCCTGCTTCGGCCCGCCACCGGAGGTGTCGCTGAGCCGCGCCTTGAGTTCCGGATGGGCGGCGGCGACCCGCTCCACCACGACGCGCTTGATCAGCATGAAGCCCGTCCCGAGATAGGCCACCGGGCCAAAGCCGTCGTCATCGATCTCGACACTGTTGTTGGGCGTGGGGATGAAGCGGACCACATAGCCCACGGAGGCGGCCATCAGGTCGCGTTTGCCGTCGATCGCGGCCTGGCGCACCTTGGCCCAGTCGATGCTCTTGATGGGATAGACGCCGCCCACCAGGTCGCGATCGGCGTCCAGCAACCGGAAAACCTGCTCGGGCCGAAAACCGATGTCGGCGTCAACGAACAGCAGGTGGCTGGCGTCGCTTGTCAGGAACTTGTCGGCCATGGCCGCACGGGCCCGGGTGATCAGGGCGTCGCCGCCTCCCAGTTCCACGGTCAGTCCCACGCCCCGCGCCGCGCAGGCGGCCTGGAGGTCCAGGACCGAGCGCATGTAGTGGATGTGAGCCAACCCGCCATAGCAGGGTGTCGCCAGAAAGATCGATGCGGCCTTGGCCATGAAGCCCCCTTGTTTCGGAGTGAGCTTCCCGTGCGCCGCCCCGCAGGGCAAGGCGTCTAGTAGACCAGATCAAAGCTCGCGAGCGCTGCGGCGGCGGTGAGGAAGAGGATCACCGCCAGGATTTCATAGCGTTTGAAGAGGGGGCCGTTCGGCGATCGCATCTTGGTCTCCTGGGCGTCCCGGGATGGGACACCGAGGTTTTGTCAGGGCAAGCGTGAGGCCAGCCTCAGGGGCGCGCGGGAACCTTGCCGGGCCAGGTGAGGAAGCCGTTGCGGTCGCGGCCGGCGGATTCGCGCGGGGCGCAGCCTCCGCAGCCACGCCCGCCACCACGACTGTCGTAGCCGCCGCGCTCCTGGTAGCCGCCGTGGTGCTCATAACCTCCGGCATAGCGACGACCGCCGGAGCTTTCCGACTGTTCGGAATAGCGCTCGCTGAAGGTTTCACGGTCCTCGACGCTCACCACCCGGCCCTGGATGCGGCGATCTTGGACGTCGACATAGCCGTCATACTCGGGGGCGGGCGCGGCCGCATATGAGCGCTGCTGGGCATAGGCGTACTCGCGCACCTCCCCATAGTCGCGCTCGACTGCACGCTCGGCATCATGGCGCTGGACTTGGGTGACACGGCGCGCGGCGGGGCGAGCCGCCTGACGGTGTACGGCCGGACGATAGGCAGGTTGTTTCGGCTCCGGCGTCATGGCGGTTGGCTGATCGGCGATCGGGGTGGGCGCGGCGGCCGGCGGACAGCTGGCCGGCGTCGCGGCCGGCTTGCAGCAGCAGTCGGCGGGCTTGGCCGCAGGCGCCTGGGCGATCCTCAGGGCGCCGGTGGAATCGCAGGCGGCTAGGGCCAGGAAGGCCAGGGGGGGAATGAGGGAGCGCAGGCGCATAGCTGGGTCTTCCGGCGGCTCGAAAACGAGGGTCGGAGCCACCGTTGGAGATCAGGCGCCGTTAACGCTGTGACTTTCACCGTGCGCGCGAAGAAAGCTCTCCACCAACTCGGCGTAGAGGTGAAATCCCTTATAGGCCGCGAAATCCGGGGCGGCCGAACGCCAGGCGCGGGCGAAGGCCGCCAGGCGCTCCGGACTTTCCAGCAGGGCCGCAAACGGCGTCAGCCACACCCGGATGGTGAAGAGCACGCCGCCGGTGTCGGGCAGCCGGCGCACGGTCTGGCGTTCCACCCGGGTGAACAGCGCCTGTTCGACATCCCCAGGCGAGATCTCGGCGATGCGAGCGCGGACCGGGGCGGAGAACGGGGTGAAGGATTGATCGGAATTGACCACCGACCAGTTGCGCCGTTGCAGGATCAGGCCGGGACGCAGGCCGTCGAAGATGCGCGCCAGCCGCACCAGGAAGCGGTCATTGAAGCCGTTCACCGGGCCGTGGATGTCGGCCAGGCTCTTTCCCAACACGTCGGCGGCGGTGAAGAAGGTCGGCGCCGAGAGGCTCAGCGCGCTGACCCGCCAGTGACCGCCGGCCTTCTCCACCAGCACCAGGTCGTCGGCGACGGCGCGCGAGGCGGCGTAGAGCGGCGGCAGGTCGGCGGCGGGCGCGACCCCGATCAGAGCGGCGACCTCCTTCTGACCTGGCCGTGACGCCCCCGTCTCACCCCAGACCAGGTCGCGGTGGTGGGCGTAGAGGGCGTCCTTGCGCGCCGCGGGGTCGGCCTCTCCCCCCTCCAGCCAGCGGGCCTCGTCGATAGGCGCCAGGCCGATGGCGAAGTCGGCGCCCTCCTCCCAGGGACGGTGGCTCATCGCCGCCGCAGCCTCTCGATCAGGGCGTAGAGCGCCAAGGCCGCCACGACCCCCAGGGTGTCGGCCATCAAATCGCGCCAGTCGCCGTGCCGGCCGAACCCCATGGTCGCCTGCAGCAACTCCACCACCGCGCCCACGGCGATGGCGAAGGCGGCGATGGCGCGAGGCCGATGGTGCGAAAGCAGCAGGCCCGTCATCGTCAGGACGAACCAGGCGATGCTGTGCTCGATCTTGTCGCCCATGGGCGCCGAGGGCAGCTCCTGCTGCGGGATCAGGCACATGGCCAGCAGGATGGCGGTGGCCACGGCATAGAGGGCCAGGCGCAGCGGGCGAGGCAGGGAAGCGAGAAACATGTCCCCTAACTTGCACGTCTCCCCTTGCGTCTCTAGCGTCGCGCCGATTTTCAAGGACGGAGCGGGTAATGGCGGTCGAGGCGGTGATCTGGGATTTCGGCGGGGTGTTCACCTCCTCGCCCTTCGAGGCTTTCGCCCGCTATGAGAGCGAGAACGGCGTGCCCAAGGACCTGATCCGACGGGTCAATTCCACCAATCCCGACACCAACGCCTGGGCGCTTTTTGAGCGGAACGAGATAGACACCAAGGGCTTCGATCAGCTCTTCCTGGAGGAGTCGACCGTGCTCGGTCATCCGATCCCCGGCAGCCACGTCCTGCCCCTGCTGTCGGGCATGGTGCGGCCGCGCATGGTGGCGGCGCTGAAGGCCTGCAAGGAACACTTCAAGGTGGGCTGCATCACCAACAACATGGTCAGCATGCATTCCCCGGGCGCCGACGCCCCGCAGCGTGCGGCGGGCGCCATGGGTCAGATCATGCCGCTGTTCGACCACATCATCGAAAGCTCCAAGGCCGGCGTCCGCAAGCCCGACCCGAAGATCTACCTGATGATGTGCGAGGCCCTGTCGGTTGATCCCCAGAGCTGCGTCTATCTCGACGACCTGGGGATCAACTGCAAACCGGCCGCGGCGCTCGGGATGAAGGCCATCAAGGTGGTGGATGTCGACCAGACCCTGGCCGAGTTGGGCCTCGCCACCGGCCTCACCTTCGACGGGGTCGCCGCGTGAGCCGCCCAGACAAGATCGGCGCGGCGGCGGCCCTGGCCAAGCTGCCCGGCTGGAACGCCCTGGGCGGCGACCGCGACGCCATCACCCGCACCTATCTGTTCCCCGACTTCAACACCGCCTTCGGCTTCATGGCCCGGGCCGCCCTGATGGCCGAGAAGCTGGACCACCATCCGGAGTGGTTCAATGTCTACAACCGGGTCGAGGTCACCCTGGCCACCCACGACGCCGACGGGGTGACCGAGCTGGACGTGACCCTGGCCGCCTTCATGGATAACGCGGCCCACCACGCGGGGCTGAAGAACTAGTTCACCAGGATGGTGCCCAGCAGCAGCTTGCCGCCCGGGCCGCCGAGCACTCGGTCGGTCTCGCGCTGCAATTCGCGGGCGATGAACTCGGCGTTGGGGGCGGTGGAGGGCGACAGGCCCGAGGCGTAGATCTGCAGGGCCTGCACAAATCCCGCCCGGAACCGAGGGACCAGCAGATCAGCCCTGGCCCGCTGGTCGGTGTTGGGAATGTCGATTCCCGTCTCCACGGTCAGTACGCCGCGCCGGCCGTCGGGCCGCATGATGGTGGCCGTCAGGGTTGGAAGCTGCAGGTAGGAAAGCCCGCCGCCCTTCTTCTTTTCGGTCTTCTCCCCGCCGCCAGACGCCTGGGCGGCCACCGGCAGGGCGGCGGCGAGGGCGGCGAGACTCATCAGACGGCGGCGATCCATGCGTGACGGTGTGCCGCATTATGGTTAGCGGTCTCTTTACGCGGGGCGTTCGACAGTGCGGCGAAGATTCGCACGACCGATCACGCATGTGATCGGTCTTCTGGGTTAGAGCGGGCGCGGGCGGAAAACCGGTTCCCACTTTTTCTCGCCCGCTCTTGATGGAGCCCGCCCTTGGGCCGTTTCGCGCCAACCTCTCTCGATCTCGACGGCAAGGTGATCCTGGTCACCGGCGGCACGGGATCCTTCGGCAAACGCTTCATCGAAACCGTGCTGCTGCGCGCCAGGCCGCGCAAGCTGATCGTCTATTCCCGCGATGAGCTGAAGCAGAGCGAGATGCAGACCGACCTGGCCGAGAAGTTTCCGGCCGAGCAACTGACCTGCATGCGGTTCTTCCTCGGCGATGTCCGCGACCGCGAGCGCCTTACCCTGGCTCTGCGCGGGGTCGACATCGTGATCCACGCCGCGGCCCTCAAGCAGGTGCCAGCGGCGGAGTACAACCCGTCCGAGTGCATCCACACCAACATCATCGGCGCCGAGAACGTGGTCTGGGCCTGCCTGACCAACCGGGTGCAGCGGGTGATCGCGCTCTCCACCGACAAGGCCTGCAACCCGGCCAATCTCTACGGCGCCACCAAGCTGGCCTCCGACAAGACCTTCGTGGCGGCCAACAACCTGTCGGGCGACATCGGCGCCAAGTTCTCCGTCGTCCGCTATGGCAATGTGGTGGGTTCGCGGGGCTCGGTGGCCCCGGTCTTTCAGCGGCTGCTGGCGCGAGGCGCCACCGAGCTGCCGATCACCGACCCGCGGATGACCCGGTTCTGGATCACCCTGAACCAGGGGGTCGACTTCGTGCTGTCATCTCTGTCGCTGATGCGCGGCGGCGAGATCTTCGTGCCCAAGATCCCGTCGATGAAGATGACCGCTCTCGCCGAGGCCATGGCGCCCGGCGTGCCCATCAAGGTGATCGGCATCCGGCCGGGCGAGAAGCTGCACGAGATGATGATCTCGGTGGACGACGCCCGCACCACCGTCGACCTGGGGGACCGCTACGCCATCGAGCCGGCCTTTGTGGAATACACCCGCGAGAGCTACGCCAAGACCCATCCCATGGCGGCGGACGGCTTCTGCTACGCCAGCGACACCAATGACGAGTGGCTGAGCGGCGAGGGGCTGATGGAGCTGATCAACGATCCGGCGCCGGTGGCCCCGCCCCTGCGGCGGCGGCTGACCGACTGATGGCGGGGCCGCTGCTCCCCTATGGCCGCCAGACCATCGAGGACGACGATATCGCCGCCGTCGCCGAGGCCCTGCGCGGCGACTTCCTGACCACCGGCCCCCTGGTCGAGGCCTTCGAGACCGCCTTCGCCGAGGAGGTCGGGGCGCGCCACGCCGTCGCCTGCGCCAACGGCACGGCGGCCCTGCACCTGGCCATGCTAGCGCTCGATGTGCAGCCGGGCGAGGTCTGCATCGTCCCCTCCATCACCTTCCTGGCCACCGCCAACTGCGCCCGATATGTCGGCGCCGAGGTGGTGTTCGCCGACGTCGATCCGGCGACCGGCCTGATGACGCCCGACACCTTGGCGCAGGCCCTGACCCGGGTGGGCGATCGCCGGCTTCGCGCCGTCCTGCCGGTCCACCTGCGCGGCGACACCGCCGAGCTTCCGGCGCTGGCGGCCCTGGCCCAGACCGCCGGCGCCGTGCTGGTGGAGGACGCGCCCCATGCGCTCGGCTCCACCATGAGCTTCGGCAATACCAGCGAGAGGGTGGGCGACGGACGCCACTCGGCCATGGCCACCTTCTCCTTCCACCCGGTCAAGACCATCGCCACCGGCGAGGGCGGCATGGTCACCACCAATGATGACCGGCTGGCCCAGCGCCTGAAGACCCTGCGCAGCCACGGGATGGTGCGACCGGAAGGGGCCGATCCGTGGATCTATGAGATGCCCGAGCCGGGCTTCAACTACCGCCTGCCCGACATCCTCTGCGCCCTGGGGCTTTCCCAGGTGGCCAAGCTCGACCGCTTCGCGGCGCGGCGAAAGGCGCTGGCCGGCCGTTATCTAGCAGCCCTGAAGCCGCTGGCGCCGCTGGTCACGCCCGCGGCCCGGCCCGACTGGAGCGACCCGGTCCTGCACCTGATGGTGGTCCTGATCGACTTCCAGGTCGCGGGCAGGACGCGCCGCCAGGTGGTGGACGACCTCAAGGCGCGCGGGGTGGGGACCCAGGTCCACTACATCCCCGTCCACACCCAGCCCTACTACCGCGACCGCTACGGGCCGATGGACCTGCCAGGGGCCCAGGAATGGTACCGGACCTGCCTATCGCTGCCGCTTTATCCCGGCATGGCCGATGAGGATGTGGACCGGGTGATCGTGGCCCTGTCTGAGGTTCTGGGGCTCTGAGGGCAGGTTTAGGCGCCGGCTGAAGTGGTTCACCGCCCCTGATTTCGATATATCGGAATCAGGTCGCCGCGGCGACAGCGGTCATGGCCTGCAGCAGGACGCGGACCTCGCCCATGCGTTCGGGGGCGCGGGCCAGTTCGGCGCGGGTGTCGTCGCGACGGACCAGTTTCAGGGCCTCGGCGCGGGCGCGGTCGGCAGTGGGGCCGAGGGGGGCGGTGTCGCCGATGGCCATGCGCAACAGGGTCATCAGCCGTTGGACCGGCCCCTGGGAAGACTTGACGACGACGGCGACGATCTTGGAGTCGGCCTCCACCATGCCGCCAACATCGCCGATCTTGGCCTGGATCGGACCATAGTCCTCCGGCGCCAGGCCGGCCCGGGCCGCCTGTTTCTGCAGCTTGGCCAGGACTTCCAGCTTCACCGCCGGGCTATCGGAGCTGAGCCGGAACTCCTTCTCGAAGCGCATGCCGCTGACATTGGCCGACAGAAAGCGGCCGGCCTGACGCTTGTTGGCGGCGCCGATGACATTCTCCACCAGCCACATCAGGGCCTCGACCTCGGCGCGGGAGGTGCGGCTGGTTCCCAGATAGGCCTCGACGAAGTCGCCGGTGACCAGCATCCGGGAGCGGGTGACGAAGGCCTCCTGCACATCGTCCAGGGAGATCATGGTCCCGGCCGCGCAGGTGAGCGCCATGGCCAGGGCCCGCATGACCGCGATCTCACCCTCAGCGTCTCCAGGCCGCAGACGGCGCGGGCCGGTGAGGTCGCGGACGACGCGCTTGGCGATGGCCAGGCGCACCGCGCCGAAGTCCTCGGTGGAGAGCCAGCGGGCCAGGCGCTGGCCGGTCTCCGACAGGGGCGGCATCATCCGCTGCACCGAAGGTTCGATGCGCATGAGGGCGTCGACCGGATCACAGGCCACCAGCCGGGTCATGGCCGCCAGGCGCGCGCCCAGGTCCAGGTCCTTGCCGATGATGTCGTCCAGGCCGGACTTGGAGCCCAGGATCTCGGCCAGGGGCTGTTCGATGACCGCGAGCGCCAGGGCGCGCGGCGGTCCGGCCAGGGGGGCGGAGTCGGCGAGATCCAGCAGGCGGGTGACCTTTTCGGTCCAGCTGCGGGCCGGTGCGATGGAGACCGCGACCCCGGCGCCCAGCAGATAGGCGCGCTCCGGGTGCTGGGCCACGCGCTCGGCGGCGCGGGCGAAGCCTTCCTTGTCGAGGTTGGGCAGGTCGCCCTTGCGGGTGTCCTTGAGCAGCCGCTCGATGGCGCGCTCCACCAGGCCCTGGAAGACGCGGATCAGTTCATGGACCGACAGGCCCCGGGCCTGCGCCTCGGGAATGGCCAGCTTCTGGATCGCGTGCTGCAGGTCGGTGCCCGAGGCCTCGAGCTCTTCCACCAGGTCAGCCCGGTGCAGCAGTTCGAAGGGCGTCGCGCCCTTGCGCTCCAGGAAGCCCTCCAGCAGGCGGCCGATCCGGTCGCGGGCGTGGATGGTGTAGAGGTCCTGCGGGCTGACGCAGAGCGGGTCGTTGTCTTCCTTGACCTTGGACTTCTTCGGCGGCTCGGCGTTGCCCAGGTTGAGAATTCCGACCGACTGGAACTCGCGGGTCTCGGGATCGAGGGTTTCCTTGGTGACGCGGACCGCGGCCACCTTGCCCTCTTTCATCATGTCGTTGGCGGCCGCCAGCGCCGCGGCGCGGTTCTCGGTCGCAAGATCAAGCGCCCAGCCGCCAGCCGGCGTCCGTTTGCTGAAAACCTCGTAGTGAACCTGAGCGCCGTCCATAGTCCCCCCAAGAACAGGCACTGTGACGCAACAACCCTAAAAACAGTTTACTGCGACAAAGTGGCGCTCGCGGCGGCTGACGCGTTAAGGAGACAGCCGCCGCCTCGCCGCCCGCCCCATTGAGGCCACGCTGCGGGGCGACTAGCTTCCGTCAGGCTTCCAGGAAGGAATTTGTTCGAGCCCATGGCCAAGATCACACTGGTGGACGACGACGAGAACATCGTCACGTCGGTCAGCCTCGCCCTCGAGAGCCACGGCCACACCGTGAAGGCGTATTTCGACGGCGCCGCCGGCCTGGCCGCGCTGGAGAACGATCCGCCCGACCTGGCCATCCTCGACGTGAAGATGCCGCGCATGGACGGCATGGAAGTGCTGCGCCGGCTGCGCCGGACGTCGGACCTGCCGGTGATCATCCTGACGTCCAAGGACGAGGAGATCGACGAGATCCTCGGCTTCAACCTCGGCGCCGACGACTACATGCACAAGCCCTTCAGCCAGCGGCTGCTGATCGAGCGGGTGAAGGCGGTGCTGCGCAGGGCCGGGGCCGACGCCGAGGAGGCGCTGGCCACCCCCGGCGACACCAGCGCGCGGGCCTTGAAGCGCGGCAAGCTGACCCTGGACCCCGCCCGCCACGACTGCCTGTGGGAAGGCCGCCCGGTGAAGTTGACGGTGACCGAGTTCCTGCTGCTGCAGTCCCTGGCCCAGCGGCCCGGCTTCGTGAAGAGCCGCGACAACCTGATGGACGCCGCCTACGACGATCAGGTCTATGTCGATGACCGCACCATCGACAGCCACATCAAGCGGATGCGGAAGAAGTTCCGCGAGGTCGACCCTGAGTTCGACGGCATCGAGACCCTTTATGGCGTCGGATACCGATACCGCGAGACCTGACCCGGGACGCCTGTCCTCATGGTTCAGCTGGCTGCCAGGCTCGCGCCTGGGGCGGCTCATCGTCGTGCTCAACCTGCTGGGCCTGACGATCCTGATCGCCGGGGCCCTGGTGCTGAACGAACTGCGGCGCGGGCTGGTCAACGCCCGCATCGACAGCCTGACCACCCAGGGCGAGCTGATGGCCACCATCATCGACCAGGCGGCCACGGTGGGCGAACCGCTGCCGGCCATGGACGGCGCCTATGCCAGCCAGATCCTGCAGCTGCTCTCCAATCCCCGCACCCAGCGCGCGCGGCTGTTTGACTCCAAGGGCCGGCTGATCGCCGACAGCTACTGGGTGGCCGACCGGGTGGAGTGGAAGGTGCTGCCGCCGGCCCGGGCCCGCGACGACGATCCCGGCTTCTCCCTGCAGCTCAACAAGGGCCACGAGCCCCCCGGTCCGCAGCCCGAGGTCAAGAAGGCCCTGGCCTTCGAGGTGGCCCAGGCCCTGAACGGCAAGCACTGGTCAGGCATGCGCCCCGGCGACGACGGCGAGCGGGTGGTGTCGGTCTCGATCCCCATCCAGCATGTCCAGGCCGTGCTGGGCGTCCTGACCCTGGAGGCCAGCGACGTGGACCAGATCATCGCCCGCGAGCGGATGGCCCTGATCCCCTTCATCCTGATCGCCATCGGGGTGACGCTGGCCTCCTCCCTGCTGCTGAACAGCCTGATCGCCCAGCCGGTGCGCCGCCTGGCCCGGGCCGCCGACCGGGTGCGCCTGAGCCGCGCGCGCTCCATCTCCCTGCCCGATATCGCCAAGCGCGACGATGAGCTTGGCGACCTGACCCGGTCCCTGCAGGACATGACCCACGTGCTGAGCGAGCGGATGGACGCCATCGAGCGGTTCGCGGCCGACGTGGCCCACGAGATCAAGAACCCGCTGACCTCCCTGCGCTCAGCGGTGGAGACCCTGGAACTGGTGAAGGACCCGGCGGCCCGCGAGCGGCTGCTCGCCATCCTGCAGCAGGACGTCACCCGCCTGGACCGTCTGGTGACCGATATCTCCAACGCCTCGCGGCTGGACGCCGAGCTCTCGCGGGAGGATCCCAAGGCCTTCGACCTGGGCCACCTGATCGGCGAGGTGGTGCAGCTCTACAAGGACACCGCCAAGCCCGGCGAGCCCACCGTGGCCTACGCCCCGCCCGACGTGCTGGAGCCGATCATGGTCTCGGGGCGCGAGG
The DNA here is from genome assembly GCF_030693625.1 of Phenylobacterium sp. Lineage (GTDB taxonomy): Bacteria > Pseudomonadota > Alphaproteobacteria > Caulobacterales > Caulobacteraceae > Phenylobacterium > Phenylobacterium ferrooxidans. Next base: position 18,188 of record NZ_JAUYAF010000053.1, read on the forward strand.
GGCCGCTTGGCCAGGTGCTGCGCAACCTGGTGGACAACGCCCGCTCCTTCAGTCCGCCGGGCGGCGAGGTGCGGGTCAGCCTGGAACGCAACAAGGGCGAGGCGAGCGTCGCGGTCCAGGACGACGGGCCCGGCATCCCCCCCGACAATCTGGAGACCGTGTTCGAGCGGTTCTACACCTCGCGGCCCAAGGGCGCGGCGTTCGGCGGCAATTCGGGGCTTGGCCTCTCCATCGCCCGTCAGATCGTCGCCGCCCAGGGCGGGACGATCCGGGCGGAGAATCGGATGGGCGCGGACGGCCAGGTGGCCGGCGCCCGCTTCATCGTGGTGCTGCCCGAGGCGCGGCGGTGATCCATCACGCCGGATTGATCGCCGGCTTCGTCGGCGGCGGCTGGCGTGGGGTCCTGATCCAGGGCCCCTCGGGCGCCGGCAAGAGCGACCTGGCCCTGCGCTGCCTGGACCAGGGCTTTCGATTGGTGGCCGATGATCGGGTTGAGCTCTGGATCAGCGGCGGGGGTCTCTACGGACGCGCGCCCGAAACCCTGTCCGGCCGGATGGAGGTGCGGGGGCTCGATGTCCTGCCCGAGCCGGCCCTCCCCTGGTCTCGTGTCAGCCTCTGTGTGCGGCCCGGAACGCCCGACCGCATCCCCGAACCCGCCTTCACCGATGACTTCGGGTTGAAGATACCCCTGCTGACTCTCGCCCTGCTTGAGTCTTCGGCGCCCGCGAAGCTGACTCGCGCGTTACGACATCTTGGAGACGGTCGATTTGGAGCGTATCTAGGCGGCCTCGCGGCCGGCGTTCCGCCGCAGCCGGGTGGGGATTCCCGTTGAGAAAGTTCGCATGATCGGCCTCGTGATCGTAACGCACGGGCGCTTGGCCGAGGAATTCGTCTTCGCCATGGAGCATGTGGTGGGCCCGCAGACCGCGGTCGCCGCCATCTGCATTGGGCCGGAGGACGACATGGAAAAGCGTCGCCAGGACATCCTGGCGGCCTGCGCAAGCGTGGACGCCGGGGATGGGGTCATCCTGCTCACCGACATGTTCGGCGGCACGCCCTCCAACCTGGCCATCTCCGTCATGGAGCAGACCAAGGCCGAGGTGATCGCGGGCCTGAACCTGCCGATGCTGATCAAGCTGGCCAGCGTACGCACCAAGCTGTCGCTTCAGGAGTGTGTGGCCCACGCCCAGGAGGCCGGCCGCAAGTACATCTCCGTCGCCTCCTACGTGCTGGCCGGCGAGAAATGACGACGAGCCGCTCGGTCGAGATCGTCAACAAGCGGGGCCTGCACGCGCGGGCCTCGGCCAAGTTCGTCAAGATGGCCTCGACCTTCGACGCCGAGGTGACGGTCTCCAAGGACGGCTCCACGGTGGACGCCCGCTCCATCATGGGCCTCATGATGCTCGCCGCCGGCCCCGGCTGCTGCATCGAGATCCAGGCCGAGGGCGCCGAGGCTGGACCGGCTCTCGAAGCCCTGGCCAAACTCGTCGCCAACCGGTTCGACGAGGACGAGTAGGTCTCGAAGCCTGGCGTTCTGGCGAAGCCAGAAGAAGAATGTCCACGAACCACACGAACCACACGAACGGGTTCAGAGGGCGAGGCGCTCAATGCGGGCCTTTGGCATGGCGCCGAAGTTCACGAGCAGACCTAGGCGCATTCCGGACGCCTTCAGGTAGTTCAGGACCTGCGCCCGATGCTCGGGCGCGAATTCGCGCAGGGCTTTGATCTCAACGATGATGGTGTTGAAGCAGACGAAGTCCGGGACATAGGTCTGCCTCAGCGCCTGGCCCTTGTAGGTCAGGCTCAACGGCCGCGAAGCGGCGAAGGGTATTCCACGGGCTTCGAACTCGATACTCAGCGCCTCCTGGTACACGGCTTCAAGGAAACCGGCGCCAAGCTCTCGATTGACCTCGAAGATCGCGCCTTGGATCCGAAACACCTCATCCGGATAGAGCACCCGTTCGTGTGGTTCGTGTGGTTCGTGGACCATTCTTCTTAGCGCGCAGCTTCACCCGAATGGCCAAGCTAGCTCGCGTTCAGTCCTACGTCTTCAGCTTGTAGCCGGTCTTGAAGATCCAGGTGATGGCGGCCAGGCAGAGCAGCATGAAGCCGAAGGTGGCCGCCAGGCTGACGCCGACGCTGACGTCGGACTTGTCGTAGAAGGCCCAGCGGAAGCCGGAGACCAGGTAGCCCACCGGGTTGAAGAGGGTGATCTTCTGCCAGATCGGCGGCAGCATGCTGATCGAATAGAAGCTGCCGCCCAGGAAGGTCAGCGGCGTGACGATCATCATCGGCACGATCTGCATCTTCTCCCAGCCGTCGGCCCAGATGCCGATGACGAAGCCGAACAGGCAGAAGGTCACCGCCGTGAGCGCCAGGAAGGCGATCATCACGAAGGGGTGGGCGATGGTGAAGGGCACGAAGAGCCGCGCCGTGGCCAGGATGATGAGACCCAGGATCACCGACTTGGTGGCCGCGGCCCCCACATAGCCGATGACGATCTCCACCGGGGAGATCGGCGCCGACAGCACCTCGTAGATCGTGCCCGACCACTTGGGCATGTAGATGCCGAAGGAGGCGTTGGAGATGCTCTCGGTGAGGATCGCCAGCATGATCAGGCCCGGCACGATGAAGGCGCCGTAGCTGATGCCGTCGATCTGCGTCATCCGCGAGCCGATCGCCGAGCCGAAGACGATGAAATAGAGAGAGGTGGTGATCACCGGCGAGGCGATGGACTGCAGCACCGTGCGCCAGGTGCGGGCCAGCTCGAAGTGATAGATGGCGCGGATCGCATGCAGGTTCATCGCGGGGTCCTCACCAGGCTGACGAAGATTTCCTCAAGCGAGCTCTGGCTGGTCTGGAGGTCCTTGAAGTCGATGCCGTGCTTGGCCAGCCGGCGCAGGAGCTCGGCGATGCCGGTCTCCTGGCTCTGGGTGTCGAAGGTGTAGACCAGCTCGGCCCCGTCGGCCGACAGCTCCAGCGGTTCGTCCGCCAGCTCCTTGGGCAGGGCGGTGAGCGGTTCCTGCAGGTGCAGGGTCAGTTGCTTCTTGCCGAGCTTGCGCATGAGGACGTCCTTGTCCTCCACCAGGATCAGCTGGCCTGCGCTGATCACCCCGATCCGGTCGGCCATCTCCTCGGCCTCCTCGATATAGTGGGTGGTGAGGATGATGGTGACGCCGCTGTCGCGCAGGCCCCGGACCATCTGCCACATGTCGCGGCGCAGCTCGACATCGACCCCCGCTGACGGCTCGTCGAGGAACAGGATCTGCGGCTCGTGGCTCAGCGCCTTGGCGATCATCACGCGGCGCTTCATGCCCCCCGACAGGGCCATGATCTTCTCAGCCTTCTTGTCCCACAGGGAGAGCTGGCGAAGGATCTTCTCGATATAGGCGGGATTGGGCGGCTTGCCGAACAGGCCGCGGCTGAACTTCACCGTGTCCCAGACGCTTTCGAAGGCGTCGGTGGAAAGCTCCTGCGGCACCAGACCGATCTTGCCACGGGCGGCGCGGTAGTCGGCGACGATGTCATGGCCATCGGCCAGAACCTGGCCCGAGCCCGGATTGACGATGCCGCAGATGATGCTGATCAGCGTCGTCTTGCCGGCGCCGTTGGGGCCCAGCAGGGCGAAGATCTCGCCCTTGCGGATATCCAGGTCGATCGACTTCAGGGCCTGGAAGCCCCCGGCATAGGTCTTGGAGAGACCTCTCACGGATATGATCGGCTGCACGCGGGCTCCGGGGTCATCGGGGGTCCCGCAGATATGCGCGGGTGGGGGGTCAAGCTAGTCCGCAGGACGAATAAGGGGCGCCCAGGCCGACATCGGCCAAGCTTTAATCGCTCAGGCGCCGGTTTCTGTCAGCAGCCGCGAAAGGGCCCTGGGCGCCATGGCGACATAGCTCTGGCGCACCCAGCCCTTCAGGGTGTCGAGCTCCGCCAGGATGTCATCTTCAGGACCAAAGTGCGAGATGGCCCATCTGTTCTCCCGGTACCAGGGTGAACCTTGCCGCATGAACGGGAGGTCCTGGACCATCTCGTAGGAGATCGGCAGCTTGACGGTGAGCGTCAGGGCGTCTGACGCTTGCGCCTTGTCGCCGAAGACGGCGAAGCCCTTGCCCCGCACCCGCAGGTAGCGGGTCTCGCCCCAGCCGGGCGCCAGGTCTGTCTCCGGCAGGCTCAGGGCGTAGGCGGTGAGTGCGGCTTCGGCCTGTTGGTGCGGCGTGGGCATGGCCTGAAACTACCACCGCCCACGCCTTTGCGAAGCGTCTAGGCGCCGACGCCCATGGTCATGGGGCGCAGGCCCAGGTCGGCCATCAGGGCCGCGTCGGTGTCCTTGTCCGGGTTGGCGGTGGTCAGCAGGCGCCCGCCGATGAACATGGAGTTGGCGCCGGCCAGGAAGCACAGGGCCTGCAGTTCGCGGCTCATATGCTCGCGGCCGGCCGACAGGCGCACCACGGTCTTGGGGCAGAGGATGCGGGCCACGGCGATCATGCGGACGAACTCGATGCCGTCCACCGGCGTGGAGTCCCCCAGCGGCGTGCCCGGAATGGGCATCAGGTCGTTGATGGGCAGCGAGTCGGGATGGGCCGGCAGGGTGGCGAGCGTATGCAGCAGGCCCGCGCGATCGCGGCGGGTCTCGCCCATGCCGACGATGCCGCCGCAGCAGGTGCTCATCCCCACCGAGCGCACGGCCTCCAGGGTGTCGAGGCGGTCCTGGTAGGTGCGGGTGGTGACCACCTTGTCGTAGTAGTCGGGGCCGGTATCGAGGTTGTGGTTGTAGTAGTCGAGGCCGGCGTCCTTCAGGGACTGGGCCTGGTCTCGGGTCAGCATGCCGAGCGTCGCGCAGGTCTCCAGGCCCAGCGCCTTCACGCCGGCGATCATCTCGGCCACCTTGGGCACATCGCGGTCCTTCAGGTCGCGCCAGGCCGCGCCCATGCAGAAGCGCTGCGCCCCGCCGGCCTTGGCCTCGGCAGCCGCGGCGATCACGGTGTCGGCGTCCAGCAGCTTGGATGCGGTGGTCGCGGTCTTGAAGTGCTGGGACTGGCTGCAATAGCCGCAGTTCTCGGGACAGCCGCCGGTCTTCACCGACAGCAGCTGGGAGAGCTGGACCTCGGTGGGGTCAAACCACATGCGGTGGACTTGCGCCGCGCGGAACACCAGGTCCATGAACGGCAGCTCGAACAGCGCTTCCACCTCCTCCAGGGACCAATCGTGCCGCGGTTGCGTTTCATCAAGGACGGCGTGGAAGGGGGCGTTCATGGTGCACTCCTCGTATGGGCGCCCATTCTGAATCGGGCGGCAGGAGCATCTAGCGCATGGGCGCCGACGAGATCGAGTTGAAGTTCCTCTGCGAGCCGCAGGATGTGACGGCCCTGCTGGCCGCCGCCCCGCCAGGGCTGGAGGAAACCAAGCAGTTCACGGCCGTCTATTTCGACACGCCGGACGGCCACCTGCAGGCCGCCCACGTCTCGTTGCGTCTGCGGGAGAGCAACGGCAAACGCGTCCAGACCCTGAAGCGTGGCGACGGTTTCGCCCGCGAGGAGCACGAGGCCAAGGTCTCCGGCGACGCCCTGAACCTGACCATGCCGGCGGTGAAGGCGGCCCTCAAGCCCGCCCAGCGCAAGGCCCTGGAGCCGGTCTTCACCGTTCGCGTCACTCGCCAGCAGCGGACCTTCACCTATGCGGGGGCGCAGATCGAGTTGGCCCTCGACCAGGGGGACATCACCACGGGCGACAAGCGCAGCACCCTGTGCGAGCTGGAGCTTGAGTTGAAGTCGGGCGACCCGGCGGCGCTCTTCGCCCTGGCGCGCCAACTTTCGGTGACCGCGCCGCTCTATCTTTCCTTCGACGGCAAGGCCTCGCAGGGCCAGGCCCTTCGCGCCGGGACGGAGCGCGAACCCCGACGGCACGACAAGGCGCCCCTGCGCCGGGGCGGGACGGCGGGCGAGGCCTTCCAGACCATCGCCCGCAACGCCCTGGTCCAGATCGCCGCCAACGGCCTGGTGCTGCGCGAGGCCGAGAGCCAGGACGCCCTGCACCAGCTCCGCGTCGCCGTGCGCCGGCTGCGCAGCGCCATGAGCACCTTCAAGGCCGTGGTTGACGATCCGCGGCTGGCCGACCTGAAGGCCGAACTGAAATGGCTGTCGGGCGCCTGCGACGAGGCCCGCGACCTGGACGTCTTCGCCCAGGACAATCTGGAGATCGCCGGCGACCGGACCCCGCTGGCCCCCAAGATCGCCGCCGCCCGCGCCCAGGCCCATGCCAAGACGGCCGCCGCCGTCGCCTCCAAACGCTTCCGCGACCTGGTGCTGGAGACCACCGCCTGGGTGGAGACCGGCGCCTGGCGGAGCGGGGATCGCGCTGGCCGCTCGGCCCGGGACTTCGCCGCCAAGGCTCTGGACCGCCGCTGGAAGAAGCTGCTGAAACTGGGTCACGACCTGCGGGCCCTGGACGACGCGGGCCGCCACACCGCCCGGATCGCGGCCAAGAAGCTGCGCTACGCCGCCGAGGCCTTCGCCCCCCTGTTCACGGCGCAGCCCGGCCGCCGGTACATCAAGAAGCTGAAGGCGTTGCAGGACACCCTGGGCGACCTCAATGACGCCGCCGTGGCCAAGACCCTGGTGGCCAGGCTGGCCACCGATGACTCCGACGCCGCGCGCGACCTGATCTCGGCGCGCGACGCCAAGCGGCCAAAGGCCCTGAAGGCGGCGGCCAGACAGATGAAGGCCCTGACCGAGGCCAAGCCGTTCTGGCGGTGACCGCGACATATAAAGATATCTTTATATCACAGTTGCAGGCTTGCCCGTGCGCGGCTATAGAGCCCGCAATTGCATTCGCGCCGACAGGAAGCCCTGATGACCGACTATGTCGTGAAAGACATCACCCTCGCCGACTTCGGTCGCAAGGAAATCGAGATCGCCGAAACTGAAATGCCGGGCCTGATGGCCGTCCGCGCCGAGTTCGGCAAGGCCCAGCCGCTGAAGGGCGCCCGCATCGCCGGCTCCCTGCACATGACCATCCAGACCGCCGTGCTCATCCAGACCCTGGAAGCCCTCGGCGCCGAAGTCCGCTGGGCCTCGTGCAACATCTTCTCCACCCAGGACCACGCCGCCGCCGCCATCGCCGCGGCCGGCACCCCGGTCTTCGCCATCAAGGGCGAGAACCTGGTGGAGTACTGGGAATACGCCCACCGCATCTTCGAGTGGCATGACGGCGGCTATCCGAACCTGATCCTCGACGACGGCGGCGACGCCACCCTGCTCTGCGTGCTCGGCCCCAAGGCCGAGCAGGACATCAGTGTCCTGGCCAACCCGCAGAACGAGGAAGAAGAAGCCCTGTTCGCCGTGATGAAGCGGTACCTGAAGGAGAAGCCCGGCTTCTATTCGGGCATCCGCGACGCCTGCAAGGGCGTGTCGGAAGAGACCACCACGGGCGTCCACCGCCTGTACCAGATGTCGGAACGCGGCGAGCTGCCGTTCCCCGCCATCAACGTCAATGACAGCGTCACCAAGTCCAAGTTCGACAACCTCTATGGCTGCCGTGAGAGCCTGGTGGACGCCATCCGCCGCGGCACCGACGTCATGCTCTCGGGCAAGGTCGCCGTGGTCCTGGGTTATGGCGACGTGGGCAAGGGCTCGGCCGCTTCGCTGCGCAACGGCGGCGCCCGCGTCATCGTCACCGAGATCGACCCGATCTGCGCCCTGCAGGCGGCCATGGAGGGCTACGAAGTCCAGACCATGGAAGACATCGCCGACAAGGCCGACATCTTCGTCACCGCGACCGGCAACAAGGACGTCCTGACCGTCGATCACATGCGGCGGATGAAGAACAACGCCATCGTCTGCAACATCGGCCACTTCGACAGCGAAATTCAGGTCGCCGGCCTGAAGAACTTCAAGTGGGACAAGATCAAGGATCAGGTCCACCACGTCGAGTTCCCGGACGGCAAGAAGATCATCCTGCTGTCGGAAGGCCGCCTGGTGAACCTGGGCAACGCCACCGGCCACCCCAGCTTCGTGATGAGCGCCTCCTTCACCAACCAGACGCTCGCCCAACTCGAGCTCTGGACCAATGGCGCCAAGTACGAAACCAAGGTCTACACCCTGCCCAAGCACCTCGACGAGAAGGTGGCCATGCTCCACCTGGGCAAGCTCGGCGCCAAGCTGACCACGCTCTCCAAGGACCAAGCCGACTATATCGGCGTGCCCGAGGCCGGCCCGTTCAAGCCCGATCACTACCGCTACTAGGTTCCAGCCTTCGTCATCCCCGGCGCCGGCGATTCTCCAGTCCGCCGAGCCCCCCAAGCGCCGGGGATGACGTTTTGTTTGTTGAGCTAGCGCCGCCCTGTGGGCTCGGCTAACAAGCCTGCCATGCCGCTAGCGCTCGTCATCTCCAGTCATGTCGCCGCCAGCCGTGTCGGCGGGACCGCCCAGGCCCAGGCCCTGGCGCCCTTCCGCATCGACACCATGGTGGTGCCCACCGTCCTCTATGGCCGCCACCCCGGCTGGGGCGCCCCCGGCGGGGCCTCGGTTCCGGTGGAAGCCATCGAAGGCATGCTGGACGGCATCGAGGCCAACGGCCTGTTCGCCCAGACCGACCTGGTGCTCACCGGCTATTTCGCCTCCGCCGCCCAGGTTCGCGCCGCCGCCCGCGCCATCGACGCCGTGCGGGCCGCCCCGCGCGAGACCGGCGTCCGCAAACCCATCATCATCGTTGATCCCACCATCGGCGACGCCGGCAAGGGCCTCTATGTCGCCGCCGACGTGGCCGACGCGGTGATCGGCGAGCTGGTCCCCCGCGCCGACATCGTCGCCCCCAACGCCTGGGAGCTGCAGCGCATGACCGGGGCCGAGACCCGCGATCCGACCCAGGCCCTGCACGCCGCCCGCCTGCTGGGCCGCCCGGTGATGGTGTCGTCGGTGCAGCGCGGCGGCGAGATCGGGGTGATCTATGCCGACAAGAAGGAAGCCTGGCTGGCCGCCCATCCCCGCGCCGACAGCGCTCCAAAGGGCACCGGCGACCTGCTGTCGGCCCTGTTCGGCGCGGCCCTCATCGATGGGCTGACCACCTCCTACGCCCTGGCCCGCGCCGTCGGCGGGGTGGCCGAGACCATCAGCGCCGCCCAGATCTGGAACGCCGCCGAACTGCCCGTCGTGGCCATGGCCCAGAGACTGAAGGCCGCGTCGCCGACGGTGCGCATGGAGCGGCTGATCTGACCGAGATCTTCGGAACCTGCGCCCCCGTCTTCTACGCGGTCCGGGAGGCCTTCGAGGCCAACTTCGCCAGGGGCGAGGAGTTGGGCGCGCGGTTCTCCCTGGTCCGCAAGGGCGAGGTTCTGGTCGACCTCTGGGCCGGGTTCGCCGACCGTCAGCGCACGCAGCCCTTCAGCGACACGACGCTCACCAGCATCTTCTCCAGCACCAAGGCCATCGCCGCCCTGCTGATCGCCCGGCTGGTGGACGCCGGTAAGCTGGACTACGGCCAGACCGTCGCCAGTGTCTGGCCCGAGTTCGCCGCGAACGGCAAGGCCGCTATCACCGTCGAGCAGGCCATGAGCCATCAGGCGGGGCTTTCGGGGTTCCCAGATCCCATGGAGCCGTCCCTGTGGTTCGACTGGAACGCCATCTGCGCCAAGCTGGCGGCCATGGCGCCCCTGTGGCCGCCCGGAACCGCCAGCGGCTATCACCCGGTGACCTTCGGCTATATCGCCGGGGAGATCTTCCGCCGGGTGGACGGCCGGACCATGGGAACCGCCCTGCGCGAGGACCTCGCCGTCCCCTTCCGACTGGACCTGTGGATCGGCCTGCCGGACGCTGAGCACGGCCGCGCCGCCGACATGCAGCGCCCCAAGGGCCCGGCGAAGTTCGGGGAGATCAACGAGGCCACTCGGGCGGCCTTCCTCACCCCCTGGTCCTCCGCCGGCGGGCGCGGTCAGGCCGAGTGGCGGCGCACGGAGATCCCCTCGGCCAACGGCCACGCCACGGCCCTGGCGCTCGCCCGCCTGTTCGGGGCCCTGGCCGATGACGGCTGGCTGGACGGGGAGGTCATCCTGTCGCCGGCCTTGATCGCCGAGGCGTCCCGCGAGCGTATCGGTGGCCAGGATCTGGTCCTGCCCTTCGAGATGAGCTGGGGGGCGGGCTTCATGCGCAACGCCCCGGTGAAGGTCTGGGGGCCCGGGGAGCAGACCTTCGGCCACTCCGGCTGGGGCGGTTCCTGCGTGTTCGCCGACCCGCAGACGGGGCTGGCCGGGGCCTATGTGATGAACCGCCAATCCACCGACCTGATCGGCGACCGCCGCCCCAAGGCGCTGATCGAGGCGGCCTACGGGTCCTTATAACGCCGCTCGCCCGGGCGCAGGCCCGGGGCCCAGTTTCACCTCCGACCCTGGGTGAGGATTCCCATGTTCGTGTGGTTCGTGGACAACCGGATGGGCCTCGACGCCGTGAGGGCTTCAAGACTTGGAACCACGAACCACACGAACCACACGAACGGGCGGGCAACTACGAGCGCCCGGCATGCATTGGGTCCCGGCCTTGACGGCTTCGCGCCGCCGCTTCGCGGTCGCCGGGAGGCGCGGTGGAGCGGCTAAGCCACCACCGGGCTGGGCAGGGCGCGGCTCCGGCGCCAGGCGCCGTAGGTGAAGACCGCCGCCCCGCCCCAGATGAAGATGAAGGAGATCGCCCGCAGGGGAGTGAAGGCCTCGCCCTGGGTCACGCCGATCACGAAGGCGATGGTGGGGCCGATGAACTGCAGGAAGCCCATGAACGACAGGGGGATCCGCCGCGCCGCCCAGGCGAACAGCACCAGGGGCACCGCCGTGATCGGCCCCGAGGCGATCAGCCAGGCGACGGTGGCGGGGCTGGCCAGGAAGTGGCCGCCGCCCTGGCCCTCCAGCCACAGCACGAAGAAGAAGCTGGGGATGGCCAGCAGCAGGCACTCGATGAACAGGCCGGTCTGGGCGTCGGCCGCCACCTGCTTGCGCACCACGCCGTAGCCGCCGAAGGAGAAGGCCAGGGCCAGGGAGACCAGGGGCAGGTGGCCCAGGGCCACGGCCTGGATGATCACGCCCACCACCGCCAGCATGATGGCGGCCACCCCGATGCGGTCCATGCGCTCGCGGAACAGCAGGGTTCCGGCGGCCATGTTGATCAGCGGGGTGATGTAGTAGCCGAGGCTGGATTCCAGCACCCGGCCGGAATTGACCGCCCAGATGAAGACCATCCAGTTGACGGCGATCAGCCCGGCCGAGAGAGCCAGCCAGGCCAGCACCTTGGGCCGGCGGAAGACGCCCACCACCTGGGCCCACTGGCTGGCGAGCAGCACAAAGATCAGGGCCGTCGGCGCGCCCCAGATGGTGCGGTGGGCCAGGGTCTCCCAGGGGCCGACGCCAAGCTGGCCGATGGCCTGGAAGGCCAGGGGCACGAACCCCCAGATGAAGTAGCAGAGGATCCCGGCCCCCAGCGCCGTGCGGTCGATCGAGGCGGGCTGGGTCACGGGCGGAGCTTTCGAAGCGTCAGCGTCTAGCGGGTTTCCTACCTAGGCGCCGCTCGGCCTACGGCAAGAGTCATTCGCGCAACCCCTCGCGGAGTCCGGACCGGCAATCTCGTGTCACCTGCTCTCCCACTTGTGGGAGAGGGTAGGGGAGAAGAGGCGCCTTAAGCGCTGGCGATGGCCTTGGTCTTGATCAGGCCACGCTCGTGCAGGAGCTGAGCGATCTGGACCGCGTTGAGGGCCGCGCCCTTGCGCAGGTTGTCGGCCACGACCCACAGGTTCAGGCCGTGCTCGACGGTGGGGTCGTTGCGGATGCGGCTGACATAGACCGGGAACTCGCCCTGGGCTTCCTTGGGCGTCATGTAGCCCTGGTCGTTGCGGCTATCGATGACAATCAGGCCGGGGCTCTCGCGCAGCAGGTCGCGGGCCTCGTCCTCGTCCAGGTGCTCGTGGAACTCGACGTTCACCGACTCCGAGTGGCCCACCATGACCGGGACGCGGACGCAGGTGACCGTCAGCTTGATGGCCGGGTCGATCATCTTGTGGGTCTCGTTCCACATCTTCTGCTCTTCGTCGGTGTAGCCGTCGTCCTGGAAGGCGCCGATGAAGGGGATGACGTTGAAAGCGATCTGCTTGGGGAACTTCTTCGGCGGGGTGGCCCCCAGCACGAAGACGTTCTTGGTCTGGTCGAACAGCTCGTCCATGCCTTCCTTGCCGGCCCCGGAGACCGACTGGTAGGTCGAGACCACCACCCGCTTGATCTTGGCCCGGTCATGCAGCGGCTTGAGCGCCACCACCAGCTGGGCGGTCGAGCAGTTGGGGTTGGCGATGATGTTCTTCTTGTGCGCCCAGAGCACGTCGTCGGGGTTCACCTCCGGCACCACCAGGGGCACGTCGGGGTCCATGCGGAAGGCCGAGGAATTGTCGATCACGATGGGACCGGCGGCGCCGATCTTCGGCGACCATTCCTTGGAGAAGGCGCCCGACACGCTCATCAGCACCACATCGACGGTGGAGAAGTCGAACTGCTCCACGTCCTGGCACTTGATGATCTTGTCGCCGAAGGACACCTCGACGCCAATGGAGCGGCGGCTGGCGATGGCGTGGATCTTGTCGATGGGGAATTGAACCTCCTCGAGGATGTTCAACATTTCGCGGCCCACATTACCCGTGGCGCCGACGACGGCTACGCGGTAGCCCATCGGGGTCTCTCCTCATCTCAAAGCGGAGCGTTCCGTTACGCTCCTGGCGTTGAAATCGCAAGGCGAGCGCCCCGATTGATCCTCAGGAGGACCCCATGACCCAGGAAACCGGAATGCCCTTCGCCAATCTCATGGGGGTGGAGATCGTCGAGCGCGCCAAGGACAAGGTGGTGGGCCGGCTGCTGGTGCGGCCCGATCTCTGCACGGCCGGAAACATCCTGCACGGCGGCGCCTTCATGGCCTTCGCCGATGCGCTCGGCGCCATCGGCGGCCACCTGAACCTCGTCCCCGGCTCACGCACCACGACCATCGAGAGCAAGACCAACTTCCTCGGCGCGGCCCGGGAGGGGACCACCGTGACCGGCGAGGCCACGCCCCTGCACATCGGCCGTTCGTCCAGCGTCTGGCAGACGCGGATCACCGGCGAGGACGGCCGGCTGGTGGGCCTGGTGATCCAGACCCAGATGACCGTGGCCCTGGCAGGGGACGCCAGTCTGGCTGCTCTCACCCCTTCCCAGGCATCTGAGCCCGGCAAACGGCGGAGACCTGATCGGGGGTGACGCTCTTACCCGCGCCCAACGCGGTGAAAAGGATCGGAAGTCGCAGGACCGGCCGTGCGCCAGGCCACGCCCAGGACCTCGGCAGGTCAGGCTTCGCCGGCCATCGCCAGGATCGCCTTCCACTCCGCGGGCTCCACGGGACAGACCGACAGACGGAACTGCCTGAACATCTTCATGTCGGCGAGCTTCGGGTTGGCCTTCATCCGGGCCAGGCTAACGGGCTGTTTCAACAGGCGGACCGGGGCGACCTCCACGGCCACGAAGCGTCCGGCCGGGTCGCTGGGATCGAGGAAGGCCTCGCGCACCACCCTGGCGATCCCCACCACCTCCAGCCCCTTCTGGGAGTGGTAGAAGAAGGCCTCGTCGCCCACCTTCATGGCCTTCAGATAGAGGGCCGCCTGGTTGTTGCGGACACCGTCCCAGACCGTCTTGCCGTCGCGGACCAGGTCCTCATAGCTGAACGTCTCGGGCTCGGACTTCATCAGCCAGTGGGCCATCTGCGCATTCCCTTGCCGTGTGCTCGCGATATCGCCGTCCAAGGCGGCGCTTGGCAAGGCGCATCCGGGGCGGGCCTTCACGCGTAGCTCCGGCATGATCGATCGCCGCTTCCTGCTCGCCGCCGGCCTGGCCGCCCTGCCCGGTCTCGCCTTCGCCGCCACCCCGGCCAACCGCCGCCTGGTGTTCAAGGTCCTGCGCAACGGGACACAGATCGGCGAACACCAGATGAGCTTCGCGGGCGACCCGGCCTCCCCCACGGTCACCACCGATGTCCGCATGACCGTGAAGCTCGGGCCCGTCCCCGTGTTCCGCTATCGCCATCACGCCGTCGAGCGGTGGAGCGGCGGCCGCTTCGTTAGCCTGGAGACCACCACCGACTCGAATGGCAAGGCCGAGCGCGTCTCGGCGCGGCGCACGGACGGCGGCGTGGTCATCGAGACCGTCAAGGGCCGGACGAGCGGCTCGGCTGGCCTGCGCCCCTTCACCCATTGGAACCCGGAGGTCCTGTCAGGCCCCCTGTTCAATCCGCAGGGCGGGAAGATCCTGAAGGTCACCGTCCGGCGCGTCGGCGCCAACCACTGGGCGGTGCGTGGCGAGGCGGAGATCGACAACTGGTACGACGAAGCCGGCGTCTGGACGGCCCTGAAGGGCAAGCTCGAGGACGGCTCGCGCATCGAGTACCGGCGCGCCTGATCTTCCAGCTCCCGCCAGGCGGGAGCCCTCTGGCGCCCACAACGCAAACCTGTACCTTGGGTTGAGTCGCCGAGGGGGGTGAGTTGTCGGGTTTACGTGATGCGCTGAGCTTGGCTCTTGCGCTGGCCTTCGCGCCGCTTTGCGCCGCCGCCCAGCCGGCCGCCGCCCCCCTGTTGTCGCAGCCCCTGCCGCAGGATCCCGCCATCCGGCGCGGTGTGCTGCCCAATGGCCTGCGCTACGCGGTTCTCAGCAATCCGACACCCAGGGCCGGCGTCTCGGTCCGCCTGGCGATGGACGTCGGCAGCTACGAAGAGACCGACGCCGAGCGCGGGGCCGCCCACTTCGTCGAGCACCTGGCCTTCCGCGCGACGCGCAGCTTTCCCGAGGGCCTGCTCGAGGCGACCTTCGCCCCCATCGGGGTGGGCTTCGGCCGCGACCACAACGCCACGACCACCCTGCACACCACGGTCTATCAGCTCGACCTTCCCGACACCGAGGACCAGCACCTGGACCTGGCCTTCCGGTGGCTCAGGGACGTGGCCGACGGCCTGACCTTCGACCCCGCCGCCACCAACCGCGAGCGCGGGGTCGTGCTGGCCGAGAAGGAGGCGCGCAACAGTCCGGCGGCGGCCGTCCAGGAGGCCATGACCCGGTTCCAGGGCCCGGAGCTGCGCTCGACCCTGCGCGACCCGATCGGCACGGACGCCGTCCTCAGGTCGATCACCCCCGAGGCGCTGAAGGCGTTCCATTCGCGCTGGTACCGGCCGGAGAATGCGGTGGTGGTCGTTGTGGGCGACCTCCCCGCCGAGGCGCTTGAAGCCCGGGTCAAGGCGGCCTTCTCCTCCTGGACCGCCGCCGGCCCGCCGGCCCCGCCCCCGCCGCCGGGCCGGCTGGACGCCAAGCGGGGCGTGGAGGCCGTTACGACGGCCGCCGCCACGCTTCCGACCACCCTCACCGCCTGCCGGGTGAACCTGATTCCGCCGGCCTCGGAGAGCGACGTCGCCAGCCTGCGCCGCCGCGCCCTGCGCGACATGTGGCGGCACGTGATGGACCGCCGGATGACCCAGGCCAAGCTGCGTGAACCGGGATTGCTCGGAGCCGTCATGGTGTTCTCCGACGACCGGCGCGACGCCCAGAGCGCCTGCCTGCTGATCGTGCCGGCGGGCGAGGCCTGGGAGGCCGCCTTGGCCGCGTCGCAAGGCGAACTCCGGCGCTTCGAACGCGACGGCCCCACCGAGCTGGAGACGGAGCAGGCCCTGCGGAGCCAGCGCGCCAGCCTGCTGTCGGCGATCACCCAGGCCCCGACCCGCAATTCCGGCCTCCTGGCCACAGCGATCGCCGAGAGCGAACTGGAGCGCAGGACCGTTATGGCGCCCCGCGAGGCCCTGCGGCTGTTCAACCTGGCCATGGAGGACGTGACCGCGGCCGATGTGAAACAGGCCTTCCGCCTCGACTGGGCCGGCGCCGGCCCCCTGCTGGGCGTCACCGCGCCGAAGCCGCCCACCGGCGAAGCCTTGGTGGCCGCCTGGACCCGCAATACGAGCGGCGACGCGCCGTCGACCTATACCGACACCAAGGTCGCCAGCTGGGCCTACGGCCCCCTGCCCGCCGCGGGCAAGATCGCAAGGCGCGAGACCCTGCCCGACTTCACCCGCATCCGCTTCCAGAACGGCGTCGTCCTGAATCTGAAGAAGACAAGCTATGAGGCCGGCGCCATCCAGATCTGGATCCAGTTCGGCGCGGGCCGCAGGGAGATTCCCAACAAGGTCTATTTCGCCTCGCACCTCGCCGCCGGCCTGTTTCCCTATGGTGGGGTGGGGCGACACAGCTTCGAGGAGCTTCAGGCCCTGTTCGGCTCCGCCGCTCCGGCCTTCGACATGGACGTCACCGACTACAGCTTCATCATCCGGCACACCGCCTCAACCGATGACCTGATCTACCGGCTGCGACTCCTGTCGGTCTACCTGTCCGATCCCGGATTCCGGGACACCCTGGACGCGAAGATCCCCACCGCCCTGGACATGACCTACAGGACCTTCCGGACCAATCTGGGCCTCGTGGTCCGGCAGGCCCTGGCCGAGGAAGTCGATCCGGGCAGCTCGATGATCATCCCGACCGCGGCCGAGCTCGGCCCGATGGGGTCTCGCGAATTCTCGGGGATGCTGAAGGCCGCCGTCACCGAGGCGCCCCTGGACATCACCCTGGTGGGGGACTTCGACGAGGCCGAGGCGATCTCCCATGTCGCCCAAACCTTCGGCGCCTTGCCCCCGCGGGCTCTGACGGACAGGGTCCGGGCCGACACTTCCTATATGCGCTATCCGCGGACCGCGCCGCCGGAGATCCATACGGTCCATGACGGCCCCGCCGATAAGGCCGCCGTCGCGGTGATCTGGCCGCTCTATGTCGCGACACCGGCCCGACGCCGCGAGGAGTACGCCCTGCGGACCCTGGCGGAGATCTTCAACAACGAGCTGCGCCACAGCGTCCGGGAACGGCTGGGCAAGACCTACGCCCCCCAGGTGGACGCCTCGACGCCCGACGACGCCGACCAGGGCGAGCTGGCGGCCTTGGTGGAAACCTATCCGGCCGACCTGAACATGGTGCGCGACGAGATTCTCACCGTCGCCGCGCGGCTGGCCGCGGGCGGGATAACGCCCGACATGCTGGAGGCGGCCCGCGCGCCGGAACTCACGCGCTGGCGGACCGCGATGCGGACCAACAGCTGGTTGACGAGCGCCCTGAGCGGCTCGTCGATCAATGACCAGAACCTCAGGGACGCCAGGGCCTATGACGCCATGATCTCGGCGGTCACCCTGCAGGATCTCAAACAGGCCGCCGCCACCTGGCTCACCCGCGCCCCGTTCGTGATCACCGCCCTTCCAGCCGCCACGCCTCAGGAGACCGCAAGGTGACAAGGCTTTCCCTCGCCGGGGCCTCCGCCCTGGCCCTCGTTCTGCTGGCTTCCGCGCCGCCGGCCCTCGCCCAGACACCTCAGGACGCCGCGGCCTGCGAAGACGGCGCCAAGCTCGGTCTCGAGGCGAGGCTGCAGGTCTGCGACCGGGTGATCGCCACCGCAACGGCCGCCAGCGCCGCACAGGCCCATGTCACCCGCGCGCACCTGCTGGTGGACGCCGGACGCCCGGAAGAGGCCGAGGCGGACGCCGAGGCCGCGGTGAAGCTGTCGCCGGACGACCCCCAGAGCCTGACCACCCGCGGGGTCGTGCGCTACGAACTGAAGAAGTACGACCTGGCCCTGGCCGACTTCGACACCGCCCTCAAGCGCGACCCGAAGAACGGTGCGGCCCACTACGAGCGCGGGTTGCTCTGGCACTTCGGCAAGAAGGACCTGGCCAAGGCCCGCGCCGACTACGACGCCGCCATCGCCGCCGACCCCAAGAGCTGGCGGGCCTATTACCAGCGCTCCTTCCTCGTCCGACAGGACGTTCCGGCGGCCGGGCTGAAGGATCTCGACATGGCGGTGAGTCTGGCGCCGACGGCGCTCTACCTGCGGCGTGACCGGGGCGCGCTGCTGGAGGAGATGGACCGGCCGGACGACGCCATGGCCGACTACAACGCCGTGCTGCGGGCTGATCCGCAAAACGTCCCGACCCTTTCCTATCGGGCCTATCTGAAATCGGCGCAGGGCGACGCCAGCGGCGCCCTGAAGGACGCCGACCGGGCCATCGCCGCCGATTCCTCCGACGACACCGGATACCAGGCCCGGGGCTATCTGCTTGACCAGGCCGGCGAGCTTGCGGCCGCCGCCCAGGCCTACGAGGCGGCCACCAAGCTCTCCCCCGCCGATGTGGACGCCTGGGTCCGGCTGAGCCGCCTGCACCGGCGGCTGGAACGCTATGACGCGGCCGCCGCCGATATCGACAAGGTCCTGTCGCTGGAGCCCAGGAACGCCCGGGCCCTGTTCGAGCGCGCCATGATCCTGGGCGCCCGGGGCGAGGCCGCCAGGTCGGTAGCCGCCTATGACGCCGCGATCGCGGTCGAGCCCTCCTCGTGGGCCTATTTCAACCGCGGCGCCCAGCGTTCGAAACTGGAGGACCACAAGGGCGCGCTGGCCGACTACATCAAGGCCGCCGAACTCGACCCGAAGGATCCCGACCACCTGTCCTCCCAGGGCTACGAATACGGCATGCTCAAGCAGCCCGATCAGGAGCTGAAGCTCTATGAGGCGGCCCTGGCGCTGAAGCCCGACCACCCCGACGCCCTGCTGAACCGCGCCATCGTCCTGGCCGAACGCCAAGACTGGGCGCGGGCGCTTCCGGCCTATGAGCTGGTGGTGAAGGCCCTGCCCGACCGGGCCGACGTGTGGGTGGCTCTGGGCGAGGTCCGCCAGGCCCTGGAAGACCAGAGCGGCGCCCTGGCCGACTATGACCGGGCGCTCAAGATGGACCCCGCCAACCTCCGGGCGGCGTCCGATCGCGCCGAACTGTTGCGGACGATGGGCCGCTATCCGGAGGCGGTGGCGGCCTACAGCGCGGCCCTGCGTCATCATCCCGCCGAGGTCGACCTGATGGTCGGTCGGGCGCGGGCGCTGAAGTCCAGGGGCCAGGACGACGCCGCCCTGGCCGACTTCAACGCCGCGGCGAAGATGGACCCGACCTCGGCCTACGTCTTCAACGAACGGGGCCGCTACCATCTGGCCCAGGAGCACAGCGAGCTCGCCCTGGCCGACTTCGATACGGCGATCGCCGCCCACCCTGACTATGACGCGGCCTATTTCAACCGCGCGCTCGCCTATATGGGCGAAGGCCGGTACGACCCCGCGATCCGCGATCTCAACAGCTATCTGAAGATGGTCCCCGGCGACGCCGAAGCCCTGTCCGAGAAAGGCGAAGTCTATCGCCAGATGGGCGACCACCTGCGGGCGCTCGAGATCCTCGACGAGGCGATCAAGGCCGATCCGAAGGCGGCGCTGACCTGGTGGCGGCGCAGCCTGGCCAAGCAGGAGCTGGGGGACGCCGCCGGGGCCGCCGCCGACCTGGCCCAGGCCAGGCGCCTGGACCCGACGATCAAATAGGGTCGGTCAGAGGGCGGCCAGCACCGCGTCGCCCATCTGGACGGTGGTGAGCGCGCCGCCGAGATCCCGCGTGCGGGCGCCGGTCTCCAGCGCCTTGTTGACGGCGGCGAAGAGTGTGTCGGCCAGGTCGGTGCGGTCCAGCGACCAGCGCAGGGCCATCTCGAAGGACAGTATCGCGGCCAGGGGATTGGCCAGGCCCTGGCCGGCGATGTCGGGCGCAGAGCCGTGGATCGGCTCATAGAGGCCGGGCTTGCCCGCCACGCCGAGCGCCGCCGAGGGCAGCATGCCGAGCGAGCCGGTGAGCTGGGCCGAGATGTCCGACAGGATGTCACCGAACAGGTTGTCGGTGACCATGACGTCGAACTGCTTGGGGTTCTTGACGATCTGCATGGCGGCGTTGTCGGCCAGGATGTGCTCCAGCTCCACGTCGGCGTAGTCGCGGGCGTGCAGCTCGGTGACCACCTGGCGCCACAGCAGGCCCGAATCCATCACGTTGGACTTCTCGGCCGAGGTCACCTTGTTGCGGCGGCCGCGGGCCAGTTCGAAGGCCACGCGGGCGACCCGCTCGATCTCGGCGGTGGTGTAGACCTGGGTGTCGACGGCGCGCTTGCCGCCGCCGGGCAGGTCCTCGATGAAGCGCGGGCTGCCGAAATAGATGCCGCCGGTCAGCTCGCGGACGATCATGAAGTCCAGGCCCTCCACCACCTCGCGCTTGAGGCTGGAGGCGTCGGCGAGCGGCTGGAAGCACAGGGCCGGGCGCAGGTTGGCGAACACCTCCATGCCGGCGCGCAGGGCGAGCAAGCCGGCCTCGGGACGCTTGTCGCGGGGCACGCCCGCCCACTGCGGGCCGCCGACCGCGCCCATCAGCACGGCGCGCGACGCCTTGGCGGTGGCCAGCGCCTCGTCGGTGAGCGGGGTCCCGTGGGCGTCATAGCTCGCGCCGCCGAACAGCCGCTCCTCGACCTTCAGGTCGGGGGCGAGCGCGCTCACCACGCGACGCACCTGGGCGGTCACTTCGGGTCCGATGCCGTCGCCGGGCAGGAGCAGGAGGTCGGTCATGGGAAGAGCCTTGGGGAGAACTTAAAGCGCGCGCTCGGAAGCGGTCTCGTAGGCGAAGAGCCTGCGGTCGCCAACACCGAACTGGGGCCAGGACGCCCGCCAGGTCGCCATATGCGGCTGCTGGAAATGCGCCTCGATGGCGGCCTGGTCGCGCCAGGCCTCGTAGACGCGGATCAGGCCGGGATCGGCCACGTCGACGGCATAGGAATATTCCAGACAGCCGTCCTCGGCCCGGCTGGCGGCCAGCATGGCCAGCATGTGCGGGCGGAAGGCGTCCAGGTTCTCCGGCGGGACGCGGACCGTGCCGGCGATGATGACGGTCACGCCCGTTCCAGCCAGGGCTCGGAGAGGGCCCGCTTGCTCTCATAGACGTCGATGTCGACGGCGGCGGTGAGGGTCTCGCCGATGGCGTCCAGGCCCTGCAGCATCTTGGCCTTGCGCTGCGGATCGATCTGGAAACTGAAGGCCGCGCCCGAGGGCGAGACCACGGTCTGGGCCTCAAGGTCGACGGTGACCACGTGGTTGCCGCCCTTGGCCTCTTCCATCAGGGCCTGGACCTCCTCGGGTTTCAGCACCACCGGCAGCAGGCCGTTCTGGAAGCAGTTGTTGTAGAAGATGTCGGCGAACGAGGTGGAGATCACGCAGCTGATCCCGAAATCCAGCAGGGCCCAGGGCGCATGCTCGCGGCTCGACCCGCAGCCGAAATTGTCGCCCGCCACCAGGACGCCGACGCCCGAATACTCCGGGCGGTTGAGCACGAAGTCGGTCTTCTCCACGCCCTGCTCGTCGAAGCGGAAGTCGTAGAACAGGCCCTTGCCCAGGCCCTCGCGCTCCACGGTCTTCAGGAACTGCTTGGGGATGATCTGGTCGGTGTCGATATTGGCCATGGTCAGGGGCGCCATGCGCGCATCGAGCTTGGTGAAGGCTTTCATCTGAAACTCAGGCGTTCTGCTGGATGATGAGGGCCGGGGCCGAGGGCACGCCCGAGCGCAGGGTGAAGACCTTGGTGCCGGGCTTGCGGCCCGTGCGGACCTCGGAGACGTCGAAGCCGGCCGCGGCGATCCGGGCGCGGGCCGCGTCGGCGTCGGTGACCCGCCAGGCCAGGCCGCCGAAGCGGTCGGGGGCGTCGGACACCGGTGTCTTCAGGCTGGCGCCCATCTCCACCACCGCCGAGCCGCAGCGGAAGAACAGCTGGCGCACGCCCCATTGCTCGTTGGCGCGGTCGAGGCGCAGGTCGAGGCCGAGCTTGGCGCCGTAGATGGCCAGAGCCCGGTCGGGATTGGCGGTGTTGATCACCACGTGGTCCAGTTCACTCACCGCCGAGGCCTCGCTCTCGACGGGCTCCGACAGCGGCCAGGGCTCGCCGCTGCGGGGCGAATCCACCAGCAGGATGTTGAGGCCCCCGGTGTCGGCGGCGTTCAGCGCCGAGGTCGTCCAGTAGCGCTTGCGGCCGTCGTCGTGGGTCGAGCGGGTTGGGCCGGGCGTGCTGCCCCGCAGGCCGCGGCGCTCGGCCAGCTTCTGCGACGCCTCGGCGTTCTCGACCGTGAAGGCGATGGCCCAGATGCCTTCGCCGTGCTCGGCCAGGTGCTTGCGGATGGTGTCGCCGAAGGCGCCCTCGCCGTGCGGGGTGATGACGTCCAGGGCCATGTTGGGCAGCTGGAACCAGGCGTGGCGGGCCCCGCCGTCGCCGCCGATCCAGTTGGGCTCGCGGCCCAGCAGGGCGCGGTAGCCGGCCACCGCTGCGTCCAGATCGTTCACCGCCAGAGCAATGTGATCCAGGGCCGTGATCACGCCATCATCTCCCGGACATCGACGATGTGGCCGGCGATGGCGGCGGCGGCGGCCATGGCCGGGCTCATCAGGTGGGTGCGTCCGCCCCGGCCCTGGCGGCCTTCGAAATTGCGGTTGGAGGTCGAGGCGCAGCGTTCCCCCGGCGCCAGGCGGTCGGGGTTCATCCCCAGACACATCGAGCAGCCCGGCTCGCGCCAGTCGAAGCCGGCCGCCTTGAAGATGGCGTCCAGGCCTTCTTCCTCGGCCTGTTCCTTCACCAGGCCCGAGCCCGGCACCACCATGGCCCGCACGTGAGGCGCCACCAGGCGGCCGTTCAGGAAGGCGTGCTGCGCCACCGCGGCGGCGGACCTCAGGTCCTCGATGCGGCTGTTGGTGCAGGAGCCGATGAACACCACGTCCACCCTGGCCTCGGTGATCGGCTGGCCGGCGGTGAGGCCCATATAGTCCAGCGCCCGCTCGGCGGAGATCTTCTTGTCCGGGGTGGCGAAGCTCTCCGGCGACGGCACGTTTCCGGTGACCGCCACCACGTCCTCAGGGCTGGTGCCCCAGGTGACGGTGGGCGCGATGTCGGCGGCGTCCAGCACCACCTCGCGGTCGAACACCGCGTCGTCGTCGGAGAAGAAGGTCTTCCAGTGGGCGAGCGCCATCTCCCAGGCCGCGCCCTTGGGCGAGGCGGGGCGGCCCATCATGTAGTCATAGGTGGTCTGGTCGGGGGCCACGAGACCCGCCCGGGCCCCGGCCTCGATGGCCAGGTTGCAGAGGGTCATGCGGCCTTCCATCGAGAGACCCCGGATGGCCTCGCCGGCATATTCGATCACCGAGCCGGTGCCGCCCGCGGTGCCGATGGCGCCGACGATGGCCAGGGCGAAGTCCTTGGCGCCGACGCCGGGACCCGGGGTCCCGTTGACGGTGACGCGCAGGTTCTTCGACTTCTTCTGGCGCAGGGTCTGGGTCGCCAGCACATGCTCCACCTCCGACGTGCCGATGCCTTGGGCCAGAGCTCCGAAGGCGCCGTGGGTCGAGGTGTGGCTGTCGCCGCAGACGATGGTCATGCCCGGCTGGGTGCGGCCCTGCTCGGGTCCCACCACGTGGACGATTCCGTTGCGGATATCGCCCATCGGGAAGAACTCGATGCCGTTGTCCTTGACGTTGCGCTCCAGGGTCTGGAGCTGCAGCCGCGCCTCCTCGTCGGCGACCGCGCCCACGCCCAGCGCCTGGCCCTCGGTGGGCACATTGTGGTCGGCCACCGCGAGCGTGCGGTCGGGACGGCGCACGGAGCGGCCGGCGGCGCGAAGGCCGGCGAAGGCCTGGGGCGTCGTCACCTCGTGGATCAGGTGCAGGTCGATATAGAGGATCGCCTCGCCGTCTTGCTGCGCAACGACGTGGGCGTCCCAGATCTTGTCATAAAGGGTCTTGCCGGACATGGGCGGCATGTAGGGTCGCAGGGCCCCCTAAGTCCAGCACCCCGCGACGAATTCCCCGAGGCCCGCGCAAGGATTTGCCTCAGGCTGCGGCTTTTTGGTCGACCGGGAGGCAACCTTGACCCTGAAGCGCGGTCCGAAGCGCGGTTTCCAGGGGTGTGTGGGGCTCCGCGCCGAGGGTTTTCACCAGCTTGGCGTTGTCCAGCAGGACGGTGTTGTCCCAGAGGTAGCGCATCTCGCTGAGTTCGCGGAGCATCTCCACGAAGGGGGCGAGCGCCCGCAGGGCCAGCCAGGGGAAGCGCTTCACCGTCAGCCTGCGGCCCGCGACACGCTCAAGGGCGGCGATCATCTCGTCGCCGGTGATCTGATGACCGCCGAAGTGGTAGGCGGCGTGGTCGGGCAGGGTGGCCTCGATATCGGCCAGCCGCGCCATGGTCTCGGCGAGGTCGGGCAGATAGGCCCAGGCGTGGCGGATTTCGCGCGGGCCGGGGTAGGCGACGCTCTTGAGCGGCTTGTCCTTGGCGACCATCCCCTCGGTCAGGAAGGAGCTGGCGCTGACCGGGCCGAAGAAGTCGCCGGCCCGGACCACCAGGGTCCGCACGCTGGCGCTTTCCAGCCGCCTCTCCATCGCCACGCGGATCGCGCCCTTGCGGGTCCTGGGGTTCTGCGGCGCGTCCTCGGCCATCATCGGAAAGGCGTCGGGACCGTAGTTGTAGACATTGCCGGGGAAGATGATCCGCGCGCCCGTGGCCTTGGCCGCCGCGATGGTGGCCTCCAGCATGGGCACGGCGAGGCCCGCCCAGTTCCTGTAGCCGGGCGGGCTGGCGCCGTGGACGATCAGCTGCGCGCCCTGCGCCGCCGCCGTCACCTCGGCGGCCGACATGGCGTCGCCCTTCACCCATTCGATCGCGTCCAGGCCGACCGCCTCGCGGGCCGCCCGCGCCGGGTCACGATGCAGGCCGCGCACACGCCAGCCATGCACCAGCAGCGCGGCGGCCACCTCCCCGCCCACCGATCCCGTCGCCCCGATCACCAGAGCGCTCTTGTCTGAGGTCGCCATGTCGCCATCTCCTTGAGAGACCAAGACGATCGGCCCCGGGGAGCGCAGACGAAATTGCGGATATCCGTGACTCAGCTATTCATGAGCGCATGAGCGATCCGACCTGGGACCTGTATCAAAGCCTGCACGCGGTCCTGCAGTCTGGCAGCCTGTCGGCGGCCTCCCGCTCCCGAGGCCTGACCCAGCCCACGATCGGACGGCACATCGAGGCGCTGGAACAGCAGCTGGGCGCACCGCTGTTCCTGCGCAGCCCGCGCGGCCTGACCCCCACTGACCTGGCCCACAGCCTCAAGGCTCACCTGGAGGAGATGCACGCCGCCGCCGCCGCCGCCGCGCGCGACGCCTCCGGCGCGGCCGACAGCGAGAAGGGCTCGGTCCGCATCGCCGCCAGCCTGATTGTCGGGGTCGAGGTGCTGCCGCAGATCCTGGCCGGCTTCATGGAGCAGCATCCGGAGATCGCCATCGAGCTGGTGCTGTCCAACAAGATCGAGGACCTGTCGCGCCGCGACGCCGACATCGCCGTGCGAATGGCCCGCCCGACCCAGGGCGCCCTGGTGGCGCGCAAGGTCGGCATGCTCGGGGTCGGCTTCTATGCGACCCAGGCCTATCTGGACCGGCGCGGCGCGCCAGAGAGCCTCGAGGACCTGGAGAACCACACCATCATCGGCTTCGACCGGGAACGCCCGCCCCTGGAGGCGCTCACCAACATCGAGTTTCCGCGCCCCATCACCCGCGAGATCTTCAGTTTCCGCACCGACGACGACGCCGCCCAGATCTCGGCGATCCGGGCCGGCATGGGGATCGGCGGCGTCCAGCATCAGATCGCTCGCCGCGACGGCCTGGTCCCGGTCCTGGCCAACGCCTTCTCTTTCCAGCTCGAATGCTGGATCGCCATGCACGAGAACCTGAAGGGCAGCCGGCGCATGCGGCTGATGTTCGACCACCTGGTCGCGGGGTTCGGCGAGTATCTGGGGCGCAAGTGATGGGCCGTCTTCCGGACTTCCCCGTCGAGGGCGGCTGCGCCTGCGGGTCCCTCCGCTATCGGCTGAACGCGCCGCCGATCGCGGTCTATACCTGCCACTGCACCGACTGCCAGTCCCTGACCGGCAGCGCCTTTTCCATGGCCATGCCGGTGTTCCGGAAGGATTTCGAGATCACCCGCGGTGAACCCGGAAGCTGGCCGCGCAAGGCCAGTTCGGGGACCGTGATCCCCCAGCGCTTCTGCCCGCAATGCGGCGCCCGAATCTTCACCGAACCGCCGGGCGGGCCGCATTCCCTGACCATTCGGCCCGGCACCCTGGACGACACGAGCTGGCTGCACCCGGTCTCGGCCTTCTGGGTGAAGAGCGCCCAACCCTGGGTCCGGTTCGCCGACGATGTCCTGCAGTACGAGACCCAGCCCACCGACTTCACGCCGGTGATGAAGGCGTGGAAGGCTTGGATCGAGGGCTGAAACGAAAACGGCGGCCCCGTCGCCAGGGCCGCCGTTTGAAACTCGTAGGGTCGGAAGACCTAGTCCTCGGCGGTTTCCGCCGGGGTGACGGTTTCCGGCTTGGCCGCGCCGCCGGTGTAGGAGCGTTCGGCGATCCGGGCCGACTTCCCGCGACGGTCGCGCAGATAATAGAGCTTGGCGCGACGCACGACGCCGCGGCGCTTCACCTCGATGGACTCGATCATCGGCGAGTGGGTCGGGAACACCCGCTCCACGCCTTCGCCGAAGGAGATCTTGCGGACGGTGAAGCTCTCGTTGATGCCGCCGCCCTGACGGGCGATGCAGACACCTTCATAGGCCTGGACGCGCTCGCGCTCGCCTTCCTTGATCTTCACGTTGACGCGAAGGGTGTCGCCGGCTTGGAAATCGGGGATCTTGCGGGTGGCGAGAAGGCGGTTGCGCTCTTCGTCTTCCAGCTGCTGGATGATGTTCATCGGGTGGTCCTCTAGGTCTTCGGGCTTAATCGCCCTTTGGCTGTTGATTGGCGGTTCGCCGCGCCCACAAGTCCGGCCGCTGCTTCCGCGTCGTCTCTTCGCGCTGCTCAGCTCTCCATTTCCGCACCAGGGCGTGATGGCCGCTCAGCAGCACCTCGGGGATATCCAGGCCTTCGAACGTCCGCGGTCGCGTATATTGCGGATGCTCGAGGAGCCCGTCCTCGAAGCTTTCTTCACTCAAACTCTCGGCCTGCCCCAACACACCGGGGACCAGCCGTACGCACGCCTCGATCGTCACCAGGGCCGCCGCCTCGCCACCGGCGAGCACCGCGTCGCCGACGGCGACCTCCTCGAACCCCCGGGCGTCAAGCACCCGCTGGTCCACCCCCTCGAACCGGCCGGCCAGGACGATCAGTCCAGGCCCGTCAGCCCACTTTCGAACCCGCGCCTGGGTCAGGGGCTGACCGCGGGCGCTCATATACAAAAGCGGCCGCCCTCGCCGCTCCACGCTGTCCAGCGCAGAGGCGATGACGTCCGCTCGCATCACCTGTCCCGGGCCGCCACCCGCGGGGGTGTCGTCCAGGAAGCCGCGCTTATCCTTGGAAAATCCCCGAATGTCCACTGTTTCCAAGGACCAGAGCCCCTGCTCACGCCAGGCCGTGCCGATCAGCGAAACGCCGAGCGGGCCTGGGAAGGCCTCGGGAAACATGGTCAGGACGGTGGCGTCGAAGGACATCTGCGGCTTTTGGACCATCGGCGTGCGTAATTCTACCGCCTTGCCCGAGCGCCGCTATGGGCCTAATCCAGCGCCTTTCGCACTTGCAGCATATTTCGAGACGCATATGGACACTCCCGAGAGCCTGCCCGAGACCCTGTCGCTGGAGCGCCTGGAACTGAACCTGTTCCGGGGCGTCAGCCCGTCCATGGGACCGGGCCGCATCTTCGGGGGCCAGGTGATCGCCCAGTCCTTGCTGGCGGCCTATGAGACGGTCGAGGACCGGGTCTGCCACTCGCTGCACTGCTACTTCATCCGCCCGGGCGATCCGCGCGTGCCGATCGTCTTCGACGTGGATCGCTCGCGCGACGGCGGCACCTTCACCACGCGGCGGGTGGTGGCCATCCAGAACGGCAAGCAGATCTTCAACCTGGCGGCCTCCTTCCAGGTCCTGGAAGAGGGCTTCGAGCACCAGGCGCCCATGCCTGACGTGCCCGGTCCTGCAGACCTGGAGGACGACTCCGTCAAGCAGCGCAAGATGATGGAGAAGGCCCCGGAGGAGATGCGCAAGATGATGTCGCGTCCGCGGCCCATCGAGATGCGTTCGGTCGGTCCGTCCTCCTGGAGCAAGGGCCCCAAGCCCGCCGAGAACAGCGTCTGGTTCCGCGCCACGGCCCCCATCGGCGCCGACCCGCACATGCACCAGGTGATCATGGCCTATGCGTCGGACATGAACATGCTCTCGACCGCCATGCGGCCGCACCGCGTGGAATGGCAGACGCCGGGCCTGCAGTCGGCCAGCCTCGACCACGCCATGTGGTTCCACAAGCCGTCCAACTTCAACGAATGGCACCTCTACCACCAGGACAGCCCCTCGGCGTCGGGCGGGCGGGGCTTCGTGCGCGGCTCGATCTACGACCAGAAGGGCGACCTCGTCGCCTCGGTCACCCAGGAAGGCCTGATCCGGCTGCGCAAGCCGGACGCCAAGGCCTAAAACCCCGCGGCCAGGTCAGGCCTTGGTGTCCACCGCGTCGCCATCGTGAGCCGCATCATGGCTGGCGTCGTTGGCCGCATAGGGATTGACCGGGGCGCCCGTGGCTTCCGCAGCCGCGGCGCTCGGCCCCGTGGAGCCCTTGGCCGCCACCACCACCATGGCCGGACGGATCAGCCGGCCCAGCAGTTCGTAACCTGGCTGCAGCACCTGGATCACCCCGCCGGCGCCGACCTCGGTGGAGGGCTGCTCCATCATGGCCTGGTGATGGTGCGGGTCGAACTTCACGCCCTTCTCGGGCTCGATCTTCTTCAGCCCGTTGGTCTCGAAGGCGGCCTGCAGCGACTTGGCCGTCATCTCCACGCCGACGACGAAGTTCTTCACCACCGTGTCGGCGCTGTCGGCCGGGGCGGCGGCGAGCGCGCGGCCCATGTTGTCGGCGGCGGCCAGCAGGTCCTTGCCGAACTTCTGGATGGCGTAGGCGCGCGCGTCATTGGCCTCGCGCTCGGCGCGGCGGCGGGTGTTCTCCGCCTCGGCGGCGTAGCGCAGCACCTGCTCCTTCAGCCCCTTGTTCTCGGCGGTGAGGGCCTCGATGTGGTCGATCGCCGCATCGGCGATCTCGTTGACGTCTTCGGCCGGCGTATGATCGTCGGACATGTTCAATCCTTCACGCGTTCTCGGACCTGGGACAGCACGCGGGCGGTATAGTCCACCAGCGGGATGACCCGGGCATAGTTTAGGCGGGCTGGACCGATCACTCCGATCGCGCCCAGCACCTTCTGACCGCCCGTCATATAGGGCGCGGCGATCACGGCGGAACCCGAAAGCGAAAACAGCCGGGTTTCCGCCCCGATAAAGATGCGCACGCCCTGGGCTTCGTTGACCCCGTCCAGCAGGCCGATGAGCTGTTCCTTCTGTTCGAGGTCGTCGAACAGCATCCTAACGCGCTCGAGGTCGTCCAGGGTCTCCGGGTCGGCCAGAAGATTGCCGCGGCCCCGGACGATCAGGGCGCGCTCGGCCACCTCGCCCCCGCCCCAGGCGGCCAGGCCGTCTTCAACAAGCCGGGCGGCGGTCTCGTTGAGCTGTCGGCGGGCCGCGTCCAGTTCGGTGCGCATCTCGCGCCCGGCCTCGGCCAGGGTCTTGCCGCGCAGACGGGTGTTGAGGAAGTTCGACGCCTCCTGCAGGGCGCTCGGCGTCACCCCGGCGGTCAGGGCCATGAGGCGGTTCTCCACCGCCCCGTCGTCAAAGACCATGACGGCGAGCGCCTGGTCGGCCGAGAGCGACACGAACTCCACGTGCTTCACGCCGGCGTCGCGCACCGGGGTGACCACCACCCCGGCCCCGCCCGCCAGACCCGAGAGGATGGCGCTGGCCTCGTTGAGGGCGTCGTCGAAGGTCTGGCCGCGGCCGGTGAGGCGGTGCTCGATGGACCGCCGCTCCTCCTCGCCGACGTCGCCCACCTCCATCAGGCCGTCGACGAACAGGCGCAGGCCCGCGTGGGTCGGCAGCCGGCCGGCGCTGACATGGGGCGCCCCCAGCAGGCCGAGCTGGGTCAGGTCCTGCATGGTGTTGCGGATCGAGGCCGGCGACAGATGCACCCCCCCCTTGGAAAGCGTGCGCGAGCCCACCGGGTCGCCGGTCTCCAGATAGCTTTCCACGACGCGGCGGAAGATGTCGCGGGCGCGCTCATCCAGGGCGGCGAGCGAAGGCCCGCCGGTCAAGAGCGAGCTGGTCAAGGAGCTAGGCAGGTCAGAACCATGGACGGAACCTCTGTATTCTAGGATAAGCGCGACCCTCTGCGGCGCAAGACGTCGCGCTCATATCCGAGCCCTTCATGCGCCCTTCTGACCGCACTCCCGAGCTTCTTCGCGCCGTGACCATCGAAACCGGGGTCAATCGCTATGCGGAGGGCTCCTGCCTGATCACCTTTGGCCACACCAAGGTGCTGATCACCGCCAGCGTCGAGGACCGGGTCCCGGGCTTCATGCGCGGCCGCGGCCAGGGCTGGGTCACCGCCGAGTACGGCATGCTGCCGCGGGCAACCCACACCCGGGGCCGCCGCGAGGCCTCGGAGGGCAAGCAGTCGGGGCGCACCCAGGAAATCCAGCGCCTGATCGGCCGCTCCCTGCGCGCCATTATCAACCCGACCCTGCTGGGGGAGCGCCAGATCTCCATCGACTGCGACGTGATCCAGGCCGACGGGGGCACGCGCACCGCCGCCATCACCGGCGCCTGGGTCGCCCTGCGCCAGGCCGTCAACTACCTGATGGAGGAAGGCCTGATCACCCAGGACCCGATCACCGACCAGGTCGCGGCGATTTCCTGCGGCATCTACAACGGCGTCCCGGTTCTAGACCTCGAATATGAGGAAGACTCCAACGCCGAGGCCGACGCCAACTTCGTGCTGACCGGCTCGGGCGACATCGTTGAGATCCAGGCCACCGGCGAGAAGCGCGGCTTCAGCCAGGATGAATTCGAGGCCCTGTTCGCCCTGGCCCGCAAGGGGATCAGCGAACTCTGCCTCATGCAGCAGGAAGCCGGCGCCCGGAAATAGAATGCAAAACGGGCGGCCCTGGAGAGGACCGCCCGTTTCGAACGCGACACCGCTGGAGAGCGATGGGTACGGGTCTTAGAGACCGTTCAGCAGCTGGCGGAAGGCCGAGGCGGGCAGACGAGCCAGCTCGTCGGCGAAGGGGGCCATCAGGCGGTCGATCAGGCTTTCAATGGCGCGAGCCATGGGTAGCTCCTTTGTGCAATGCAGCAATTGTTGCAGCGCATATAGGAGCGAAAGCCTTACGTGGCAATATCTAAGCACCGCTCAGTCGAACTATTTTGCACACGCACGCACAGTTTTTTGCCGCGCTGCGTCATCACGCCGCCGTGTTCAGCCGTCGTCGTCGTCCGGCAGGTCGTCGGAGGGCCCGGCCTCGTAGTGCAGCAGGTCGCCGGGCTGGCAGTCCAGCTCGCGGCACAGGGCCGCCAGGGTGGAAAAGCGTACGGCGCGGGCCTTGCCGGTCTTGAGGATCGACAGGTTCGCGATGGTGACGCCGACGCGGTCGGCGAGTTCGGTGAGCGACATGCGGCGTTCCAGCAGCACGCGGTCGAGCAGGACACGAATAGGCATGATCAGATCGTCAGCTCCGCTTCGCGGCGCAGGCGCGCGCCTTCGCGGAACACCTCAGCGAGGACAAACACCACCAGCACCGAGAACCAGGCCGTCAGGCTGAAACCCTGGCTGCTCTTGGTCTGGGCCAGGTCGAGCCAGTCGCCGGCGAAGCGGACGGCGTAGCGCACCAGTTCCAGGCTGCCGAGCGCCAGGCCGATCACCCGCAGGCGCAGCACATTGTCGGGGTGGAAGGGGTCGCCGGCGGTCAGGGTGGCGAAGATCTGGCGCAGCCGCGCCACGATCACCTGCAGGCCGGCCATATAGAGGGCCGCGGCGAGCAGGCCCCCGGCCAGGACAGGACCGCGGCTGACCACCGACGCCCCCTCGGCGCTCAGGGACAGGTTGGCGATCAGATCGGGATTGAAGCTCAGCAGCAGGGCGGCGAGCATCAGGACACCGACGACGCCGATGCCGATCCACAGGGCCACATAGACCACGTCGAGGATGATCTTCAGGAAGCTCGAAACCGAGCCGGGACCCAGGGCGCGCATCAACTGTATCTCCCCGCTGGCGTGGCTCCGCCGCCAACGCGGCGGCTGGCGGCGGGAAGCGTCTGGCTTGAGCACTTCTACTAGCCGACCAGGGCGCCGGCCACCAAGGCCACCACGGGGAGGGCGGCGAGAACGACCACGACTTGCATCAGGGCGCGGTCCATCCAGTTCATCACAGGCGAAAACATGACTTCATCTCCAGGTTTGCGCCGCCTTGGCGGCGCTTGGTGTGGTGGGCGGCCCGTCGCCGCCCGATGTCGATAGTCAATATGGGCGCATCGCTTTTCGATCAAGACAATTATCGAAAAACGATATGAAACATTGGTAATGTTGAGCTTGGAGGCGCGCAAACCCTTGCAATTGAACGGTTCGCGCCTGGCGACTATGGTCCGCGCTCTCGTCCCAACCGGAGGTTTCCCCATGGCGCTCAAGCTCGAACCCGGTGCGCGGCTGGTGGTGGCGACCCACAATCCAGGCAAGGTCGTGGAGATCGCCGCCATCCTGGAGAACCGTTTCTCCCTGGTGACCGCCGGCGAGCTGGGCCTGGCCGAGCCCGAGGAGACCGAGACCACCTTCGTCGGCAACGCCCTGCTGAAGGCCCGCGCCGCCGCCGACGCCAGCGGCCTGATCGCGCTGGCCGATGATTCCGGCCTGTCGGTGGCCGCCCTCGACGGCGCCCCGGGTATCTTCTCGGCGCGCTGGGCGGGGCCGGGGAAGGACTTCGCCGTGGCCATGGGCAAGGTTCAGGAACGGGTGGAAGAGAGCGGCTCGGAGAATCTCGCCTGCTGGTTCACCAGCGCGCTGGCCGTCGCCTGGCCGGACGGCCCCGCCGTCGTCGTCGAGGGCCGGGTGGACGGGACCCTGACCTTTCCCGGGCGCGGAACCCGGGGCTTCGGCTACGACCCCATCTTCACGCCGCTCGGCCACGACCTGACCTTCGGGGAGATGGACCCCGCCGCCAAGGACGCCATGAGCCACCGGGCGCTCGCCTTCGCGAAGCTCAAGGCCGCCATCCTTTGACGCCGCTGGCGCCGCTCGGGGTCTATATCCACTGGCCCTACTGCGCGCGCATCTGCCCATATTGCGACTTCAACGTCCTGCGGGACCGAGGGCGAGGTGAAGAACAGCGCGCCCTGAAGGCCGCCATCCTCGCTGATCTGCGCCGGCAGCGGGAGCTGACCGGCCCCCGAGATCTGACCTCCATCTTCCTGGGGGGCGGCACGCCGTCGCTGATGGATCCCGAGTGGGCCGGGGAGATGATCGCCCTTTGCCGAAGCCTCTGGACGCCCGCGCCGGACCTGGAGATCACCCTGGAGGCCAATCCGACCGACGCCGAGGCCGGGCGGTTCGCGGGCTTCGCCGCCGCCGGGGTGCAGCGGCTGTCCCTGGGGGTCCAGGCCCTGGATGACGCCAGCCTCGCCCTGCTCGGCCGCAACCACGGGGCTGACGAGGCCCGGCGCGCGGCAGCCCTCGGCGCGAAGCTGTTCCCGCGCCTGTCGCTGGACCTGATCTATGCGCGCCCCGGCCAGACCGCCGACGCCTGGCGGGCTGAACTCGCCGAGGCCATCGGCCTGGGCGCCGAGCACCTGTCGCCCTACCAGCTCACCATCGAGGCCGGCACCGCCTTCGACCGCGCCGTGAAACGGGGGACCCTGGTCCCGCCCGGCGAGGACCTGGCCGCCGAACTGTTCGACGTGACCCAGGAGTCCCTGACCGCCGCCGGTTTTTCCGCCTATGAGGTCTCCAACCACGCGCTGGGCGAGGCTGCCCGCTCCCGGCACAACCTCGTCTATTGGCGCGGCCAGGACTATGTGGGCGCGGGGCCCGGCGCCCACGGCCGCCTGACCCTGGACGGCGCCCGCACCGCCACCTTCGCCGCCGCCCGCCCCGCCGACTACATCGCCCAGGTCGCCGAGACCGGCCTCGGCTGGGCGACCCGCGAGACGCTGTCACCCCGACAGGCCGCCGAGGAGCGCCTGCTGGCCGGCCTGCGGATTGAGGAGGGCCTGACCTTCGCCGAGATCACCGCGCTGGCCCTCGATCCCGCCCATCCCGAGGTGCGGCGCCTGATCGACGCCGGCCTCCTCGCCGCCGATCCCGAGCGCCTGCGCGCCACCCCGGCGGGGCGCCTGGTCCTCAACTGGGTCACCAGCCGCCTGGCCCTGGCCTGAGCCCAAGCTTGCCATGGGCGGCCGAACCGGCGATTCCTCGCCCATGTCCCCCCGCCCGCCGCCACCCGAACTCTCGCAAGCGCCCCTGGCGCCGGGCCTCTATCTGGTGGCGACGCCGATCGGCAATCTGCGGGACATCACCCTGCGCGCCCTCGACGTGCTGTCGGCCTGCGACCTCGTCCTGGCCGAGGACACCCGGGTGGCGGGCAAGCTGCTGAGCGCCTACGGCCTGTCGAAGAAGCTGGAGCGCTATGACGAGCACTCCGCCGACCGCGCCGGCCCCAAGGCCCTGCAGATCTTGAGCGAAGGCGGCCGGGTGGCTCTGGTGTCCGACGCCGGCACGCCGCTGGTCTCCGACCCGGGATATCGCCTGGCCCGGGAGGCGATGGCGGAGGGGCTGCCGGTCTATCCGATCCCGGGCGCCTCGGCCCTGCTCGCGGGGCTCACCGTCGCGGGCCTGCCCACCGACCGCTTCCTGTTCGCCGGCTTCCCGCCCCCCAAGAGCGCCGCGCGCCGAACCTTCTTCCAGGAACTGGCCGGCCTGCGGGCCACCCTGGTGTTCTTCGAGGGCGGGTCGCGCGTGGCCGCCAGCCTCGCCGACATGGCCGCCGTCTTCGGGCCTCGCGAGGCCGCCGTGGCCCGCGAGCTCACCAAGCTTTACGAGACCGTGACCCGGGCGCCCCTGGATCAGCTGGCCGCCGACAAGCGGTTCGCGTCCCCCAAGGGGGAGTTCGTCATTGTGGTCGGCCCCGGCCGTGAGGAGGCCGCCACGCAGGCCGATGTCGATACAGCCCTGACCCAGGCCCTGGAGCGCCTGGGCACGGCCGACGCCGCCAGCGAGGTGGCCAAGGCGCTGGGCCTGCCCCGCCGAGACCTCTACAAGCGCGCCATGGCCCTCAAGGACGCCAAGCCGTGACCCCCATCCGCCAGGCCCGTGGGGCGGCGGCCCGGCTGTCGGGCCGGCGCGCCGAGGTCTGGGCGGCGATCTGGCTGATGCTGAAGGGTTACCGCATCCTGGGCTTTCGCCTGAAAACCCCCCAGGCCGAAATCGACCTGCTGGCCCATCGGGGCGGGGTCCTGGCTGTGGTCGAGGTCAAGTCGCGCACCACGATGCTGGCGGCGATGGAGGCGGTCAGCGCCGATCAGCGGGCCCGGCTGCGGCGCGCCGGAGCCACTCTGGCCGCCCGCCGGCCGGCCCTGCACAACGCCGCCGTGCGTCTGGACCTTATCGCCCTCGCGCCGGGCAGACTTCCAAGACATAGTCCAGACGCCTGGAGAGGTGCGTGAGCTGTCATGAGTCGCGAAGACGCTGAGGCCTATCTGACCCAAGCGGGGCAGTGCGTGGACGGCGACTTCCCCCTGCTGGAAGCCGCCATCGCCTGCGCCCTGCACGAGGACCCCAGCCGCGACGCCCAGCAGGCCCGCGACCTCGGCGAGTCCGGGATTGAGCACCTGACCCAGCGCCTGGCCACCGAAAGCCCCGAGGAAGCCCTGGCCGAGACCATGGCCGGGGACCTGGCCCTGGGGGGAGACCTCTTCACCTACGAGCACCCCGACAACGCCGACATCCTGTCGGTGGCCGAGCGCCGCAAGGGCCTGCCGGTGGCCCTGGGAATCTACTACCTGCACGTCGCACGCAAATGCGGCCTCAGCGTCCAGGGCGTCGACTTCCCCGGCCACTTCCTGCTGCGGATCGAAACCCATGAGGGGCCCCTGGCCCTCGACCCCTACAGCGAGGGCCGGGTGGTCCTGCCCTCGGAGCTCACCCGGCGGGCCCTGCACGCCGGCCTCACCCCCAACGTCGCCGACCGTCTGGACCGGCTGATGGCGCCCGCCCCCGACCGCGCCGTGCTGATGCGGCTGCAGAACAACATCTTCGCCCGGGCCGTGGCGGCTCGCGACTTCGGCCGCGCCGAACGCGCCGCCCTGCGCCGCGCCCTGCTGGACCCCAGCGACCACCGCCCCTGGCTGGACGTCGCCGCCGCCCGCGAGGGCCAGGGCGCCCTGGCCGGCGCCCTCCAGGCCCTGGCCCAGGCCTCGACCCTGGACGGCGGCGCGGCGCTGGCCGCCCGCGCCCACCGCGAGCGTGTGCGGCTGCAACTCAACTAAGCAGCGCTGGCGCTCGCGCCCGCCCCGACCTATCTGAACGCCTCAGCTAGCAAGGAAGCCCGCCCATGTCCCTGAAGGTCGCCGTCCAGATGGACCCCCTCGAGGGGATCAATATCGAAGGCGATACGACCTTCCTGATGATGCAGTCGGCCCAGGAACGGGGCCACACCCTGTGGGTCTACACGCCCGAGCGGATGGCCCTGGAGAGCGGCAGGCTCACCGCCAAGGGCCGTTCGGTGACCGTCCAGCCGGTGAAGGGCGCTCACGCGACCTTCGGCCCGTGGGAGACCCGCGACCTGTCGGAATGCGATGTCGTCCTGCTGCGCCAGGACCCGCCCTTCGACATGGCCTACATCACCTCGACCCATTTCCTGGACGCCATCCACCCCAAGACCCTGGTGGTGAACAACCCCACCGAGGTGCGCAACGCGCCGGAAAAGCTGTTCGTCACCACCTTCCCGGGCGTGCAGCCGCCGACCCTGATCACCTCGGATCTCGAGGCGATCTATGAGTTCCGCGCCCGCCAGGGCGATATCGTGCTCAAGCCGCTGAATGGCGCGGGCGGCTCGGGCGTGGCGCGGCTGCTGGCCGACGACCCCAATCTGGACGCCATGCTGGACCTGCACCGGATGATCAGCCGCGAGCCGGTCATCGCCCAAAAGTACGTGCCGGCGGTGGTGAAGGGCGACAAGCGCATCCTGCTGGTGGACGGCGAGCCGGTGGGGGCCATCAACCGCGTGCCCAGCGCCGGTCAGATCCGCTCCAACCTGGCGGTCGGCGGCCGCGCCGAGGCCGTGGAGCTGACGGCGCGGGACCTGGAGCTGTGCGGCGTCATCGGGCCGGAGCTGAAACGCCGGGGCCTGATGTTCGTCGGCATCGACGTGATCGGCGACTACCTCACCGAGATCAATGTGACCTCACCCACGGGGGCGGTGGCCTTGAAGAGGTTCACCGGCGTCGATGCGACAGTCCTGCTCTGGGAACGTGTTGAAGCGATTCGCGCCACAGTCTAGCTTCTGAGATGAGAAGAGTGGTCTAGGTGTCGTTTCCAAGAAGGTTGTTCACACGCTGCCATGGTGTGAGACCGGCGATGCCGGAGTGGGGTCTGTGGAGATTGTAGGTTCTGGTCCAGGGCTCGATGGCCTGGGCCCGCTCGGCTGAGGATCGATAGGGCCT
>NZ_JAUYAF010000029.1 GCF_030693625.1 Phenylobacterium sp.
CGCGCCCGCTGGCGCCGCCGCCGAAGCCCCTGCGGCCACCCGCGCCGCTGGCGACGTGGTGAAGTCGCCCATGGTGGGCACCGTCTACATGCAGTCCGCCCCAGAGGCCCCGCCCTTCGTCAAGGTCGGCGACACCGTGACGGCAGGCCAGACCCTGATGATCATCGAGGCCATGAAGACCATGAACCCGATCCCGGCCACCAAGGCAGGCAAGGTGGTGGAGATCCTGGTGGGCGATGGCGACCCTGTGGAGTTCGGCGAACCCCTCGTCGTCATCGAGTAACCCGATGTTCGAAAAAATCCTCATCGCCAACCGGGGCGAGATCGCGCTGCGGGTCCACCGGGCCTGCAAGGAAATGGGCATCTCGACGGTGGCGGTCCACTCCGAGGCCGACGCCGGCGCCATGTGGGTGCGGCTGGCCGATGAGAGCGTCTGCATTGGCCCGCGCTCGGCGGCCAAGAGCTATCTGAACATCCCCTCGATCATCGCGGCGGCCGAGATCACCGGCGCCCAGGCGATCCATCCGGGCTACGGCTTCCTGTCGGAGAACGCCCGCTTCGCCGAGATCGTCACGGCGCACGGCTTCACCTTCATCGGCCCCAAGGCCGAGCACATCCTGATGATGGGCGACAAGATCACCGCCAAGCAGGCCGTGAAGAACGCGGGCATCCCCGTGGTCCCCGGCTCCGACGGCGCCGTGACCACCGAGGAGGAGGCCTTCGCCGCCGCCAAGGAAATCGGCTTCCCGGTGCTGATCAAGGCCGCCGCCGGCGGTGGCGGGCGCGGCATGAAGGTGGCCCTCAACGAAGACGAACTGGCCGAGGCGGTCTCCACCGCCCGAGCCGAAGCCCGAGCCTCGTTCGGCGACGACGCGGTCTATATGGAGCGCTACCTCCAGACCCCACGCCACATCGAGATCCAGGTCATCGCCGACAGCTTCGGCAATGTCTGCCACCTGGGGGAGCGCGACTGCTCCCTGCAGCGCCGCCACCAGAAGGTGCTGGAGGAAGCCCCCTCCCCGGTCATCGACGCCGCCGCCCGCGCCAAGATCGGCAAGGTGGTGGTCGATGCGATCAAGGCCATCGGCTACCTCGGGGTCGGCACCATCGAGTTCCTGTACGAGAACGGCGAGTTCTTCTTCATCGAGATGAACACCCGCCTGCAGGTGGAGCACCCTGTCACCGAGGCCATCACCGGCATCGATCTGGTGCGCGAACAGATTCGCATCGCCGCGGGCCTGCCGCTGTCCTTCAAGCAGGAGGACATCATCTTCGAAGGCCACGCCATCGAGTGCCGGATCAACGCCGAGAATCCCAAGACCTTCGCCCCCTCGCCGGGCCTGGTCACCGACTTCCATGCGCCGGGCGGCCTGGGCGTGCGCCTCGATAGCGCCCTCTATGCCGGCTATTCGATCCCGCCGGACTACGACAGCCTGGTGGGCAAGCTGATCGTCCACGGCCGCGATCGCGAGGAGTGCCTGGCGCGCCTGAACCGTTGCCTGGGCGAGATGGTGGTGGGGGGCATCGAGACCTCGATCCCGCTGTTC
Source organism: Phenylobacterium sp. (assembly GCF_030693625.1). GTDB lineage: Bacteria > Pseudomonadota > Alphaproteobacteria > Caulobacterales > Caulobacteraceae > Phenylobacterium > Phenylobacterium ferrooxidans. The sequence goes on from NZ_JAUYAF010000029.1 coordinate 1,548, forward strand.
CAGGAGTTAATCCACCAGCCCGACATCATCTCAGGGACCTACGACATCCACTGGCTGGAACGCTGGATGAAGTCGCAGGCCGAGCTCTCGGCCTGAGGCCGCGTACGGTGGCGCCATGACCACCTTTGGCGCCGCCGAGCTGCTGGACTGCTACGCCCGTGGGGTCTTTCCCATGGCCGACGCGCGTGACGACGACGCGGTCTTCCTGATCGATCCCGAACGGCGGGGGGTGATTCCCCTGGCCGGCTTCCACCTGTCCAGACGCCTGGCGCGCACTGTCCGGCGTGACCCCTTCGAGGTGCGGATCGACACAGCCTTTTCCGAGGTCGTGAGCGCCTGCGCGGCGGCAAGGCCGGGGCGGACGGAGACCTGGATCAATAACCCCATCGAGCGGCTCTACGCCGAGCTGTTCGCGATCGGTCGCGCCCACAGCGTCGAGTGCTGGGCCGGCGACGAGATGGTGGGCGGGCTGTACGGCGTTTCCCTGGCCGGCGCCTTCTTCGGCGAGAGCATGTTCTCCACCCGCACAGACGCGTCGAAGGTGGCCCTGACACACCTGGTGGCGAGATTGATTGCTGGCGGGTTCCTGCTGCTGGACGCCCAGTTCATGACCGAGCACCTGGCGCAGTTCGGGACCGAGGAGATCTCACGGGCCGTCTACCGGCGACGGCTGGGCAAGGCGCTCGCCGTGACGGCTGAGTTTCAGCGGCTGCCGGCGGCCACGACGGGGGCCGCGGCCCTGCAGGTGATCAGCCAGGCGTCGTAGACCGGATGCTGCAGCGGGTTGAGGCCCGGTGACGAGGCGTACATCCAGCCCTTGAAGGCCTGACGCGCGGGCGGGGTCGGCTTGCCCGGCGCGGCGCGGGGTTGGGAGTCCACCGTCATGTAGGCGATGGCGTCTTCCTGCGGTTCGTCGGCGGCCGCCTGCTCGCAAGCCTTCACGGTGAAGACCAGGGTCTTGTAGCGCACCGGCTGGCCCACGGCGGCCTCGAAGCGGACCGTCTCGGCGGTGACCTTGTCCAGGGCCTGCAGGATGGCGACGTCATAGCGGGCGCGCTTGATGGTGCTCTCGGCCGGCTTTTCCACGACCTGGGCCTTGGGCGGCGCGGCGGGGGAGACCTCGGAGGCCTGGACCGCCGGGGTGGCCACGGGGCCGGGAACCGGCACCACGACGGGCGGCGCCTCTTCCGCCGGCTGAGGCTGATCGGCGGGCGGCAAGGGCGACGGCGAGACCGGTCCCGGCGCGGGGGTCGGGGCGACCGGGGCGACGGGCGCGGTCTGGGCGGCCACGAAACCAGCGCCGGCCAGGACGCTCAGGGCCACCGTCAGGCTGAGGAGAGAACGTCCGCCCACTATTCCGGCCGCCAGGCCTCGTAGTCGCCGGTCGCCTTCTGGCGCTCACCGCCCCGGCTGATGGAGCCCTTGGGCCGCCAGGCGTTGATGGTGCCGGTCATGTTGGGCAGGTGATCCTTCTCCCAGGCCTGCCGCTTGAGCGGCTCCTTGGTCGGAGGTTCCTCGAAGGTGTGGTGCAACCAGCCATGCCAGTCCGGCGGGACCTTGGAGGCCTCGGCATAGCCGGAATACATCACCCAGCGGCGCAGACGGCCCTTGTCGTAGGAATCGCTGTCGTCCTTGGCCTGGTAGTACTTGTTGCCGGTGTCGTCCGTGCCCACGAGCACGCCGCGGCGCCAGACGGTGAAGAGCGCGCCGAGGGTGGCGCCGTTCCACCAGGTAAAGATCGACTTGAGCACGTTTCTGAAGATCCAACGGGTTGGGAGGCGGGCGGACTATAGGCGGCGCCCTCCCGAGCGTCCAGCGGCGCGATCACCGCAAGATGTTGTTGAGAACTCGCCCGCGACCACAACATCTGTTGCGACGAACCCCTTGGGCTCCTAACCTCCCCGCCCGTGGGAGACAAACCGTTGCGAACCGAACCGGGCCGGATCGAGCGCAGGCCTCTTGAGCGCGCCGACAGCGTGGTCGAGGTGTTGGCTCCGGCTGCCTGGACCGATGCCCGGGTGGAAGCCTGGCTGGACTGGGCCGGCGGCGAGACCGACCTGCCCGCCGCCATCTTCCGCAAGGCAGAGATCATCGCCGAACAGGCGGGCGCGCTCGCCCTGCTGCCCGACGCCCGCACGCGGGCCGCCTTCCGCCGCGACCTGGGCGCGGCCCTGCTGGCCGGCCGCCTGGCCATCGCCGAGCCCCGCGCCCTCGATGCGCCCGGTGTCATCGGCGCGCACGACGGCGACTACGTCAAGGCGTTGGCCACCCTGCGCGCGCGCCGCCGGGGCCGGGTCTCGGCCCGGGCCGCCGCCATGGCGCTGTCCCAGCGCCTGCAGGGGGTGATGGACGCCATCCAGCGCTGCGAGGGCGACCCCGCGGCCTGCGCCAATCCGCAATCCAATCTCAGCCTGGCCCGCGCCGCCGAGGCCGCGCGGGGCGCCGGCGCCACCGACCTGATGATCCTGGACGCCATGACCCTGGCCCGCGCGGGTGAGGACCTGTGGTCGGCCCAGGCCCAGTTCGAAAGTGGAGACGGCCCCGGCCTGATCGCCGCCATTCCGCCCGACCTTGCCGAGGGCGACCTCGCCCTGGCCGCCGCGGCCTGGGAAACCGGCGCCGTGGTGGCGGCCTTCGCCGCCGACGCCGCGCCGAAAATCGCCCAGACCTGGACCGCCACGCGCGGCGCGGTGGACCTGATGGCCTTCGGAAGCGGGGCTGATTTCGACGGCGAGGCGTTCGACGACGCGGTGGGCCTGGCGGCCATCGCGCTCGCCGCCTTCGGGGGCCCCGTGGCGTTGGGCCTGGGGGGGCTCGCCGACTGGCTGGCGGCCCAGGGCCTGGCCTATGATTCGAACGCCGGCCGCCTGGCCGTCCGCGAGGTCTATGAGCGCGCCCGGACCGCCATGGCCGACATCCCGCTCGACGGAGGCCTGGCGGTCTTCGACGATCCCAACCTGGCCCTGCGGCTGGGCGGATCCTCCAGCTCGGGCGCGCCCTGGCTGGGACCGGTCACCGTCGCCGAAACCGAGGACGGGGCCCTGACCCGGGTGCTGTCGGAGGCCGCCCTGCGCGGCCTCAAGACGCTGGGCGCAGACATTCCGGCCGCCCGCGCCCACCTGATCGGCCGCCTCGACCTGTCGGAAGCGCCGGGTGTCGATCACGCCGCCCTGAAGGCGCGCGGTTTCACCGAGCACGAGATCGCCTCGGCCGAGGCCGCCCTGCCCTTCGCCGCCCGCCTGCGCGACGCCTTCTCCCCCCTGGTGGTGGACGCCGGGTTCCTGACCGACGTGCTGGGGGCCACCGACGCCGACCTGGCCGACCCCGAGTTCGACACCCTCAAGCTCGCCGGCTTCAGCGAGCAACAGATCGCCGCCGCCGAGGCTCACGTGCTGGGCGGCGGGGCCCTGGCCGACGCGGCCTTCCTGACGCCTGAGCAGCGGCAGGTGTTCCTCACCGCCGAGGACCTGGGCCCGACGCCCTATTTCGCCATGCTGGCGGCCCTGCAGCCGGCCCTGGACCTGCCCGCCATCGCCGAGATCGAGCTGGAGTGGGACACCGCCCCCGCGGACGCCCGCGCCCTGCTGTCCGAGGCCGCCCAGGCCAGGGTCGCCGCCGTGCGGATCCGCCGCTCCGATCCGCCGCTGAGCTTCTTCCTCGACCTGCCGAAGACGGCCGAAGCGCCGGTGCGCGCGGCCCGCGAGCCCGAACGCCCCGCGCCGCCGCCCGAGGAGCGGATCGTGGAGCGCATCGTCGAGCGCGACCGCACGCGGCGAAAACTGCCCGACCGCCGCAAGGGCTACATCCAGAAGGCCGCCGTGGGAGGCCACAAGGTCTATCTGCACACCGGCGAGTACGACGACGGCGAGCTGGGCGAGATCTTCATCGACATGCACAAGGAGGGCGCGGCCTTCCGATCGCTGATGAACAACTTCGCCATCGGCATCTCCATCGGCCTGCAATACGGGGTGCCGCTGGAGGAGTTCGTGGACGCCTTCGTCTTCACCCGGTTCGAGCCGGCGGGACCGGTGACCGGCAACGACTCCGTGCGCTCGGCCACCTCGATCCTCGACTACCTGTTCCGCGAACTGGGCATCTCGTATCTGGGCCGCGAGGAGCTGGCCAACGCCGACGGCGAGCTCAACGCCGACGGCCTGGGGCGCGGCAAGGACGAGGGCGAGCCGGAGGGGGAGAACATCCCGGCCTCCCACTTCATCTCGCGCGGGTTCGCCCGGGGCGCGACGCCCGACAACCTGGTCTTCCTGCCCACCGCCAATGCGCGTTCGGGGCGGTTGGAGGCCGATGTCTGCGCCGCCTGCGGGGACCTGGCGGTGGTGCGCAAGGGCGCCAGCCTGATCTGCGAATCCTGTGGCGTGCGCGCCGGACCGCAGGACAGCGACCGCACCGGCTAAGCATGGTCACCGGACCTTAAGCTTGCTGGCCTAGGCAGGAGGGGTCTTCCGCCGGAGCCCGCAGATGAAGCCGCTTAGCCTGCTCAGCCTGGCCGCCGTCCTGGCGATCGCCCTGCCCGCCAGCGCCCAGAACGCCGGCCAGATCGCCGCGGCGCGCAAGGGGGCCAACTGCCCCAGCTGCAACCTGTTCCAGGCCGACTTCTCGGGGCTGGAGATCAAGGGCCGCAACTATGCCGGCGCCCGGCTCCGGCAGGCCGATCTCAGTGTCTCGGTGATGAACCGCGCCAATTTCCGCGGCGCCGACCTGCGCGACGTCAACGCCTATGGGGCGGTGTTCGGCGGCGCCAATTTCGCCGGGGCCGACCTGACCCAGGCCAGCTTCGTCGGCGCCTATCTGGAGGGCGCCAATTTCGCCGGCGCGCAGTTGGTGGGGACCAATTTCTCGGGGGCTGAAATGGGCCGGGCGCGGGGACTGTCTCAGGCTCAACTCAACCGAGCCTGCGGCGACGGCGCCACTCGGCTCCCCCCCGGCCTGCGGACCCCACGCTGCTAATCTGCCAAGAATTACCGCGATTTAAGTAGCCTGAGACATCCCCCACAGGGCACATGGTGCGTCATGTTCGGCTCTTTCCGCACCGCCCTGTCCCGTATCGTCCCCCTGGCCGCGTCCCTGGCCGTGGTGGCGGCGTTCGCTCCCAGCGCGGCCAGCGCCATGATCGGCGACAAGGAGGTGGCCAGGCTGGTCTCCTTTGGCGGGGCCTGCGCCAAGTGCGAGCTGTCGGGCCGCAAGCTGACCGGCGCCCAGTTCAACGGCGCGAATTTCGCCGGCGCAGCCCTGGTGGGATCGGATCTGCGCGAGGCCCGCTTCTATGGCGCCAACTTCTCCGGCGCCGACCTGTCACGGGCCGACCTGTCGGACTCCCAGATGATCGGCGCCAACTTCGGCTCGGCCAATCTGTCCGACGCCAAGCTGCGCGATGTCGAGGCCAAGGGCGTGAGCTTCTCCTCCGCCAACCTGTCCAACGCCGACCTGCGCGATCTGCAGGCCCAGGGCGCCAATTTCGGCCGGGCCTCGATGGGCGGCGCCCAGCTCAATGACGGCGAACTGACCGGGGCGAATTTCAGCAAGACCGACGCCCGCGGCGTCAGCTTCCGCGACGCCTCGATGCAGGGCGCGGTGCTGGCCCACGGCCGGTTCGAGCGCGCCTCGTTCCGCGACACCAATCTCGATTCCGCGGTGCTGTCGGGGGCGATGTTCGCCGGCGCGGATTTCCGCGACGCCAGCCTGCGCCGCGCCATGCTGTACGGGGTCGATCTCTCCAAGGCGCGCAACCTGAACCAGGATCAGCTGGACGAGGCCTGCACCGACGCCTCGACGAAGCTGCCGCCGGGCCTGGTGGCCCGCGGCTGCCACGGCGGCGGCGCGCGCCTGACCGGCTGGCGGCCCCCGACCCCGCCGC